>CAVYLT010000100.1:0-106595 GCA_963769335.1 Nitrospirota bacterium | reverse complement strand
GATAATTTCGTAAGAAGTCACGCAGTATAAATTGCTGCAAACCGCATATCCGGAGTATGGAGTCTGATCCACGGCCTGATAGCGGCAGAAACATGTTGTACACGTTCTTTGAAAGCACAAGATAGCATCGAAAGAACGGCTATGAGGGCTGCTTCCCTATCGTTCTCTCGCTTTCGGAACGCCGCTGCTCGGATAATGTTGATACCAGCTGTTTTTAGGTACACAGCGAAGCTTACCGCGGACAGTCCTCGGACGCGAAGGTTTTTGAATCCGGTCAATCGGTCAAGCTGAGACATGGTTCCTTCGATTCCTGCACGGAAGCGGTACTGGTCGCGAAACTCGGGAGTGTCTTCCTGAGTCCGTCGTTGAGCCAGACGGATCACTTTATCGTCATAGCGAAGATAGCGGCCCTTTTTGCCGGGCATCGTCGGACAGGTTTTCTTCCGGGAACAACCGCGACATGTTTTCTTTGAGAACAGCGCGGTGTGATTGTCGTCTTTGCTCCTGGTTTTTAAGGGAGCGCGACCTTGGGGCAGGAGGTGACTTCGTGATCGCTGTTCATGGTGAATGCCGTGATCGGCACACTGTCCTCGTCGAGTTTGCCCATGACTGGAGAGGTGATCTCTACTCCGATGGCCTTTGCCTTCTCACAGTTATCATCGCTGCCATAGGGGGTATCGGCAACGACCGCTTTTGGTTTCAGGCCCAGCTTCTCCGTTGATTCAATAAGCGGAATCGTAGCATTAAAATCGCTCTTATGGGCAGGTTCCACAATCACGCTGGTGATTAAGTTTAAGGTGTTGGTATCTTCTGAGGTGCTGTAGCTTTCGGCGACCTGCACCTGGTAGC
Organism: Nitrospirota bacterium; assembly: GCA_963769335.1. Classification (GTDB taxonomy): domain Bacteria; phylum Nitrospirota; class UBA9217; order UBA9217; family UBA9217; genus JAJYKN01. The sequence goes on along the minus strand of CAVYLT010000100.1, from coordinate 105,746 downwards.
CCTTGCCCTTGTGGCCGTCATAACCGGCTTCGGGATCGGACGGGTTTTGCAGGGAATCGGAAGGCACGTCCTTATTGGCCTTGACCGAGACTTTGGTTGTGTGGATGTCAACACGCTCCACGATGCATTGTTCTTTGAGAAGCCGAGCAAGAAGCTGGTAACTGTTCATGGTGACGACCGGTTCGTTCCCTCTAAACCGTTCCACGAGGGCAAACACATCGTCGGCCAGGGTCGCGAGAGTGTTCATGGATTCCGAGGGCTTGACCATCGAGAAGACGGCCTCACCCTGCTTGGTCATGTGCCGGTCGATCGTGGCCTTGTCTACCACCTCGTAGAGATCCTTGTGGTGACGCTTGAGGTTCATCAGGAACTTCTTGATGGTCTTTACGAACAGGCCGATCCGGCCCAAGTGCCGCATGTTGGAAAAAATATGGACTGAATCGAAGCGCTGTTTGGCGACATCTACCTTGAACACCTCGGCGAGCGTCGTGGCGACCTCCTCGAAGATGGTCGTGTAGATGCCGCGTTCGGTAAGGATGTCGCGCATGTTCCAGAGGGTTTTGGGGCTCACATAGGCGTCGGCATCGGCGGTCGAGGTGATGTTTAAGGCGTAATGCCACTGGACGTTATAGGCAAACTGGTCCACGGCCTCTTCGTCGGTCATATCGTGCATCTGCTGGAGGACCATGAGCCCCAGCATGGAGTAGAGTTCCTTGGTTGGAGCTCCCAGGACCGGGTCGTACTTGGAATACACCTTCTCGACCGGCAGCGTGGTAAGAACGTGCTCCCGGAAGATCTTGGCCCAGGAGGCTTCAATACGCTCCTTGCGCTTGGGTCCCAGGAATGGAAAAGGATCGAACATGTTGGAGGTTTTGTGATCCTTGATGTAGATCATCTCGGCTCCTCGGATGCGATGTGTGATGACGTTATGTATCACAAAACCCCTTGTGCTGCAACGATATTATGATGTTTCATGTAATTTTGTCGGCAAAATAAAGCGAAAAGATTTCTTACGAGATTATCAATCTTTAGTTCAACGATCTTATCACGGAAAAGCATCGCTTTTTCTTCCGGTAAACCGCCGGTAAGGAAGTCTATTATTTCATCGTAATCAAGCGCCCAGTATGGAATAAAGAGTTCTTCTTCTCCTTTGTTAGCATTAATTCTAAAAACACGCGCCACGTCTCCGAGGGCTTTTGCATATTCTCCATGAATATCCAGAAGAAGAATGCGCGCATTAGGATAAGTATTGGTTCCTGTTTCTTCACTGTTTCCCGAAATTGCTCGCAGCAAACTTGCAACCGTGGTGGATTTACCTGTACCGGTTGATCCTAGTACAGCAGAATGACGGGTCACAAGTTTGTCAATATCAAGTCTTACGTCAATGCTTTCTGAGCTTGCTAAACGACCTATAGTAACCTGTCCATCACCACTAATACCGTATATTTTTTTCAAATCTGTTTCTGTCACAATGTGTACTTCATCGCCAATAGAAGGATATTGACTAATGCCGCGCTCAAAAGATGTCCCTATACTTTCACCAATTAATTGCACGGTTAACATTCGGGTCCCTTGTGGTATTGCAGTTCGCAATGCCTCAGGAATGGCATCCGCTCCTACTTGAGACACAACTCCGAAAAGATCCTGGTAGCCTTGAGGTATTCTGATAAAACCGCCTACTTGTCCAATACGATAAGTCCTACCATCAATGATGGCCATGCCTGAAGAAAGCGTATCTACTTGTCTCACGCTTACAGTAGCTCCTGTAACTTGAACTACATATCCAAGAAGCGTAGGTGCTGGTTTCATACTGTGGGCTCCGCAGCACTCACAGGTGCTGGTGTAGATACTTGCTCTGCACGCGTTAGGGCAACGTATCTAGCAAAAGTATTAAAATCACCTAAAAGAAAACAAGGTTCCTGACATCCGAGCCGATTACCCCAATAGCTATTTCTAATAGGTGCCCATGCAGGGTGCGGCAATTCGCCGGGACGCCACGGAGCTTTAACACAATTTATTACTGCCCCATCTTGTGAGTAAACACTCATATTGGCATGACTTTGGGCAATTTTACATGCTGCTGTTTCGGCTGAAATGGGACCAAATTGAAAAGCCATTACTGTTGCAGCCCGATTAGCTGATAACGACTCATCAATAACTGCGGATACATGTGGATCAAAAAATGAGAACCCGCATGAAATTAATAAGGTATCAGGCTGTTGTAAAAAAACACGAAGACGCTCGAAGAATGCAGTATATGGTTGTTTCTGTGTTTGCTCATATTTCAAATGCGTAGGATATATCAGTCGTGTGGCGCTAATGCCACACCCATGAATGATTTCACCACTTGAATTTAAATCCCATCCAATTGAACCGTGTAATTTCCATAGGCGGGACCATCGCGCTGGTAGGTCGTTGTTAGCTATGGTTGCTGGATCAAAAAAAGGTTCGTGGGAGCCACAAAATCCATCGAAGTAAGAGACGTGGGATCGCTCGAATGCAGTCTCCATGAGAAGATCATAGTTTGTTGTAAATATTTCGAATGCATGATCTCTAGTCGTACCACCAATCCACCCAGCAAGTTCGGAATATGGATTGGCTTCGGTGGGTAGATTAACACTGACCGCCTCACCTATTTCTTTGCAAATTGCTTCGCCTAAATCTTTATAGTCTGTCCCTTTTAGACTATGCAACGCATTTGTACCGAGAATTTCTGAGAGCGTACGAACTCGTGAAAGAATCTTCTCAATATTTGGATTTGGGCCAATTTCACTTGCCAATTTAAGCAGAACTTCACCATATTTTTCCTTGAGCGCAAGCAATACGTTACTTGTCAGTCCAGCTATTGTTGGAATAAGTGAAATGCCATCTGCCGATATCTGTCCAGTAGTGCGGCTGATTAGAATGCTTGCAGGAGCTCCTGCGCCAAGTAATAAACCTAATCGCTTACGTCCCTGCGCAAGAATCTGCCTCAAATCATTCATATACTGATCAGGATTATGGATTGTTTGCGTCATTAGTTCTCCCTCTTTGGAATCAAAACACGACCCCACAGGTTGCATCTACTTTGTTGCAATTCAGCCTTGCTTCTAGAATCCGTCCGGGTCAGGTTATCGATACGGCGAACATGTTGCCTTATGCTTGCGGTTGCTCTGATGATTGTGGTGCTATCGGCATCACCGCCTCCTGTTTCGGCTTAGATTTTCTTTTTCTGATGATTTTCACATCCCCGATAAGCTCCCAGCTCTCCTTGGAAATCATATTTTTGATGTGCTCAGCCAGCTCCTGCTCATCTATTTTAATGCCTGATGTTTTTTTCAAATGCATTCTGATCAGGCGGAGAGGAGAGAACTTTAGGGACGTAGTGACCGAAATGGACTAATCATCCCTTCGCCTTCTCACTCAGCGAACCATTCCGTGTCAAAGACGTTCTGCTATCCTTCCTGCGTCTCTTCCTCATCCTTCCCCGTCATGAACCGCTGATCCGGAACTTCCTGGGGTCAGGTCCATACTATTGCACTATGCGATCAGAACCCGGGAGTGTCTTTAATTTTTATATTCCGTTTCGCCACACTCAGGCAAACGAGACCGATACACGACCGATCTTGCGGGTCTTCGACGACGATTTGACTACGATCTGCACGTCACGGCCGAGCCGGGTCAGGCATTCAAGCATCTTGGCCTCCGAAATTCCGCGAAAATTTCCCCGCAGCATGTTGGACAGTTTGGGCTGGGGCATGCCGAGCACCTCAGCCGCCTGTGTCTGTGTCATTTTTCGAAGTTTGATTATCTCAGCGATCTTGGCGGATAGTTGCGCCTTGACCAGCATTTCCTCCGCATCGGGCATGCCGAGATCGGCATACACGTTGCCGCTGCTTTTCACTATTCTAGTCATGCTCCGCTCCTTCTGCATGCACTTGGGCAAGTTTTAACCTTGCCTCGATAATATCCCTGTCCTGCTTGGGCGTCTCAATTCCTTTGCGCGATTTTTTCTGAAAACAGTGCAGCACATAGACTCCGTTCTTGAACCTGACCGTATACACTCCGCGATATGCGTTGCCATCATAATCCTCGACGATCTCCAAAACACCGGCAGATCCGAACCCCTTGAGCGGCTTGGCCTGCTCATGCTTAAGGCCGTTCTGGGCCAAGTACAAAGCATACCCGAAAACGTCGACCACCTGCTCGGGCATTTTCAGAAGATCCTTTTTGGCAGACGCCACCCAATGTAATGGCTTCATTTTTCCGCACCAATATTATACCTAATTGGGTATATTAAAGCAACCTTAGAAAACGAGAACCTTTAAGGACCGACTCGTTGTTTCTATCTATGCTTTCCATTCGAAGGGGACACATACTGCACGCGATGGCTTAATAAGCTCCTGGGTCTTTCTTCTTGATATTTCCTTATGCCGCAGCCTTATGCGCCTCCACCCGGAGCCGCACCCGTTCGTGCGTCTGCAGGATTTTAAAAGAGCCATCGGCGTCAGGTCTTTTGTTATGGTATCCTCAGATATAGCCAGCCTGTATTCTCAGACCGCACTCTCACGCGTTAAGCTGTCTCATTGCAATCGCCCCTTCAGTTCCATCTCAATGGGGACCGCATCTAACTTGTTGTCTCAATTTGCCGGGTGCTGTGTCCCAGTGTGGCTTATAGCATTCGTGATACAACGACCAATCTTCGATACAACCTCACTTGCCTGCTTAGTTCACAGCCCAAAGATGAGACTCCTTCACTCGTTCAACTGGCCGCCTGCAAGGCGTTCTGAGGTCTGCTGCTTTTGCCATGTTGTTCTCCTTGTCGCTTTTTTAGGAAACTTTGGGACGCTGCTGCACCCGTTGCCCGCCATTCACCACCGGCCCCTGCGCACTGCTTTCATTTGCCGGTATTTTCTATTTTCGCTGACACCTCACCACGAAATCCCCTTTGCCGTCAGTTCCCCCCGCGCTTTTTCGTTTCCCTTCCGGGCCGCTGTTTTCAGGTACTCGACATACTTCTCCGTATTCTTTGCATCGGCAAAGGACCGCAAGTAATACGTATCCCCATCGTCCGGAGACAGCTCGATCGCCTTGTCCAAGTCCGGAATTGCCTGTTTGCCCTGCCCCTGGAAAATTCGGCACTTGGCGCGCAGGACATAGGCCTTGGAAAGAAGCAACCGATCGGGCTCCTTTCCGATGTAGCAATCGAGGTCCTGGATGGCCCGGCTGAATGCATCTCCCGCGTGCGGGTTTCCTGCTTCCTGGTACAACATCCCTTTTTCGAACCACGCCTGGGCGCTCTGCAGGTCAGGTTCCTTGCCGAAGGCATTGGGAAAAATTAAGATAACCAGTAGCGCAGACAATCCTGCATGACGGACCAAGATTGGCATAGCATTCCTCCTTGATTAGACATAATGGTTGACAGTTGAAAAGTGACCTGCCCCTTGTCGCCGTGGGTTATATTGGGCTTCACAAGGAGTCCAAATACAGAGCCACAAACAAGGAGGCAGGTCATGCAGAATTCTATCACAATCGTTGGTCTCGATTCAGCAAAAAACTCCGTAGCCATAGCAACAGCTGAAACCGTCGGCAATCAAGAAGTTCGATACTACGGCAAGATCGGCGGCGACATGGCGTCACTGGACAAAACCATCAGAAAGCTTGAAAGCAAAGGATCGGAACTGCACTTTGTTTATGAAGCTGGGCCATGCGGTTATGAAATCTATCGCCACCTGACTAAAAAAGGCTTCAAATGTACGGTTGTGGCACCCTCGCTGATTCCGAAAAAAAGCGGCAACCGCGTAAAAACCGATCGTCGTGATGCTGAGAGCCTTGCAAAATTGCATCGAGCTGGAGAATTGACTCCTATTTACGTGCCCCAAGAGGATGATGAAGCCATGCGGGATCTGACGCGCGGCAGAGAAGACGCGATCAAAGCCCAACGCACCGCCCGACAAAGATTAGGCGCAATACTGCTGCGACACGGACACCGTTACTCCGGGGAATCCACTTGGACCCAGGCCCACATGCGCTGGCTCTCCTATATAAAAATGCCGCACCCTGCGCAACAAATCACGTTGCAAGAGTATATACATGCCGTGAAGGAAAGCACGGAAAGGGTGTCCCGGCTCACAGAGCAAATTCAAAAGCTCATTCCCTTATGCAAGTTTGCTCCTGTGGTACGCGCGATCCAGGCATTACGCGGCATAGCTGATGTGACCGCCGCGACCACCATGGCCGAGATCGGGGACCTGGGCCGTTTTGAAAACCCCAAGCAACTCATGGGCTATCTAGGACTGGTTCCTTCCGAACACTCCAGCGGCGACACCACCCGGCGAGGAGGCATCACCAAAACCGGAAACACTCACGTCCGGCGCGCACTCATAGAAGCAGCACAAGCATACAGTTTTCCAGCCCGCGTCAGCCGGGTGATCCTTAAACGCCAGGAAGGGCTGCCGAAAAACGTCTGCGACATCTCCTGGAAAGCCCAGCTGCGGCTTTGCGGCCGATTCCGTAAACTTACGGCCCAAGGGAAGCTCAGAAACAAAGTAGTAACCGCCATCGCAAGAGAGCTATGCGGCTTCATCTGGGCAATTGCACGAGAAGTACAGCATCAGACCGCATAAGAGTATCAAATAACACAACACCACCGAAGGGAGGGACGCAAACGAACAATAAAAACAATCATCCAGAACATAAGCGGGGACGCGGCCACGTTTACGGAGAGCCCTCGGTCAACCTATGGAATAAGGCTATGCCGAACTTCCGCTTTTAGAGCGAGGCAGCTCCGCGGCGAAGAAAGGTCTTGCGGTCAAACCCGCGAATATCAGAGTGATCAAACGTCGCACAAGTCGGCCCCGTCCCTCCTTATGCACTGGAGCAATTTGACCATATAACCCTTAAATAAAAAAGGGGCAAGGAAACTTTTTTGCTCTTGACACTGTCAACCATATCAGGTTTAAGGAGCTTTGGGTCATCCTACGTTGCTTAAGTAAGTCATACTTTTCAGGAACACCACCGTCCCCTATTCCATTTCCTGCAAGTAACGATAAAGACCTGATATTGAATGCCCGCCTGCAATCTCAGTCGGTCCATGTTCTGCTTGCCGTTTGTTCAATATCCTTCACATTTACTGCGGTAACTTTCACCGTGTGCGAATCATTTGGGGTTATGCCGCCTATTTGCCGAAAAACACGTTCATACTGCACCTGGGGCGGCGTTAAATCGTCTTCCGCAAGCGTGCTGTCTTCAAAATACGTACTTACGCGGGCAATCTCCTCGTCCTTGTCCGCTATCACCTGGATCTCGATCCTGTGACCCATGACGTCGGGGTTATTCTTGATAGAAAACTTCATCAAATCACCTCCGCAAGTAATAATAAATGTAGTAAACCGAAATGCCTGCGGTTCGGCCCATTGGCGTTATCACTTCTCTTTCAACATAAGGGGAGGATTCCATGTCTTCACACCCGGCGCTCTTCGACCCCACGTGTTTTGGTGGGGGTCCGGACGACCGGTGAAGTGCCGGACGATGAGGCGGTGAAGCATGTCCATGTTCGGTAAAATTCCGTGAAAACCGGCCATGGCCGAAAAGATCCTGTCCTGCACCTCCCAATATCCATAATCATCGGGTGTAACGCAGACCACCTTATCCATTGGCACGAAGGTCGGCAGCGCCGCCTCGAACGGCACCGTGCCGTCACCGGTCATGCGCCGCTCTGCGTCCGTATGGCCGTTCTTCCAAAGGTCGGAACGGTCCGAAGAGTGAAATTCGAACATCGGCCCGTCAGGCGTACTGCTCACCTTCAGGCTTACGCGCGTGGTCGAATTTGCGCCAGCGACGCAGAGCCAGTCGTCGGTCCCTAATCCCGCCTGTTCAAGGGAAAAGTTATTGACCCGCTCGCGGTGGGCCTGCGCCGTGCCGAGCAGCGATTGAAACAGGTTCGCAGTCTGTTTTTCGAGGTCCGTGATGTTTACCGAGTGGAGGCTGACGTATTGCTTAAGCGTGTCCCTGATGCTCTTCTGCCATATGCCTGCATCGAAAATGCTCTTCGGCAGGCCCGGGTCGACGCTGATGCCGTCGCACGTGGGGAGCAGATGGTACAAGGCCGGTGTGACACGCGACGCTTCCCGTTCCCGCGACGACGGCGCATCAGTGCCGAGATTCGACGTGCCGGTTGTAATCTTGATCACGGCCTCGAAAGAACCACGAAAAGGCGTGGCCAAGGTCGCGACTTTGGAGACCCGCGCATCCTTTTTCTGGCGCTGAAGATACCCGGTGATGATCAGCCCGCCCATGGAATGTCCCACCAGGTTGACCTTCAGGTTTTCGGGATGGTCCTTGTTGTAGCCTGCGGCGTAGTAGTGTTTGAGCAGCGTGGTCCGTTCTATCACCTCGTTCACAAAATCCGCAAGCTGCTTCTCAATGACATCGAGCGGCTGGCGCCAGTCATACGCGAAGGGGTAGACCGGGACAGGCGCGTCCGCAGTATCGCTGAGGTTGTGCCGCAGTTCCTCCACCATCTCGCGGTACGCGACCTCGAATATAAGATCCGGCGCGATTCGCGCAGGCTCTCTTGCCTCGTAGCGCACGTTGTCCGGATGAAGCGCGACCCGCTCATACTCCTTCTTCATGACCGCCCAGACCGTATCGGGCGGGAGCGAGTATTCATCGCGCAGATAGGTCGCGGTAATTCCCGGCACGACAATAACAGGTGGCGTGACCTGCATGCTCCTCCTTACATGATGCCGTCTCGGATCTGGGCGCCCGAGTCCGATTTGACGGAATGTTCGAGCACGCGTTCGTTGTAATAGATGAAGAGGCGGCTCACGTCCGAGAACTTCACCCCCTTGCCTTTCTTCACGTCTTTCTTTTCCAGGAACTCGACGCAGCCTCCGAGGGCATTGGCGGTGCAACTCCCGAGATCGCCCTGGTCTTCGACCATCGAGCACTTTTCACGCAGGTCGACGCGCGGGGGAAGCACTGCCGGCACGGCGCGCATTGCGCTGTAAAGATAGTCCCGCTGATCGGGCAAATCCGGCACCCACCCGTAATAATTGGGGACTGCGGGATGTTTTCTGACTGAGACGGCTTTCCGGGTCTTCGTTTTCGCCATGGACAACCTCCTTTAGCTGAATCTGATCGCGCAGGGAACGCGGCAGCAAGAATAATGAACCTAGAAAGAGCGTTTAGACACTGAAAAATCGGAATTAACTTCGGATAAATGCAGATAAAGATCGAACTTGAAGCCTCACCAAAAAAGTGAAGCTCCTTTTTTTGAATTATCAGCTCTGATCCGCTTCTTATCAGCTTTTATCCGTGTCAAATGCTTTTTTTAGGATGAACCGCCTGCTACAGCGCAACCACCTTCCCCATAAACAGCAGCAACCCGGTCTGCCTCTCCCGGATGAAAAAGACAAAGGGATGGTCAACGGTCACTGAAACGTCCGCGACCGGTATCGAGGTCGCGCCTAGTCCAATGGCGGTTGCCGCTGCGGCCTCGGTCCCCTGTTCGTCCACGGCGATGAAGGCCTGATGAAAAACATTGCTGATATAAAGATCGCGGTTCCCGTCGATGCCGGAAAAGTCAGCAACAGTAGGATCGAATGCGTCTGCCATGCCGAGGGAGCGCAGAAGATCGCCCATGCTCGCCTCCTTCGTAAAGCTGAATCTCGGGAGCGCCAGGTCTATTTCCTTCGCAGCCAGATTGCTCGTGATGTCCGACAGCACGGTCGGGGTGAGCGATGTCAGGAAGGAGTCGAACGTGCCAACATCCGGCATGATGACGAGCATCGAGAGCTTGTTGCCGTAATAGGGGATATCCACTGCCTGACCTGTATCCACGTGCGCGTAAGATGCCCCGAGGATCTCATGCATGAAGGGGGTCGATGATGTCGATCCGTCGCGATTCGTAAAGGGGGCGTTCGCGGTGCCCGTTTCCGGGAAGGGGGACGCCCAGTTTGCCTTGAACCATACGGCGTTCGTCAGAACCACGCGGGTATCTGATGTCACGCCTCCCTCGGGGATCAGGTCCTGTATCCGGTTGTTCGTCTGCTCTTCCACCCACCTGTTGATCGTATTCCGCGCGTTCTCGGTGGCATTGATGTAGTCCACGACGTGGAGGCCCGCCCCGTAATTTACCGCAAGAATGTCCAGATACGCGGGTTCGATCGTAAGTCCCTGTTGGCCCCACACGGCGTTGGCGTTCCTGAGAATCGGGTACTGGTCGCCTGTTGCGGTGACGGTCCCGGTGGTCTCGGACGTCAGAAAGAGGTCGAGCTTGTTCAGGGCCGGGTTCAGGCGGTTCTGGGGAAGAAAGGACATTGCCTGTTCGATCCCGCTCAGGGTCGCGCCTTTGGCGCCCGGAGCGGCGAGGGCAAAGGCCTGGGTCACGCTGTAGGGGGAGAAAACGATGTTGCTGCTTCCGCTCGGGTCGATGAGGGGGAAAACCTTGAGCGCAAAATCCGTGGTCCCTGCCGCCACCGCGGCAAGGTCCGCGTCGCTCACCTGCGGGTTGGTGTCGCGGTTAAGGGCGGAACGTACGATTTGGTCCTGCGGTGTATCATTGTTGGATTTTGTGCATGCGACGGAGAGACTAAGAAGGATGAAGGTGAGTGTGAGAATACTGGCTAACGTTTTTTTGCGCATGCCGATCTCCTTGTGCTGATGAGAAGTCTTAGGACCGGCGGCTGCCGATAACGAGGACATCCGGACACCGGGCAGCCGCTGCAAGTCTAACACCTGTTAGAAGCTCAAGTCGAAATCACACTGCTTCGTGCATGCTGGAGGGTATTTCCGTGGCTGGTAGAACGATTGTAAGCGCCCTCATGTACCCTGTCAAGAAACTTTTTGCACTTTGGCCCTGTGCTTGCATCATTTCCTGCTCTTTTACGTTTCGCATCCCTTCGGGCGTCAGCGTTACTCCATCCGTATTATTATAGAAATCCTTCGCGCAGAGATGCGCTTCACGGTGCCGATAAAACGGGCCTTGCAGGAATACGAAAGTACTTCTAAAAGGCAATTGTAGGAAATCCTCCACTTTTTGAATCACACGGTCCAGCTTCACGCTTTTGCTTCTTATAATATGCTGATAAAGCAGGCAAAGTAATGGGCTGTTTATGGCACGGGTGTTGCTCTATAATAGTAATAGGCCCGCCTGGCATGAGGGGTGCTTGAAGCGGAGGACGCCGGGTATCGTGAAACGAGGTGATATTTATGATGCAATGGGGAAATTACGGATGGGGCATGGGATTCGGGTGGATCTTCATGATCATCTTCTGGACACTGGTCATTCTCGGAATAGCGTATATCGTCCGGTCCCTATCGGGAAAGGCCGGGCAGTCGGGGAAGGAAGAGTCTGCCATCGACATTTTGAAGAAGCGGTACGCCAAGGGGGAGATCGCCAAAGAAGAATTCGAGCGCATGAAGGACGACCTCATGAAAAAGTGAAGGAGCAAAGCAATGAAGATGGTGACCGCCATTGTGAGAACGACCAGCCTTCAGCACGTTATTCAGCGTCTTGAAGAAATCGGCATTCGGGGACTGACGATTTCCGAGGTCAAGGGGCTCGGCGAGGAGGTGCGGCTGAACAACCCCTATTTCATTCACGACAGGATCGAAATCATCGTCGCGAGCGAAAAGGCGGACCAGGCGGCTGACATCATTCCTGAGCACGCAGCGACAGGGCTGGCCGGCGACGGCATCGTCGCCGTGTCGCCGGTCGATTATGCGGTCAGGATCAGGTTGAAGGAGCGGTTGACATGAATCGGAAAGAACGTCTGCGTCAGGCGCGCGAGAGCCGGGAAGAGGCCCTTCTCCTTTTGCACGAACACCTGGGAAACAAGGCGGTCCTCACCAAATGCTATCACGCCATGATGCAGTGCCTTTTTGCCCTCTTCGACATCCGGGACGCCTCCAGGCTGACCCATGCGGACGTCATTGACCGGTTTGAACAGGAGTACGTAAAGACGGGAGATGTCGATGCGGCAATTCTTGACAGCCTTCGCCGGACCTACGACCTGACGCATGAGTGCGACTGCGATCATATGCCAACGCCGACGGACGTGGAACTGGCATCTGCGATAAAGGCTGCAGAGGAACTCATCAGCGCGGCAGGAGGCTTGTTGGCAACGGAGGTGACGGAGCATGAAAACAGCGTTGTTTGATGTGGATGAAAAACTGTGCGCGGAGTGTTCGCTGGCGCTCAGACGTTTTATCGGCGGAATGGAAGGTGTGGAATCTATTGACGTCGAACGGGGAAAGATCGCCGTTACCTACAACGAATCAGAGATAGACGAGGAAAAAGTAAAAAAAATCACGCAGGACAGCGTCGAGCGGCTCGGATACCGGGTGGGAAAATGAACCAATGCGTCCGCGCGGTTCCGGTAGGTGGTTGCCTTTTTCAGAAAGGAGGGCGGTCATGACGTGAACATGAGTGAAGCTCCGAGACAAAATTGACATCAACTATTTGACAGAGGAGGATCAGCATCATGAAAAAGATCACACTGGGAATCAGCCTTGTCGCTTTTCTTCTTGGCAGTTCCTTCGCCTTTGCCCAGATGGGCGGCGGCATGATGGGAGGCCAGAAAGGCGGCATGCAGCAGGGCCAGACGATGGAACACGGTCAAATGATGGAACACGGCGGGATGATGGAGCACGGACAGATGATGGGCGACATGATGGGCATGTCTAACCAGATGTCCGATATGATGGGCAAAATGTCCGGCATGATGAAGGACATGCCCGCCGGCAACATGCAAATGATGTCCGGCGTCATGAAAGACATGTCGCACCAGATGATGGAAATGTCCAAGGCCATGAGGAGCGGCAAGGTTTCGGAAAAAGAGATGAAGAGAATGCAGAGCAGGATGAACGAGTTGCAGAAAAAAATGTCAGACATGGAAATGCATAAGTAGCCTGCGACGCAGGAGTTTCGCACTCAGGATGTCGAAAGAAACGGCTGGCGGGCCAGCGAGTAGGTCGGGTAGAGCGCTCTTTGTGAAACCCGACGCTTATGTGTGAATTGGACCTACCAACTGACCCGAGACAGTTCCTGCGAATCAATAGCCTCGACCTACGAAATTAAGCAGATTGCGCGAATAAAGGAGAACGCAGCGTTCAACTGAGGAAAACATGAGAAAGCGGCAGGATGGGAAGCTGTCCCGGTTTCCCGGCTTTTTCCCGGCCGTCTTCGCCGTCAGGAGGAACACATGAAAGTAAAAGACCCGGTGTGCGGAATGACCATTGAAGACAAGGATGCTGCGGGAACGTCATCCTATAAGGGCATGACGTACTATTTCTGCTCCTCTTCCTGCCGGGAGAAGTTCGAAAAAGACCCTGCATCGTACGCGGCGGAGCAAAGTCCGGAAAAACACGCCTCAACCGCCTGCCCCCTCTGCGGCAGAGAGTTGTTTCCCGAACCTCACGTCCATGCAAAGAAAACAGAATATACCTGTCCCATGCACCCCGAGGTCCGGCAACCCGGCCCCGGCGCCTGTCCCAAGTGCGGCATGGCCCTGGAACCGGTTGAGCCTGTTGTTGCTTCATCCAAGACAGAGTGGACCTGCCCCATGCACCCGGAGATCGTGCGAGATGAGCCGGGAAGCTGTCCGATCTGCGGCATGGCCCTCGAACCGAAAACGATCACTGCCGAGGAACAGGAGAACCCGGAACTCATCGACATGACCCGCCGGTTCAAGATCAGCGTTGCTCTTTCCATTCCGCTGATCTACATCGCCATGGGCGGCCTCATCCCCGCGATCTCGCCCGAGCAGTTTGTTCCCCTGAAGATGCTCACGTGGCTGGAACTTGCCCTGGCGACGCCGGTTGTTCTTTGGGGCGGCTGGCCGTTCTTCGTGCGCGGGTGGAAATCGATCATAACCTGGAACCCGAACATGTTCACCCTGATCGGTCTCGGCACGGGCGTGGCATATTCATACAGCCTCGTGGCAGCGCTTTTTCCTGAGATCTTCCCTCAGTCCTTCCGGGGGAAAGGCGGGGAAGTGGCAACGTACTTTGAAGCCGCCGGCGTGATCACGACCCTGGTGCTCCTGGGCCAGGTGCTGGAACTGCGGGCCCGGAGCAAGACAGGGACCGCCATCAAGGCCTTGCTGGGCTTAGCGCCCAAGACCGCGCGCCGGGTGAAGGATGGAACAGAGGCAGACGTCCCGCTCGAACAGGTGGAGGCCGGCGATCTCCTTCGCGTACGGCCCGGCGAAAAGGTCCCGGTAGACGGCGTCGTGGTCGAAGGGGCGAGCAGCGTGGACGAGTCCATGATCTCCGGCGAGCCGATCCCCGTTGAAAAAAAACAGGGAGACAGGCTCGTCGGTGCTACGGTGAACGGCACGGGTTCGCTCATCATGCGGGCGGAAAAGGTCGGCTCCGAGACCTTGCTTGCGCAGATCGTGCGCATGGTGGCCGAGGCCCAGCGCAGCCGTGCGCCTATCCAGAAGCTTGCTGACATCATCGCGGGATATTTCGTCCAGGTCGTGGTCTCGATCGCAATCATCACCTTCATTGTCTGGGCCTGGGCCGGGCCCGAGCCCCGCTTTGTGTACGCGCTCGTGAATGCCGTAGCGGTATTGATCATCGCGTGCCCTTGCGCCCTGGGGCTCGCCACGCCCGTGTCCATCATGGTCTCCATGGGAAAGGGAGCCTCGGCGGGCGTACTGTTCAAGAACGCCGAAGCCATCGAACTGATGAGGAAAGTGGACACCCTCGTCGTGGACAAGACCGGTACCCTCACGGTGGGAAAGCCGAAGCTGAATTTTGTGGCGACGAATGACGGGTACGACGAGAAGTCGCTGCTTCTTTATGCCGCAAGCATCGAGCGCGGCAGCGAACATCCCCTTGCTGCGGCAATCGTTGCCGGCGCAGAGGCCAGGGGCGTTAACCCGGAAAATGCCGAGTCCTTCCAGTCCCGGACAGGCAAAGGCGTTACAGGCACAGTTGCGCGTCATAGCGTGGCGCTCGGCAACCGCGCGCTTCTCGATGAACTGCGGATCGATCCCGGCGGATTATCCGTAAAAGCCGAGGAGATGAGGAAGGACGGCCAGACCGTGATGTTCGTTGCCCTTGACGGGAAAGCAGCGGGACTGCTGGGTGTGGCCGACCCGATAAAGGAAACAACGCTCGAGGCGGTGAAACTTCTTCATGAGGACGGCATCCGCATCGTGATGCTCACGGGCGATAACAAGACCACGGCCGGGACCGTGGCGAAGAAGTTGGGAATAGACGACGTGGTCGCGGAAGTGCTGCCGGACCAGAAAGCAGATGTCGTAAAGCGGTTCCAGAACGAAGGCCGGTTCGTGGCAATGGCCGGCGACGGCATCAACGACGCACCGGCCCTGGCGCAGGCCCAGGTCGGCATCGCCATGGGGACCGGCACGGACGTGGCCATGGAGAGCGCGGGCGTCACGCTGGTGAAAGGCGACCTCAGGGGAATCCTGCGGGCGCGGCTCCTCTCCCGGGCCACGATGAAGAACATCAAGCAGAACCTGTTCTTTGCCTTCGTGTACAACTCCCTCGGCATCCCCGTTGCTGCCGGAGTGCTCTATCCGTTCTTCAGTGTCCTGCTCAGCCCCATCTTCGCGGCCGCGGCCATGAGCTTCAGCTCGGTGTCGGTGATCGGGAACGCCCTGCGGCTGAAAAGGGCGAAAATTTGAACAAGCATAAGTCGGGTTTGACCGCAAGACCGCAGCCCCTGCGGTTGGGCAGTAAAGAATAATGCTCTTCAGTCATACTAAATACTGAGGGAATAATGGCAGCGTTTGGTTTTAATGATTGACATAGTGTATGCAGAGTTGGAGAATATTGAGTTGCATTACATAGAAACTATCAACAAGGCGTTGCTGTAACCGGGAGAGAAAAATCGACTACTAAGATGCTAGGGACGGGTTTTCCCCCTTCAAGATCAGATTTTGAATTGGTTTGTGCACTCATCTCAAAATTTCCAGCACAGAGCCGTTTCCTTTCAACTCAAACCATCCGACTCTCGAAAGACATTCTGATAATCGTTAGGTATAGATCTTTGCTTCAGTCGATAAAAATTATTATGCGTCGTTTGACACGAAATTTAAAAAAAAGTTCAGGTTAATTTCCTTGTAACCTTTTTGCCCTTGTTTCGTCTTATTCACAATTGCAGTAAAAATTAGTTTAATTTATGGAGGATGTAATTAATGCGAAAGCACAAGATACTCAAAACAATGCTGTCTCTCATGTTCTTAATCGGGTCTTTGTCGCTTCTCTTCGGTTGCGGCAGCAGCAGTGTAACAACTCCGGCAGGCACCGGCTCAAACGGAATGATAGGTGGAACAGCGGTCAAAGGACCGATCAGCGGAGGAACAATAACAGCGTACGCTGTCACCAACGGGACCATGGGCATGCAACTCGCCAGCGGAACAACGGACAGCCAGGGGCATTACACCATGTCAATCGGTGCTTATTCTGGCCCTGTTATGCTTCAGATGAGTGGTGGAACGTACGTGGATGAGGCTACCGGCGCCACGGTGACCATGGCGCCCGGCGACGTGATGACCGCTGTTATGACAACACTGTCTACCGGCACGACGGTTACCGACATTCAAATAACCCCTCTTACTTCCATGGCCCAGGCAATGGCGCATAATATGTCGGGCGGCATGACCGATGTCAATATGATTGCAGCGAACACGGCAATAGGCAACTACTTCATGGTGAATGACATCCTCCATACGCAGCCCATGAACCCGCTGGTGTCCGGTTCAAGCAACACAGCGACGCAGGACATGAGAAACTATGGGATGGCAATAGCCGCCATGACGCAATACGCAAAGAATATGGGGATGACGTCCCCGTCCGGTATTGTCACCTCGATGATGAATGACGCCTCGGACGGCGTCATGAACGGCAGCATGGGCGGCGCCCAGATCACGATGGGCGGCATGGGCGGCGGCATGATGGGTGGCGGGACGATGATGCCGTCAACGGCCGGGACCTCCGGATTGGCAACTGCGATGTCGCAATTCATAGGTTCGGCCATGAACCAGTCCGGTCTGACGCTTTCGGACATGCAGACGCTGATGGACCACTTAAGCTCATCAACCGGACAGTTCCTGGGCACGGGTGGGGTTGTGACCGGCGGGACGGGCACCGGAGTCGTAACCGGCGGTACAGGGACCGGAACGATGATGAGTGGGTCGATCAGCGGAACAGCGTCTAACGGCCCGCTGGCAGGTGGAACGGTCATGGCCTTCGCAATCAACAACGGGACGATGGGTGCGCAACTCGCAAGCGGAGCGACGGACACTCAGGGCAACTTTACGCTGTCCGTTGGCAATTACTCGGGCTCCGTTATGCTCCAGATGAACGGCGGAACGTATACGGATTTGGCGACGGGAACAACGATGACCATGACTGCAGGCAACATAATGACCGTCATGATACCCTCGATGTCGACGGCTTCTACGATAACCGGGGTCCAAATAACTCCTCTCACTTCCATGGCCCAGGCAATGGCGCATAATATGCCCAGCGGCATGACGGATGCAAATATCACCTCAGCGAACACCGCAGTAGGAAACTACTTCATGGTGTCCGACGTTCTCTATACGCGGCCGATGAACCCTCTGGTGGCAGGATCCGGAACGGGCGCAACTCAAGATATGATGAACTACGGGATTACTTTAGCCGCCCTGTCTCAATACGCCAAAAATATAGGCATGGCTGATTCATCGGGCATAATAACGGACATGATGAAAGACGCCTCGGACGGTGTCATGAACGGCAGCATGGGCGGCGCCCAGATCACTATGGGCGGCATGGGCGGCGGCATGATGGGCAATGGAACGATGATGCAGCCTACTGCCGGGACCAGCGGGCTCGCGGCTGCGATGACGCAGTTCATGGGGTCGGCGATGAACAAATCAGGCCTGACCGCAACTGACGTACAGACGCTCATTAACCAATTAAGCTCATCGAACGGGACCCTTTGATCTTCGGCGGCATGCATTTAATGCAGGGAGGGCCGGCTGGAGAATATGCCGTACCTGCGGAGGATGATGCTGGATAAGGGGCCTGTTCTATTCCAAAGAGAGCAGACGACTTGGCAGCCGGAAGCCTTTCCGGCTGCCTTTTTTTTGAGAAAATGATTTGAGCGCCGGATGTCTGCATTCTCACAGAAGGGGTATGTACCTTCCCGACCTTCTGCCTGCTCTGCAACCTCTGCGGCAAGTCCCCTTGACGTTGCCTCGCTCCGGGGAAAGAAGAAACAACTAGTCACACCTGTTCGTCAATCTTCCAAATCACCTCGAAATTGCAGATAATGACGTCCGGTTCTCCGGAGCGGTCGGTCACGATCTTTTCCTTGGCATCGAGGGCAAGCAGCAGGTCGTTTGCCTTGAGCAGCGATCCGTCATAGCCGGCCTCCCGCAGCCGCGCGCAGGTTTTTTTCACGATCCCCCTGCATTGCGCGTCGTCGATGATCTTGCGTCTGACCGCCTTTACCAGGTCCACGGGCGTGTATAATTCACCCTCGTGCCCCGCCACCCATTCATCGGGGCCGTTGTAATAGCCGCGGATCGTTATGTAGTTATGTTCCGCGGCCAGCACGGGGTCGCCGTTGCCGTCGACGAGGTCCTGGTGGGACTGATACTTCCGTGAATCGACCGACACCTCGACTTTCAGGCTGCCGGTCTCATAGATCGCGCGGACATAGACCGCATGGATCCCCGCTTTATTGAGCGCCTCGGAGATGGCAAACTCTTCGAAGGGGCTGTTGATCCCGTACTGCCTGATCTTCTCGATCTCCCCGGCATCGTATTTTTTGTCCGCGGGTATCTCTCCCACGCGCGACGTTTCCCAGACGAGATGGATATTGTCCTTCGTGACCGTGTAATACACCTCATTCGCGTCGGAGAGGCTGAGGCACGGGGTCTTGCGCCAGCGCTCGGGGAGGAAGTAATCGAACAGGCGTCCGTTCCTGCCCACGACCCACATGCGGCCGCCCGTGCTTTCGGCCCGGCCGAAGGTGTAGGGCACGCCGAAGATCTCCGTCCGGGAAAGGTGCGGAGGAAGCGGCGCAGGCTCCAGCCGGTCCCGCATGTCGTCCAGATAGGAATGCCGCCTCGACGCCTTGACCCGGTCCTCGTGCTCAGGCGTGCGGAAGAGCAGTTCGTAATCGATGACCGAGTATTTGCCAGCATTCAGCAGTTGATAGACCGATTCCACCTGCTTTTGCGCCGCCTCTGCGCCCCCGTTTCTTCCCGCCGCCTCGATGCGCTCACAGTCCTCTTCGTCGAGGATCACGTGCTCGGGCTTCATGTCCGCCATGAGATATTCTTTTTTGGTCAGGTCGTCGAAGGCCTTTTTCTGCATGGTCTGCAGGTGATAGACGAGGTCCGGCATTTCGACTTTGATGTGTTCGAAGATTTCGACGAGATTTTTTCCCCGGATCCACTCGTAGATAAGCTTGTACTGCTTGAGGATATCGAGGTCGATGCCGGGATGGCGGGCGCGGATGCGGTTGATCCTGGCCCGGGACCGACCGCTCTGCCACAGCTGCATCCGCTGGGGCGGCACGTAAATGGCCAGGGGCCGCTGCACCCTGACCCACCTGATGCTCTGGCCGATCTGCTTGTCTCCCATTTCCATGACCAGGGCGAACTCCTCCCAGGGACTGTTGAACTCTGCGCTCACGAACTCTTCGAGCGTGTGGGTGTTGATCGGCACGTCCTCGCCCACGCGGCAGTTCTTGACCACGAGGTCCAGGCTCGTGCCGTTCACGGGCTTCGTCGGCACGCGGTACACGGAACTGGTGCCCAGGAGCCGGACCCGGTGCTCGGTGAACCAGGTCTCTTCGTACCAGTTATTGATATGGAGGTGTTCCTGGAGGGGTTCCGCGAACCGGGTGGAATACAGGTCGCCGCCGTCCTCGGTCTTGGTGTGGAGGTACACCACACCCAGTACGTTCACGAGGGCCTTATGTTGGGCGGTCTTTTGCATGGTAATGGAAGAGGCGGGTCAGAGAAATAAAAACCACCCCACCTGACCTCCCCTTGGTAAGGGGAGGGATATAAACTCCCCTCCTTGGCAAGGAGGGGTCAGGGGGGAGGTGGGTTTTACCCGATTGCCGTTCTTACCCCAACCGCTTCCTGAACTCCTCGAGCTGCTTCGTGAGTCTCGCGGGCAGCCGGTTCCCGAACAGCTCGAAGTGTTTCTTGATGTCCGGAAGTTCGGCTTTCCAGGATGCGGTGTCAACATCCATTAGCGCCTTCATGTTTCCGGGTGAGACGGTAAGGCCCGTCAGATCGAGGTCCCCGTCCTTCGGCATCAGGCCGATCGGGGTTTCCTTGGCGCCGACCTTGTTGTCCACGCGCTCGCACATCCACTTGAGCACCCGGCTGTTGTCGCTGAACCCGGGCCACAGGAACCTGCCTTCGCTGCTCTTCCGGAACCAGTTCACGTAGAAGATCCGCGGCGCTTTCGTTGCCAAGGCGGTCGCCCATCGTGAGCCAGTGCTGGAAATAGTCGCCCATGTGATAGCCGAGAAAGGGCTTCATGGCAAAGGGGTCCCGTCTCAGGTTGCCGACTGCTCCGATATTCGCCGAGGTGGTCTCCGACGCAGCCGTCGCGCCGAGGAAAACGCCGTGGTCCCAGGAATAAGCCTCATACACGAGCGGCACGACCGTGCTTCTTCGGCCGCCGAAGATGAAGATGTCGATGGGCACGCCCTCGGGATCGTCCCAGCAATCGCAGATGACCGGGCACTGCGATGCCGGCGCGGTGAAGCGCGCGTTGGGGTGGGCGGCGTCTTCGCGGCTTTCCGGGGGCCAGTCGCGGCCTTTCCAGTCGACGACGTGGGCCGGCGTCTCCTCGGTCATCCCTTCCCACCACACGTCGCCGTCATCGGTGAGCGCGCAGTTCGTAAAGATGATGTTCTCCTTGAGCGTATCCATGGCCATGGGATTGGTATTATAGGACGTGCCGGGCGCGACGCCGAAAAAACCGGTTTCGGGGTTCAAGGCGTGGAGCCTGCCGTCGCTCTTCATCTTCATCCAGGCAATGTCGTCGCCGATGCACTCGCACTTCCATCCTTTGAGGGACGGCTGCATCATGGACAGGTTCGTCTTGCCGCAGGCCGAGGGGAACGCCGCTGCAATGTGGTAGCGCCTGCCCTCCGGATTGGTCAGGCGCAGGATGAGCATGTGCTCCGCCAGCCAGCCTTCTTTTCTCGCCATGTTCGTGGCGATCCTGAGGGCGAGGCATTTCTTCCCCAGCAGGGCGTTGCCGCCGTAGCCCGAACCGTAGGACCAGATCAGGTTCTCCTCGGGAAAATGGCTGATGTATTTCCGCTCGATCGGAGCACAGGGCCAGGAACTGTCCTTTTGTCCCTTTTCCAGGGGAGCGCCGATGGAATGGAGGCAGGGAATGAACTCTCCCTTTTCACCGAGCAGGTCGAGAACTTTCGTGCCCACACGGGTCATGATATGCATGTTGCAAACGACGTAGGGGCTGTCGGTCAGCTCGACGCCGATCTTCGCGATCGGCGAGCCGATGGGCCCCATGGAGAAAGGAATCACGTACATCGTGCGGCCCTTCATCGCAGCCCTGGTACAGGCCGCGCATGGTTTTTTTGAGTTCCTCCGGGTGCACCCAGTTGTTCGTGGGGCCCGGCTTCTTCCTGGTAGGTCGTGCTGATGTACGTACGGTCCTCGACGCGGGCCACGTCGCTCGGGTCGGTCCGGAAGAGAAAGCTGTTCGGCCTTTTCTTGAGAGGGATCGCCATGCCGAGGCCCTGCATGAGCTTCATCAGCCTGTCGTACTCGGCCTTCGAACCGTCGCACCAGTAGACCGAGTCGGGCTTGCACAGTTCCACGACCTCCTGGATCCAGCTGTTCAGTTTTTCGTTCTTCGATCCGCTTTTCATGGGCAATCACCTCATACAATGGTCGCAGCGCTTTTGAGAGTTTTGAAAATGTATTATGCACAATTGGTTAAAAAAAGTAAAGTGATGTTTGGCCTGTCGGGAGAGGCATTCGGCCCTGCCAGAGCCGGCGGCAGGAAAAATATTAGAGGGGGAGCGGCTACCGGTAAAGATCCGTCTGGGCACGGGAAAGAGCATCTTTATATTTCAAGGAAAGATGAGATCGAAATAATAAGCTGTTAGCACAACTTCACCTACTATGTTGTTATTTCAAAACATGGCAACTGTCATCAACTTCATCTCGAAGTCCACAAAAGTGTCATTTTGTGCATTGCTGACTTTATATTCTACTATGAACAACCAATATTGCGACAAGGGTAATATATTCCGGTTGAACTATGCACGGAAGGGCCGGTGAAAAATGCATTGCCTTCTGCAAGCGAGCCCCAATCGCCACGCAATTTCGAGCGCCATGATTCTACTTCATTTCGGACTGAATCAGGTTGAAACGCAATTTCAGTCTTTCCAATAAACCGCCTTGTCAGGGAATATCCACCGAATGCCGCCGCGTGGATCGGGCATGTCGCCTTTGTAGCGCGGGATAATATGGATGTGCAGGTGCAGGATCGTCTGGCCTGATGCGAGGCCGTCGTTGATGCCGATATTGAATCCGTCAGGTTTGAATTCCTTGAGCAGCCCGCTTCTCGCCTGCTGCACAGCCTCCCACAACGCGGCAACTTCGTCTTTCGTCGCTTCGAAGATCGACGCGATATGGCGCTTGGGCAGGATAAGCGTGTGTCCGGGAGATACAGGGAGCGTGTCCCTGACCGTGAACGTGAGCGAATCCTGAGCTATCATCTTATCCTGTTGAATCGAGCAAAAAGGACATCCTGCCATGTTCGCTCCCCTTCCTTAAAACCGCAGCGTCGCCTTGCACCGCTTTGTGTTTAACAGCAGGTCCAGGCCGTCGAGCGCACCCCTGACATGGATATCCGCTGCCATGATCGCGTCAACAGCGCAGCCCTCGCCTTCGGTCACGGCAATGCCGATCTTCGCCGCCTTGAGCATCTTCCTGTCGTTTTTTCCGTTCCCCAGGGCAACGACGCTTTCCGGCCCGAGCTTGTTCACGTACTCCTCTTTCTGTACATCGTGGTTCTCCCCGGTCAGGATATGCATCTCACACTTGACGCCATTCAGCGCTGCCTGAGCTTTTCCGAAAGTGTCGGCGGTCAGAATGTGGATTTTCATCAGTTCCGACAACTTGTTCAGCCGCGCCTCGACCTTGGGCAGAAGAATGCCGTCCACTGACAAGGTGCCGGTAAAATCCGATACGAGGTGTTCCAGTCTTGCAATGCCGAATCCGGGAATATCAATTTCAATCATCCATAATTCCTTTCCTGATTACCAGTGTAAGTCGCCCCTGAAGGTCGCCTTTGCGCCTAATTCCTCTTCGATCCGGAGAAGTTGATTGTACTTTGCGAGCCGCTCCGACCGAGCGGGCGCTCCGGTCTTGAGCTGCCCCGCGTTCGTTGCAACGGTAATGTCAGCAAGGAACGAATCTTCCGTCTCGCCTGACCGGTGCGAGAACATGCAGGTGTACCCGGCTGTCTTCGCCATCTCAACGGTTTTCAGGGTTTCCGTGAGCGTGCCGATCTGATTCAATTTGATGAGCACGGAATTGGCAACGCCTTTCTTGATTCCTTCCGCCAGTATCTTGGCGTTCGTGACGAATATATCGTCTCCTGTAAGCTGGATCTTCTTCCCGAGTTCTTCCGTCATGATCTTCCAGCCGTCCCAGTCGTCCTCTGCAAGTCCGTCTTCGATTGAGATGATCGGGTATTTCGAGATAAGGTTCGCATAGTAGCTGACCATTTCTTTCGAGGACAACTTGCTGTTATCCGCCTTCAGGACGTACTTGCCGTCCTGGTAGAACTCGCTCGCTGCGGGGTCGAGCACGATTGAGATATCCTTGCCCGGTTTATATCCCGCCTTTTCTATGGCAGCGACAATGATCTGGATCGCTTCTTCATTGGAAGCCAGATTCGGCGCGAATCCGCCTTCATCGCCGACAGCGGTGCTCAAGCTCTTGGACTTCAAAACCGATTTCAGGGTATGGTACGTCTCTGCGGCCATCCTGAGCGCTTCCCTGAATGACTTTGCACCTACAGGCGAAATCATGAACTCCTGGATATCCACGTTGTTGTCCGCGTGCTTGCCGCCGTTCAGAATGTTGAAGAACGGTATCGGTAGGCGGTGCGCTGCTTCGCCGCCGAGATACCGGAACACAGACAAACCCCTGCTCTGCGCCGCCGCTTTTGCGACGGCGATCGAGACGCCAAGGATCGCATTCGCGCCCAGCTTGCCTTTGTTCTCCGTGCCGTCGAGCTTGATCATAAGAGCGTCAAGCGCGTTCTGGTCCTCGGGATTCTTCCCGACAATCTCGGGAGCGATAACCTTGTTGACGTTCTCAACCGCCTTGAGTACACCCTTGCCAAGGTAACGCTTTTTGTCTCCGTCCCGAAGTTCCACGGCCTCCTTGCTCCCTGTTGACGCGCCTGAGGGGACCGCTGCCCTGCCCATGATATTGTTGTCAAGGATTACATCAACCTCGACCGTTGGATTGCCCCGCGAATCCAGAATCTCCCGCGCTGTTATATTCTTTATCTTTGACATGAATTCCTCCTCGTGAAGTATTGTTATTTTCTACGTTGAGCCGTCTTTCCTGACGGCAATAATGAAGATGATAAACAGCACAGCCGATGCGCTTGCCGTGATTGCGCCGAAATAGAACGTCGCTGCCGGTGAAACATGGTCCCAAAGCCAGCCGCCGATCAAGCTTGCAGGGAACATGGCAAGTCCTACGGCAGTGGTATACACGCCGAATGCCGTTGCCTTGAAGTCCTGCGGAATGATCGTTGCGAGGAAGGCTTTTTGTATGCCTTCCGTGAGACCCATGAAGAGGCCGTAGAACCCGAACAGTATCCAGATGGCCTTTGTGCCCGCTGCGACTGCAAAGCCATAATAGAGTATAGCAAAGAGCGCGAAGCCCAGCAGAATGATCCTCTTTCGCCCGTATTTATCCGCCGCCATTCCCGCTGGCACGGCGGAAAGCGAATAAACGAGGTTAAACAGCAGGTAAACGAGAGGGATCGTGACCGCCGGTATCCCGACCTGCTGCGCACGAAGGATCAGGAATACGTCGCTTGAGTTGCCTACAGCAAAGAGCGTTGCGATCACGACAAAGAACTTGAACTTCCAGTCAAAATGTGCCAGCGTCAGTTTCGGCTTTTCTGCCGGCACAGCAGCGGTCTTTTTCTTTTCCGTGATGAATAAGACGATCAGGAGGACAGCGATGATGCCCGGTATCATGGACAGCCAGAAGACCTTACGGTAATCGTTCGAGAATATACCGAGAAACAAGAAAGCCAGGGCCGGACCCACAACCGCGCCCATGGTGTCCATGGAGCGGTGAAAGCTGAAAGCGCGGCCAAGATATGTCTTTTCCGTGGACTCCGCGATGATGGCGTCGCGCGGAGCCGTGCGCACGCCTTTTCCAAAACGGTCCAGGAACCGCGATCCCAAAACCTGATGCCAGCCCGATGCCAGGGCGACAAAGGGCCTGCTGAGCGTTGAGATGCCGTACCCAGCGGCCATAAGCCATTTGCGGTTGCCGATCCGGTCAGACAACCAGCCGGAAAAGACCTTGAGCAGACTGGCAGTGGATTCCGCGATGCCTTCGATCAGGCCGATAAGGGACTTGTTCACGCCAAGCGTGTTGGCAAGGAACAGCGGGACAAGCGGATAGATCATCTCGGAGCTTACGTCCATGAAGAAGCTCACGAACCCGGTGATGGTCACATTCTTGCCGAAGCCGAATAACTTCTTCTCTTTATTCATATCATCCCCTTTTTTTCTTTTGTTCTAATTTCTAGCACTTCCAAACCAATACTATAAAGTATTTCCAAATACCGCCTTATACACGTCAACGCCGAAACTTGTTTGGAGCGGCTCTCCTTTGACTAATTTGAACGTTCGCCGTCCGTCTGTCTGCCTTTCAGCCCTCAGGAAAAAGGCGTCATCTGCCGTCTTATCATGAAAGCCGCGCGCGAATGTATAGAGATGCGTGACGAAGAAAATCTTGATGTCTTTTTCCAGCAACGCGGATACGATCTGTCCGGCAATTTCCGAGCCCTCGCGTTCATTCGTAGCGGCAAATGATTCGTTGAACAGGATCAAAGGATTCGGGGTCAGCTTATCTACGAGCTCGCTCATCCTGCTCAGTTCTTCGTCAAGCTTCCCGCTTTTCATTGCAACGTCTTCTTCCCGTTTATAATGCGTGAAAAGTCCGTCACACACATTGGCTGAGAACGACTCAGCCGGAACAAACATGCCGCTCTGCATCATCAGTTGGGCCAGACCAATGCTCCGCAAGAACGTGGACTTCCCGCCCTGGTTTGCGCCCGTGACGATCACGAGATCTTTATTGTCGGCATTTGCCTCGTTGCCCACGACTCTTCGTTTCATTTTCAAAGCCAGACAGACATCGTATAGTTCTTTAAAAGAGTGCCTGCGTTCGCCGGAAGCGGCAGGCAGAGGGAAGGAGGTTGGTTCTCCCATCCGGGAAAGTTGAGTGTGCAAATTCAAGCAGCCGATGTAAAATGTCAACTCCGTCCGCAACGTGGTAAAAAAGGACTTGATATGATCAGCGGACTGTGCGAGCGCGTTGGCGACAAGATGGATTCCCCGGTCTCTTAATTCACCAAGCGCCCGGGCTCCTGCTTCATCGCGAGGATGGAGATAAAAGGTGTAAGCAGGAGTTTTTTGCGCAAAGATCCGCTTCAGCCACGGGTGTTCATCACCCTGAAGCCTGGGAAGTATGTAGTCGGTAATGAACCTGTCCATCCAGTTTTGTTCTTTGTCCTTGTCATGCGATTTACGAAGTATGTAACCCGTGCCTTTATTGCCTTTCCCCAATTCGGCGCTGATCAGGACCCCGTATCGTAATTTCAGGTCGCTCAAATGGTCCTGGATTTCGGCAAAATATTCATCGGTGAGTTCTTTTTTCAGCATCGAAAACAGGGCGGAAAAACCCCCGGATTCAAACTTAGCGGCACGATCATCGGCAACCGCGCGCAGTTTCTTAAGCATCTCCACATATATTTGCATCATTTCAATCGAGCCGCTCAGTATTCCGGCGGGATATTTGGTTAAATACCCCCAGTAACCTCTTTTTTTGTTTTCAACCGCCTCGACGGCCATATCGTAGATGCCCCTAACAGTGGACTCGTTTTTCAGGCAATCCTTGAGGATATCCTGTCTGTACAGGATATCGCCCGGATCGCTTATGCTGGATAAAATTGCCTGCTTTGCCACGTCAAGCAGGAATTTATCCCCGAGCGCTATGGCGTTAAACAGGGTGTTCAATTCCAGGTCCTGGGTCAAGGCTTGTTCGTTCCACGGCAATTTCTGCCGCACGTCGAAATCCCGGTCTTTATACATGAGAAAAGCCTTCATGCTTTGATGCGCTCCTTCAAGTGATCGTAGGTAAGCCGATACTTTTCAGCGATTGAAATAGCGTACGCAAGTCCGTCGGCGGGCCTTCTTATAATTTTGAACGTTCGCAGTGCCGGGTTTTCAGGAACTATTGTGCTGACCATGCTTACGGTCTGCTCGCCGAAAGAAGCAAGTTCCTCGATAAAGGACACCCAGACGCAGAGCAGATCCAGCTCTATCAGCTTTTCCATCACCTTCTTACTCAGAAAGACCGCGTCTTGCAGCATCGTGGATGTGAAAATCTCGTTCATGATGATAATGCTTCTCGGTGTGGCCTGACTCAGAATTTCGTGAACTCTTACCAGATCGTCCTGCAGCTTGCCCCGGAGATTATTTATGCTTTCTTCCTTTTCAAAATGCGTAAAAAGTTTGTCGAAAAGGAAGAGTTTTGTTTCCCTACCCGGGACCGGACAGCCAAGACCGGCCAGATAATGCAGTTGCCCGAACATGCGGTCAAAGGTTGTTTTACCGCCCTGGTTCGGGCCGGACACCACGAATATGCGCTCCTTGCCTTTGAGGTAGAAATCATTGCAGACAACGGTTGATTCTTCTCTGATAAGTTTATATGCCAGGGCCGCATCGAACCCGTCATAATCATAAACTTCCTTGTCCTTAT
The DNA here is from genome assembly GCA_963769335.1 of Nitrospirota bacterium. Lineage (GTDB taxonomy): Bacteria > Nitrospirota > UBA9217 > UBA9217 > UBA9217 > JAJYKN01. Next base: position 77,700 of record CAVYLT010000100.1, on the reverse strand, counting down.
CGGATACCCGAGGATAACAGAATTTCAAACCTCTTTCTTTAAACAGGGCGACGAACTCCAGGTAGGCGACATAAAACTGTATTTCCCGGTCGAAGACGCCGATCGCCTCCTCCAGATAGTTGTCGTTTTTCTCGTGAAAAGCGTCGAGAAATGAAAATATCTCCGGATGGAGTTGCGCTACAAAATCCAGTATCTTTGCTTCGACGTGGTTCATCTCGGCTTGTTCGGTAAATTTGGCCCGGTAATCTTCTACCGCGCCCTGTTTGAATTTCTCAAACGTTTTCTCGACATCGGCGGTGTAATCAATTTCGCCTTGATATTTGCGCACCGTGAAGCCGCCGGGCCTTATGAGAACGCAATATTGTATTGACGATAGGTCGGCTTTAAGTTTTTTCGTTTCAGCTAAAAGCGCTGTAAAACGCCTGGAAGCGGCATAGTTCGTCAAATATTCACGGAAGGCCAGAAAGCCGCGCGATGTTAAATCCGCAAGGGATAGATCGTGAACCAGGGCGTTGACGGCCTCGCAATAAATCTCTACGGCGTCCAGAAACCAGCTTTCCTTCTGGTATTTATAGTAAAGCTTGTCCGCCTGGGCAAGATGTTCTCGCATCTCGCGCATGTTCCTCGCAAATGATCGTATGTTTTCGAGCAGCTCGTTATTTTCAAGGTCACGGAATATCTCATGGCGGTACTCGATTTCGCCGGTATTGTCCAACGAAACGTAAAAGAAAGGTTTCAGATGATATTCCTGCTTGCCGGCAGTGACGGCGTCTATGATCTGATCGAGATTCAGATCGGTGAAAAAGACCGGAGCTACAAGGAATTCCTGCTTTAGATCGTCTTCAGGTCTTTGGGAGAGTATGCTATGGAAATCCATGAAAAACACCTCAGCAGGGACATGAAAGCGGGTGGCGGAGCTTCCTCAACCACCACCCGCTATATGCCGTGAAAATCATTAAAGATCGTAGTACAGGAAAAACTCATACGGATGCGGCCGGAGACGGAGCGCGTCCACTTCCTTGGTCCGTTTGTAATCGATCCACATCTCGATTGCATCCTTGGTGAACACGTCGCCCTTCAGGAGGAAGGCGTGGTCTTCTTCGAGGTTGTTCAAGGCCTCATCAAGCGAGCCCGGCATGGACGGCACGTTCGCCAGCTCTTCAGGCGCCATGTCGTAGATGTCCTTATCCAGCGGCTGACCCGGATCGATCTTGTTCTCGATGCCGTCCAGGCCCGCCATCAGCATTGCAGCGAAAGCAAGATACGGGTTGCAGGACGGGTCCGGGAAACGGACCTCGATGCGTTTCGTCTTCGGGTTCGCGCTGTACATGGGAATGCGGATCGATGCCGACCGGTTCCGGCTGGAATACGCCAGGTTCACCGGCGCTTCGAAGCCGGGGGTAAGCCGCTTGTACGAGTTCGTTGTCGGGTTGGTCAACGCCGCGATCTTCTTCGCGTGCTTAAGGATGCCGCCGATGTACCACAGGCCCATCTGGGACATGCCGGCATACTGGTCTCCCGCAAACAATGGCTTACCTCCCTTCCAGATGGACTGGTGCGTGTGCATGCCCGAGCCGTTGTCGCCGAAAAGAGGCTTCGGCATGAAGGTCACAGTCTTATTGTGTCGCTTGGCCACGTTTTTGATGATGTACTTGAAATACATGAGCTGATCGGCGCATTTGACAAGGGGGCTGAACCGGATGTCGATCTCCGCCTGGCCTGCCGTCGCAACCTCGTGATGCTGCTTCTCGACATAGATGCCGACCTTCTGCATCTCCTCCACCATCTCGGAGCGAATGTCTTCCTGAGAATCGATAGGCGGTACGGGGAAGTAACCTTCCTTGTGGCGCGGCTTGTAGCCGAGGTTCGGGTTCTCCACGCGGCCGCTGTTCCAGATGCCTTCCACGCTGTCAATGTGGTAGTAGCCCTCATGAGAATTCTGGTCGAAACGAACGTCGTCGAAGATGAAGAATTCCGGTTCCGGCCCCATGTAGCAGGTGTCGCCGAGACCGGTTGACTTGAGATAAGCTTCGGCTTTCTGTGCGATATGTCGCGGATCGCGGGAATAGCGCTCTTTCGTGATCGGATCGACAATGTTACAGATAAGCGAAAGCGTCGCGTACTTGGTGAAAGGGTCCATCACCGCAGTTTCCGCGTCAGGCACTACGAGCATGTCCGACGTGTGGATCGCCTGCCATCCCCTGATACTCGATCCGTCGAAGCCGAGCCCGTCCTCAAAAATATCCTCTGTCAGTTCATCCACGGGGACTGAAAAGTGCTGCCACAGTCCGGGGTAATCCATGGACTTGAAATCCACCATCATCGCCTTGTTCTCTTTTGCCAGCTTTAGTACGTCCTTCGGTGTCATGTGTGCTCTCCTTTTAGAATTATTTGTGTCCAATACAGCCGTAATGATTGCGCCTCTTTTTTTTGATGCCTCCCTTCACAGAATTAAGCTTCATTGATCCTGTCTCTGATGTAGTACGGGCCGTTCATGGCAACCTCCATCTCTCTTGCACGGTCCTCTATGATCTGGAAGGTTGCGGACAGGCTTCTTTCTTGCGCTTCATTGAGCATAATGCTTCCTCGACCCGAAGCCGCGTCCTGATGTCCGGTTCATCCGACGCCGACTTGATTATTTCGACGGCCCTCTCGGGCGCGCTCTCATTCAGGAGCGCTGCAAGGGAGATTGCGGCTTCCAGTTTCACCGGTTGCTGTTCGTCGTTCAGCAGATCAATAAGAGCGGATGCGGCGCTTTTGTCTCCGATGAGTCCGAGAAGCTTCGCTGCCTCGGCGCGTCGTTCGATGCTGGGCAATATCTCGCTATCGTCTTTTATATGTTTTCGGACGACGGCTTTCATCAGCTCTTCTGAAGCGTCATTGCCGTATTTCAGTATGGCCTCCGAGACCCTCGCTCTCTTGAAACTGTCCTCAAGAAGCGCCACGAGAAGAGGGATGGCCCGTCGCTCACCAAAACCAGCCAGCGCTTCAGCAGCGCCCACGAGACGATATTCGCGAAGAGCCAGGAGGAGAGGGTCACGGCCCTTCTGTCTCCCAGCCGCTGCAAAGCATGACAGATGCAATCTCTGACCGCCTCGTGCTGAAGTTCCTCCACAAGATCGCGGAGAGCTATCGGTTCGAGAAGCGAGGTAAAGAGTCCGTCGAGCGCCTCTTCTCCTCCAATAAGTTCAAGGGCTTCGGTCGCCAGGCATCCGGGCTCGTGCTCATTACCGGGACCGGCTAGAATAAATGACACAAGTGGTCCGATGGCGTCAACACCCAGAAGGGAAAGCTCGACCACCGCTCGTTCTCGTTCCAACGGGTCCCGAAGGCGAGATAGAATCACATCTATCGATTCATTACCCATGGCAATCGATCGCTCCGTTCAGGATTTGTCTTATTTGATTGATCGATTTTTTGACGTTATCCAGTTCCTGGGCGGACTCGCCTCCAACGGAAGCTGACCGGTTTTCCAGCTCGGCGAGCATGAGCTCAATCCATTCTTCCGCTGTGGCTTCGTCATCCAATGTTACCGCTTTTTCGATCATGTTCGTTGCGGCTTGACGGATGGAATCGTTTATTTGCTCAAGAAGCGGTCGCAGGGCTTTTTGGCGCTCCTTGTTCAGGGGACGCGCCTTTCCGACGCCCAGCGGCGAAATGCCGTATCGCATAAGTTCGTGTATTTCGTCCGACATGACTTCGGCGGTAATATTCAAAAGGTAGAGCCGATACTGCTCACTTCTCTCCATGTCCGCGCCCTCTCGCCTTTTCAACCCATTGCCGCATGGCGTCCCTTTCCGCCGCTGTGCCAGTGAGCTTCATCGTCAGGACTTTGTTCGCCTGCGTGAGCTGGTAGAGCCTGAAGTTCATGGCCGCAAATCTGGTGTCAACGTCCGTGTATCGGAAGATCAGGTTCTCAAGCCGTTTATTGATGGATGCTTTTTCTTCCTCAAGCTTTTGAATGGTTTCATCCTTGTTCCGCAGGGAAGCTTCAAGTTCCGCAATCCTCTTCTCAAGCGCGTGCGAGTCCTTGAGCTTTTTCAGGATGCTCATCGTGTTCCCTCTCTATTGCCTTGCATCACTCCTTTGGTGTCTCCCTTTTTTCTACAATCTCCCAGGCCCTTCTCCGAACCATGCTGATGTGATGCTCAAGCGCCTCCATGATAAAATTCAAGGCGTCCTCCGTCCCGATTGCATCAAGGGCGTCGAGTATGTCTCTCTGCAAAAAAGGGTCGTCGGTACGGTCAAAAAGTCGCTTAAGAGGCTCGACGGCTTCAACAGCCTGTCGCTTGCCAAGAGTCCGGACGGCCGTTCGGACCGTCTCACGTTCAGCGCGCTCCAGGGAATTAACCAGTTTAGCATCGAAAGCTTGCTGATCGTCCGCGGATATATCAGCGCCGCAGTGCGGGCATATCCTGTCGTCTTCTTGTATCTCCTTCCAGCATGCGGGACAGTAAAAAGTCATGGCAAACGGACCTCGTCTATCCGGCAGTCGAGCACGACAAGGTTCAGGTTCAACCTGCCGTGATGAAGATATCTTTTGTCTTTAGCTTTTGCAAATATCGTTTCGATCATTTTCGGGTTGCCTTGAGATACGTCATAAATATTCCTGAACAGATCGGGTAAGCCCGAAACATTCATCTTGAACGAGTTATACAAAGTTTGCATGAGAATGAATGCATCGTCTTTCCCCAGGTTCTCCACTTTGAGCTTCGGTACATGCCACAGGCCGAGGCTACCGGAGAAACTGCTGAAGTCGCTCAGGTTCCATGCCGGCCTGCTCGCGGTAATGACTGATGCGCATCCTTGCAGGGCCGACACGAGCGAATGTATCCTCGGCGTAACATGTTCAAGATGGTCGAGAATAATACAGAAATCTCCTTTTTTTAAATACCGATAGGCGATGTTTCTGAGATTGAGGATGTTCGCGTCCTCAACATCGTTTTTCCGGTCTAACTCGACCGGCTCGCGGTATTTGTCCAGCCCATCGAGATGATTAAACCAGCCAAGCAAGGCCCCGGTAACGCAAAGAATGATCTCTCTCAGTGTGTCCGACTCCCGGCAGTAGATCGGCACAGGCGGATTTGGCATTTCTTGCCAGTGATCGAGAATATAATGGAGAAGACCGCTCTTGCCCACGCCTGTCATTCCATAGAGATGCAGGCTTTTTCTGCGCCGGATGTGCTCACAGATGATTTTTATTTCTCTTTTACGGCCCGATAGATCATTCATCGTGAATTCCATCATGTTCCGAAAAATGACCGAAGAGCTATCTCGGGATGCCGTCACGGAACTGTTTTGTGTGCATAGCCTCGGCAAACATCCTTTCTATCTGCAGGGGGTTGCCTCGCGTCGCAGCGTAGGCATCCTCGAACAAACGGCGGCTGTCTGAGATCCCGGTCTTAAACAACAATCTTTCCATGAGATTAATCGCACTTTCCTTGTCAAGATTGCCCATCGGGAGTTTTGTGACATTCAAAGATTCAGCCGCTCCGGCAATCGAGTCGACCAAGTCCCCCCTGCTGACGGTGATAATCATTGTGCTGCCATAAAGGGCCTTGAGGAACGAATTCGTCCTCGACGTTACGTTCTCAAGATGGTCCAGCGTAATGCAGAATTTACCCCTCTTAATATGCGGGAATACCATGTTCCGAAGATTTCTTCGCGGCACAGTAGACACGTCATCGGGTTGCAGGATCAATTTTTCAGTCCTGCTTTCGTAATCTATGTCGAGAAGCTTCTTCCCTTGCAAGAGAAGGGATCTCGCGATCGTGTCCAGGATGCGCTCCAACGTTTCGCTATCTTTGCAATAGATCGGGATGCGTAACGTACCGATCTCGTCCCATGTCCGATATACGTGCTCAATGAGCGCACTCTTGCCCACGCCTTCTGGGCCATACAGGTGAAGACTTTTCCCCTGCCTGATATGGTCCCGGATGATCTCTATTTCCCTGTCTCTGTCGATAAAGGTGAGTTTCATTGGTCTCGTACCCGTATCACTCGCAGTTTTAACCCTTCTTAGCCCCGTCAGCCGCAGCCCTGATTCGCGTGAGCTTTTCCCTGAGTTCATCCAGTTTTCCCCCTGCCTGAGAGAGGACTTGTTTTCTCGCCTCGACTTCATGCTCTCCGCTTGATCGCTTCGTCACGCCCTTTTCGATTGCCGTTCTGATGCCCTCGGTGGTCGCGTCGATCTTCTGGAACATGTCCCACCGGAAGTCCAGTTTGCTTTTTTCCAGGCGTTCTTCAAAGTCGCAGCCGCTCCCGGCGGCCTGCATGGTTACGACTCTCTCAAGGTATTCTTTCATCTTCTTAAGAACGATCTTATCGCCGATGAATTTGGGCAGGGCAAGGGTCAAAGTTGAAGCGACGATTGCCGTGCCTATGGGCTGCTCTTTGAACTTGAAGTAGAAGCTTGACTTGACGCTCCAGAGGGCTTCCGCCTTGACCGTATCGAAGGGCACGGAGAACAGCTCGGAAGAATAGCGCAGCAACTCATCCACCGTTTCGTTGATCTTGGTGATGAACCGTTTGCAAATTGCTTCAAAAGCCTTTGCGAGCCGCTCGTCCTCCAGGGCGCGCCAGGTGATGAACGCCTGCCTGACATGAGCGATGACGGCTTCCTCAAGAATAGTACGAAGATCTTTCAGGGAAAGTCCCTTATTCAGTTCGAATTGCTCGGCAAGATGCGCCTGCTCTTGAGGCCTCAGGTCCCTTACAAAACGCTGAAGATCATCCTCCAGTTGTCCCTTGGCCAATCGGGAGACCTCGCCCTCCAGCAGTATTTCAAAGTCCCTCTTCACCTGTTCGATTTCGCTTTTCTTATTTTCAAAGGCTTGTATCTTTTCTTTCAGCTCTTCGAGAGGGGTCGTGAGCGACTTCAGTTCAAGCTCCAGTTCGAGCTTTGCCTGGGAAATGCTCCGGGACAGGTTGTTGGCCACGGACAGAAGAAGAACGTTTCCTTTCTCCTCCATAAGGAACCTGTTCAGGTCTTTGGAAAAGAAGGGAAGCATGCTCATCTCCAGCTTATAATTATCCTTCGCAGCCGCTCCTTCCAGTGCGAGCCGGGCCGAAACCGGGAAGAGCTTCACCTCCGAGCCCATGGCTTCCTTTAGCCCGTTTTTTGAGAATTCAACCGATTCCTTTAGGTCGCTTTCGCGCAGGTAATCGGCCTTGTTCAGGACGAAGAATATTTTGTTCGAATACTCTTTCACGTCCTTCAGGAAATCAAGCTCCGCCTTGCTCATGGGCTGGTCCACGGAGAGAAGAAAGAGGGCGGCATCCGATTTCGGCAAATACTGATACGCAACGTCCGTATTGTGCTGGTAGATCGAGCCCACGCCGGGCGTATCGATCAGGCGCACGCCGTCCTTAAGATAGGGTGAAGGATAGGTGAGAACCACTTCGCGGACATCTTTCACATTTTTCGGATTGCCCTTTTCCGTGACGTATTCCACGAGACTTTCCGGCTTGATCTCGGCGATTTTTCCGTCGTTGAAATAGACCTTGATTCTGAGCGCTTCGCCGTAGGTCATGATGGTTACGATGGAGGTGAGCGGAACGACCGCTACGGGCAGGATTTCCGCGCCCAAAAGCGCGTTGATGAGGCTCGTCTTCCCGCGCTTGAACTGGCCGACGACCACGAGGTTGAAGGCGTTGCTCCGGACCTTTTCTTTGAGGTCCTCGCACGGGCAGCCACGGATGCTCTCGATGCCGAGCATATCGTCCATGCAGTTCAAAAGCTCGCTTTTCAGTTTCGAGTATGATGACGCAGTCGAAGATTGCACGTCCGAATTCACTGTTGTGACCTCCTTATGCATATAGATAAAAAAACTCCTACCCTCGTGCTTTGAGAGTAGGAGTCATTAGCTTCCGGAGAAGCGGTTAATGGCGAACTCCATCACCTGTTGTTCAAACCACTGACCTATTGGTCATGGTCATCAAAAAGGCCGGAAAGTCAGGACCGTCACTCAAACTCGCTTTCCTGATTTTCCTCGGTTTCTTCCCCGTCTTTCGCTTTCTCACCCTCGGCGGCAGCTTCTCCCTGTGAACTATCATCCTCTTCGGGTTCCTCGATCTCCTGCCCCGCATGCCTGGCTAATACGATCCGCTCCGCATCGAGCCAGTTGTCAAGATCCCGCCCGGGAATACAACCACTCGCTATATAGTTCGTATGCAACCGCTGCGATCTCGTCGTGGAGATTCATCACTTCCCTCTTCATATCGCCATGAGGCGGTCATTCTCGTAGGTGATGTCGGTCCGACTTTACCGTGAAATGTTTTAGCAGAACAGGCGGTCACGTTGAACCGTCACGCCAAATCCTCAGCGACTACGTCCCTATGCGTATATTTTATCACATTCACGTCCGAAAGGACGACGATCCCCTCGCCCACCAGCTCGTCAAGGATAGGGATTACTTTGTTTATCTTCTCTTCGCTGTCCATAACGGTGATCAGGATCGGAAGCTCGCCATGCACCGTTAACGTCTTCTTCTTGTGGTAGCGCTTGTGCGGACCATAGCCCGCAATGGCCTTGTAGACCGTCGCCCCCGCGATATCGGTCATGACCAGTCTCTTGACGATTGCCTCGTACAGCGGTTCGCCTTCCCACTCGTCATCTTCGCTGATGATGATCCTGAGCATCTTAGCCTTGCCTTCGAGCTTCATGTGTTCTCCTTTTTCTTTTTGCTTCTCTTCCGCTTGGGGGCAGCACTTGACGACGTTCGTGTCGGTTACCTCGACCATGCCCTTCTCGACCACATGGTAGACATCGGGAAGGACCTTGTTGATCATCTCCTCGGATTCCACCACCTCTACCTTCACCGGCATGCTCGTGGACAGCTCAAGCATTTTGGACGTGTGAAAGACGCCGTCGCTGCCATAGCCCGCAATGCCCCGGAACACACTGACCCCCATGATCTTTTTCTTGAAGAAGATGTCGAGCAGAACTTCATAGACCGGCTTGCCGTGGAACTTGTCCGTCTCATCAAGATACACAGTAAGCTTTTTTGCCGGGCCTTTTGTCACCATAGGCGTTCTCCTATATGATTTTCGCGAGGCTCTCCCCTGCCTTAAGGGCGAGGAAACCTGCTGTCACACTCAGAACCACATTAAGCACCGCATACAAAAACTCGCCGTCGGTCGCCAGCTTGCCGGTCTCGTATTGGAACGATGAAAAGGTCGTGTACCCTCCGAGAAAACCGACCACCAACAGCAGCCTCCACTGCGGGTTTTCCGTGAAGCGTTCCGCCAGCAGGGTCATGAGCAGCCCGATGAGAAAACTCCCGCTTACATTGGTAGTAAAAGTGCCCAGAGGAAAGCTTCTTCCCCATTTCTGGCCGATCCAGGTGCCAAGCGCGTAGCGCGAGGAAGCGCCGATGCCTCCCCCTGCGAAGACAATAATATAGTTTATCATGGAACGTCGCTTTCTTCCCAGGTTACTTCTTTCATGTCAGGAACGGCTGCCAGACGTTTGACGATATCCGACCAGTGTTTCTGGCTTTCGTCGCCGTGGTGCAGCCGCATCCGGTACGTTACAGTGTTTGCGGCAACGTCCCTGTGGTAATTGACGAACTGAATAGAAATATCCCTGTATTCGGCAAGAATCTCCTTGATGCGGCCCAACAAGCCCTCCGTCGTTACCGCCTTCACCGAGAGGACCGTGTAGATTCTGCGATGAGATAGGGCCTTGACCGGATACGCGAGGTAGAGACTCGCAAGAATAATGACTGTTGTCGCAACGGCGGGCACAACGTATCCCGCGCCGATTGACAGGCCGATGCCCGTTACAGACCACAGCCCGGCCGCAGTCGTCAAACCGCGCACAGAGCCCTTGCCCTTAATGATCGCTCCGGCACCAAGAAAACCCATACTCGCGATTGCGTAAGAGGCGATTCTGCCGGGATCAAGGCGCACCACCGATTTGTCCACGGCAAGCGCACTGAAAAGTTCTTCCATATGAAGTGAGAGCATCATCATCAGGCAGGACGCAATGCCGACGATCAGATAGGTCCTAAACCCTGCCGCTTGCCCGTGTGATTCGCGCTCGAAGCCTATTGCGCCGCCAAGCGCCGCAGCAAGTAATAGCTTGCCCGCGTAAGATATCAGCTGAGAGTCCATGACGTTAACCCCTTTTCCTACAGTATTGGCTCACAAGATGCCACACGCCTTATTTCACAATCGTAACCGTGCATGGCGCATAACTTGATATCCGCTTCGACACGGAGCCCAGAAGCCAGGTCGCTATTTTGGATTTGCCCCGTTGTCCCACGACGATCATATCGCTCTTGCGTTCAGCGGCATATTTAATGATCTGATCAGCCGGATGCCCGACGGCAACTTCCGTTTTTATCTCCACGCTTTTTTCCTTCGCCTTTTCCCTGAGCCCCTTGAACAGTTCTTCGTAGTGTTGTGTCGCACTGTCGATGATCGCATCCACTTCAACGATATCAGCAGGCTCCGGGGGTTGAGCTACGGAAAGGACGATTATCTCCGGGTAGGCTCCGGGACATAGTTTCGACAGATCGAGGGCGAAATCGAAGGCTTTGTACGACTGCTGCGAACCATCAAAAGCGACGAGTATCTTATTCAGCATGGCGGTCTCCTTATAATTGAACAGCGATGTTCAATATTATTCCGGCGAAGCAACAATCTCCTTTTCCTTTTTCGGTAAAAGATAATGTGGGAGGAAGAAGGCATTGGCAATAATTGTCGGCACCACGGCGCTGCCGATAACAGTTGCTATCAGCAGGGAGTACTGTGTCTGGTCAATAATCCCATGGGAAAGCCCGAAGAGGGCCGAGATCGACCCGAAGGTGAGTCCCGTTGACATGAGGAGCGTGGTATAGATGCCTTCCTTTTGGGCGTATTTATACGCCTTGGTCGCGGGATAGACGCCGATGATCTTCGTTACCATTTTACCGAAGAAGAGGACCGCGAGAGCGACAGGCGCCGCGATGAGCGACTGTACGGACACATAGGAGCCCGCCCGGATGAAATAGAAGGGCGTCAACAGTCCGAAGGTCAGAGTCCGGAGCCTCCTGACAAGAATGTGGTCTTTGCCCACGGTCCCGGCAAGCACCATGCCCACGATGTAGGCCGGGAGCACGGCTTCGCTCCCGGACCAGACTGCGAGAAAACCGAGACCGAACAGGACGAGCAGGAGATACTTTGCCTCCAGCTCCGAGGGTCTGCCTCCGAACTTTTTAAAGAAAACTGGCGTAAGGTACGGCAGAATAATGAACACGATGACGCCTACGACGGCAAAGATCAGCGTCTTGACGGTGAAAGGTGAGAAGATGAGTCCGAGGGCGATAACGGTGCCGAGATCATTTATGAAACAGGCTGCAAGAACGGCCTTGCCGAACTCCGTCCTGTTGAGACCGAGTTCGAGCATGACCGCGTAGACGACGGCTACAGAGGTCGTCGAGAGGGCCACACCCGCAAGCCAGCTTGATTTCACCGTCCAGCCCAACAGATAATATGCAAGCGCGGTGCACCCAAGGAACGGGCCGAAAAAGGCGATAAGGCCGATAACGGTCGCCTCTTTCCATTTGACCTTGAAGACATCGGGATCGAGTTCAGCGCCCGCGAGGAACGTGAGAACAATCGCTCCCGTTCCTGACAGGAATTTAATCCAGCCGGCATCTGAGCCGAGACTTGTGCCGATCAGAGCACCTATGATCAGTTGGGCCACGGTACCGACGACGATCTCGGACAGGGCCGTCGCAATCTTGAACCAGATGGACAGCAGAGTCGCGATCAGCGCCAGACCCAGCCAGAGCGCCGCCATTCCCCATACTTCCTGCATGAACTGCCTCCTTCCGGGCATAAAAAAACTCCTGCCCTCATAACTTGAGAGTAGGAGTCATTAGCCTCGGACTTCGAAGCGGTTAATGGCGAACTCCATCACCTTCTTACACTTACATTTAATGCTATCAAAATAAGTCTTAATCGTCAACAAAAATATTACGGATTAAGGAGGGGTTGATGTTGAAGAATTCTGGTCGTTACTTTAATGTGTTTCGAAGAATGGAACCTTCACCAGATTCAGGATGAAGTCGATGACTGTATTCATATATTTGGATCACATGATTGCAGCAGAAGGTCATAAATTCCAAATATTGCAACCGCTGTTTGCTTCAGGAAGTAGCTATTGCCTGAAAACCTGTTTAACATTGCGAATGATACAAAAAGAACAAGCGGCCACACCTGAAGAAGGAGATCCTCTCCCGAATGCGGCTAGGATCATCACTTCATTCGGAACTACCCGTTCTCAGCAGTTTCGTCGGGTTCATCTTCGGCGGTGTCGAAATCCTCCATCCCCTTGTCGTCGTTCTCATCGATCTCAAATACCTGCTCGACCAGTTGCTCCTGCGGTTCCTGCCCACGGCTCAGAAGCTCCCGATATACGAGAGGCTTAACGCTTACCGGCAGCGACGGGTCGATATAGAGATCCCTCAGTTCCTGCAATCTCATGAGCTCGAGAAAGCGTTCCGTAATCGTCAGGGGCGTATGCTCGTTTCGGACCAGAGAATACCGGACCAGCGCTCTGCTCGACCAGGTCTGGTGCGCGGCGATAAGCCGAATGGTCTCCGCATGGGTGTCTCCGCGGTTGATGATTTTGAAGAGGTGGTTTTCCTGTAGGCGGGGATTGTTGAGGCAAAGCGCGACTACGCACCATAGGGGACGTAGTTGCGCCCGTTGCGTGCGGTTTACCAGCATCAGGCCGCCTCTTCCGATCTGCTGAGCGCCCGCGTGACGGTCGATGTACACACGCCAAGGTTCCTCGCTATCTCCGCTGATGTCAGGCCAAGTTCTTCTACTGACCTTCTGGCGATCTTTTCCCGAACAGTACGCACAATTATCCGTTTGCTTCCGTTCTTAAGTTCCCGTTCGCTGATGCGCGCTGATTTGCATTCGTTCTCAATAATGGCCGAGATAGTCAATCCCGTCCGTTTTATTTTGAATTGGCGTATCTGCTTTTCTTCGGCTTCTTTGAAAATAGCCGTGACAAAGTCGCCGCTTCCGAGGATGCGTTCATCGTATTCGGCCTTCCGGCCTGTTCTCTGCGCCGACTGGACCTGTGACCAGCCTCCCAGACTGCGGACAAGCCCTCCTCCGGTCAATTCCGGCCTACGGCCCATGCCGATGCCTTCTTGCACGAAAACCCGATAAGCCTTTCGTGCTCTTCGCGTTGTGTCATTAAACTGGAGCAGGACATAATTAGTGTCCATCCAGAGGCATTCTCGTTTGTTCATGACAGCGCTGTGACCGCTCCACGGGTACCGGTCCAGCTCTTCCATGGTCTTGACCATGCCGGCCCTGACTGGATTAAGATGGATGTACCGGATCAGGGCAAGAAGGTAATTATCCTCATCGCAAAGAATTGACTTATAGCGGTTCTCGAAGAGGTGTCCTGTTCGTTTATGCCTGTGGTTGTAATAGATTGCATACCAGGTAAGAAGCTTCCGCATGACTGCCGAAATCCCCTTGCCGCCGCTCTTGAATAATAAGTGAACGTGATTGGTCATAAGGACCCAGGCATAGATCGAGCACTTTGCTTTTACGATGTTTTCTTCCAGCCGTTCTAGAAACCGCTGCCTATCCTGGTCATCATCGAAGATGGCCGCTTTGTTTATCCCGCGCACCATGATGTGGTGCAAAGCTCCTGGAACATCTAATCGTGCTTGTCGTGGCATATACGCTCCTGTTCACGATTCTCAAGCGTCTCGTTCTGCAATGCTACACTACCAGTATCACTTCAAAATCCGCAACGCAACGGGCGCAACTACGTCCCCTAGGACTGCACTTCCTAGTTATCCTTTTTTCGCCCCTGTAAATATGGTTTGCCGACAATCAGACCTGTTATGCCAAAAATGATAAGAATATATCCAAAAAACACACCGCCCCTAAGAAACCATCCATCTGTTACTTTCAGCATTAAGGTTGCTGTAATATACTTTGCATTACATTGTTTCTTTACAAAACAGATGTCTATAAATGTAATTAATAAGTTTGTTAATCCACCAAAGATCGCAATTAATGAATCTCTATATGTAACGGTCTTATTACGTTCACGAATTATTAGGATTACGCCTACTATTAATCCTACTACTCCAATAAATATTTCACCGTAATCATACTTATAAATAATAGACATTATATCCTCCACTAATACAGCAATAGAGTAAGGCTCATTGCCAAAATGTATTGTTAATACACTTTCCAAATTCATATGAATGAACGACAGTCATAATGCTCTCGAAAGCTTCCTTTATTACTCCTTTTAAAAAACTTTCGACGCCATGGCCCACAATACCCCGGCCAATAATTTCGCCAATGCAATCAATGAATGCGTCAGTTTTCTTTTGCCCGTACAGCATCATAATGCCGCCCCATGCAGCAAGAAGTGCCAAATATCCAAAAATAACGTAGCCTAAACCGAATGTTGCTGGGCCGGTTATGAGGGCCAATATGACAAACATTACACATAAGAAAAATAACAAGGTTCCAACTATGAGTTTGCCTAACATCCCATGATAATCACCACTGATCATATAAGCACCGGCACCCGTAGAGGGGTCTATCACAATGTAACCGCATCCAATCCAACCGTTGAAATTTATATTAGACTTTGAAACAGTCACTTCTTTGCCTGCCTGCACAGCATTTACAATGCTATCTATCACGTCCAGGCTTACTTCTAGATTCGGGAGGATAGTATTGATATTTGCTTGATTAATTGTGTATACAGGTATGCCTTGATCGTTAGCAATCTTCAGCGCTTTCACTGCAGATACCCCCTCAACAGGATTATTGGGAGTTGAATAGAGCTGTTCGAAGACACCATGCTCCAAAGCTGACGATATATTTCCAGACGATAGCACATAACTTTTTACATCATCCATATTTCCATCCTTACTGAATACAGCTTGCATGATTCTATCCACATCCATCATTAGCCCTTTAGCTCCGGCATCCGTTGGCACACCAAATACTTCTTGTACATCTAAGGATAACGAAAACATTCCAACAGAAACTGCACGGTAGCGAATTAGATTATTGACATCCGCTGCAGTTTCATCTGATTTATCCAATTCCACAAAATATGCTGTAATCGTGGCAAATAAGAGATCGCCCAGAACGTCGTCTTTTGAGATATCAGCATAAGTTTGCGATTGCAATTTTGTTTTTGTGGAATCAAGCTTTGCTTGTATTGCGATGGGATCGCCCATTCTTGCCGTATCCACTCCAATCCCGAAATACTCGCCAGCCTTCTGAATGTTATCGATATTACTTACGCCTATGCCCGGCTCATTGAGCGACATAGTAAACGATTGGTCGCTGCCCATCATTGTCGGAGCACCGGTTGCTACGACCTGACCATCTATGCGAAGTTCGGGTTTCAGGTTAATCAGATATGCCGGGAATGAAGTTGGCAATTGGCTCGGGTCAATAGGTGTCCCATCAGAGTTGGGCTGGGGAAGAAGTGATTCAATGACAGCCTGATCATTAGCCGTTGCAGGTGAAAATGACAGCGTGATCTTCTTTCCTGCGATCTGCGGCATGCCAGTGGTATAGGTGAGGCCCGCGCTTGCTCCTGTCGGATCAGGGATGCTGAAACTCATGGTCTCCCGGAGATTATCGGGAACTGTGGCAAACTCCGAGCCGATTTGGACAGCTTTGTATGGAAGCGTACCGAGAAGGATTGGATAATTCTGCTGGATTATTTCCTTTTTCCCTATCACGTCGCCGATGGTGGCATTGGGATAGTTCTGCTGGATATAGCTCTGCACCTGGGTCTGGTAGTCCTGCATGGTCTGCTGGACATATGCGGAGTTTACGTTTGTGACAGACCCGTCTACTGTGTTGGTTGTCGCCGTAGAGAGGATCTGATTTGCAAAGGTTTGGGCATCAAAGGGTACGGCTGATACTACGTCGATACCCTGCGTGTAGGTGTACTGCTTATAGCTCGCATCAAGCGGAATCCAGGTGTTCCCCTGCCGCTGGACCGCGCCGCGGCTCGGGATGTAGTCGATATATGCATTGACCCAGACGTGTTCGATCTGTTCGTATTTGATCGTACCTCCGGAAATGAGAGCTGTTGCCGGAACCCCGTTGGTGGCGAAGACCGTACCTGCTATATTGGGGTCGGTCACTCCTCCTACCCAGTTCATGGCTTTATCGATCGGCATTTGTATGGTTCCGTAGACGTAATGGGCGTATATCCCTGAGACTCTGAGAAGGGCGATGAGCAGACTGGCGGTGTCCATATCGTTGCAAATCTTCGACTGAAGACACTGCTCCGCGCCCTGGATAGAGCCGTAGGTCGGCGCGTATTCGATGTTGTTCCGTACCCAGTTGTAGATTTGCACTGGGCTATTATTGAGTTGAGCCGCAAGATTAATAATATCTTGGGTGAACTGGATATCCGGAGTTTCCGCTAAGTCATCAGGGGAGGGTTGGCCTGTCACTTGTGCGAGAAGAAACGGTGCTGAATCGGCAAAGGCAAGTTGTTGAATATCAGAACTACCCCTCACCTCAGTCCTCTCCCTCAAGGGGCGAGGAAGTGTAAAAGGAATGTCGCTTGCGACTTCATTAAATGCCAGAAGAACTGGTTTATGCTGAGGTGTAGAATCTATTACCCCTGAAATCTGCGTGTATCCGCGTAAATCTGCGGACAAAAAGTCTTGTGGGTTCGAAGCAGCCCTCGCTGACCTCTGCGGCGGAAAGTCCTTTTCGAAGTTTTCTTTCCTCAGCCGCGGCGCCCGTTTCTTCCCTTTCATCAGCCTGTTCGGAAGATTATTCGGATCGAGCGGGATATGTTTTTTGGGCGGTTTTACTTTTTCGAGATGCAGCCTGACTTTTTCAATTTTGGCCCTGCGGTCTGATGTGGTTTTTGCAAGCTCGACTTCTTCGAGGTTTGCTTTCAGCTCGTTCAGATTATCTTCATAGTGCTTTACGAATTTATAATGCCGGTCGAGGATCTCCTGTGGCAGATGCGCGTCTTTGAGCTTCTTCTCCGTGGCTGCAAATTCTTTTTTGAGATCAACATCCAATGACTCGATCTCGGCTCTTTTCACTTTGATCGTCCCTATTTCCGCTGAAGCGTCTTCGCCCTTATCGGCTTTCGCTTCCGCTTTTGCTGCCGTCTGACGGATATCTTCCAAAGCTTTCCCGAATCGCTCGCCGGAAGTCTCACCCACCCCCCTGTTTCCCCCCTTGCCAAGGGGGAATTGAGAGGGGTCGCTGTTCCGAGCATTGACACTTCTCTGCGCCCCCTGCGGCGTGGCCGCATACGCGACCGCTGCATACAACGGCAGGTAGGTCCAGCAGAAAAAGAAGAGCGTAATCCCGGAAAATATTTTCAATGCCCGATAGAAAGCCCGCATAGGTAGATCTCCCGTACGTATTCAGATTTTCAAGCTAATAAAAAGAGGTGAGGTAAGGCAAGATAATTCGGGAATGCATGCTACTTTTGTAGCATAAATTTGCAGATCAAGTCAATGACCATGATGGGGTATTTTCAGGCGATGTAATTTGGAACAGCGATCTTCTAAAGCAGAAACTTTGCTTTCAGCCCCATTCTTATAGATCATAATTTCATCCAACATGATGGTCGCGGCACTATAGCATTGTCGGATGAGGCCGTCAATCAGAGAAACCCTATTTTGGGCTTCGATTTTCCTGATGCCATAAAATGGAAACGCGACATGGGGAGAACAATGCAGCCAATCTGAAAAAACTGGAGATGCTTGTATCTGTATGTAGAAGTATTGGACGTTATGATGTTCTCAAGCCTCAAAATAAGAGATTTCGAGTTGCAAATTCGACATGAAATGTTGATTTGGGCCGGACGTGGCTGAGTGTGAACTTCAGGAAGAAGTCTATTCTTTTCTAAATTCGCTGTCAACGGAAAGAGAAAACGAAATACGGTAGGGACTAAAATCAAGAGGCAAAATTGAAGGTACTTACACTGCCATTTTTGCGCTTGGCGACCCCGGGTGATGTTTAACGCCGAGCAGGCCATCCACCGATAGATCTTCGTCTAGAAGCGGCCAATGGATGCCATACCCCGATGGCGATATTTCGTAGGCTGCTCTCTCGGTCGGCGAGGCATTGGCAAGCCTTTGCGAAATGTCCTTCAGGGCAAAGGAATATTCCTTGCCGTCAATTACTAAAATCATGGTGTCATCTTGAAAGAGGACCTTTTCAATATTGTGGTATCTGGTCATTTCTGTCTTTCCTTTTGGAACTTGTTCCATTCGGTTTCGATAAAATCAAAATATTCAAAGATGATCTTCTTGACCTCACGCTTATTGCTGCTGTTCATATTATAGCTATACGCCTCTGCGACGTCAAAGTCCAGGCTGTCGAGCCAGAACTTGCATTCCATATCGCCTTTTTTGCAATGAACGTGTATTGGCTCATTACCTTCATTGGAATAAAAGAAAAAACGCCACCACATTATGAATAATATCGTCGGCATGATTATTATACACCAAGAGACAAGAAAATAAAGTCCTAATGATATTCAATTGAACTATGCACGTTTCAATCGCGACGTTCCTGCCCCTGCTTTACGCCCCGTTCGCTTCCGGCCGTATTGACGCCTTTTCGATCACGAACAGGAGCTGGCCTTCCTGCACGGTCTCGTTGAGCCTGGCGCAGACTTCGACGACCTGGCCCTCCATGGGAGCGAGGATCGCGTTTTCCATCTTCATGGCTTCGAGGTTCGCGATCTCTTCACCCTTGTGCACGATGTCGCCGGCCTTGATCGGTCCGCGCGCGGGGTTGCCTATGCGCCAGAGGCTGCCGTTGATCGGCGCGCCCACGTTGTTCGGGCCTTTTGCCATCCTGATCTCGGCCTTCTTGGCTCGCGGAGTCATGACAGTATACACCCGTGTCTTATTATTGACCCGCATCACCACGTGGATCACGCCTTCATGCTCGGCGCCGATGGACACGAGCTCGATGGAATAAGGCTTGCCCCAATGCTCGAAGTCCACGCGGTCCCCGGGCTTGGTGAGTCCTGTTCGCCAAACATTGGTCGGCAGCGCAAGAGGCGCTTCGCCGAACTTGGACCGGAATTCCAGGAACTCCAATGCGTCCTTTGGGTGCATGAGATAGAGGATGAACTCTTCTTCGGTAATGTCCCTGCCCACGGCCTCCTGCAAGTCCCTGCGCAGTTTGTCCAGGTCGTCGCCGGGCATGGAGTCAAGCGGCGATACTTCCTTGCGCTCCCTGATCCTGGCCTCCCATTCCTCGCCGAAGGTGCTCTGATAGACCCATTCCGCCGGCCAGCCCACCGGGAGCTTGCCGTAATTGCCGAGCAGCAGGTTTTTGAAATCGCCCGGCGCTGTCCTGAAGAGCTGAAGCAATTCCTCCTGCTCTGCCCGGTCCATGGCGTCGAAGTCCTGCGCCTTGTCAGCGACGAACTTTGTCAAAAGGTCGATGATATGCTTTACCCCGCGGTCGCCCTTCTCTTTCGCATAGCGGTTCACGATCCCGCTGCAGGTGACCCAGGTGATCTGCGAACCCGGGGTAACGTCGAAATATTTCACGATCCTGTTGTACAGGGACATCACCTTCAGGATCGCCGGCATAAGATGGAGGAACTCCCCCTTGTGGGCCTGTTCGAAGGAACTGGGGAAGGCCCCTCCGGGCATGCGGTGAAGCGTTACCATGTGGTCCAGACCCTTGAACGGCGACTCGGCCCACTCGTAATGGCCGATCCACTCCCGCACTTTCTGTACGGCCAGTTCGGCCTGGGGCCTGTTCAGATGCACCGGGATGCCGGACTCCTCGAAGATCGCCTGGATTGCGAGGACCGGGGAATGGCCGTAGAAACGGACGAGCGAGTCTTCCTCCACGTCGAAGATCGTGGCGCCCGCTTTTGCAGCTGAAAGGAAGGCGGGCACGGCGAGGCCGTCGGTAATGTGGCGGTGGTAGTTGATCACGAGCGTAGGATATTTCTGCTTGACCGCATCCACGAGGTTGCCGATGCGGGAAACGTCTCCGACGCCTGCCATGTCCTTGATGCACAGCACGATCTCGTCGATCCCGCCGCAGAGGTCCACCATGTCCTTGACCACGCCGAGGTAGTACTCGTTTGTGGCCCAGTCGGCAACGGTAAAGGAGATGGTCGGCTCGAACAGCCTGCCGCGTTTCATGACCGTTTCCGCTACGGACCGCATGTTCCGTACGTCGTTCAGGAACGAGAAGCACCGCCACACGTCGATGTCCACGCGGGCAACGGCATGCTCGATGACGTTCTTCGGATAGGGGCGGTAGCCCCAGAGGTTCGTTTCACGGATCAAGGTCTGCTGCAGCACGTTCGGCATCAGTTCCCGCAGGATATTCACTTCTTCGAAGGGGCTCTCGCGCCGGTTCATGATGCCCACGTGCCAGCGCGCGCCGCCGTGCGTCTCGGCCGAGAACAGGCCCATGCCGTTATAATAGGGCGCGAGTGTCTTCAGGTCGTAGATTCGGTGCCGGTTCTTGAAGTCCGACTGGCCCGCGTCGCGCATTCCCACCGAGGTCAGGCAGACCCCCTTCAGGGAGCGGACCGCAGCAACGATCTCTTTCGGCGACATGCCGGGCTTGACGAAAACACTATTTCCCATCATTTCCCTCATCTGAAACTGGATCCGGATAAACTTGGGTAACCACGGATGAACACGGTAAGGCTTTTTAAGAAGCAGGTCTTGTAGTAAAACCGTGAACGTTTTTACCGTGTGCGACGCTGTCGCCTGTGGTTGCTACATCCACTTCTGCGGCCCGAGCGCCGAGGTCTCGGCCACGTACCGCGCGATCTTCAGGACCTCGTCCTCGCTGTTCTTCTCCTGGAACATGGAGATCAATTCGTCCAGATGCTGCTCGATGAACCGCGTGGAGAACTCGCCTGCTGCAAACGACGGATGCCTGATGATCGAGAGCAGCAGCGGTTGCAGCGTCTTGACGCCCTCTACCCTGAGGTTCCTGCCGAGGGACCGGTCCATGACGCTGATCGCATGGTTCCGGTCCGCGCCCGCGGTCATCAGCAGCATGAACAGCGAATCATAGTACGGGGGGATGTCTCCCCCCTCGTACACGCCCGAAGCGACTCGTACGTTCGGGCCCATGGGAATCTGAAGACGCGTAATCGGACCGAATGAAGGACTGAAGGTCTTCGGGTCCTCGGCGTTCAAACGGACCTCGAGTGCCCAGCGGTTTGGTCGGATTGCGGACTGTTTGAAAGGCAGCTTCTTGCCGAGCGCCACGTCGATCATGATGCCGACGATGTCGAGCCCGGTGATCAGCTCGGTGATGCCGTGCTCGACCTGGAGCCGGGTGTTCACTTCGAGGAAATAGAACTTCCGCGTGGAGGAATCGAATATATACTCGACCGTCCCCGCGGTGGTGTAGCCGATTTCGCGCATCAGCCTGGTCGCGGTGTAACAGATCTCATTCCTCAGGTTCTCGTCAAGACTCGGCGATGGCGCCTCCTCGATGATCTTCTGGTTCCTTCGCTGGAGCGTGCACTCCCGTTCATACAGATGGACGACGTTCCCGTGGGAGTCCGCCACGATCTGGACCTCGATGTGCCGGCCCCGCTCGATGTATTTCTCGACCAGGATCGTGTCGTCACCGAAGGACTTCTTTGCCTCGGACCGGGCGCGTGCAAGGGCCTGTGAGAGCTCCCCGTCGTTCTCAACCTTCACCATGCCTTTGCCGCCGCCGCCCGAGGCGGCCTTGATCATGATGGGATAGGCGACGTCGTCCTTTTTCATCCACGTCTTTATCTGCTCGATGTCGGTGACCGCGTCGATTCCCGGAATGGTCGGCACATTGGCCTTCCTGGCAAGCGCCTTTGCCTCGATCTTGTCTCCCAGCATGCTGATGACCTCGGGAGAAGGGCCGATCCAGATGAGCCCCGCGTCGATCACCTTCTTCGCGAACTCGGCGTTTTCGGCAAGGAAACCCCATCCCGGGTGGATCGCATCCGCGTTGCTCCGGGCGGCAGCATCGACCATTTTGTCCATGTTGAGGTAGGACTCGGCCGGCGGCGCCGCTCCGATATGCACGGCTTCGTCAGCCATGAACACGTGGTGGGCAAGGCGGTCCGGGTCGCTGTAGACCGCAACGGTCGGGATCTTGCGGTCCCTGCACGTGTGCATGACCCGGACAGCGGGAACGCCGCGGTTGGCAATCAGCATTTTTTTTATCGTTCTGTTCATGAGGCGGCACCTTTCGTGGGGTCCCATTCGTCTGTCCGTAGAACGTTGATTTTTTCCTAAATCGTTCTATTTGTCAAGAGCTGATTTAATAAAACGTAACAAAGAAGTTGTAACCACGGATAAACACGGTAAAAGTCAAGGGGAACTAAGTTCGGACGGAGGAAGTCCGTCTCAGCACCCGCCGTTTTCAGGCTGAATAGTTTTCTCCCTTTCGCCCTCTTTCCCCCTTTTTCCTGGCAAGGGCTTATCCTAAAAACGTCATTTGACACGGAAAAAGCGGATAAAAACCTGATAACAGCGGATGTTACTTTAATTAGTCAATTCACCCAAAAGGCTAAAGCTTTGATTTAGGATTAATCCGCTTTTATCATTTGTTAATCCGGTTCTTCAGTGTCCAACTGCTCTTTTTAGACATCATTTCCTGACCTGTTGAAGGTAAAAAAAAGCCCTGTGCCGGTTGCACAGGGCTCATATACTTTTTCTGTGTTACGGGATCATTTCTGCACTTTTGCCTGCTCCATGATCACGCTGTATTTATAACCGGCGCCGAAATCCTTGTCTTTGTAGACGGTGCCTTTAACCGTCACGACATCGCCGACCGCCGGGCTGTCCTGGGAGGTCGCTATGAGGTCGTTTGTCTTTTTCACCGCGTCGCCGGTGCCGTCCTGCAGATGTATCCAGTTTTTACCCATGATCCCTGAAGAGACCTTCACGACTTTGCCCCTGATGACGGCCGGTTTTTGATTCAGGGATTCCTTTTTCGCAAAAACCTCGGCTACCGTGTAAGCATTCTTTCCCGCTGCTTTTTTTACATGGATTTTCTCACCCGTTGCCGCTTTTGCCGCCTCCTGCTTTGCAGGCGCGGTCTTGCCCGCTCCCTCCTGCCGTGCGGTGACCGGCCCGGTGGTGAAGTATATGGTCTCAAAAGTCCTGTTCAGCGTTTTGCTCGTGAAATTCCTCATTTCCATACCAAGCTCAAACGTCAGGAGCTGTCCCTTTGTTACGGCCATTTGCGGAGCGGCAAACCAGGCTTTCTTGCCCTTCTGCTCCAGGCAGATATAAGAGTATCCTCCGGAGTCCATGGTTTCCACCACATTGCCGGTCATGAATTGCGACGTTGCTGCATTCGCCGGTGCTGCCGTTTGCGGTTTAGAAGCCGTTTTCTCCGTTGCGCCAAAGGCGCCTGCGGCAAAGAGTGTTGAAATAACCGCGATCGAACATACTGTTGCTGCATAAGACAATCGTTTCATTGTGCGCTCCCTGTTTTCATTAATTATGATGCGGACGGGCCGGCAAATCAGCCTGAAAGTAATGGAAGTTTACTGCTTTTGGGGGAAATATGCAAGTCCGTTTTTCCGGGAACCGCTACGGTCTTCAGCCCGAACGTCATGCGGATTTATAAAACAAATCGTGTTTTACGCCGCGGCTGATGAGATAGCTGATGACGTCGGAGGGCTTGAAGAACATCCGGAGTTTCCACGCGTTTTTCTTGGTTTTGCTGAACACCCGCTCATCGAGCGTATCGATGAAACGAAGGATCTCCTCCCGCTCGTCATCGCTGAAATCGAAGGACCCGGTTTTTCCGGCCTCTCCAATGGGTCCGGTCTTCGTGATCCGGTCAACGATCTGCCTGGCCGCGGTATAGTAGTCCCTTCCCTCGGGACGGTCGAAGAATTTCGGAACGTTCAGCAGATGGTTCGTGAGCTCCCGCGCCTCGGGCAGGTCCCCGACGTGCTCCAGGGTGATGCCGAGCTTTTCCGTGCAGAGCGACATCAGGTTTTTGACGAGAAGATGGGTCTGCCCCTCCGGCGCGCGATTAATGATGAGGGCGGGCCTGAAGGACTCTTCGATTTCATCGATGAGCGGGAGCAGGTCGGGGGCCGTCTTCGTGAGCGCATCCTTGAACCACTCGAGGGTGAACCGCTTTTCGCTGTCCCCGCTTTTGTTCTCTGCCTCGATGAGCGCAGCTATCTCCCGCTGGTTCTTGAAAATGTTCTGCATCTTGCGGAACAGGGCGCCCTTGACGAAGCTGTAGGCGTTCATCACCGCGCCCGGTTCAGGTGCCGTAATGACCACGCCCCGGTCAGAAATGCCGAAGAAATCGAGGGTGTTGAAATGCACGCCGGCCCCCAGGTCGATGATGATGTAATCCGCCGGGAGCGAGCGCAGATGCCGCATGAGTTTGAGTTTCATCCAGTGGGCCGGGTTGGTGATCCCGGGCACGAACTCCGCGCCGCTGACAAGCCCGAGGTTGTTCACCGACGTTTCGACCACGAGGTTTTCGAGGGAAGGGACTTTGCCGAGAATGAAGTCGGCGATCGTCGGCGTCCTTCCCAGGATGCCGAGGTAGGTGTGCAGGTTGGCTGCGCCCAGGTCGAGGTCCGCAAGCACGACGCTTTTGCCGCTCCGGGCGAGGACAGTGCCCAGGCCGATGGACAAAATGCTCTTGCCCACCCCCCCCTTGCCGCCGCCCACGGAAATAATAGTCCCCGCTGGCCCTGTGTCTTTCATGGAGACACTGTAGCAGGTTTTGTGCAGACTGTAAAGGGCCGGAAAGCGGATGAGCGTCTACTGAAGTCTCACAGCTTGTATCCGATCTTTCGCAGGAACCTTTTTCGCTGTTCCCGGTCCGCCGGCGTCTCGACGCCCTTGGGTGAAGATCCGTCGATGACGCCGAGAACACCCCTGCCCTGCTCCGTTGAGCAGACGACAACTTCAAGCGGGTTCGCGGTTGCGCAAAAGATGCGGCAGACCTCCGGACAGTTTTTGATCTGGTTAAGGATATTGATCGGGAAAGCATTCCTCAGGCAGATACAGAACACGTGTCCCGCTCCAAGGGACTGGAGGGCCGCAGTACAGGCGGCAATAAGACCGTCGTCGTTCCCCTCGGTGCGGATGAGGCACGGTCCTGATGCTTCGTTAAAAGCCACGCCGAACTTTGCCGGCGGCGCCGTTGTGGCGATGATTTCGTAGAGGTCCTCGGCGGTCTTGATGAAGTGGGTCTGGCCCAGGATAATGTTGCAGCCTTCGGGGATATCAACGCGAACAATAGAGAGTTCCATGAGAGCCTCCTTGGCAGGGTTTACGCCTCAATGAAGAAACTATAGCAGATTTCCCGGCAGAGGGTAAACCGTGGAGGCTTCGGAAGGCAGGTGGTTAGAGCGGTTTCTTTTGCAGCACCGCTGACGCGGTCCCATGCTGGAGCAGATCGAGCATGCGCGTAATGGACTCTTCATGCAGTTCATGGATGAGCGCCCGGTCCACACCGCGCCGCCGCTTCTTGTTGAGAAGCGAGAGGAACACCATGCCCCGGTAAATGCGTTTGTTGGTCTTAAAGGAAAAGATATAACTGTCGAGGGAGTTTTCAAGCAGGAGGTCGCTCCGCTGCCGCACCGCTTTGCTGATCAGTACGGTCTGGAGCCAGTAGGTCTTGTCGATGATGCTGTCGGCCTTCATCTCGATCCAGGTATGGCCCATGTTCCCCAGTTCATCCGTCAGGGTCTCGTGGGCCACCGTATCGGCGGCCAGATGGGCCAGGTATCCGTAGGCGAAAGAGCGTTCGGGCCAGCTTTTGGCCTGTTCGAGCAGTTTCAGTCCTACCTCCCATGAGTGCGAGCTTTTTTCATCAGGCAGATATTTCTTCCCGAGGATCATATCGGCCATGAGATTGCCGTAGAGAAAATCCTGTTTGTGTTTTTTCAGAAGGGCATGGATGCCGGCAGGCAGGAGCGTAGCGCAGGACAGCAGTTCATTGCCGAGATACATGTGGGTCATGGGCCCCCATGCAAAGGCGAAGGACGGTATCAGTACGAATCCGGCTACCAGTAAAAAAATAAATGACATGATCACTTCTATATTCTATAAAGACGCTTGGAACGAATATGTTGTTTATGAAGCTCGTGAATGATACCTCTTTAAGGCCCTGCCCGTCAATACTAAAGTTGCCTCAGGCAAGCTTATTCCTTCATCGTTGAAGGCGATTCCGCGGAGCATTCCGGATATGATGTTGAGGCACACGGGGGCAGAGGGCATGGGCCAGGCGAAGAGCCAGCGGGCTTATCAACGGCACAACTGCCGTTTTCGGGTTAATGGCAGCCTGCGCAGGAGGACGACGAGCAGCCACCGCACCCGGAGCTCCCCGATGAATCGCTCGAGGATGACGAGCCCGCTGACCGGCCCATGCCGAAGCGCGACAGGAGCTTCTCCGTGTTTTTCGAGCCGCATTTATCGCACGCGACGGCGGGGTTTGCTCCGAAGACGAGCTTTTCAAAATCAGCGTTGCAGGCTTTGCAGTGATATTCGTAAATTGGCATGGTTCCTCAAGTGCATCAATCACAGAAACACGGAGGCGAGGAGAAATGCGAAAGTCAGGTGGAGGGAAAAAACCGGGACGTCTTCCCAAAAAGTGCCTTTAGTCTCTGTCTCTGTGGTTAACGGCTTTTCGTTTTACTTCTTCTCCAACTTTTTCCAGTCCGACAGGAACTTATCGATCCCGATGTCCGTGAGTGGGTGCTTCACGAGCTGGTCGATCACACTAAAGGGGATCGTGGAAATGTGGGCGCCAGCCAGGGCCGCGTCCACGACGTGGAGCGGGTTCCGTACGCTCGCCACGATCACCTCGGTCCCGTACCCGTAGTTACCGTAGATTGTTACGATTTGGCGCACGAGGTCCATGCCGTATTGGCTGATGTCGTCGAGCCTGCCGACAAAGGGACTCACGTAAGCGGCCCCCACTTTTGCCGCAAGGAGCGCCTGCATGGGCGAGAAAACCAGCGTCATGTTCACGCGGATCCCCTGCTCGGCCAGCACCTTGGTAGCTTTCAGACCGTCTTTGGTCATCGGCAGCTTCACGACGATGTTCTTATGGATCTTCGCAAGGTCCGTCCCCTCTACAACCATTTTGTCGGCCTCCAGGCTTACTGCCTCGGCGCTGATCGGCCCGTCGACGATGGAACAGATCTCGGCGATCACCTGCTTGAAGTCCCGGCCTTCCCTGGCGATGAGCGAGGGGTTCGTGGTCACGCCATCGACAACTCCGAGGCTCGCTGCTTCGCGGATCTCTTTCACATTTGCCGTATCGATAAAAAATTTCATACTCGTCCTTTCCCGTATCAATTAACGCAGTACTTGATTTATGATGCTTGACCGGCGATTTCCGGCATCCTGCATCCGTATATCGCTTCCTCCAACACCTGCACCGTATGCAGCACTTCGACGTTTGAGCCCGCGGACTGTAATGCGTTTGCCAGCTGCATGCGGCAGCCGGGGCAGCCGGTCACGACGGCGGCAGCCCCGGTCTCTCTGATTGCTTTGGCCTTTTCCCCGGCGATCCCGTCGGAGAGCCCCTGATGGGTCACCCGCATCACGCCGCCGAAACCGCAGCAGCGGTCCGCGTTTTTCATTTCCTTGAGCGCGAGCCCCGGGACTGCCCGGAGCAGGTCCCGCAGGGTTTCCGAAAGTCCCTGTCCCCTGCCCAGGTGACAAGGATCATGGACGGTGACGCTTCCCGCGACCGGCGCGAGTTGTATTTCCGAAAGCCTGCCGGCGAGGAATTCATGGATGTCGAGAACAACTAATCTTTTACCCTCCGGCCGCAGCAGTGTAGGATACTCTTTCTTAAAAGTCAAGCCGCAGGACGCACATGCGGTGACGATTGCATCGGCCTTGACCGCGGACAGGAGGCCGGCATTGTGTGCCGCATGCTCTGTTGCGGCGGCGCGATCACCGAGGGAAAGAAGCGGCCTGCCGCAGCATTTCAGCCCGTCGGGGACGATCACCGCATAACCAAGGGCATTCAGCACGTTCTTCGCCGCCCTTTCGATGTCGGGCTGAAAATATTCTATCGCACATCCGGGAAAGAAGGCGATGGTGCCTTTCGACGCCTGGCTCATGTCCCGGGTCCCGGGTTTTGATGAACGTTGCACCTTGAACGTTGAACTTTTTTCCCGCCCTTTCGCATAATGCAGCGCGAAGGGCGCAAGCCAGGCGGTCGCGCGGAGTGCAGACGGGCGCTTCAGCACTTCGGAAACGATCTTATCGATGATGCCGGTCCCTGATTCCCGCACGGCCTGTTCCTTCGCCGCCTGGATAATGTCCGCAACGGGCACGCCGCTCGGACAGGAGGCTTCGCAGGCAAGGCAACCCGTACACGTCGCAAGACGGTCTTTAAAGAGAGACGAAACCGGCAGTTGCCCCCTCAGGACCGCCTTGACGAGGGCCATCCTGCCGCGCGCGGAATAGGATTCCCCCCGCTCGTACAAAAAGGAGGGGCAGACGGCCCGGCAGGAGCCGCACTTTACGCAACGCTCGATCTCTTTGGAAAAGTGTTCCAGGAGCGCGGGTGATGACGGATGAGAAGAGGTTCGCTTCATTTTTGAAATCATGGCAGGATCGTCACCGGCGTGCCGAGAGATACTGCGCTGAAAAGCTCGTCAACGTCGGCATTGTCCAGCGCGATGCAGCCGTCGGTCCAGTTCATGCCTATGAACGACCGCTGTCCCGCCCCCCCGTCCAGGACCCGTCCGTGAATGCCCACGGCGCCGCCGAGTCGCGTGTCCCAGGGAGGCGGCTGCCGCTCTTCAATGGCCTTTTTGATCACCAGATATTCCGACGGGGAAATCATCCCGGTTTTCAGACCGTACTCTGCGTGTTTCAGATCGGGATAGCTCAGGCCCATGAATTTATAGAACCGTTTACTGTGGTTCATGGTGCAGATGTAGAACTCCCCTTCCGGGGTCCGCTTGTCGCCCTGCATCCGTTTGTCGCCGTCCTGAAAGCCCTTGCCGAACACGGCCCGATAGGTCCTGACGGGAGCGTCTCCTTTATAGAGGGTCACGGTGTACTGCGACTTCCAGATGATGAGCCGGAGTTGCCCGGGAAGGGACGAGAGCCGGTCGGCGAAAACCTCCGCTTTCGGCGCCGTCGTCTCGGGTGCGGGAAATATAACGCTGAGCAGCAGGAGGGCCGTAAGGAGCCTGGCCAGGGAAAATATATTTATTCGGGTCCGCGTCATTTTTCCCGACCGCGGTCACGTGCGGTTCTTGTCTTCATACTGCCGGGCGCACGTTTCGCTGCAAAACAGGCAGAGCTTCCCGTTGATGCGCCGGGTCACCGCCCGGCTCTTCACCACATAGGTGCGGCACTCGGGGTCCTGCACCATCTCTTCCCCGGGAAGGACGGTGCTGCTGCGCCGTTCGTCCGCATAATATCCGCGAACCACGGATCTGAACACGGCCTTCAGCGCATAGTAGATCATGAGGACGATAAAAAAAATCAGCAGGCTGCGAATCATTTTGTGTCCCTCGAAATCCCCTTGTGCAGCGTCGCAATGCTGGCTCTGACGGCGTCAGCGTAGGGAAAGTTCGGCGCCAGTTTCAGCAGCTCTCCCCAGACATGGATGGCGGCCCGATAATCCTTTTTGTCGTTGGCCAGGACGATCCCCATATTGTACCGGGCATTCAGGTGAGCCGGTTCATGCTCGAGCGCAATTCGGTATTCGGCCAACGCCCGGTCCGGCATGTTCAGACACCGGTATGCCGTTCCCATGTCGGTGCGCACGTCGGCATTGGTGGGGTTCAGGCGCAGTGCATGCTCGTACATCGCAGCCGCGTTTTTCCATTGCCCGCTGTCGAAGTATGCGTTTCCCAGGGCGACCAGGGCGGCAAAATTATCCGGGTCCTGCGCAAGGACTGTGCGATATTCCCCGATCAGGCCGTTATAGTCGGGGCCCTGTGCGTTATCGAACTTTTTCGAGTGGTCTATTCCGGCGGGAACAGTGAACGGTGTTTTTTCCTCCGTCCGTTGGCACGCAGCAATAAGCGGAAAGAACAGAACTGCCATGATAATAACATTTTTCATCATTTTTAAACCCGAAGAGCCGGTGGTCATCGGAGGGAGGCGGCAACCGGACCGAGCACCCGTCTGTTAATGCCGGAAGTGCCTCATTCCCGCCATGATCATGGCAATGCCGTGTTCTTCCGCCGCCTTGATCACCTCTTCGTCCTTCAGCGACCCTCCGGGCTGGATCACCGCCGTCACTCCCGCCTTGGCCGCTTCATCCAGGCCGTCGCGGAACGGGAAAAAGGCATCGGAAGCGAGTACCGTCCCGGTGAGCGGGAACTGCGCCTTCATCTTTGCAATCCGGACGGAATCAAGACGGCTCATCTGGCCGGCGCCGATTCCGATCGTCCGGTCCTTGGTCGTGAATACGATGGCATTGGACTTGACGTGCTTGCACACCTTCCACGCAAAGGCAAGCGCCTCATATTCTTCGTCGGTGGGTTTCCGCTTCGTAGCAACGCGAAGCGCCCTCACGTCGGCGATCTTTCCGAGATCGCGGTCCTGGTATATGAGCCCGCCCACGACCTTCTTCAGGTCCATGCCCTCGGGTGCGCCCGTAACTGTCGGGCCCGACGTCGAGGACCCGGACATCCTTTTTTCTCCTGAGTTCATCGAGGGCATCCGGAGCGAATTCCGGCGCCACCACGACTTCCACGAAGGTTGCCGTCAATTCCTTGGCCGTATCGTAATCGACCATGCGGTTGAAGGCGATCACACCGCCGAAGGCCGAGACCGGGTCGCAGTCGCGTGCCCCGCGGTACGCCTCGACGAGGGTCGGCGCCGAAGCAACGCCGCAGGGATTGTTGTGTTTCACGATCACCGCTGCGGTCTGGCCGAATTCCTTTGCGAGTTCGAGAGCGCTGTTCGCATCGAGGAAGTTGTTGAACGACATTTCCTTGCCCTGGAGCTGCCTGGCACTGGACACCGAGGGCTCCTTGCGGCCGAATTCCCGGTAAAATGCGCCCTGCTGGTGCGGGTTCTCGCCGTACCGCAGGTTCTGCACCTTCTCGAACTGGAGCGTCAGGATGTTCGGGAACCGCGTCTTTTCCTCGGCCGGGACCTGTCCGTCGAGCCAGGCTGAAATGGCGCTGTCATACCGCGCCGTGTGAAGGAACACGGTGCGGCAGAGCTCGAATCGCGTTTTGAGGGAAACCTCGCCGGTTTTCCGGATCTCTTCGAGTACCCGTCCGTAATCGCGGGGGGAAACCACGACGGCGACGTCCGTATAATTTTTTGCCGCCGAACGCAGCATCGTGGGACCGCCGATGTCTATGTTCTCGATCGCGTCTTCGAGCGTGCAGTCCGGTTTTGCCACGGTCTGTTCAAAAGGATAGAGGTTCACGACCACGAGGTCGATGGGCTCAATGCCGTACTGCTTCATCTGCTTCACATGCTCGGGGTTATTTCGTCTGCCGAGCAGGCCGCCGTGGACCTTGGGGTGAAGTGTCTTGACCCGGCCGTCGAGCATTTCGGGAAAGCCCGTAAACTCCGATACGTCTTTCACGGCGACGCCGGCGTCACGGAGCATCTTCGCCGTGCCGCCCGTTGAAAGAATTTCGATCCCGAGTCCCGCAATGCTCCGGGCAAAATCCAAAATACCGTTTTTGTTGGAAACACTGATGAGTGCGCGTGTTATTTTTCCCACGAAAGGGACCTCCGGTGCTCCTGTACATGCCGAGGCAGAATGAGAGAAATTTTAACCTAACAGGCAGGGAAAGTCAATTTGAATAGGTATGACCGGCTTTTTTTGTCTCCCGCGGACGGGAGAATTACTTTACTCCATCATGACACGGCTCAATACCTTACTGAAGGAATTAAGCGTGAACGGTTTTGCCATCACCCCTTTGAAACCGTGGGAACGGAATTCGGCCATGACGGGATCATTCGAATAGCCGCTTGCCACGATAACGCGCGCCTGGGGGTCGAATTCAAGCACCTTCCCGATGGCATCCTTTCCGCCCATGCCGCCGGGAATGGTCAGGTCCATGATGACGGCGTCTACCGGCCTGCCCGCCTGCAAGGCGTTCCGGTATTGCTCAAGCGCCTCCGCGCCGTCGCGCGCCAGGATCGGTTCGTATCCCAGGACCGTCAGCATTTGCCCGGCGACCTTACGCACCGCTTCCTCATCGTCCATGACGAGGACCCTGCCTTTTCCGCCGGTCATCGTCACCTCTCGAGTCTCCGCTGCCGGGACCGGAAGTTGTTTCAGCGAAGCGGGAAGATAGACGTGAAAGACGGAACCGGCGCCGGGTTCGGACTCCACGCCGATGAAGCCGCCGTGCTTGTGGATGATGGAGTAACTGGTTGCAAGCCCGAGGCCGCTGCCGGTCGGCTTGGTCGTAAAATAGGGGTCGAATATTTTCGAGAGGTTTTCGTTCGGTATGCCGATCCCCTGGTCTTGTATGGATATTTTGATATGGGGGCCTGCTGAAAGCGGCAGCGAATCGCCCGGCCCGACGACGACGTTCGAGCAGGCCACGTTTATTGCTCCGCCGTGAGGCATCGCCTGTGCGGCGTTGATGATCAGGTTCTGCATCACCTGGCTGATCTGGCCGGCATCGACGTCGGAAGGCATGAGGTCCTCGGCAAAGGAGAAATTGCATTTTACATTTGAACCGCTGAGAGAAAACGAGCAGGACTGTCCGACAATTTCACGGAGCGAGGACGTTTTCTTGATTGGTGCGCCGCCCTTGGCAAAGGTGAGCAGCTGGCGGGTCAATTCCCGCGCCGTGAGGACGGCCTTTTCCACATCCCCGAGCCGGGGCGTCAATTTGGCCGGCTCCTCCACATCAAGCTGCGCGAGGGAAATGTTGCCCAGAATGACGGTCAGAAGATTATTGAAATCATGGGCGATCCCGCCGGCAAGCACCCCGATGGACTCCAGTTTTTCGAGCTTCAGGAGTTCGGTCTCCGTTTTCTTTCGTTCCGTGATATCACGGACGATCCCCACGGCGTGCCACTCCCCCGCCAGCTCTACCGCCGATGTGGAAACCTCCATGGGAAACTCGGTCCCGTCCTTGCGCAGGGCCGTGAATTCACGGGCGGCTCCGACGGCCGGTCCCCGGCCGGTCTCCGCAAAGTGCTCAAATCCCTTTTCGAAGGGATCGCGATACATCGAAGGAGCGAGGAGCGCGTGCAATTCCTTGCCGAGGATTTCCTGCGGAGTATAACCGAACATCTTTGCGGCGGCGGCGTTCCAGTAGGAGATCCTGCCCCGATTGTTCATAACGATGATCGCGTCCGCTGCCGTCGACGCGATGGCGCGAAATTTGTCCTCGCTCTCCTGCAGGGACTTGAGCGCCTCGTTCAGCGCCCGCAGGGGAAACACGCGAAGAAGGAGAAACGAACCGGACCCGAGAGCGATGCCGAGGAACCCCAGAACGAGGGCGTTGATCAGGTTCGGCCTCAGAGAGCGGCTTATGTCGATCCGTGCGACGACCCTCCCCGAATCATAGAGGGCGTGGGAACGGGTAATGAGCGGAGAGGGCAGTCCCGCCGCGCTCTGGACCAGCACAGCGCCGTTCTCGTCGATTACACGGCGAATCTCCTCCTGGAAATCGGTCGGCCGGTGGTACAAAAGCGCCTCTAGCCGCGGTTGTTCATAGCGCCAATTCTCCGGGTTGGCGCTGATGAGTTCGGATACTCTCGAAGCCGTGGCCTCGGCCTCGGTCTCCAGGACTGCGGATTGGTGCTCATAGGACATGATGACATAACCGAAGGGAATGGAGACGGCAAGCAAGGCGGACAGCAGCAGCGCCAGCAACTTCGTCAGCCGGATGGCTTTATTGCTGATCGTAGTCATCGTGCTCCCTGCATGACCAGGTGCCCGGTCCTCGTAAGAACCGCCCTGCCTTCCGGTGAAAAAAGAAAATCAACGAAGCGCTTCGCCGCCGGACTGCTTCGAGGTCCGGTCACGGCAAAATAGACCTTGAAATAAGGGTAGGTCCCCCCAGCCAGGGAGGCGAGACTCGGTTGTACGCCGTCCAGTGACAGCGCGCGCAGCGGCAGTTTTTCCGACACAAGCTGGGAGAGCGTCGCGGCGCCGAAAGCCCCTTTTACCTTTGCCAGGAGGTCTGCGTTCTCCTGGTCCGTGATGGCCACAAGCATTCCTTCACGCGACAGGGCCCTCCGCACCGCCTTCTCCATGGCAGGAGACATTTCCTTAAGCAGGACCGTATCGGTATCGGACTCGGGCCGGATAATGAGCCGGATCGGGGTATGGTCGGGCCACTCCAGCATTTCTCCGGAATAAATCGCCGCCGCCTGGAGGAGCGTGATGCTCCGTTCCCTCGCAACGGAAGCCGTCACAAAGGCAAAGGGCGTACGCGCATACTCGATTGCCGAGGCCCCTGCCGCTGTTTCGTGGTCCGTAAGGGGGCGTGCACTGAGTGCGATATCCAGGGAGCCCGCAAGAGCGGCCCTGATGCCGCCGCCGCTGCCGAGACTCGGAATAATTCGGATGCTGATCTCCGGATGTTTTTTCTGGAAGGCGACGGCGACCTCTTTTATACCGCCTAATGCACAACCCGTTCCTCCGATCTTCAGGAAGGGCGCGCTTTCGGCTGCAAAGAGGACGCTTACCGAGAGGAAAAAGAGGGTGGCCGCAAGAAATACGTCAGCAGCCCAGCGACTTAGATTCGGACAAACGGTTCCGTTGTCTCTCCCTTTGCAGTAAATCATTGGCTATTATCACACTTTTTGTCTCAAAGTGCAATGGTCAGATGCCGCAAAGAATAGGGTCTTCTTTTTGCCGGTAGAGCATGCGCCGGAAGCAGCCTAACCATAACCATAGGACAATTTTACCTTTTCACGAGATCCTTGCTGAGCTGGAAATTCTTATTACGCAGGATCGGCTCCTCAGGCATGTCCGGGTGCCGGGCAAAAAGCTGCCTGCGATGCGCCTCAAGCATTTCATCTTCCCCTCCCAGAAAGCCTGCGGCGGTTACGAGCTTCTTGCCGGTCTTTGTTGCCGTTACGAAGAGTTCTCCGACAGACTCTTTCCATTTCGGGTCGCGAATCACATGGTGGTCCATGACGACCGTCTGCACACGCGTCGTCTCGATTACCGCGCGAATATTGGCGAGTGACGAGTGAAGATCGTCATGGGTGAACGCTTGCCCTATCAGATACGTAAGCGGCCCGTCGATATACAGCAGATCGGGATCTTCCGAGAGAATGAAGGACACGTGTTCGGGCCTGCACGCGCCCTGAATGTCGGACGTAGAGAGGAAGCAAAAATCGTCTTCCCGTATGGCCGCCTCCACCACCCATCCGACCTTTTCGCTCGGGCCGTGCGGGACGGCAGGAGAAAAACGAATCCGGGTCTTGCCGAATGCAAAACCCCCGTTGTCTGCCATTTCAACCCTGCGCGGCAATGTTCCGAAGCCCTTGCCCAGGACGCGGGCGCGTTCGCGCTGGCTCGCGTTGATCTTTTCCGTCGGGTTTTTCAGGAGGAGCACCTTGTCCCTGAACACCAGGGGTTCCGTGGGGTCAAAATGATCGAAGTGGTAGTGGGTTATAATGAGAACATCGGAACGGGACGCGTATTCTTTGATGACGCGCCAGCTCTCGTTCATGGCCTTGATCTCGAGCGGATGCGGCGGCAGGCCGAAACGCATTGGCGCCAGCGACACACCCGGGTCGATCAGAATTTTTACGTCGGCAGTTTCGACATAGGTGGCGCTGCTTCGAACGCCCATTGATTCCGCAGCGAGAGGAATGATCTTCATAGGAGCTTTGTGATGCCGCGCGTTTTGCATGCACGGGCGATCTCGACTGCCTCCCTGACCGCCTGCTCGCCCGCGGCAACTCCCCACTGTGCGACGCGCCAGAGGGATATCTGGGCATAGGTCAGCGGCTGCTTCCCGATATCTTCAGGACGTATTATTCGATAGTCTATTTCCATCTCTGCCCACGCTTCCCTGTTCCCGGGCCGTAAACCCCTTCTATTTTCACCCGGTCGCCGATCCTGATCCCCGATCCTGATGCGGTCTCGATCACCCATTGAACCGGAGCGACGGAAGGGTAATACGCCGAACTCCCCGGTTTGCAGTCCGGGTATACCCTCAAAACTTTTTTGTTCGGTCCGACGAAGATGATGTCTATCGGATATACGACGCTCCCCATCCAGAACGTAACCGCCTCGGGTTCCGGAAACAGGAACAACGCCGCTTCATCCGCCTTCAACGGGCGGAAACCCTGCAGACCCTTCGTACGCGTATCATCGGTATCGCAGAAGAGGACGATGTGGAAGACCCTCGCGGCGGCATGGTCTGCGGAAACCACGGTGACCTCACTGGGTGAGGCCGGCTGTTCGGCGGCAAACGGCTCTGCGCCGTGAGCAATCTTCACTTCAACGGCAAGGGTAATAATTCCGATCGCGATCGTGATCATCGTTATCAATGCGCCGACGCGGAAATATTCCATGAACCTGACCTCCACGGTCCGCCTGGCCTGCTGGACCACGATGAGATTGGCGACCGAACCGATGAGCGTCAGGTTTCCGGCCAGCGTGCTGCTCATGGCAAGAGTAAGCCAGGCCGTCCTGCTGTCGCCGAGCGACAGCGTAAGCGGCTTGAGCAGCATCACCGCAGGCACGTTGCTCACCAGGTTTGACAGGACGACCGAAATGGCCGACAGCCCTGCTATCCGGCCCAGCGGAGAAAGAGCGGTAAGGTCGCCGGCGCTTTTGATCACCGCAGCCGCAAGGCCGGAGGTCTCGACGCCGTGCATCACGATGAAAAGCCCGGAGAAGAACAGGAGAAGGGTCCAGTCCACGCCTTCCAGAACGGTCTCCGTCCTCACCCTCCCGATCAGCATGAGGGTCACGGCGCCCGCGGCCGCCACGAGCGAATAGGGCTGTCCGAGCGAAAAGCCGATCAGGACACCCGCGCAGACGATGAGTGTTTTGATGAGGAGCGGTTTCCGGACCGTATAATCCGGAGTTGCCGGCCTCGAAGAAAACGCCTCTGCACGCATATCCTTTCCATAAACGAAGTAAACCACCACGACCGAGACGGCAAGGCCGAGGAAGGCAACGGGAAAGAGCGCGCCCAGGAATGACAGGTACGGGACCCGGGAATAAATGCCGATCAGCATGTTCTGCGGGTTGCCGGTCACCGTCATGACGCTTCCGATGTTGGAGGACGTTGCGAGCGCAAGCAGATACGGCAAAGGCTTCACTTTCAACTGCACGGTTATCGCGAGAATGATGGGGGTATAGAGCAGACAGATCGTATCGTTTACGAACAGGGTCGAGAGCAGGCCCGACGACAGCGTGATGAGGATGAGGAGCTGGAACGGCGTCTTCGAGAGCGAAAGGATCTTGTCGGCCATGAGTTCGAAAAATCCGGCTATGCGAAGATAGACGGTGATGATCATCATGCCGAGCAGGAGCAGGATCGTGTGCAGGTCGATTGCGGAAAATGCCTGGTCAAGCGTGAGCACCCCGAAAACGACCATGAGCACGGCCCCCACAAGCGCGCCCGCAGGCCGGTCGATATGCACCTGCGGGATCTGGCGGAGGCCGATAAAAATATACGTGATGATGAAGATGACGAGCGCGGTGATCACGAGAGGCACTTTACCACGGATGAACGGCTGAATTCAAGCATGCAGAGAATCACTATTTTCGTCACGCTGCCCGTCAATCGCAACGTAAGCGCCATGTTTTTCTCGAGGCATGCACCCCAGATGCAAATCGTCAATAACCGTAAGATAAGCAGGCAGCAGAATTATCGGCTGATACTGTCTATTTTTCCTCTTTCTGTTCCATCTTCGCCTTCAGGATATCGCCGAATGATCCCATGTTCGTGGGCGCGTCCTTTGCCTGCTCCCGGTATTCCTTCAGCGATGCAGCCGCCTCTTCTTCCGCGCGGCTGATCTCGGCCAGGGAAAGCGAAAGTTTTCGTTGCCCTGCATCAACGGCTTCCACCTTTACTTCGACGGTCTGTCCTTCCTTGACCACTTCCCTCGGATGGTTGATCCTCTTGCCGGCGCCTAATTTCGATATATGAATAAGCCCATCAACGCCTTCTTTCAAGGTAACGAACGCGCCGAAGGGAGCGAGACGCGATACAATGCCGGTATGATAGGATCCGATCGGGAACGTGTCCGCAACCCGTTCCCAGGGGTCAGGCAACGCGTCCTTGAGGCTGAACGAGAAACGGTTCTGTTCCCAATCGAGTTTTTTGATGATTACTTCGACCGTCTGTCCAACGGAAAGAATGTCGCCCACCTTCTCGGTCCTCGTCCAGGCAATCTCGGAGATCGGCAGCAGGCCTTCCACTGCGCCGATACTGACGAAGGCCCCGAATTTCTGAATGGAAGTGACCGTCCCCTTCACCTTCATTCCCTCTTTCAGCGTTGTTTTCAATTCCTCAATTTTGCCCTGTCGTTCCTTTTCCAGGATCGGCTTCCGCGACACAACGATGTTCCGTCCGTTTTCAGCGAATTCGATAATTTTAAAAGACAGGGAACGGCCGATGTATTCGGACTGCGGTTCCTCCCGGCGCAAGCCCATCTGCGAAAAAGGACAGAAGGCGCGAACGCTGCCGGCAATCTTTACCTCGAACCCGCCTTTCATTTCCTTCACCACCGTGCCGTCCACAGGGATGCCGTTTCTCCAGGCGTCTTCGAGCTGGCTCTGCTTGCCCGGACCTGAACCGACCTTGGTCGTAAAATGCATCTCGTTGTTTTCCGAAGCCACGAAGTAAGCGCGGACCGTATCGCCTTCCTTGACCGTGAGTTCGCCCGTCTCGTTCAGCATCTCTTTCTTGTCGAGGTAGCCTTCGCCCTTGCCGCCAAGATCGAGAAAAATCCATTCGCTCGATATCTTGACTATCTGCGCTTCGACCATATGGCCGGGTGCAAGCCTTTCCTGTTTTTTAAAGCTCTTCTCGAAAAGCTCGGCAAAACTCTCTTCGTTGTTTGGTTCCTGTGCTGACTGATTATTGTTATCCATAAAGTCCCTTTCAGTATATAGTATGATCGAAGAGGAAACGCGGGGAAAGCCGCTAACGCGCATCCTTCTTTACTCTCATTCGTTTTGATCCGTGCATATCCCGTGGCTCAGGAGCTTTTCTCTTTACTCCGTTCCGACCTGCTCCCGCCGTTCCCATCAAATCATACTCGGTAGCATCAATGATCACGACGTCCGCGAACTGGCCGGCTTCAGCCTCGATCTCGGAAAGATAGACCAGACCGTCAATCTCAGGTGCCTGCGTCTGGAGCCTGCCGATGAGCGCCATGTCCTCCATCCCGTCCACCAGCACACGCTGAGTCGAGCCGATGAGCGCCCGGTTTTTCTTGAGCGAGATCTTTGCCTGCGCTTTCATGATCCTCGCGTACCGGTCCCTGGCGATTTCATCAGATACCGTCGATGCAAGATCGCAGGCTGCCGTCCCCTCCTCCGGCGAATAGGTGAAAACACCCAGATGCTCGAACTCCGCCTCTTTCACGTAGGCAAGAAGCCGTTTGAACGCCGCCTCGGTCTCTCCAGGGAAGCCCACGATGAGCGACGTCCTGAGCGCGATGCCGGGCACCCGTTTCCGGAGGCGATCAACGGTCTTCCTGATATCGTCCGACGTCCCGCGGCGATTCATTGCCTTGAGCACCTTGTCGTCAAAATGCTGGATCGGGATGTCGAGGTACTTGCAGATCTTCTCTTCCCCGGCCATCACCGTCATGAGTTCGTTGCTGATCCTGCCGGGATACGCATACATGAGCCGCACCCAATGGATGCCCCGGACGCGGGCGAGCGACGTGAGCAGCCTGCTCAGGTCGATCTCGCTGTCGCGGTAGGCTGTCGAGTCCTGGGCCAGAAGGATGAGCTCCTTCGCGCCTTCGTCCGCGAGCCGGCGCGCCTCGTCGAGGATCGATGCCGCCGGCCTGCTCGAAAAATTTCCTCGGATGATCGGGATGGCGCAATAGGAGCAGCGGTTGCTGCATCCCTCGGCGATCTTGAGGTACCGGTAGTGGACCGGCGTCGTGCTTACGCGCGGCAGGTCGAAGACCATCGTG
The DNA here is from genome assembly GCA_963769335.1 of Nitrospirota bacterium. GTDB lineage: Bacteria > Nitrospirota > UBA9217 > UBA9217 > UBA9217 > JAJYKN01. The sequence continues at coordinate 37,624 of CAVYLT010000100.1, read as the reverse complement.
GGCGCGGACACGCTGAGCAGGTGTTTGCTCCCGCCGAGCGCCTGCGTACAAATCTCGTTAATGCGGCCGATCTCGCCCGTCCCGATAAAAGCATCGGCCTCGGGAAGCTCCCTCACGAGGTCTTCCTGGTAGCGCTGGGCAAGGCAGCCGGCAACGATTACCTTGGAGCAGCGGCCCCGCTGTTTCATCTTCCCTGCGTCAAGGATCGCCTCGATGGACTCTTCCTTGGCCGATTGAATGAACCCGCACGTGTTCACGACAATCACGTCTGCCTCGTACTGGTCGGGGGTGATTTCAAAACCCGCCCCCGCGAGCACACCGAGCATCTGTTCGGCATCCACCCGGTTTTTGGGACAGCCCAGGCTGATCATTCCTATTTTGTATGGCTTGTTGGTCACTGGATAGTATCGAATACACGTCCGCGCAGGAAACGAAAGCCGGAAGGCACATGCAGCGGCAGGAACACTATACCACTCGGGAAAATGAGAGACAATGAAAAACGGCTAAAATCCTCCGGACATGGCAAGGAAACTCGCCATCTTCTCGTTCGTTTCCCGCAGGCGCTTCGAAAGCGTCTTCGTAAACGCCCAGAGCAGCTTGTACCCCAGTTCGCGGTCCATGATCAGGATCTTGTCCAGATCGGTCTTGCCGATGGCAAGGAGCGCGACGTCGGCATTTGCAATGGCATGCGCCGAACGGGGGAAATTGTCGATGAGCGCCATCTCGCCGAAGTAGTCGCCCGGCTTCAGAACGGCGAGTGCCTCTTCTCCGATATTCGGGATGAACTTGCTGATCCGGACCTCCCCGTTCGTGATCACATAACAGCGGTCTCCCGGATCTCCTTCTTTGAAAATCACGGCATCCCTGGCGAAGGCCTCGATGCGGGAGATCTTCTCGATCTTCTCCAGCTCATTGACTGAGAGCGTGTCGAACAGGTTTACCTTCTTCAAAAATTCAAGCAAGCTGCCTCCCTCACACGCGCGTACGGTCCATCTCGAAGGCGTTCTGGATGAGCTCCACCTCTTTTTCGGCACCAGCGCTGATCGCAACGATATCGAACCGGCAAGGGACCTGGTGGAGTTTTTTGAGTTTAATGTAGCCCAGCGCCGCTTTGACCATTCTCCGCTGCTTCTGTGGTGTGACCGCCAGTTCCGGGGCGCCGAAGGCGTCACTCGTCCTCGTCTTGACTTCGACGAACACGACCACTCCCTGGTGCAGGGCAATGAGATCGAGCTCCCCGCTGCGCGTGCTGTAGTTCCGCTCCAGGATTTTGTATCCCTGTTCCGACAAAAACCGCGCCGCCCGGTTTTCACCTTCTTTGCCAAGGAGTTTTCTGAAGAGGCTCATTCCCGGTCCCCTGCGAGCATCCGGGCCACAGGATTGAACGTCTTCCGGTGCGCGTCGCAGGGCCCGTGCCGGTAAAGTGCTTCAAAATGTTCCCGGGTCCCGTAACCTTTGTGCTTCTTGAAATTGTACTGGGGATACCGGTCATGCAGCTCGAGCATCACCCGGTCGCGCGTTACCTTGGCAAGGATCGAAGCCGCCGCGATGCTATGACTGCGGCAATCGCCTTTGATCAGCGGTTTCTGGGGAAGCGAAATGCGCGGTAGGGTGATCGCATCGAGGAGAAGGTAGTCCGGCCGCGGATTGAGCGCATCGAGCGCCTGCTCCATGGCGATGATCGTTGCCTGATAAATGTTTACCCGGTCAATGGTCCGTTCGTCGGCAATTCCGACGCCGTAGCAGAGGGCCTGTGCGCAGATCACATCGAAAAGCCGGTCTCGTTCCCGCTCGTCAACCTGTTTGGAGTCCGTGAGGCCCGGGATCAGCAGCCCCTCGGGGAGTACAGCAGCTGCTGCCACGACAGGCCCGGCCAGCGGGCCTCTTCCGGCTTCATCGAGTCCTGCGATGCAGGTGTATCCGGCCTCGCGCGCGCTCCGCTCGAAGGACAAGGGATCGCAGAGCAGCTTGCCGCCGAACAGATCGTCGTTCCGGTCTGAACGGACATTCCGGGATCGGGGCCGGCCACGAGGCATAACAACCTCACTCTAAAACATCGAATTCCAAATTACAAATCCCAAATACGCTCCAACCGCCGCAATCCGGCTTGGACGTTGGCGGTTGGTATTTGGGATTTGGTCGGTCGCTGTGATTAAAGATCGATGCTTCTGAGCTGCTACTTCTGACCTGCTGCTGCTTCGGGTTCCGTTGCTCCCGCCACCGATGCAAACACGCGCTCTTTTTCTTTGATCCTGGCAGCCTTGCCGCGCAGCTCGCGGAGGAAATAAAGCTTGGCCCTGCGAACTTTGCCTTCCTTGGCGAGTTCGATCTTGTCGATCATGGGGGAGTGAACCGGGAAAAGCCGCTCCACGCCCACACCATAGGACAGTTTCCTGACCCGGATGATTTCGCGCACGCCTGAACCCTGGCGGCCGATGACCAGCCCCTCGAACACCTGAATCCTCTCCTTGTCACCTTCCACAACCTTAGCATGAACGCGGATGGTGTCACCCACGCGGAAGCTCGGTATCCCTTCTTTCAACTGTGCTTTCTCCAACGACTGTACGATATTCATGGCAAACCTCCCTTAAAAGCGAAAACGTTTATTAAATAATGTGAAACGGGAAATGGCAAATTGAGAATCTGCGCCTTTACTTTTCAATCTCCAATTTTCAACTTCCCATTTCCAATTCTTGTCTCAAGTCGGTGAGAATCTTTTTCTCTTCCTCGCTCAGATCCACAAGCGCAAGGAGGTCCGGCCTTTTGACGAGCGTGGCTTTGAGTGCTTCGCGTTGCCGCCATTTTTCGATCTCGGCATGATTGCCCGAGAGCAGCACCTCCGGGACTTTCCTCCCGCGAAACTCGGCAGGCCTCGTGTAGTGCGGGTGGTCCAGGAGGCCCTCTCCGAAGGAATCGCGGTAGGCCGATTCTTCATCGCCGAGCACCCCCGGCAGGAGCCTCGCTGCTGCGTCGATCACCACCAGCGCCGCTAGTTCCCCGCCGGTCAGCACATAGTCGCCGATCGAAAGTTCTTCATCAACGAGAGCGTCGATGACACGCTCGTCAATAGCCTCGTAGTGGCCGCAGAGGAGCACGATCCTTCGTTTTTCTTCGGAAAGCTGCTCCGCCCGCTGCTGGTGCAGCACTTTGCCCTGGGGTGAGAGCAGGATCGTTAAAAATTGTTCCCCCGGATGCCCGGCCTTCATCGCCTCGAAGGCCTTGAAGATCGGTTCCGGTTTAAGTACCATGCCCGCCCCACCGCCATAGGGGCTGTCGTCGGCGGTCTTATGTTTGTCTTCGGTGTAATCCCGGATATTCCTGATCGTTACGCTCAGAAGCCCCTTTTCCCGGCCGCGCTTGAGAATGCTCTCGTTCAGCGGACCCTCGAGTATTCCCGGGAACAGAGTAAGCACCTCAAAGTTCAATCTGCGCATGACCGGAACCGGTTCGGGTATCATTCCAGCAGGCCGTCAATCAGATGGATCACCATCCGCTTTGTCTTCCGATCGACCTGTTTGATCACTTCTTTTGTCGCGGGAATGTAGACTTCCTCACTGCCGCGCTTCAGGACATACACATCATTGCTGCCGGTCTCGAAGACATCCACGATGTTACCGAGGTTCTCGCCGCTTTCGGAAACCACTTCCATACCGATGAGCTCGAACCAGTAGTATGCACCTTCCGGCAAGGGAACGGCCTCTTCCTCGGGGACCTTGACGAGCCAACCGTTGAGGGCCTTGGCCTTTTCAGGGGTATCGTAGCCCTCAAGCAGAATAAACGGAACGCCGCCGGCATACCGAGCCGACCGTACCTCGCAGGCGATCTCCTGTCCCGCCGGTGAAACAAGGTAAACACGCCGAAGCCCCTTGAAGCGGTCGGGGAAGTCGGTCGTCGCCTCGATCTTTATCTCGCCCTTGACGCCAAACGGTTTCACCGCTTTGCCGATGGTTATGAGCATCGTTGAGCAGCGGATAAGGGGCTTAGTCCCTTTACGGTTCTGCGGTTTTCATTCCGCATTCCGTATTCCGCATTTGGCCTACTTCGCTTCGGCGTACTGCTTCATGACCCCCACTTTGGAAAGCAGGGTCTTGACCGTATCGGAAGGGACCGCACCCTTCTTGAGCCAACCAAGCGCCTTGTCCTGGTCGACCTTGATCTCCGCCGGCTTCTTGAGCGGATCGTAGGTCCCGACCATTTCGATGAAACGGCCGTCCCGCGGCGACCGTGAATCCGCCACCACCAAACGATAATAAGGCTTCTTGTGGGTCCCCATCCTCTTGAGTCTGATTCTTACTGCCATGTGCTCACCTCTTTCGTTAATAAAGAAAAATCATTTCTCGCAAAGGCACCAAGAAGGCAGCGCAGGAAATATTCACTTTCCCCGCCTTTCTCTGCGCCCTTTGCTTCTCTGCGAGATACCTGCTGTTATCAGAACGGCATCCTTCCGCCGAACATCTTCGCCATCTTCCCCATTTTGCCGCTCGTCATGGACTTCATCATCTTTCGCATCTCGGCAAACTGCTTGAGCAGGCGATTGACGTCTTGCACCTGGGTCCCGCTGCCTTTCGCGATGCGGGCCCTGCGGCTCCCGTTGATGAGCATATAGTCTGCCCGTTCCTTCGGGGTCATGGAACTGATGATGGCGTCCACCTTCGTCAATTCCTTCTCGTTCACCTGAGCATCGGGAAGCTTCATCTTGCCCATCCCCGGGATCATGCCCATGATCTGTTCGAGGCCGCCGAGCTTTTTCACCTGCTTCAGCTGGCTGCGGAAGTCGTCCAGGTCAAAGGAGTTCTTCTTGAGCTTCTTCGCAAGCTTGAGTGCTTCTTCCTGGTCTACAGCTTCCTGCGCCTTCTCGATGAGCGACAGGACATCGCCCATGCCGAGGATACGTGAGGCCATGCGGTCCGGATGAAACGGTTCGAGGGCGTCGAGCTTTTCGCCCATACCCACGAACTTGAGCGGCTTGCCGGTCACGGCTCTGACCGAAAGCGCCGCGCCGCCGCGCGCATCGCCGTCGAGCTTGGTCAGCACGACCCCATCGAACCCGAGGTCGGCATTGAACTTCGCAGCGATATTCACGGCCTCCTGGCCGGTCATCGCATCGGCAACAAACAGGACCTCGTGAGGCTTGACCCCGGTCTTGATCTTCCGGAGCTCTTCCATAAGCGGCTCATCAATCTGAAGCCTGCCCGCTGTATCGAGGACCACGACTTCGAAGAGCGACGAGGCAGCCTGCTTCACGGCCTCACGGCAAATGACTACCGGGTCCTGCTCGTTTGATGAATAGGCCTCCACCCCCACCTGTTTGGCAAGGGTGATGAGCTGCTGGACGGCGGCCGGCCTGCGCGTATCTGCCGGGACGAGAAGCACCCGCCGCCCGTCCTTCTTGAAATTCCTTGCCAGCTTTCCCGCGGTCGTCGTTTTACCCGACCCCTGCAACCCCACCAGCATGATGATTGTCGGCGGGTTCGGCGACAGATGAAGCTTCGCCTGCGTGCCGCCAAGGAGCGCCACAAGTTCCTCGTGGACGATCTTGATGACCTGTTGGCCCGGCGTAAGGCTCGAAAGGATCTCCTGCCCTACTGCCCGTTCCTGGACGCGGTTGACGAAGTCCTTGACGACTTTAAAGTTGACATCGGCCTCAAGAAGCGCAAGGCGTACCTCGCGCATGGCCTCTTTAACGTCATCTTCCTTCAGTACCCCCCTGCCGCGGAGCTTCTTGAAAACAGACTCTAATTTACCACTTAAGGAATCAAACATGGGAAAACACCCGTTTGGCAAAGAATATAGAATATATAAGATAAGCCCATTATTGTCAAGGATTTTCTCTTCTTAATAAACGGCTCCCAAATGCTCTCCAGCATTTAGCCGGGCACTCAAATTACATCGTTTCATAGTTTCGATTTTTATTGACTATAGCTGAGAGTCATTATAATATAGTATTCAATGCTAAAATTTCATTGGTATATTTCTAACCGTCACGATGACATCTCCAACAATACACGGGCATCAGAGACAAACACTAAACGAACCCATTACACGGTTGCTGAGACTTCTTTTTTACATTGTACATCTTTTCCAGAGTGACCGAAAATAGGGAAGAACGATATGGGTGCAAACAAGGGCCCCTATCACAGGTGACCTTTAAGCTTTCTGCACACTCTCCCCTGCCCCGGCAAGCGCAAGCTTCCGGGGTTTTTTTTACTGCGAATATTAATGTCAAAGCATACTTTTTTTGTTATAATGCTCCCGTTAAGCGTCCCATTGCAGCCCAGATTTTTTATCGAGGAGGCATGAATGAAGCGCACACTGTCGACAGTGGTGTCCATCTTCACCCTGCTTTTGCTCGCGGGATTTTCCCCGCGTCCCTGTTCCGCTCACGATGCGCACCATGAGCAGGTTCCGGGATCAGCGCAACCATCGTCAGCAAATCCCCTTATTGAGGAAATGATCACCCTTGACAACGCGTTCCGCGATATCGTTTCCGCGGTCGCCTTGAGTGATACTGAAAAAGTGCACGCGGCGCTCCAGTCCATGCTCGGCGTGATGGAAAAGACCCAGGCAGGCATGCGCACCGGAATGGTAACCCTCCCGAAGAATGCGTCCCGCAACAAGGAGTTTATTGAGAGGGACAAAAAATTCCACGAAAAACTCGATGCTCTCGACCGTGCTACCCTCCGCAATAATCAGCGGGAAATGGTGCGGGTCACCAAACAGCTCCTCGACGGGTGTGTGCAATGCCATCAGACCTTCAGGAAGTGACGGGAGCCGCCCCTGAAAATCGTTTTTAAATCGTCACGCTCAGTTTAAAAAAGCAAGCCCGAGGACAGTCGTCCTCGGGCTGTTTTGTTGGCTTTACACCCTGCCTCCGGACGGATTCAGTTGGACTGAAAAGCGCGAGATCAGCCGGCGAATAGGCAAAAAAACGGCATTCTGGCAGCCCCCTCTCAAAGGAGGTAAAGAGCGAACCGCCAAAATGCCGATGCGGGGGATAATATTGTTATCCTGCGGTCCACTGCGGTAAAATCATACATAAAGGACAGGCCAATCGCTGCCTCGGCGTCTCCAATCAGCACTCCATTGGAACTTCGTTGAACTTTTCCCGCCTGACCTCGTTCCCGGTCTTATCACCATACACCAATTCGTCCGTATCCAGATCGTATTCCGGAATATCGCGTTTAAACCACTCATTGATAAAATATTGATAGAAAAGTTCGAACAGACTGCCGTGCTGGTCGCACTTGAGCACATATTCCGGCATTTTCCGTACATGCAGACCGGCGGGATAATGCCGAAGGCAAAGGTAATCGCCGAAAATGACCAATTTTACGAGCGGCACAGCCGGGTAGAGTTTCAACCTGACATTTTTCTGGAGCTTCTTGAGCCCTTTCAAAAAATCTATGCTTCTAATAATCTGCTCACGAAAAATTTCCGGGGTTATGCCAGTATCGGCCAGGCTTCTTGCACGCGCAATAACGCCTTCCTTCAGCGGGTCGAGGAGTATGATCTTTGCTTCGCGGCAGTTCCGCAGGGCCTCGTGCAGGTCGCCGTCGGGATCGGTGAAGGTCCGGAAACCCGTTGATCCGATCAGCATCACGGACCTGCCGAAGCCGTGCTCTTCCTTCATTTTCTTCAAGCGTCTTTTTCCGAGGAACGCCGCTGCACCTGCAACGGAAACCAGACCCGCCGTTCTCGCCAGACGAGATAATTTCCTGGTCTCCCAGTCCCGCACGATGACGTTTATGAAAACGATCAAGGTGAGCGTTGCCGCGATTTCCGTTGATACGAGGAACAGTTCTTCATTTTTTATAAGGGTCCAATACTGCAGGACCTTGGGGGCGATAAATTGCATGATGACGGGAAGAAAGAGCGCTAACCCGGCGCTGATGACGATGACAAACAGGTGATACAGGGCGGAAGTCATATTCTTCTTCATGGGAATCTCCTTCCCGACCAGCCATGATCTCTATCTCTTATGCTCTTCATGGAGTAAGCAATATGAATGCCAGGCTTGAACAAATCCGTCATCGCATTGATTTCAGGAAATAATTATCACATCTGAACCGCTTGGGAGCTTGCCGGACTTTTCGTCCCTGTATGAATTGGCCGACGGGGAAATGTTACTGAATGTGTATCGGAAAAGAATAAGAACAAAGAAACAGTCAGTTGTGAACGTGTATGAAATATCATACGGCGGAAAGAATATGGTTATTGGATATCTGAGGTTGGAGCCTCAATCGAAGAGAACAAATAAATTTTCGAAAACGTGACTGAGGAGGGGGAAAGGAATTTCTTTATTCTTTTTTGTAGTCCGATGGGTTCAACTCGTATTTTTTCAGGAGCGTGTACATGTCTGCCCGGTACCTGCCTGCCAGTTCTGCTGCACCGGTCACGTTCCCCTGGGTAAGCTGCAGGAGCCTGATGAGATATTTTTTTTCGAACGCCTCGCGCGCCTCCTTCAGGGGTTTGATCGTCTCCTCGGGGCCGCCTTTTGTCGGAAGGATCAGCTCTTCTGCAATGACGTCCTGTCCGGTCATGGCCACGGCATACTCGACGGTGTTTTCCAGTTCCCGCACATTGCCGGGCCAATCGTGGAGCATGAGCCGTCGCAGCGCCTGCGGTGCGAAGCCTTTTATCTTTTTATTCATCTCGCCGCAGAATTTTTTCAGGAAGTGGTCGGCCAGCACAGGGATGTCGTCCCGTCTCTCGCGCAGGGGCGGCAGCACGACGGGAATGACGTGGATCCGGTAATAGAGGTCTTCTCGGAACAATCCCTCTTTGACGCGATCCTCCAGGTTTTTATTTGTGGCCACGATGACCCGGACATCCACATCGAGGGGTTGTTCCCCCCCCACGGGATAGAACTGGCGTTCCTGGAGGACGCGCAGAAACTTCGCCTGGATGGCAAGCGGCATATCGCCGATCTCATCGAGGAATATGGACCCCTCATGCGCCTGGGAAAAAAGGCCCTTCGTGCTTTTGACCGCTCCGGTGAACGCGCCCTTCTCGTGGCCGAAAAGCTCGCTCTCGAGCAGCGTTTCGGGAATGGCCGCACAGTTGATGGCGATGAAGGACTTCTCCTTTCTGTTGCTGGCGAGGTGGAGGGCACGCGCGATCAGCTCCTTGCCCGTGCCGCTTTCGCCGCGGATATACACCGTGGATTCCGTCTTCGCGATCCTCGATACCGCCTCCAGCACGGTCTGCATTGACGCGCTCCGCGCCACGATGTTCTGAAAGTCATAACGTTCGGACAGCAGGCCTTTCAAGCGGTCGATCTCCGATGAAAGCCTCCTGTTCTCCAGGGCATGTTCCACGTGCAGGATAAGTTCCCGGGCGTCGAAGGGTTTCGTGAGATACGTAAAGGCTCCGCGCTTCATCGCGTCTACGGCGCTCTCGATGCTGCCGTGGGCGGTGAGGATGATGACGGGCATGCCCGGGTTGGTGCGGTGCAGCTCCTCCATGAGCGTGATCCCGTCCGAATACACGAGCTGCAGGTCGAGGATCGCCAGGTCAAAGACCTGGCTCGCGGCGGCCATTTTCGCCTCTTCCTCGTCGGGCGCCGTGGTCACGGCGTAGCCCGACGACTCCAGCCGCATCTTCATCAGCTCCAGGAGGTTCCGGTCGTCGTCGACGATCAATAATGTTCCTGCGATTGCCGTCATACTTACTTTTCCAATCCCCTCTTTTTTTCCAGGATGTCGAGGTCTACCTGTTTCGCCTTCTCAAAGGACTGCAGCACGCTGACCCATATTCTCGCCTCGTCAGCCAGGGGGCTTTGCGGGAATTCCCGTTCGACCCGCATAAAATAGTCTAACGCTTTTTTGTAATCCTTTTTCGGGTTCGCGTAGTGGGCGCTGATGAGTCCCATATTCAGGAGCGCTTCGTCGGCACGGGATGTGATAGTCGGGTGGGACAGAATTTCCTGATCGGCCTTCATAGCACCTTCGAAGTCCCCCCGCCGGATAAACCCCTCCACCCGTTCGAAATGGTCGCAGCCTTCACCGGCCGGCGCTGCCTGCCGGGGTATGGGCGGTTCATTAATCGTAATACACCCTGTGACCGTAAGCAGGATCAAACAGGCAATTGAAAGGTAAACGTGCTGCCGCTGCCTGATTCGCTGTGCACCCATATGGTTCCTCCATGAGCCTCAATGATATGTTTCACGATCGCGAGTCCCAGACCGGTGCCCGGGACCTTGGCGGAGCCCGGCACCTGCCGGAACTTGTCGAAGATCACTGCTAAATGTTCTCTCGGAATTCCCGGCCCCGTATCAACGACCGAGACGATGACCGTATCGTCCTCGCTGCGGGCGGTGATGCTCACCGTTCCTCCCCGCGGAGTAAATTTCAGCGCGTTGCCGAGCAGGTTCCGCAGGGCCTGGAGCATCATCTCGGTGTCCAGGGGCAGCAGCGGCAGTTCGGGGACATCGCGGTTCATCTTGATATGCTTCGCTTCTGCCAGAGGCCCCACTTCATGCACGACCTGTGCGATGACCGGCAGGAGGTCGGCCTTGGTAAAATTAAAAGTCAGCATGCCCGATTCGAGCTTCGAAAGGTCCAGAACGGAATTGACCAGCCCGATGAGCCGGTCGCTCTCCTCGGAGATGATCGTGAGCAGCTTTTTTTGCCGTTCCGTGACCTCCCCGCCCTTTCCCTCAAGAAACAGGTTGGTCCCTTCCTTGATGGCAGTGAGCGGCGTCCGCAGTTCATGGGACATAAGCGCGAAAAAATCCGACTTTATCTTGTCCACTTGCTTGAGCGTGAGGCACATGGTGTTGAGGGCCTGGGCCAGTTCTCCGATTTCCGGGGGGGAGGGGAGCTTCAGGTCCGCCTCGAACACGCCGTTTGCGATGTCCTGTGTTTTTTTTTGCATCACCGTGAGCGGCCGCGTAATGCTCCTCGTGATCCAGATGGCCAGGATGATCCCGAATACCAGCATGGCCGTGCTTACGGCCATGGCAATGGCCCGCGCTCTCGTGCCGGCCTCGTCCAGCTTTTTCACCTTGTCGAAGATGGTCTGCTGGCTCAGGAGACGGATTTTCAGCAGTTCGTCGATAGCAGCATTGACGGCCCGGTCCCTCTCCCGTGCGTACCACGCTTTCTTTTTATCGGGAAGGCCTTTTTTCAGGAATTCAGCCTCTTCTTTAAACAGCGAGTAATAGGTCAGGTGAAGGTCCGCAACATTGTCCAACGCATCCCGCGCCTCGCGGGGCATGTTCATGCGGCGGGCTTCGCGGAGGTAGTTCTCAAATTCTCCCCGTGCTTTCTGGAAGCCGTCATAAAGCGCCCGGTCATGCACGATAATATACTTTTTTTCGTACCTCGTTTCCGAAAGCAGGGCGTCGGTCAGGTCTTTATGAAGTCCTATGAGGGGATTGTCCACCATGATGATGGATCGTGTAACGGCAGTCACTCTGCCAAGCTGCACGATGGCATACATGCTCATGCCCGCAGCAAGAATGAGCAGAAAAAAATATGCCAGGAACAGCCGCGTAAAAAGGTTAACTTTCACACTAAACACCCGTCCGATGCCGGAAAGCGTGCCGGCCATCGTTATCGTACGCTCTCATGTAATGCTCAGGATGTAAGCCATGGTGCTTGGTCCCCATTCTACATCAATTTTTCAGCTCGTCCAACAAAACTTTCATTCACGTTCCGACCTGTACCGGGTTGTTCGAACCAAGACCTGCTTTCATCTCGTGTGATTGTACTTTTTTTTTGGGTTGATGCGGAAATTGCAGCGGGTACGTGCAGACAGGGTGCAGTGAACGTCATTGCTTCTTCCTGGTGCCGGCACCTGTTTGTGCGCTTCCGGAAGGCCCATCTCCCGGGCCGTCTTGATTAAAGATTTTTTGCTTTCCCGCTGCTTTCGGTTATAATAGTGCCATGTTTATCCGCGATATTCTCAAGAACAACCCTCTTGTCCTCGCACCCATGGCGGGAATTACCGATTTCCCGTTCCGCATGATCTGCAAGGGACTCGGCGCCGGACTCGTGTTCTCCGAGATGGTAAGCGTGGAAGCCCTGATCCGGGAACACCGGCGCACGAATGCGATGCTGCGTACCGATCCGGCCGAACGGCCGGTCGTCTTCCAGATCTTCGGGTCGAAACCCGCATCCATGGCGGAAGCGGCACACATCGTGTCGCAGGGCGACGTGGATTTCATCGACATCAACATGGGTTGCCCTGTGCCGAAGATCCTGAAGTCGGGGGCGGGCGCCGCTTTGCTGCGCGACCTCGGACTCGCCAAGGAGATCATGTCAGCCGTAGTGGGCGCGTCGAAAGTCCCGGTAACGGTCAAGATCCGCCTCGGCTGGGATTCGCGAAGCATCGCGGCTGTTGAATTTGCGCAGGCCGCTGAAGCCCTCGGCATAGCTGCGGTCGCCGTGCACGGACGAACAAAGGTCCAAGGGTTTTCCGGCTGTGCGGACTGGAGCATGATTAAAGAGGTCAAAGACTCCGTCGGCATTCCGGTGATCGGAAACGGCGACGTGCGTTCGGGGCAGGACGCGAAGCGGATGATCGAGGAGACCGGCTGCGACGGCGTCATGATCGGCCGCGCAATCCAGGGATATCCCTGGATCTTCCGGGAGGCGAAGCAGTATCTCGAAACCGGCATCGTGCCGCCCCTTCCGACGATCGAGGAGCGTAAGGCCGTCATGATACGGCATCTCGACGACATGGTCGGCATCCTGGGCAGGAACATCGGCGTCCGGGAGATGCGCAAACACCTCTGCTGGTATACGAAAGGGCTGCACGACGGCGCCGAGTTCAGGACGAGGATCAATCACCTGGACCGCGTCGAGGAGGTAAAGCAGGAGATCGCCGATTATTTCGAGAGCCTCGACCGCGACGCGATTGCGTCACCTCTATAAAAAATGACAACGGAAAAAGACAAGCAGGACCGGATCATCGCCGAGGCCCGCCGAAGCCGTGAGCTTCGGGAAAAGGAATACCGGGAGCAGGCGCTCAGGATGTACCCGCACCTCTGCGCCCGGTGCGGCCGCGAGTTTTCCGGCAAGAAGCTCCGCGAACTTACGGTCCACCACAAGGACCATAACCACGACAACAACCCGCCCGACGGTTCCAACTGGGAGCTCCTCTGCCTCTACTGCCATGAAAACGAGCACCAGGAGTATCTGGATGAAGAGTCCTTCGGCAGGACAAGAGGCACAGAAGAAAAACCTTCTACTACCTACCAGCCCTTCGCCGGTCTCAAGGACCTGCTGAAGGATAAATGACCCTCTCTCGGAAGTCGGTGTTTCCAAATCACCATGGAGTGGGAAGTTTCCTGCCTGGCTTTGGCGGACCGAATACCGGAATATCGTCTGCACCTGCGGGATAACCTCCGAAGCCCCCTGCGGGCGCCAGTGAGCGCGGACGGTTTCATTCCACCTCACCGAATATCGCCGGCTCTTTCTTCACCAGGAGGATGGAACAGGGCATTTTCCTCATCAGCTCTTCATTGCTGCGGCCGAACAGGAAGTGCTCCATCCGGCCTTCCTCGTGGGCCAGCATGACTAGAAGATTGATGCGTTCCTCTTGAACAACGTCCAGGATGACCGTCGTGGGCTCTCCCTCCCTGATTATTTCTTCTATTACCATTCCCTTGTCCCGCTCCGCGTTGATCGCAGCGTCGATGTCCACCTTGCTTTTTTGGAGCAGGATCCCGAAATCCCGTTCAAAAGGCGGCAGGTTCCATCCTTCCAGCCCGAAGGGATTGTGTACGACATGCATGACCGAGAGCCGTGCGCCGTACTTTTTTGCGAGCGAGATGCCGTAATGCACGGCCTTCCTGCAGTGCGCGGTCAACCTGCTCACGACGAGAATGCGTTTGATGTCATCCATCCTGTCCTCCTTGCTATAGGGGCTTCGCCTGCAAGATTTCGCCGGACTGCAGATGAGCCCAAGACGTCAGACCGGCGCCTGCTCCGCTTTCACGAGGAGCACGGAACAGGGCATCGTTCGGACGAGCTCATCGTTGCAATGTCCGAACAAAAGATGCTCGAGCCGGCCCTCCTCATGGGCGGCCATGATGATGAGGTCGATATGCTCGTCCCGTACGACGTCCGATATCACGTCGACGGGGTCTTCCTCCCTGATCAATTCCACTATTTTCATGCCCTTCTCTTTTTCCACGCTGATGATCGTATCGAGCTCTTCCCTGTTTTTCGTCAGCAGTTTCTTGTAGTCTTCAGCAATGACCCACACCGGGACCGAGGGCGGCCACTCGAACAGGAACGGATCGCGGGTGCAGTGCAGGAAATAGAGCTCTGCGCCGTATTTTTTTACAAGTGAGATGCCGTAATGCACCGCCTTCCGGCAGTACGCGGTCATGCGGCTCACGACTAGGATGCGCTTGACATCATCCATGGTTTTGGTCTCCTCCGCCAGGATATTATAGACAATTAATACTATATCATATCGATGAGCGCCGAAAGGTGCAGAAAGAGCGGTAATCGATGGATGATACATAAAGGATAACACCTTGCGCAGCCCCGTCTTGAGCTCGGCGGCAAACTTTCGAATCGGCCTTGTTTTAATAAGTAAGTAATTAATGATGCTATAATTTCTATTATAATATCCAGTCTTCGACTTTAAGATCACCATTACAGCATCACGATACGCCTCAACTGCCTGCGAAGTGACGGTCGAAAGAGAATTTTCCAGGGACGCCCGCCATCGAGATATCATGATGCAATCTCCGGAAGCCGGGAGGAGACGCTCTATGAAGTCGATAGTTAAATATGTGCGCAGTATTATGCGTTTTATAGTCATTTGTCTCATTTTGGCCAGACAATTGATTATTAATTTGCCTTACCGGCTCATTTTCGTTCCACGAAAAAGCAGAAAAGCGATCGGCAAATACCTGAAGACAAGAAGGCCGAAGATCAGCGCGTCGGTCATTGCGAAGGAAACCCTTGAGAAGCTCGGTCCTACCTATGTCAAATTCGGGCAGTTCCTGAGCATCAGACCGGACCTCGTTCCTCCCGAATACTGCAACGAATTCAGAAAACTTCAGGACAAAGTCCCTCCGTTTTCCTTCGCGCAGGTAAAGAAAGAACTCGAAAAAGAATTACAACGGGACTACACCGAAGTCTTCAGTGAATTCGACGAAACAGCGGTTGCAGCGGCTTCCGTATCACAAGTCCACCGCGCGCGGCTCCGAACGGGTGAAGAGGTGGCGGTGAAGGTCCAGCGCCCCGGGATACGGGAAGAGATGGAGGAAGACATCCTGATCATGCTGTTCTTCGCCATCCTTCTGGAGAAGTTCGTGCCCTCACTCAGAAAAAACCGGCCCGTCATGCTGATCCATGAGTTTTCGCGATGGACCGACCGGGAACTCGATTTCTGCCAGGAGGGAAAGAATGCCCTGCATTTCTCGTATTTTTTTAAAGACTACCCGCACGTAACAATCCCGAAGGTCTATCTGGAGCATACGACGGAAAAAATCCTCATCATGGAATTCATCCACGGTGTCAATACGCTTGAAGCCCCCCCCGGGTCCATCGACAAAAAAGCAGTGGCCCACCTTATTGCAGAGTCCCTGCTCAAACAGATTTTTGTGGACGGGTTCTTTCATGGGGACCCGCATGCGGGGAATATCTTTCTTTTGGAGAATAATGCCATTGCCTATCTCGATTTCGGCATCGTGGGTTATTTGTCCGAGGACTTGAGGGCGTGGACATTCGACATCCTCTACGGCATGTCGGAGGGGGACATTGAGAGGGTCATCGAGTCGTTTTTGGAGCTCTGCAATGTCAGTGAAGGCGAAGTGGATGTCGCTGTCTATCGCCGCCAGATGAATGAAGTCCTTTCGGAACTGCACATTTGTGAAATGGCCGGAATCCCGTTTACGCACATGATGGAGCGGTTTCTGAATACGAGTCTCGAATACGGCGTCGATATCCCGCATGATTTCGTCATGATGTCGAAGGCGATCGCGACACTCGAGGGGACATGCCTGTCGCTCAATCCGGAAATAAAGATCGTCGAGTATCTGAAACCGTTCGTACAGAAATATCTGACCACCGTTCCGGAATGGGACGACGTCATACAGGGGTTGAAGCGCGGTCCTTTCGAGTTGAGCAGGCTGAAGAGATTGATTACCAAACACGGCGTCAGGGCCCTGCATGTCCTCGAAAGGCCCACTTTCCGGATCGAAGGCGGGGAATTCAGGAATATCGTAAGAGAGATGGAAAAATCGAGCGTCAATGTCGCTTACGGTCTTCTCATCGCCGCTCTGGTCGTCTTCGCAGCGAGCGTCAGCAATGAAAGCGCATTTGAACAATGGCTGAAGGGCGTATTTCATTTGCCCATCATGCCGATTCTTTCTATCGTCAGCCTGACTGTCGCCTGCTATCTGTGGTTGCGGCTGTACTTGAGGAACCGGCCCCAAAAAAAGAAGACGTGATCATACGTTCATTCCTTCAGGACAACCGCTGAGACCGTCATCGCGACTCCGATGCCCCTCCGGGGGATAATTGCAATCCGAATCAGGCCCGAGGACCCGCGGCTTCTTGAATGCAGGAAACCTTTTTTCTGGAGTTCTGCGAGAGAGCATCCTGCAGAGTAAGGGCATGAGGCTTGCAAAATCGCGGTTTGTGGTACAATTGAGGCTATGGAACCCATCAAGAAGAAGACCGATCTGCTCAAGAGTCCCCAAGGCCGGATGGTGCTGGCAATCATACTCATCAGTGCGGTCTTTTATTTTTGGCAGCTTTATACCACTCCTTCCGGCCCCGAGCGCTTTACAATCTCCTACAGCCAGTTCATGGCGCAGCTCAACGCGTCAAACATCAAATCCGTATCCATCCGGAAACTGCGCGTGAACGGCGAATGCATGAAAAAAACGGACCTCACCCTCACCGGTTCGACAAAGCCTGTTTCGGTTCAGTACTTCGTGACGTACCTCCCGACCTTCCAGGGGCAGGACCTTCTGAACCTGCTGAGCGAGAAAAAAGCCGCCATCACCATCGAGCCGTCGGAGGAGGGCTCGACGTTCTGGGGTTTTGTGCTGAGCATGCTGCCCTGGGCGCTCATTATCGGCTTCTGGTTCTTCATGATGCGGCGTTCTCAGCAGATCCAGGGCGGGGCCGGCGGGCTCTTCACTTTCGGTCAGAGCAAGGCAAAACTCTATGACGTCAAGCGGCCGAAGGTGACGTTCGCGGACGTGGCCGGGCTCGACAACGTAAAGCAGGAGCTCAGGGAATCGATCGAGTTCCTGAGGGACTCCACGAGATACGCGAAGATCGGCGCTAAGGTCCCCAAAGGCGTTCTGTTGATCGGTCCTCCGGGCACCGGGAAAACGCTTCTGGCCCGCGCGACCGCGGGCGAAGCCGGCGTGCCGTTCTACAGCATCAGCGCCTCGGAGTTCATCGAGATGTTCGTGGGCGTGGGCGCCTCGCGGGTCCGGGACATGTTCAAGAAGGCGCGGGCATCCCGGCCCAGCATCATCTTTATCGACGAAATCGACGCCGTGGGCCGTACGCGCGGAGCGGGGTTCGGCGGAGGCCACGACGAGCGCGAGCAGACGCTGAACCAGCTTTTGAGCGAGATGGACGGGTTCGACCCCAACGAGGAAGTCATCGTCATGGCCGCGACGAACAGGCCCGATGTCCTGGACCCCGCGCTCCTGCGGCCAGGCCGGTTCGACAAACATATCGTCGTGGACCGGCCGGGATGGAAAGAGCGCAAGGCCATTCTCGGGATCCACGTGAAGAACAAGATGCTTGCCGGAGACGTGGACATCGAGACCGTCGCGCGGGGCACGCCGGGCATGACCGGCGCTGACCTGGAGAACCTCGCGAACCAGGCAGCGCTCACGGCTTTGCGAAGGAACGAGACCATCATTCATATGCGCGATTTCGAGGAGGCCCGGGACACGATCCTCATGGGCATCGTGCGTGAAGAGACGATCACGGACACGGAAAAGAAGATCACCGCCTATCATGAAGCGGGCCACGCGCTCGTGGCCCGGGAACTCCCCGGCACGGACCCGATCTATAAGGTGAGCATCATTCCGCGGGGCATGGCCATGGGCGTCACCCAGCTCCTGCCCGAGGAAGACCGGCATTATTACCCCCGCGCCTACCTCCTGAACAAGTTGTGCGTGGCCCTGGGCGGCAGAGGCGCCGAGAAGCTCGTGTTTGACGATGTGAGCAGCGGCGCGCAGAGCGATTTGAAGGAAGCCACGTCTCTCGCTGAAAAGATGGTGGCCCAGTGGGGCATGAGCGACAAGGTGGGGCCGATGAACCTGGGGAGAGGAGAAGAGCACCCCTTCCTGGGCATGGAACTCGCCCAGCCCAAACGCTACAGCGATGAAATGGCCTGGATCATGGACCAGGAGATCCAACGGTTGCTTCACGAAGCGGAAAACAGGGCACTGGACATCCTCTCGAAGAACCGTCACGTCCTCGATCCTCTGGCGGCTGCGCTTCTGAAGGAAGAGATCCTCGACAAAGCGCAGATCGACAACATCATTGCGGAAGCCGGAGGCAAGACTGGACAGGAAAAACCCGGGGCCTGACCTGGGAAGGAGAGAACAGGAAGCAACGAACGGACGATTCTGCCCGGGCGGACACACTTAAATTGCAAAATGCTGCCGCATTTCGTCCGTGCAGGCGGCAGGAAGTCCTGCCTTGCCGGAACTCGCATCGGAAAATCGTGAAAGCTGAAAACTGTACTTGAAAGAATAGGAGGATTTATGATTTCGAAGATTCTTGTGCCGACAGATGGTTCAAAGACAGCTCAAAAGGCAGCCGGGTATGCGGTTGATCTTGCAAAACAGCTAAAGGCTTCGGTAATAGTCCTGAGCGTTATTGATAAGCGTCCATTTATAGTGCAGACAGTTACTGCCGTGGATACTCCAAGGCATATAACTCAACCTCTCGAGGAATATCTGCGTGAGGCCGCCAAAGGGTATGCTGGAGAGGTAAAAAAACTGTGTGAAAAAAACGGCCTCCGCTCAAAGACCGTTATAACGGCGGGGCACCCGGTAGAGGATATTGTGAAAGAGGCGGAAAAGGCAAAGGTAAATCTCATTGTCATGGGTTCCCATGGAAGAAGTGCTTTAGCGGCCGCGGTGCTTGGCAGCGTTGCGTACGGAGTCATGCATAAGGAGACAAAGGTTCCTGTGCTCATCGTGCGGAGAGGCCGATAGCGCGGCAGAGAACAAGATTAACAGGATTTTGAAAAGGTTTTTATCCGCTGTTATCCCTCAATCCTCCCTTGTGAAGAAGGAGCCGCAGGCTGCCGCCTTTTGAAGAGGAAATAAGAAGCCGCGACCAGGCGGGCCAAGTCTGGAAATCGGCCCCCAGGACCTGGTTGTTTACACACTGCCTTGAAGAGAGAAGGACATGGAGCTACGAACCGACGATTATGCCCTGCACACAGCAGCAGACACGCTCAAAGCGCTGGATGCGAGTGTTGAGCGGGGTCTCAGCGAAGATGAAGCCGCAAAACGTCTCGCGCAGTACGGCTACAACGAGATCAGGGAAAAGGAAGAGCCGCTCTGGCACCGTATCTTCCGTCGTTTTTGGGGGCCGATACCGTGGATGATCGAGATCGCGGCCATCCTCTCTGCACTGGTCCGGAAATGGGACGACTTTATCATCATCGCCGTCATGCTGCTCGTGAATGCGGGCCTCGATTTTTTCCAGGAGCACCGCGCCTTGAACGCATTAAAGGCACTGAAGCAGCGCATGACCGCCGAGACCATCGTGCTGCGCGGCGGCGAGTTCAAGACGATGCCTTCCCGGGAGCTTGTGCCCGGAGATATCGTCAAGCTGCGGATCGGCAACATCGTTCCCGCCGACGTGCAGCTGCTCAAAGGTGATTACCTGCTCATCGACCAGTCGTCGCTGACCGGCGAGTCCCTGCCCGCGAGCAAGAAGCCGAACGAGGTCGCCTATGCCAGCACCATCGTCAAGCAGGGAGAGATGCTGGCGGTGGTGGTGAACACCGGCCCGAACACCAACTTCCATACCGTCGTGGCCCTCGTGGCCAGCGCGTCCCTGGAGGAGCGCAGCCATTTCCAGAAGATGGTGATCAAGATCGGCGACTTCCTGATCATGCTCACCGTCGTCCTGGTGGTTTTGATCGTCATGACGGCCCTGTTTCGCCATGAGCATTTTCTGGAGATCGCACGCTTCGCTCTGGTGTTGACGGTGGCGTCCATTCCCGTGGCGCTGCCGGCGGTTCTGTCGGTCACCATGGCGGTGGGCGCGATGAATCTGGCGCGGCGCCAGGCCATCGTCTCACGTCTCACGGCAATCGAGGAGCTTGCCGGAATGGACGTGTTCTGCTCCGACAAGACCGGCACGCTCACCAAAAACGAGATGCAGGTGGCCGAGCCCGTGGTATTCGAGGGGCACACGGAGCAGGACCTCTTCCTGGTAGCGGCCCTGGCTTCCCGGCTCGAAAATCGCGACCCCATCGAGCTGCCCATCTTTCAATACAGAGAAGAGCATTTTCCCGATGCGGACTGGAAGGCCTATAAACAACTCGGCTTTACGCCTTTCGATCCCATCCGCAAGCGCACTGAAGCGGAGGTCGAAAAGGGGGGGGAGCATTTCACGGCCGTGAAAGGCGCGGCGCAGGTACTGCTCGTGATGACCCAGCTCCCGGACGAGGACGCGCATTCCGTTAATCAGACCGTGGACCAACTGGCGGCAAAAGGGTACCGCACCCTGGCCGTCGGCCGCAAACACGGCGATGCACCCCTGGACCTGCTGGGGTTGATCCCCCTGTTCGATCCGCCCCGCGACGATTCCAAACAGGTCATTGCAGACATGCAGGACCATGGCGTCTCGGTGAAGATGGTCACCGGGGACAACATGGCCATTGCCCGGGAGATCGGCGGCATCCTGGGAATGAAACAGCGTACTATGCGTTCCGAGCAGTTGTCGGGGTCGGGCAGCAGTGAGCTGCTGGCCCTCGCCTCGGCCCTTTCGGCGGCCATTTATCAGCGGCTCAAACCGGAGGTTTCGCGTAAGAAGGCACAGCGCTTCGCGGACGAGGTGATGGAAGCGGTGGCAACCACGTACGACACCCGGCTGCTGGAGCGCGAGTTCATCCATACCCACGAGTCGGCCATCGTCGGGATGATCGAATCGGTGGACATCTTCGCCGAGGTCGTGCCCGAGGACAAGTACCGCATCGTGGACACCCTGCAGAAGGGCGGCCATATCGTGGCCATGACCGGCGACGGCGTCAACGACGCGCCGGCCCTCAAGAAGGCCGACTGCGGCATCGCCGTGTCCAACGCCACCGACGCTGCGCGCGCAGCGGCCGACATCATCCTGACGGCTGCGGGGCTGGGGGTGATCAACGAGGCGGTGAAGCAGGCGCGCATTACCTTCGAGCGCATGAAGAGCTATTCTATCTTTCGCATCGCCGAGACCATCCGCATTATTCTGTTTATGACCTTTTCCATCGTGGTGTTCAATTTCTATCCCATCACGGCGCTCATGATCATCCTGCTGGCCCTCTTGAACGACCTCCCCATCCTGGCCATCGCCTATGACAACACCAGGGTGGACGTGAAACCGGTGCGCTGGAACATGCCGGAGATGCTTACGGTCTCGAGTGCGCTCGGAGTGGCCGGCGTGCTCGCCTCATTCCTGCTGTTCTTTCTGCTGAAGGAGTACGGTTTTTCCGAGGACATGATCCGGACCATGCTGTTTTTGAAATTGATCATCGCGGGCCACAGCACCCTCTACATCACGCGCACCGAGGGCTGGTTCTGGCAGCGGCCCTGGCCCGCCCCGCTCCTGTTCGGCGCGACCTTCGGCACCGAGATCATCGGGACCCTGATCGCCGTGTACGGTTTCCTGATCACGCCCATCGGCTGGAAGTTCGCGCTCTGGATGTGGGCTTACGCAGCCGCATGGTTCGTGTTCAACAATGTCGTCAAGATCGGCGCCTACCGGCTGATGCGGAGACGGGAGGTCATTGCTTGATTGTCGCCCCCCCGGAACGAGAAAATCCCGGCCCCATCGGCCCCGGACTATAATTCAAAAATTCCGGAAAGAGGATGGTTGAATCCGTCCACGCTCCTAAAAAACCCAGGCAGGACAACAGGCCAATATTTCGAACAGGAGGATTTGCCATGAATGTCGAAGACGAACTGCAAGCGACCATCACCAACATGGTACAACCGGGAAAGGGCATTCTCGCCGCCGACGAAAGTTTGCCCACCATCGCCAAACGATTTAAGGCCGTCAATGTCGAATCTACAGCCGAGAACCGGCGGGCCTACCGCTCCCTGCTGTTCACCACGCCCGACGCCGGCGAATTCATCAGCGGCGTGATCCTCTTCGAGGAGACCCTGGGCCAGAAAGCGGACGACGGCACGCCGCTGCCAACGGAGCTTGCGCGCCAGGGTATCGTGCCCGGCGTCAAGGTGGACAAGGGCAAGGTTCCCCTGGCCCATGCGTCGGGGGACGAGGTCACCCAGGGTCTCGACGGCCTAGCCGAACGGCTCAGGACCTACAAGGCGCAAGGGGCGCGTTTTGCCAAGTGGCGCGAGGTCTATTCCATCGGCGCACAGAACCCCACTGCCCTCGGTATCGAGGCGAATGCCGAAATGCTGGCGCGCTATGCAGCCGTCTGCCAGGAGGAGGGCTTCGTGCCCATCGTCGAGCCGGAGGTGCTGATCGACGGCGATCATACGTTGGAGCGTTGCTCTGATGTGACCGAGACGGTGCTGCATGCTGTGTTCCACGCATTGCACCGGCACCGCGTGGTACTGGAATATATCGTGCTCAAACCCAGCATGGTTTTGCCGGGCAAGGAGCATCCTCCCAAGGCAACGCCTGAGCAGGTGGCCGCGGCAACGGTCAAGGTGCTGCGCCGCACGGTGCCCGCGGCGGTGCCCAGCATCAACTTCCTGTCCGGCGGTCAGGGTCCGGAAGAAGCGACGGCCAACCTGAACGCCATGAATGCCCTGTTTCCGAACGCACCGTGGGAACTATCGTTCTCCTATGGCCGCGCCCTGCAGGAGCCGGTTCTCCATGCCTGGGCAGGCAAAAAGGAAACCATGCCGGTTGCGCAGCAGGCGTTTTACCGGCGCGCCAAACTGAACGGCCTGGCGCGGCGCGGCAAATACACCGTGGAGATGGAAAAGGGATCTTAAGTTTCGCCTCGCCGAACGCTTCAGCGGCCGGTAGCCGGGAAGTCGTTGTTGACTGCAGTATAATCATACTACGGAGAATGCGGTGAAACCATCGAACGATATTGTGTTTCTGTTCGACGTAGACAATACGCTGCTTGACAACGACCGTGTGGAGATGGACCTCCGGCGCCATGGGGCACTATGCGCTCGACCGGGAAAGCATCGCCGCCTATCCTCCGGCGGACATCACCATCGAGAAGACCGGCGGCCTTGTGTAGTACGATCTTGCCGCGCTTCCCGGCACTGCGCAGAAAGAATAGGCGGATACCTGTTGTTAAGGAGGCCAAGGTGAGCGTAAACCCTCATGCTGGAAAGCCCGCTGAACCGTCGATGCTGGTCGATGTACCGAAGCTTGTTGCGGCCTACTACACCGAGACTCCGGACCCCTCGGCGCCGGAACAGCGGGTCGCCTTCGGCACCTCGGGACACCGCGGTTCCTCCCTGAAAAAGACTTTTAACGAAGCGCACATTCTCGCTATCACGCAGGCTATTTGCATTTACCGTCAGGGGAAAAAAATAGAGGCCCCCTGTTTCTCGGCATGGACACCCACGCGCTCTCCGTACCCGCTTTTATAAGCGCGTTGGAAATCCTGGCAGCCAACGGCGTGGACGTCATGATCGCGGAGAAACAAGATATACGTGGAAAGCTTCCTCGGCAAGGACCATTTGCATCGCATCCAGGAGGAAGCACAGACGATCGTCAGTGACGCTCTGGCAACGTCTCGGCGGTAGCCGGAGATTCGGCCGAGGACGCATTTGAAGGAGAAGCAGTGAACAAACAAACACCGGTCATCAAGCCGATCTACAGTATTCTCCCTGCGGACGTCGAGGGATTCGAATCCCTGACCGAGCTTGCCCTGGATCTGCGCTGGTCGTGGAATCATATCGCCGATGAAGTTTGGCAACAGCTCGATCCCGACCTGTGGGAGCTCACGCACAATCCCTGGGCTGTCCTGCAGACGGTCTCCCGGGACAAGCTTCAGCGCGTGTCGGCAGATCCCGTTTTCCGCAAACGCGTGGATGAACTCGTGCAGGCCAGGCGTCAGTCGGCGAAAGCCCCTGCGTGGTTTCAGCAAGAGCATGCG
Organism: Nitrospirota bacterium; assembly: GCA_963769335.1. Taxonomy (GTDB): domain Bacteria; phylum Nitrospirota; class UBA9217; order UBA9217; family UBA9217; genus JAJYKN01. The sequence continues at coordinate 13,360 of CAVYLT010000100.1, read as the reverse complement.
AAGTCTCCTCTGACCCGTGTCGCCTATTTCAGCATGGAATTCATGTTGAGTGAAGCTCTGCCTATCTACTCCGGCGGACTGGGCAATGTGGCCGGCGATCAACTCAAATCGGCCAGTGATCTGGGCATTCCGGCGGTCGGCGTGGGACTGCTCTACCAGCAAGGCTATTTTCGGCAGGTGCTCGACAAGGACGGAGCGCAACAGGCCCTTTTCCCCTACAACGACCCCGGCCAATTGCCCATTACGCCGTTGCGTGAGGCGAATGGAGAGTGGTTGAGGCTGAAGCTCGACTTACCCGGCTACCCGGTCTGGCTGCGGGCCTGGCAGGTCCAGGTCGGCCGTGTGCGTCTTTACCTGCTCGACAGCAACGACACTGCGAACATCCCCGCTCACCGGGGCATTACCAGTGAGCTTTACGGCGGCGGGCCGGAGTTGCGGCTGAAACAAGAGATGATGCTCGGGATCGGCGGGTGGCGTTTGCTCCGCACGCTGGGGATTCAGCCGGAAGTCTGTCACCTGAATGAAGGGCATGCAGCCTTCGCCATTTTGGAACGGGCCCGGAGTTTCATGCAGGAAACAGGGCAGCCCTTTGAAGTCGCGCTGGCCGTCACGCGAGCGGGCAACCTCTTTACTACCCACACGGCTGTGGCTGCCGGCTTTGATCGTTTTGCCCCGGCCCTTATCGAGCAATATCTCGGTGGTTATGCCGAACAGAAACTCGGTATCACCCTCGGCGACCTGCTGGGCCTGGGCCGCCGGAACCCCAAAGACCCGGCGGAAAGCTTCAACATGGCCTATCTGGCGATCCGTGGAAGCGGGGCAATCAACGGCGTGAGCCGTTTACACGGAAAGGTGAGCCGGCAACTTTTTGGACCTCTTTTTCCGCGCTGGCCGCAAGACGAGGTGCCTGTCGGTCACGTGACCAACGGAGTTCACATGCCGAGCTGGGACTCGGCGCCGGCCGACGAGCTTTGGACGGAAGCCTGTGGAAAAGACCGCTGGCTGGGGACAACGGAAACACTGGAGAAGGACATTCGCCGCATCTCCGACGACAGGCTCTGGAAGTTTCGTCTTGCCGCCGTCAAGTCTCTCGTTGAATACGCTCGCGAACGATTGTCGCGGCAGCTGGCCGCCTCGGGCGCATCACCCGAGGCAATTGCCGATGCGAAGCGCCTATTCGATCCCAACGCGTTGACGCTGGGCTTCGCACGCCGCTTCGCAACCTACAAGAGGCCGAACCTGTTGCTGCACGATCCGGAGCGGCTGCTGCGCCTGTTGACCGATCCGGAACGCCCGGTACAGCTCATCATTGCCGGCAAGGCCCATCCGGCGGACCAGTCGGGACAGTCTTTGATTCAGCAGTGGACCCATTTCATCCGGCGGCCAGAGGCGCGCCCTCAGGTGATCTTCCTGAGTGACTACGACATGCTTTTGACGGAGCAGCTGGTGCAGGGGGTAGATGTCTGGATCAATACGCCGCGCCGGCCCTGGGAAGCCTGCGGCACCAGCGGCATGAAGGTCCTTGTCAACGGCGGGCTCAACCTGTCTGAGCTTGATGGCTGGTGGGCGGAAGCCTACTCGCCTGAAACGGGGTGGGCGCTGGGAGACGGACGGGAACATGGCGATGATCCGGCCTGGGATGCTGTCGAAGCCGGGGCGCTTTACGACCTGCTCGAACGCCAGGTGGTCCCCGAGTTCTATACCCGCGACAAGAAGGGCATCCCCACTGCGTGGGTGGCGCGGATGCGCGAAAGCATGGCGTGTCTGACCCCCCGCTTCTCCGCCAACCGCTCGGTGCGCGAATACACCGAGCAGCACTACCTCCCGGCCGCAGCAGCCTATCGCAGGCGCGCTGCCGATAACGGCGTAGATGGCGCAGCGATAGCGGGTTGGAAACATGAATTGGAAAAGAGCTGGGGCAACCTGCGCTTCGGTGAAGTGACGGTAAATACTCGCGGTAAACAACACAGTTTCTCAGTTCAGGTTTATTGTAATGGTCTCAATGCCGATGCGGTGCGTGTGGAAATGTATGCTGACGGCCTGAACGGAGGTGAACCCGTAAGACAGGAACTGAAGAGGGTTCAACAGCTCGCAGGGGTTGAGAACGGCTATGTCTACAGCGGGATGGTTCCAACGACACGGCCGCCAACGGACTATACCGCCCGGGTAATACCGTTCCGCGCCGGCGTTGCAGTCCCTCTCGAAACAGCACAGATATTGTGGCAGCGGTGAATGGGAGATGCTGCTGCGCTGTTGGGACATTCTGGGTGTCCCTGGAAAAAGCAGCAGCGGTTTGTGTGTGCGCTTCGGGCATGATAGGGCAGCAGGGTTAGCAAGGAACAGGAATGCAATATGCGTATTTTAACCAGCAACAGCGGCTCGTCGGGCATCAAATTCTCCCTGGGGTCCGAAGAGTCACTGATGCTCCCGGGAAGCATCGCGGGAATCGGAACGACAGCAGGCCGGTTCCCTGTCGCCGATCCGACGGGACCGTCAGGAGCGAAGCGGAACGAAAATTTCAGGATCACCTTGAAGCGTTAGAGAGGAAACCATAAAAACGACTTTTGACATTCGGTTGACGCGACCCATGAGAAGAGCGGGTTTTCTGTTCCTTGCTGCTCTGACCGGCATAATCGCCGGACTCGGCGCAGCGGTCTTCCGCGCGCTCATCGCGCTGGTGCACAACGTGTTCTTTTACGGCAGTCTCTCGACCGTCTACGATGCCAACGTCCACACTGCTCCCAGCACCTGGGGCCCCTTCGTTATTCTCGCGCCCGTGCTCGGCTCGCTGGGAGTGACCTTTCTCGTCACGCATTTTGCTCCGGAAGCGAAAGGCCACGGCGTGCCCGAGGTGATGGACGCGGTGTACTACGGCAAGGGCGTCGTCCGTCCCCTCGTCGCGGTAATCAAGTCCCTCGCCTCGGCGCTTTCCATAGGCAGCGGCGGGTCCGTGGGAAGGGAGGGGCCGATCGCCCAGATCGGCTCCGCCTTCGGATCAACCTTAGGCCAACTCTTCACCATGACGACGAAGCAGCGTATCACCCTGATCGCGGCGGGCGCCGGAGGCGGCATCGCCGCGACTTTCAACACACCTATCGGCGGCATCCTCTTCGCCGTCGAGCTGCTGCTGCACGAAGTGAGCGTGACCACGCTGGTGCCCGTTGCGGTCACCACGGTCACGGCAACGTACGTAGGGCAGCTTTTCTTCGGCGTCCATCCGTCCTTCGTCATCCCGGCGCTGCAGCAGCCCTATTTCCACCCGCTCAATCCCTGGCTCCTCGCCCCCTACGCCGCGCTCGGCGTGCTCATGGGCCTGGCTTCCGCAGTGTATATCCATTCGCTCTACCTGGCCGAGGACTTTTTCGAGAAACGCACCGTGGCCAATCCCTACCTGCAGCATGGGGTGGGCATGCTTGCCGTGGGAGGGTTGATGTACGTCCTCATGACCACGACCGGCAATTATTATGTCGATGGCGTCGGCTACTCGACGATCCAGGACATTCTGACCGGAAAGATGGACGCCGTACATATTCTCGTGCTCCTGTTCTTCATGAAGCTCCTGGCGACGTCCCTCACCCTGGGGTCGGGAGGCTCGGGCGGGATTTTTTCGCCGTCCCTGTTCCTGGGAGCGACCGCCGGAGGCGCTTTCGGGATCGTTCTCCAGCATCTGTTTCCGCATACGCCGGTCAGCCCGACGGCCTTCGCCGTGGCGGGCATGGCAGGCATGGTGGGCGGCGCCACAGGCGCGGCAATGACGGCCATCGTGATGATCTTCGAGATGACCCTTGATTACAGCGTCATTCTTCCGATGACGATGACCGTGGTACTGAGCTACGGCACCCGTACGCTCCTCATGCGGGAAAGCATTTACACGATGAAACTTGCCCGCCGGGAGCACTACATCCCTTCCGCTTTGCAGGCAAATCTGCTGCATGTCCGTTCGGCACGGGACATCATGGAAAAACCGGTCGTGACGGTTTCCTCAACAGACAGCCTGGACGTCCTTGCCCGGCGCGCGTCCGAGCACCCCGAGGTGCGGGCGTTCCTCGTCGTTACAGACGACCACGTCGCAGGCATTGCCCCCCGGAACTACGCCGAGTCTACTTCCGAAACCGAGCGCAGAGGGTGGCATTCCATCGCTGACGTTATGCGTCGCGACTTTATCATTGTCGATGAAGACGAGACGATGGATACTATTATCGCCCGGATGCACCGGCCGCATGCAGAAGTGGCAGTAGTTCTCCGTCAATCGGCATCCCCGTCTTACGCCGACGGAGTTACCGGAATCATTACCTGGGAGCGTGTTGCGGAACTGCTGGAGGAAGCCGTGGATCTATTCTCTGATGTCAGGGAGTAGACGAGTCCGCGACCACTCTGCCTTGTGTGTCCTTGGCGGGAAACCCGCGTCTATTCATCCCACGGTCCAGGGACGAATTTGGGCTCTTTCTTGATCAGCAGGATTGAGCATGGCATTTTCATGATAAGATCGTGATTGCTTTTGCCGAAGAGGAAATGCTCAAACCCTCCTTTATTGCATCTCATGCTGCCGGCAACTCTCTTCGAGTTCTTAAGAGCAAATGCTGCGAAACACCCTTACAATACCTACTATATAGTTTAGCACGCCGGGAGGGTCGCGCAAATCAGGACGCAGAAGGACGACTCTGAGAACGGGCAATGACGGAAAACGATTTGCATGACAGGCGTGGCTCCGGGTTAGCTGCGCTGACGGGAATCAGGCGGGTAAATATTACGACTGCCGGTCGACTTCCTCATAGACGAGGCGGGTGATATCGCTGATCACTTTGGTCAACTTGTCGTTATCGGCGCCGCGCACCATGACCCCGAGCAGGAAGGGGCGGTTCGGATAATAAATGATCCCGAACTCGTGCAATTGTTCCATCTCCTGCGCATCTCCGTCCGACGACGGCAGAGTGATCGTCCTCTCCCCCTGTTTGCGCGCGATCTCAATATTGGGTGGAATACCTCCAGCCATGCCCAGCCGGAAAGAAGACTTTGAAAGATACCGCAGGGCTTTCTCGGACATTTCTTCGGAGAGATATGAGGCGTTATACAGGACGCGGAAGAATGATGCGAATGCGTTTAACGACAGGGAGTCTTCCTGTCTGGTGGGGTCATATTCCACGTAGAGGTCCCTAAATATTTTTTCCAGGCGCCCGGCGGGCAGGCTCGCATACAATAAGGAATACGCGGCGTCGTTGTTGTGAACGATCATCTTGAAAATGAGGTCGTTGACCGTATAGACTTTGCCGGGTTCCAGCTCCTGCGTCTGTTCTTTTTGATCCTGACCCTGACCCTGTTCTTTACCGGTGTAAGTCAGGGTTTTCCGCAGGACCATCGGACTTGATTCAGCCCACTTAAAATAGGCGATCATAAGCGGCACCTTCAAGAGACTTATCGGTGAAAACTTGTCGCGCTCCCTGATACCGAACCAGTTGCCGTTATTAAGGTCCCGAAAATAAACGGAGACGGCGGAAACATCCCCGCTTTTTATTTTATTTTCGATCAATCCGTTCACCTTGTACCGGAAAGGCTTAAGCTCTTTAGTTGACGGCTTATTGCCTGAGCGATTAACCGTGACGGAGCTGCGGATAAACCTGAAGGTCCCTTCGGCATTCTCAAGACCTGTTTCCTCCCTGTCGGTTGGTGAAGAAGTGAACACGCCCATTCCCGAGCCCACAAACACTCCGATCGCAAAGGCAATAGCCAGGAGCGTCAGCAGCTGAGGCCGGTTAATTGATCCTTTTGTTGTTTCGTTGCTGTTAATCATGCTTATTCCCAAGCTGAACGTTATTTCGTCGCATTTGTTTTTCTCGAAATAGTCCCGGGTTTTGTCGGCTTATTCACTTCCGGGGAGAGCATAAGCCGGGGGGGGATGTTTTGCGCCCCAAGGATCCCCGTCATCCGGTCAAGTGCTTGCGCTATGTTTTCCAGTGTGCTGATGCTCAGTTTTTCAAGTCCTGCGACCAGCAGTCCCTGGGCCACCTCCGGCGATTTTTCAACCAAGGCCCGGCCTTGACCGGTCAATTCCACCCTCACGACACGACGGTCTTCAGTCGAGCGTATTCGTACAACCAGCCCCTGTTTTTCGAGGCGGTCAAGAATGCCGACCACGGTTGCAGGGTGCAGGTACATGCGCCGGGCGATCTCCGAAACCATGATCGGCGCTTCCTGCGCGATGGTCTTGATCGCCCATAATTGAGGGCCCGTAATACCGCTCATTTTCTCTGCCTTCTTTGACTGTTCATTCACCACCTGAAATACCCGGCGCAGATTGTCAATAATTTTCGCGACCGTCTGGGTTCTTTTGCTCAAGACCTTCCCTCCCTAAAATTGGCTTGACAACACAGAAACAACGTGTTATTAATTAATTTGAATACAAACTATTTTAACACATATTATATGTAATGCAATTAAAAAAATTTTCGATTAAACTTATTAAACTTAATGCAGTTTCGGTGGTCTAACCAGAACAAGAGGTAATAGCGCATTTTGGCCAAAGGAGCAAAAAATGACGATTGTCCACGGAAAAGCCCCCCCGATTGAAGAGGCCACTGGCCTTCAGCTAAACCGACATAAGCAATAAATGCAAAGCACAGTACTTCATAAAAAATAAAACCACTGTTGACACAAGGAGGACCACCAACATGAAATACAAAGGTTTGTTTTATCTCTCGTTTCTGCTAATCGCAGGCCTTATTTCCCTGTGGGGCTGTCCAAAAAAGGCGGAAGTGGCAACGGCGCCGGAAACTCAGACGGAAAAGGCCGCTGCACCGGAAACTGCCGCTACCGCAACAACAGCCGCAACGAATCCCGAAATGAAGGCCGAGGGAACAGGTGAAACGGCCGGGATGACGGCAGAAGGACTTAAGCCTGTTTATTTTGACTTTGACAAATCGTTTATCCGTGATGACGCCAAACCGGTGATGAAGGCGAATACCGAATGGCTTAAGGCAAACCCCAAAATGAAGGTCAAAATCGAGGGGAATTGTGACGAACGCGGCTCGGTTGAGTACAACCAGGCGCTTGGCCAACGGCGTGCAGCGAATGCAAAAAAGTATTTGACCGTTTTGGGTATCTCGGCACACAGGATCTCGCTCATCAGCTACGGGAAAGAGAAGCCGATTTGCAGCGACCACGACGAAGCATGCTGGCAGAGGAACCGGAGAGACGACCTGGTAGTAAGTCAGTAGAGGCGGCCACGTAGGCGAGCGCCTGATCAGGATCCTGTGCTTTGCCTCAGCACTCTGCAAGGCGTTGCATTACCCGCCCGTTATGAGGAGCTACGCTGGTCTCATTTAATACTGTCGTTATTACGGTGAAGCGATGAACCCTTTCTCGGGAAACCGTGAGGGCAAATGGCGGCTCGTTCCTTTATGCTGCATAACCTCATGATGCCCATCAGGGGGTACCGCAAGTGTCTCCTCCTGCGGTACCCCTTTTTTTATCAGATGAAGGCTCTCGCGATTTGATTTACCGTGGGGCAGGAGGGTCGCGTTGAAGACATTTTTTATGTCGAACCTGCTGCAGCGTACTGCATTTTTTGATCCCCCTCTCCTCATTGTTGAAAGGCCGGAAGAATGAAAAAAAACCAACAATCCCGCGATTTTGACGGCGGAACCCTCAAGGCTGCTGATTACAAAAATCATCGGACAACGGTAGCGTTCCTGTCGTCTGTATCAATTATTCGAAAAATCGGGGTGTGGCGATGACTTCCATTGATCCGGCAAACTGGGTAATTCTAAAAAAGAGTATCGGAAAATGGCTGAAAAAGGGCGTTGTGGTATTTCAACGGGGAACTCTGGTCGTCAAACGCCAAGAGTCAGCAATGAGCGAAGACGGGAAACGTCAATATCAACTGATGGTGCTTAAGACAAAGGTGCATAATGGCATATCTGAACTGGGAGCAAGAGTGTACTCCCTTCTCGGGGCAAAGAAAGATAATCCCGCGACCGATGCCAAGGTGAAGGATATTACGGCGCACATCAAACGGTATGAAGCGGAGATCACGCTGCTCGAAAAGAAACACCGAAAGGGCGTTAAACGGAAAATCGGGAAACTCGCGTGATTCCTCCCACTCTTTATCATGAAGCATTGTACCGGCCAGGAGTACCGGAGGACCATTCCTCCTATGGCCTTCTTTCCTTCTCAGGGAGGAGAAAGTGCCTAACATTAGACGATCATCTGTTTACGGGAAAGACATGAAAAAAATAACACACATACTGATAGGCATTGCCTGCCTCGTTCCCCTGTCCGCTTCGGCACAAAAGATAGGCGGAGGGGATTTGATATTTTCACCCAAAAATGCACGCCCAGTCTTATTCAGTCATGAAAAACATATCGTTGAGCAGGATCTGAAATGCACAAATTGCCATTACGGGATATTCCAGATGGCGCAGGGATCGGACAAAATGCAAATGGACAAGATCACGAAGGGCGATTTCTGCGGGAAATGTCATAATGGCCGAAAGGCATTCGACGTGAAGGACCCGAATAACTGCAAACGATGCCACAAACCCCCGAAATAGGGACCTTGACATCCGTGACACCTTGCTTGGCGAAGTGCCGAAAATCAGCCGGTTGGTGCGAATTTTTTTCCGGGTCCGGAACAAAGTCTGAGTGTACGAACAAACTGCAGATAATGCCCTCCTCGGGGGGATGGCGTCGTTGACGAACCGTGCGGTGATCTGCGCGTTTGAGCTGATTTATCGGTACTTATTCTGAAGGGATTGGAAGGACTCGTAACAATATATGAGAAGAAAAGTTGTAGAAGGATCAGTGCTGTTCATCAGTATTGTGAAATGGCTGTTCCTGGCAGTCTGCGTAGGGATCCTCGTCGGTCTTTCCACGACGGTGTTTCTGAAAATGCTCGGCTGGAGCATTTCCGGAACTGCAAAGTATCCATACTACTATCTTCTGCTGCCGCTTGCACTGTTCTTGAGCGCATTGGTAGTCAAGGTATTCGCTCCTGATGCGGAAGGCCATGGTACGGAGAAGATCATCGAGGCCGTGCACCGGCACTCCGGAAAGATGGACGTGATGGTCGTGCCGGTCAAGCTCGTTGCCACGGTCATCACCATTGCCTTCGGAGGGTCGGCCGGCAAAGAAGGACCTGCAGCGCAGATCGGGGCCGCGCTCGCGTCGACTTTTTCCAATCTGCTCCGGTTCAACGACCACGATCGAAAAAAGCTGGTCATCTGCGGAATCAGCGCCGGGTTTGCGGCTATCTTCGGCACCCCTATCGCCGGCGCCCTGTTCGGCGTTGAAGTGCTCTTCGTCGGGTCCATGCTATACGACGTTCTTCTCCCGTCCTTTGTCGCGGGGATCGTGGCGTTCCAGGTGGCCACGGCGCTGGGGATCACGTACTTTCATAGCCATGTCAACATCGTTCCGGCGTTTACCAGTTATTTCTTCCTCAAGATCTGTTTCGCCGGGCTGTTCTTCGGACTGTGCTCTCTGATCCTCATCGAGGGGCTCGGCCTCTTCGAGCGGCTGGCCCATCGCATGAAGATCGGAAAACCCCTCAAGGGTCTGATCGGCGGCGCGGCGCTCGTGATTCTTTCATGGCTCTTTTCAACCCGCTATCTCGGTCTTGGCCTTGATTCGATAACGAGCGTCCTGAACGGTGACCTCGTCCCCAGCGGCGCATTTCTCTTAAAGGTCCTGTTTACGGCGATCACGCTCGGCTTCGGCGGGAGCGGCGGCATCGTAACGCCCATCTTTTTCGTCGGCGCAACGGCGGGCAGCCTGTTCGGCCACGCATTAGGATTTGACCCTTCCCTGTTTGCAGCCATCGGTTTGGTCGGCCTTCTTGCCGGCGCCGCGAACACGCCGATCTCGGCGAGCATAATGGCGATCGAGCTTTTCGGGCCCCAGATCGCGCCCTACGCCGCTGTAGCCTGTGTGATCAGCTTTCTCATGACCGGACACCGGAGCGTGTACCCGAGCCAGATCCTGTCGCTGGCGAAGTCCTCTTCTCTTGCAGTTTCCGAGGGAAGTGAAATGCGGGACGCCGGGAATGTAGTGTTCCGCCCGAGAAGCAAAAGCGTCAGCGGTGTCATTGTGAACTGTTTCGGGAAGCTGAAGAAGACAAAAAAATAGCACGTTCCGAAACTGTTCTTGCGGACAGTTTTTCGGCGACGATGGGTCACGAACGGACAATTTATATTTAGAGGATATCATGAAGAAAGTAATTTTTATGAGTGTAGCTGTTTTTTTTCTGGCGGCAAGCGCCATGGCGGCGAGCGGGAAAATTGCCTTCGTCGACCAGCAAACGGTATTTGACAAAACCAAACTCGGCAAGAATTACCAGGGCATTATACAGGAATATTATGACAGCCGGAAGAAACTCCTCGATATAGATGCCGGGGAGATTCAGAGGCTGCAGGATGACTATTCAAAACAAAAGCAGGCGAAGCTGCTGACCGACAACGCTCAAAAAGAGAAAGAAGAGACGATCAAACGCAAGATCGATGAATTCCAGAAAAAGCGCGAAGAATTCAGCGGCGAGGTCAGCAAAAAGAACGAGGAACTTTCCAACGACTTTAACCAACAGATGGCCGTAATCCTCAGGGCAATCGCGAAAAAAGAGAAGGTCTCACTGGTCCTGAGCAAAACCATTAATATTCTTTCAAAGGCCGAGGTCCATGCGGTTCTGTACGGCGATAAGGATCTCGATCTGACCGACCAGGTAATCGTCGAAATGGATAAGCAAGAAGATAAGAAGCAGTAAGAAGTGTGAGTTTTTATGGTGAACCGGGACCCACTCTCTGGCAAAGCCTGCGCTTGAGACGGACGCTGCAGCAGCGCTGGGAACATAAATCCCGGGCAGTCCTTCAAATCGCCATTCTCATCGGAGGCGAACTCCGCAAGGCAGGTCACCCCTTCATGGCCTCCAGCTCCTCCCACCGCTTGTACGCCGCAACAAGTTCCTTTTCCAGTTCCCCGATCCTCGCCGTGAACTCATTGACCTTGGCACCGCTCTCCCGGTAAAAGTTCGGGTCAGCCATGGTCGCGTGGACCTGCTTCAGCTCCGCGTCCAGGGCCTCGATCTTCTGCGGCAGGGTTTCGAGCTCCTTCTGTTCCTTGAAGGAGAGCTTGCGCGGCTTCTCACGCTGGGTTTTGGGCTTTTCTTTTACCGCCTCCGTTTTTACCTCTTCCGCTCTTCCCGCTGCGGCGGCAGCGGCGGCTGTGCGCTGCCAGAGCCAGTCGTCGTACCCGCCGACGTATTCATTCACCCTGCCTTCACCCTCGAGCACCAGCGTGCTGGTGACCACATTGTTGATGAAGGCGCGGTCATGGCTGACGAGCAGCACCGTACCGGGGTACTCCATCAGGAGTTCCTCGAGGAGGTCCAGGGTCTCGATGTCCAGGTCGTTCGTGGGCTCGTCGAGCACGAGCACATTCGAGGGCTTGGTGAAGAGCTTTGCGAGCAGAAGACGGTTTCTCTCGCCGCCGGACAGGACCTTCACGGGACTGCGCGCGCGGGCCGGAGAGAAGAGGAAATCCTGCAAATAGCCGATCACATGCCTCCGGTTGCCGTTGATCGTCACGTGATCGCTGCCGTACGCCACATTGTCCTGCACGGTCTTCTCGTCGTCCAGCTGCTCGCGGTGCTGGTCGAGGTAGGCGACCTCAAGCTTCGTCCCGTGCTTTATCGTGCCTTTTTGCGGCTTCAATTCACCGAGCAATATCTTGAGCAGCGTGGTCTTTCCCGAGCCGTTGGGGCCGATGATGCCGATCTTGTCGCCGCGAATGACGGTCGTTGAAAAATCGCGGATCACCGGCCGGTCCCCGTAGCTGTGGTTCACGTTCGTCGCCTCGATCACCAGCTTGCCGGTGCGCTCCGCTTCCTGCATCTGCATGCGGGCCGTTCCGGTCACCTCGCGCCGCTCGCTCCGGATCCTGCGCAGGTCCTTGAGCGCGCGCACGCGGCCTTCGTTCCGGGTCCGTCGCGCCTTGACGCCCTGCCGGATCCAGACCTCCTCGGCGGCAAGTTTTTTGTCGAACTTCGCGTTCTCCACGGCCTCGGCGTCGAGGGCCGCCTGCTTCAGCTCAAGATAGGCCTGATAGCTGCCGGGCCAGCTCGTGAGCCGGCCGCGGTCCAGGTCGACGATCCGTGTGGCGAGCTTCTGGAGGAGTGCCCGGTCGTGGGTCACGAAGAGCAGCGTCCCGCCGAAGGACAGCAGGAATTCCTCGAGCCAGGCAATGGAATCGATATCAAGATGGTTCGTGGGCTCGTCGAGCAGCAGCAGGTCCGGAGCTCCTGCGAGCGCCTTCGCGAGCAGCACGCGTCGTTTGAGCCCGCCTGAAAGCTCGGAGAACTCGGCGTCCTCGGGAAGCTGCAGCCGCGTCAGGATCTCCTCGACGCGCTGCTGCATCTGCCAGCCGCCTGCAGACTCAAACTTGTGCTGGACGTCCTCGAGCTCAGCCATGAGTTTCTCACTGTGGTCATGGGCAAGCTTTGCGCTCACGTGATGGTACGCGGCAAGCAATTTCCCCTGCTCGCCGAACGCGCTGGAGACAACGTCGAAAACGCTGCCGAAGAGCTGGTGGGGCACTTCCTGCGTAAGGAGCGTGATGCGCACCCCCTGCTGAAAGACGATCTTGCCTCCATCGGGTTTTATTTCTCCGGTGATGAGCCGCAGGATCGTGGACTTGCCCGTCCCGTTCCTGCCGACAAGGCAGACGCGCTCCCCGCGATCGATGGATAGATCGACCTCTTCGAGCAGCAGCGGCCCGCCGAAACTGACTTTCACTCCCTGTAAACTGACTAATGCCATCTGCCCCTCGTACCCTGTTGATTCCTGTGCCCGCACAATGTACCGTGAGCAGTCATGAATTGCAACCGAAATCATTTACGCTGAAGCCTCTGGAACCGCGGGTCCCGATAAAGCCGGGACGCACGGATAAAGGGTAAGAACATGATTTTCACTTCAGCTTTTGTTTTTTCGAGTGCGCGGACTTATTACCGCTCGGGAAGGTGCCTGTGGTTAACGAGCCTTCTCCGGTTGCGGCACGTGATACTGCCATGGTATAGTGGCGGAAATACGCTGACAGCGGGACGGACCGTGAACGAAAAAGAACAACAAATCATCGACGGGTTAAAAATCATTTGCCAATGCAAGGGCATCAGGAAAAGCGTTTTTCTCAGGCACATCAAGGCGGGCATCAGGACCGTCGAGGAACTGCAAAAAGCCACGGGCGCAGGCTCCGGCTCGTGCAAGGGGAAGCAATGCACTCCGCGCATTATTGAGCTGCTCGCGTCAGGACAGAAGAAAAGAGACCATTAACGTAAATTTGTAAGGTCAACTTTCACCTACAAGGTGTGATATCGACCGAA
>CAVYLT010000099.1:0-192536 GCA_963769335.1 Nitrospirota bacterium | reverse complement strand
CCAATCCATCAACGACATCATCGACCGGGCCATCGATCTCCGGGCCTACTGGCTCAAATCGAACAATATTCAGATCGTACGGGAGTACGACCCCGTTTCCACGGTCTTCGTTGACGCGCAGCAGATCCAGCAGGTCGTGTTGAACCTTCTGTTGAATGCGGAGCAGGCCATTGCCGGTTCCGGCGGGGCCCGGGGAACGATCACGTTCCGCACCCGGTCGAACAGGGAGAGCCGCCGCGTTACTATCCAGATCACGGACAGCGGACCCGGCGTGCCCCCCAAGGTCGCTGCAAAAATCTTCGACCCCTTTTTCACGACTAAGCCGGTAGGCGTGGGTACGGGGTTAGGGCTTTCGATTTCACACGGGATCGTCACCGAACACGGCGGAACGATCCAGTTTCACAACGCCGAAGGAGGGGGTGCGGTGTTTACCATCGAACTTCCCACGGGAACGGTTGCACCCTCCGGGGCTTCCGACTACAAGGAAGGCGGTCAGATAAAATAATATGTTTGTCATTATCGGCATTGTCGTTGTGCTCGGCGCGGTCATCGGCGGGTATCTCATGGAAGAGGGCAATCTGAGCGTCCTGTTCCAGCCTTCTGAAGTCGTGATCATTTTCGGAGCTGCGCTCGGCTCCTTCTTCATCGCCTCACCCGCAAAAGTCGTGGGCCTGGTTTTTAAAAACGTGCTCTCCGTCTTTGTTGCAAAGACCCAAAGCAAGAGCAAGTACCTGGAGCTGCTCTCGCTTCTGTACCAGCTCTTTTCCAAGATCCGGAAAGAGGGCCTCGTTTCGATCGAATCGGACATTGAGAACCCGCAGAAGAGCCCCATCTTCCAGAAACATGCCGGCGTGCTCTCGAACCACCATGCACTCAGCTTTATTTGCGACAACCTCAAGGTGATCATTACGGCAAACGTTCCGCCGCACGAGCTGGACAATCTCATGGAGATCGAGATCGACACGCACCACCACGAGGCAATGATACCGTCCCACAGCGTCGCAAAGATCGCCGACGCTCTGCCGGGTCTCGGCATCGTTGCGGCCGTCCTGGGCGTCGTGCTCACCATGGGCAAGATCGACCAGCCGCCCATGGTGCTGGGTCACAGCATCGGCGCGGCCCTGGTCGGCACGTTCCTGGGGGTGCTCATGTGCTATGGATTTGTGGGCCCCATGGCCACCAACCTCGAGCACCAGGCCCGTGAGAACGGCACCTTTTTCCAGGTCATCCGGGTCGCCCTCGTCGCATTTGTGGGGGGTTCGGCGCCCCAGATGGCCGTTGAATTCGGCCGCCGGGCGATCCCGGAGAAGGAAAAACCAAGCTTTGATGAGCTTGAGAAAATGGTGCGGGGCAGGGCGAAATGAACGATCAGAAGCAAAAGATCATCATAAAAAAGGTCAAGAAGGTCTCCGAGGAAGGCGGGCACGGCGGAAGCTGGAAGGTCGCCTACGCGGATTTCGTCACCGCCATGATGGCCTTTTTCCTGCTCCTGTGGCTCATTACGATGACCTCGCAGGAAAAGAAGGCGCAGCTTTCCAACTATTTTAAATTTTTTTCCATTTTCAAAGTGAGCGGCACGTCGTTCATGGGCCAATCAAGCGAGATGTTCAAGCTGCCGAGCGAGACCGAGAAGAATATAGCCCGGGAAGCGCAGGGAACGCAGGGAATGACGGCGTCGAAGCCGGAAGAGTTCAAGGAATCGATCAAACGGGCCATCGAGGAAAAACTCGGCGACATCAAAGACCAGATCATGGTCGATGTGTTCGAAGGGGGCGTGCGGATCCAGCTTGTGGACAAGGAGGGAAAGCCCATGTTCGACCTCGGCTCTTCAAAGCCCACGGCGCTGGCATCGAGGATCATGCGGGTGATCGGCGAGCAGATCAAAAACCTGCCCAATCCGGTTTCCGTCGAAGGCCACACCGACTCGCTGGCGTACAAGTCCTCGACCTACGGCAACTGGGAGCTTTCGACCGAGCGCGCGCTCGCCGCAAAGAAGCAGCTTGAAGAGTTCGGCATGAACCCCAGCCGCCTCACACGGGTCGCGGGATATGCCGACACCGTCCCCTTCATCAAGGAAAATTCCGAAGACCCCCGGAACCGGAGAATCAGCATCATCCTGCTGTTTCCCGAGGCTCAGAAGCAGCGCGCTCCTGAGCCCCCGGCCGCAACTCCACAACCTTGAGCGGGTCAAACGCAGCCTCGCTTTTTATATGTACTTTGAACTCTGAACCCTGAACTAGTTCTCATCCAGCGCCTCCCTCACCTTCCTCAGCATGAGCAGGGGCGAGAAAGGCTTCAGGATGACCTCGGCCCCCTCTTCCAGCATGCTCTTCTGGTGCATGATGTCGGCCGGGTAGCCGCTCATGAACAGGATCCGCATGCCGGGTTTTTTCTTCCGGATGGCGTCCCCCGCCTCGCCGCCGCTCATCCGCGGCATAATAACATCGCAGAGGACCAACCGGATCCTGTCGATGTTCTCCAGGAACCGTTCAACGGCGTCTTTTCCGTCAACAGCAGTAATGACTGTATACCCGAAGCTCTCGAGAGTTGATTTTGCCAGCCCCCGGAGCGACTCATCGTCCTCGGCGACGAGAATGGTCTCCGTGCCCTGCAGACGGTCTTCGGCCTCAAGCGGGCCACGTGCGGCGGCAGGGACGGAAACCGTTGCGGCGAGGAGCGGCAAATAGATCTTGAACGTCGTGCCCATGCCCGGCTCGCTGTAACAATAGATCGAGCCGTTGTGCTGTTTGATGATCCCGTAGACCATCGAGAGCCCGAGCCCCGTGCCCCTTCCCAGGTCCTTGGTCGTAAAAAAAGGCTCGAAGATCTTTTCTTTCGTCTTGTCATCCATGCCGGTACCGGTGTCCGTTACCGAGATAAGGACGTAAGGCTGCTTTTTTCTGTTTGCCTCCTTGATGCCCAATTCGTCCGCCCCCACGACCGACGTGCCGATGGACAGGATCCCTCCCTGCGGCATTGCATCCCGGGCGTTCGTGGCCAGGTTCATCAGGACCTGCTCGATCTGGCCCGCGTCGGCATTCACGATAAGGTCCCCCGGTGCAAGCTCGGTCCGGAGGTCTATGTCCTCACCGATGATGTGCTGCAGGAGCGTCTCGACCTTGTGGACGGTTTCATTGATATTCACGGACTGAAGATTGGTCAACTGCTTTCTGCTGAAGGTGAGAAGGCTCCGGGTCAGGCTTGCGGCCCGGTCCGTGCCGACCAGGATCAGGTCGATATAGGGCTTTTGCGGGTCGTCCTCTTTCATCTTCATCTGCAGGAGCGATGCATAGCCGATGATCGCGGACAGGATATTGTTGAAGTCGTGGGCGATGCCGCTCGTGAGCTGTCCGATTGCCTCCATCTTCTGGGCCTGGCGAAGCTGGTTTTCCAGTTTATTCTTTTCGGTAACGTCGAGCACGATTCCGACGATCGCCGCCTTGCCCTGGTAGTACGCCCTCGACCCGAAGATTTCGACATGTATGGCATCGCCTGATTTCTTCAGGCCCCGCGCCTCGTATTGGCTGAACGGCTTTTCTCCAGTCAGTCTTTGCCTCATCGTATCCTCGACGATATGATGGTCCTCGGGAACGATCAGATCAAGCGGCCCTTTCCGGCCGACGATTTCTTCAACCCCGTAGCCGAACATCTCGGCCAGCCGGGGATTGGCATATTGAAACATATGGTTCTGGATGATGTACGTGCCGACCAGGGACTGCTCGGCCAGACTCCGGAACTTGCTCTCCGACTCCCGGAGCTGCTCTTCGAACTGCCGGTGCTCCGTGACGTCCGTCAGGATTTGTACCGACCCGGTCAACGTGCCGTCGGCATCGAGGATCGGATCTATCGTGGCGGTGAACCAGTGCATCTGCAGGCGGAGCATCATGGATTCCCTGCGCCGGGATTTTTGCATGCGCGTAAAAGCGCAGTCCGACCCCCGCTCCTCCGCGGGGTGAACTACGTCCCAGTGGGTTTTGCCGACGATCTGGTCCGGGGCTTTTTCGAGAAAATACAGCAGTGCCCTGTTGCAGCGCAGGACTTTCCCGTTTTTATCCGAAATCATAATAGCGTCGTTCATGGCGTCGAAAGTGTTGTCCCACATCCGGATGGACGCTCGCAGTTCCTCTTCCATCCTTTTACGCTCGGTAATATCGGTAAACATGCCGAGGAGACGCTCTTCTCCGTTCAATGCGATCCGCTCGGCCGAGATAAGCAGGTTGCCGATCTCCCCGGACTTCTTCCGGAACTTCGCTTCCAGATTTTTGACCCGCCCCTGTTCACGAAGCGCCCGGGCCATGGCCGCCCGCTCCTCGGGATCGACCCACAGACCCAAGTCGTGCGACGTACGATCGACAAGCTCCTCGCGCGAATAACCGTAGACGTTCAGGAATGAATCATTCACATCGTAGAATTTTCCGTCATCAACGCCGGAGATAACGATGCCGATAGGGCTGTTCTTAAATACCGTCGAAAAACGCGCCTCGCTCTGACGCAAAGACTCATCCGCTTGCTTCCGCTCAGTGATCACGTCGAAGACGGCAACGAAGTATTCTTTCCCGGGGCTGTAGATCGATATGGAAAACCAATTGTGCAAGGCCTCCACGTACGTCTCAAACCGCTCCGGCCTGCCCGTCATGGCCACTCGCCCATAGATCTCAAAAAGCTCCGGGTCCGTCTCGCGGATACCGGGGATTACTTCCGAGACTTTCCTGTTGATGACGTTCTTGAGCCCCGTCAGTTTTTCGAATGCGGCATTGACATCGAGATAGATGAAGTCCAGCGGCTTTGCGCCCTCAAAGACCATTTTGCAATACGCGTAGCCATTGAGCATGTTCATGAACAACGAATGATACCGCTCTTCGCTCTCCCGAAGCGCCTCTTCGGTGCGGAATTTCGCAAGGGCCACGGCAAGCTGGTCAGCAAGCCTCTCCCAAAGTCCGATTACCTCCGAAGAGAAAACCCCTATGCGGCGGTCATTCAGCTGAAGAAGGCCCAGCCGCTCCTCGCCCACGCGCAGGGGGAGCAGGGCAACCGACTCATATCCCTCGCCATTGCAGCGGTTGCGCGTTCGGGCCTGCCTGTCAGCCTCCGTGGTGCGACGCAGCAGTTCCGTAGTGTTGTTGGTCCAGAAACTGCCTTTCTTCGTAAAAAAAGACTTCGCGGGATCAAACCTGCCGCAGATCACGTTGCCGCACATACATTCGATGACGGGGTTGCCCGCGTCATCCCGGATGACGCAGTTTGCGCTGTCGCGTGCGCAGAGGCTGTTCTCCGCAAGGACGAAATCTTTCGGAAACCCGCGGGCTTCAAAGTAAGGATAATCCTCCCCTTCCTTCAGGCGGACGCCGACTGCTTCACAGTTCGACTGCTGTTGAAAAAACGTTGCTGCCGTCCGGATCAGGTCCCCTGTTCCCGTGCTTGCATTCACCAGGCGCAGGAATTCGATCGTTAGTTCGCGCTCCTGCTGGGCGCGCTTTCGCTCGGTTATATCGCGAATGACCATGCTCGTCTTCGTAAGACCGTCCTGCCCGGTAAAGAGCACCGTGGATATTTCCCCGGGAAATTTCGTTCCATCCTTCCGCACGAGCGTAAGCTCACCGTTGAACTGGCCGGTGCCGGCCCGTTCCTTCAAGGCAGCCGGAAGGCGGAGGTCCGTCCTATCGACGACCCCCCCCCTGCCGACCTTGCGGAGTTCTTCTTCGGTTCGCCCGAACATGCGACAGGCCTCAGGATTCGCGGCAAATATTTTCCCGTCCGCGGCCGTGAGAAGTACGGCATCGGTGCTGTTATTGTATAATGACCGATACCGCTCTTCGCTTTCCCGGAGCTCCTCTTCCGCCTGCTTGCGCGCGATTCTTTCGTCCGCTTCTTTTAACGCCCCGCGCACGGACGGCGCAAGGCGGGAAAGGTTGTTTTTGAGCACATAATTTGCTGCGCCGCTTTTCAGGGCTTCAATCGTTTTTTCCTCTCCAACTGCATGGGAAACGAAGATAAGGGGAAGAGCAGGCCGCTTTTCCTGAACGATCGCAAGGGCCGATTGGCCATCCAGGGAAGAAAGGGTAAAGTCGGCCAGGACGAGGTCGAACACGGTATCATCGAGGGCCGTTCTAAAAGCTTTTTCGTTATCGACGTGCCGGATTTCACAAACCACGCCATCCTCATTCAGCTTTGCTTGAATCAATTCGGCGTAATCCCGGCTGTCCCCGAGATCCAGAATCTGCAATTTCCTTTGCATTCCACGGCCTTTCTTGTCTTACTTCTTGAAACAGCACAACCCGGAAAAACATGCTGCATCGCACAACAGCAATAAGCAAAATTCAAACTTATGCATATTATATTTATACCAAATCCTGCAGTGCCATGCACTACAGGATCGGGGTATTTTTAGGGTATGCCTCGGACAGAGCCGTACAGCTCATTATCCTGCCTCTTCACGCAGCAAGCTGAGGGTTTTAGTTATTTTGCCGACAAATAAACTAAAAAATCAGCTAGTTGATTTAAAACCGGGGAAGCCGACCCTTAAAAGAATCCTTCGCCGGCCACCCTTATCGGTAATCGTCGCGGTCGTCACCTTCGATGCAGAGCGGACCCGTCATGTACAAAAATCCCACTGCCGCAAAGATGTTCCGCCGTGACAACGCCCGCCTGCGGGAATCCCTGACTGCTCATAAGGCCGCCTCCTGTTAAAGTTTTTGGTCAAATTTGACGATAAGTAATACACGTTCCTTGCGTCATAACTGCTTCTTTTGACGCGGATAAAGTTACGTTGCCCAAGCTTTGTCGATGCTTTATCCCTCTTTAAATCACGGCATGAGCTATGCAATGGAAACATTGAACGTGATTGGATCCGAAAATGTTTTCCTCCCCCGGTATACAAAAAATATTTCGCGTCGCCAGGTGGGCCATCATCTGCGGCGGCCTGGCGATGTCGCTCCTGGCTTTTACCGTTGTTCAAAACTGGGACCGCCAAAAATTGCGTTCCGACTTTGAGAGTGACGCCGGAAACCGCTTTGCCGCAATCAAGCGGGAGATCGAATCCAACATGGAAGTGCTTTCCTCCGTTAAGGCTTTCTTTCTTCATGCCAAAGTCATCACCAGGTCGGAATTTCACGATTTCACAAAACCTCTTCTGGCAAACCATCCGAGTATCCAGGCCCTTGAGTGGGCTCCGCGCATTCCCTCCGCGCAGCGCAATGCAAACGAAACAGCGACGAAAAAAGACGGCATAAGAAACTATCACATATCAGAGTACCAGGCCCAGGGTGCGATGACGAAGGCCGGCAGACGGGACGAATATTTTCCCGTCTTCTATGTTGAGCCGTATAAGGGCAATGAACCGGCCCTTGGGTTCGACCTCGATTCAGACCCGATCCGAAAAGAGGCTTTGGAACTGTCACGTGACAGCGGCGGGATTGCAGCCACGCACCGCATGCGGCTTGTCCAGGAGAAGGCGGAACAATTCGGATTCCTGGTATTTTCGCCGATCTACAGGAAGGACGCCTCTGTCGATTCGAACGAGGCCCGCCATCGAAACATCCGCGGGTTCGCATTAGGCGTTTTCCGGATAGGAAACATGGTCGAACGCGCCCTTGCGTACCTGAACCCGGAAGGCATCGACGCCTACCTCTACGACGATTCAACTTCTCTAGAAGAGAGTCTTCTCTACGTTCATCCTTCACGCACTCGGAAAGCAGGAGACACACTCGTCAAAAACTCCCTGCCGGAGGACGATCTTACCTACACCAAAACGTTTGATATGGCGGGCCGGAAGTGGAGGATGGTGTTTAAGCCCACGCCCGGCTATGTCGCCCGGGGAAAAACATGGCAGCCATGGATTGTTCTGTCGGCGGGTCTGCTCCTGACCGGCCTCCTGGCCGGCTTCGTGCTCTTTGAAGATAAACGGTCCGAGGCGCTGACGAAAAGCAACAAACTGCTTACGAGTGAAGTCGGTACGCGCAAACGGGCGGAAGAAGAACTGCGGGTGAGGGAAAGCCAGCTTCGAGAAAGCCGCGGGGCCGTTCTGAAGGAGCACGAGGAGCTGCGCCGGACTTTCAACCTTGTGGAGGTGGCCAAGCGGGAATGGGAAAAGACCATGGACTGCATGGACGACATGGTCATCCTGACGAGCAGGGAGGGTATTGTCAGGCGTTGCAACAGGTCGTTCAAGGATTTTCTGCAACTGCGTTACGAGCAGGTGCTCGGCGGGAACTGCGTGGACCTGTTCGCCGCCCGCGGCATCGACATCTCCGACGCACAAAGCCCGGAAGCCGAGGTGTTCTCCCGGGTCACGGAACGGTGGTT
Organism: Nitrospirota bacterium; assembly: GCA_963769335.1. Classification (GTDB taxonomy): domain Bacteria; phylum Nitrospirota; class UBA9217; order UBA9217; family UBA9217; genus JAJYKN01. Next base: position 184,235 of record CAVYLT010000099.1, on the reverse strand, counting down.
CCGCATCAGCACCTACCCCGTGCGAGGGATCGATGGGGACCAGCTCTACGGGAGCGTTATTACGCTTCACGATATCACCACGATCAAACTCATGACCCTGAAGCTCGAACAGACAAACCACGAAATCGAACAGGCGTACTCCGAACTCAAGCTGACGCAGGCCCAGATCCTGCAACAGGAAAAAATGGCCTCCATCGGCCAGCTCGCGGCGGGTGTGGCACACGAGATAAACAACCCCATGGGGTTCATTTCGAGCAACCTCGGCTCGTTGAACAAATATCTCGAGAAAATCTTTGAATACATCCGCCTCGTGACCGAAGCCGCCCAGGAAACAAACAATCCCGCCGTCGATGAGCGGCTCGGCATCGCCCGGCGGCGGCTGAAGATGGATTTCGTGCTCGACGACGTGCACCGGCTTATTGCCGAGTCGCTCGACGGCGCGGAGCGGGTCAAGACGATCGTGCAGAGCCTGAAAACCTTCTCTCGCGCCGACCAGGGAGTGATGCAAAACGCCGATATCAACGAATGCATCGAGACCACGCTCAACATCATCTGGAACGAATTGAAATACAAATCCATGGTCAAGAAGGAGTATGGGGCGCTGCCCCTCACCCGCTGCTTTCCGCAGCAGCTCAACCAGGTGTTCATGAATCTCCTGGTGAATGCCGCTCATGCCATCGAGACGCAGGGCGAAATCATGATCAGGACCTGGAGCGAGGACGGGGCGATCTGCGCGTCCGTCGCGGACACTGGATGCGGCATTCCGGCGGACAATCTCGGGAGGATTTTCGAGCCGTTCTTTACCACTAAGGAAGTCGGCAAAGGCACCGGCCTCGGCCTCAGCATTGCCTATGACATCGTCAAAAAACATAACGGGGAGATCGTCGTCCGGAGCGAGGTCGGTAAAGGGACGACGTTTACTGTCAGGATTCCGGTTCTTTCGGAGAAGGTCAGTGTAGAGCTGCCGGCATGACGCTCCGGCCGGCAACAAGGAGGGAAGCCGCGGATCCTCGTTTTCAACAACGCGGGCCTCTTACCTTTTAACCTAGAAAGAGCATTTGCCACTGAAAAATCGGATTAACTTCGGATAAATGCAGATAAAGATCGAACTTGAAGCCTCACCAAAAGGGTGAAGCTCCTTTTTTTGAATTATCAGCGCTGATCCGCTTCTTATCAGCTTTTATCCGTGTCAAATGCTTTTTTTAAGTTTTAAGCGCACTACGGAGGGAACCATGAACGAAACCACAGTCAAACAGGCCTCGGTCCTTTTTGTCGACGATGAAGAGAACATCCTGAAGTCCATTGGTCGTCTTTTTCTGGACGAGCCCTACGAGCTCATCACGGCCGGCTCCGGCCGGGAAGCGCTCGAACTGCTCAACCGCAGCCGGAGCGTGGCGGTCATCGTCTCGGACCAGCGGATGCCGGGAATGTCGGGCACGGAATTTCTGGAGAAGGCCCGGGAACTCGCGCCCGATGCCGTGCGGATCGTCCTGACGGGCTATGCCGACGTAAATGCCGCCGTGGACGCCATTAATAAAGGCGGCGTTCAGCGCTATATCGGCAAACCGTGGAATGACGATGAACTTCTCGCAGTTATCCGCGAGGCAGTCTCCCGTCATGATCTGACCGAGGAAAATAAACGCCTTACCGAGATCGTGCACCGCCAGAACGCCGAGCTGCGCCGCTGGAACTCGCAACTTGAGGTGTTCGTCCAGGAGCAAACGATAGAGATTACGAAAAAGAACGATGAACTGAAGCGCTTCAACGAGCGGCTGAAGAGCAACTTCCGGGACATCATCGAGTCTCTGGCGGGCCTGCTCGAGCTGCGGGACAAGACCACCATGAACCATTCGCGGAATGTTTCCGAAATGGCGGTCAAGGCCGCTTGGGCGATGGACTTGCCCGCGGCAGAAGTGGAACAAATAGCTGTTGCCTCCCTGCTCCACGACATCGGGAAGATCGGCATGCTGGACCTTCTCCTGTTCAAGAGTCCGGAAACGATGAGCGCGGAAGAACGGAAGGACTATATGCAGCACGCGGTCCGGGGGCAGGTGGCGATCGACGGCATTGAGGATTTACGGGCTGCCGGCATATTGATCCGTCACCACCATGAAGCGTATAACGGCGCGGGCTTCCCTGATAAATTACAAGGCAACAGCATCCCTGTCGGCTCGCGCATTATCGCAGCGGCGGACTTTTACGACAGGACCTTCATGCAGTCCGCGGATGCGCAGGCGCTTGAACGTGCCATGCGCAGCGTAAACGCGGTGGCCGGGAAAATACTGGACCCGGACATTTGTCGTCTCATGGAAGTTCCCTTTCGGGAGACTTACGCGCAGGTCGTTCCCCGGACCGGGATGGTCGAACTGGAGATCCCGCTCAAAGACCTTTCGGCGGGCATGGTTGTGTCGCGGGACATCCTCAGCGGCACCGGCGTCCTCCTCATGAGCAAAGGCACGGCGTTCGATGCAAAGAACATTCAGGCCCTCAAACGGTATGAGCAGGTCGATCCGGCAAAGCAGGGCGTCTATATCTGGGCGAGGAAGTAACTTGTGGTGGGCCATGTTTGCAAGAACTGCAGGATTGTTATTGAAGCTCTTCTCTCATTGCAAAAAACATTATTATAAATCAGCGCAAATAGCACGGTGTAATCAATAATCCTGGAAAAAGCATTTTGGACACTGAAGAAGCGGATTAACAGCACGATAAAAACAGATAAAATCAAAAGGAAAGCATTCGCCTGCCAGGTGAACTGCCTGCCAAGGAAAATCCGCCATTGTCCGGCTCTTATCCGATTAGATCAGTGTCAAATGCCGCTTTTAAGATAATGCAGCCGGGCCCGCGCTACCCGTTCGCTTCCCGGCTCACGGCTGCAGGAATGGCCGAAAGCGGCAGCACCCGGTCCACGGCGTTGAGGTCGATGGCCTTCTTCGGCATCCCGAAAACCACGCAGGACTCCTCGTCCTGGGCGATGTTGTACGCCCCGACCTCTTTCATTTCGAGCATCCCCTTTGCGCCGTCGTCGCCCATGCCGGTCATGATCACGCCGACGGCGTTCTTGCCTGCGTACCGGGCGGCGGACCGAAACAGAACGTCCACCGACGGGCGGTGGCGCGAGACCAGCGGGCCGTCCTTGATCTCGACGTAATAGCGCGCGCCGCTCCGCTTCAGGAGCAGGTGGTGGTTCCCCGGCGCGATCAGCGCCCGTCCCCGGATCACCGTATCGTTGTCCTCCGCTTCCTTGACCGAGATCCTGCAGATCCCGTCGAGCCTCGTCGCGAAGGCTTTCGTGAAATTCTCCGGCATGTGCTGGACGATGACGATGCCCGGCGAATCGAGCGGCATGGCCTGGAGGAAAAAGCTCAGGGCCTCCGTGCCGCCGGTCGACGCGCCGACGCAGACGACCTTTTCCGTCGTCTTCAACATGGCCTCCGACGTGAGGTTCGCCTTGGCGAGGATCGCGTCTGCCGTGAGTTTCGGCGGGACCGGGCGGTTGGCATGGGTAATGTGGTAGAGTTTGTGCTTCGCCTGGGCGGCCGCCTTCACCGCGTCGCAGATCCTCACTCGCGACTCTTCCAGAAACTGTTTGGTCCCGACGCGCGGCTTCTGGATGATTTCGACAGCGCCGTATTCGAGGGCCTTGAGTGCGGTTTCCGAGCCGGCATCGGTAAGGCTCGAACAGATGACCACGGGCATCGGGTGCTGCGTCATGATCTTGTGGAGGAAGGTAATACCGTCCATGCGCGGCATCTCCACGTCGAGCGTAATGACGTCGGGAACTTCACGGCTGATTTTGTCCGCAGCGATATAGGGGTCCGCCGCTGTTGCCATGACCTCGATCTCATGGTCGGCAGAGAGGATTTCATCAAGGGTCTGGCGCACCACCGCTGAATCATCGACGATGAGTACGCGGATTTTCTTCGACATGCACGATCTCCCGAATTTAGGAAATTTTCATACGACGGTCACGGGCCTCGCGGAAAGAGCCGTAACTGCCACGGCAAGCCCTGAGAGGAGTCGTCTAATGGATTGCACTCCTGACCCTTCCGCACTCAGATCAGGCTTGCCGCCTCGGCTTTTTTCAAGCGCTTCAGCAGGACTTCGCCGGTATGGGTGTAAAAAAATATCTTCCGTCCCTGGAGGCCGCCTACGTCCTTCACCGCGAGCTTCAACCCTTCGCTGCTCAGGATCTTTTCGGCGGAAAGGATGTTCTGTCTTCCGACGGACACCACGCCCGGCCGAACGATCTGCCGCGTGAACATGTCGGCGCCCCCGAAGCACTTCACTTCGACCTCGCTGCGCCGCACCTTGCAGCGGTCGAACATCTGCACCATCCTCTGGATGGAGCAGTCGACATACTTGAGCCCTTCGAGACAGTCTCCGTCGCAGTCCTTCTGCCCGCTGCACTTCGGCAGGAGGCCGTGACAGATCGCACCCAGGCCCCGGCGCCGGTGGAACATCGTGACGGACAGGCAGGAACCGAGCACCGTGACGACCGCCGCAGGCTCTGCGGAAAAAAACATCTCTCCCGGCTTAAGATAGACTAAAGGGAGCTGTTCTCGTAACTTGCTCACGATAGCTTCCGGTAAATGGTCGATGACGTTCGAACAAGGGGTAGGTCGAACCCGTGAACGGTCTCGGAATGCCCCAGGAAGAGGTATCCGTCCCGCTTGATGTACCTGCAGAGCCGGCCCAACAGGGCGCCCTGCGTCTGCCGGTCGAAATAGATGATGACGTTCCGGCAGAAGATTGCGTCAAGGGACGCTTCCCGCAGGGGGTACTGTTCGTCCATCAGGTTGAGCCGCTGGAATACGATGCCGGACCTCAGTTCGGAGACGACGCGTACCTGGCTTTTGGTCCGGTCTTTACTCCGCAGAAAATATCTCTGTTTCTGGGACAGCGGGATCATCGAAATCTGGTTTTCGTCGTAGATGCCGGCCTTGGCCTTCTCCAGCACTTTCGTCGATATGTCCGTGGCCGTGATCGAGAATTTGAACCCGGGGTTCTCCCGCTCGAATTCGCTCATTATCAGGGCGAGGGTATAGGGTTCCTCGCCGGAAGAGCACGCTGCGCTCCACACGCTGAAGGGGGCCCGCATCCGCCCGTCGCCGCCCTGCATGAATTCAGGGAGCACGGTCCCGGAGAGAAAGGAGAAGTGGACGGGCTCGCGGAAAAAATCGGTCTTGTTCGTGGTCACAGCATCGATCATGTGGACCAGTTCACTGCCGCCGTTCGGAGACTTGAAAATGAGGTCGCAATATTCCCGGAACGACGAGACCTCCATGGCCCTGAGCCGTTTCTGGAGCCGGGACTCGAGCATCGTTTTTTTGACCGGCGGCATTTTGATGCCGCAGTGCCCATAGATGAAATGGCTCAGGCGCTCGAAGTCCTGCGCCGTCATCTTGTGCATGGTATCGATATAGGGACGGCTCTCGCTCATAGGCATGCGGTGCCAGGGCCTTTCACTGCATCACGCGGAGTTTGAGTTTGGTTTGGTTCGAGGAGAGTTTCAAATCAGTATAACCTCTCCGGTCCGGAGCGGAAACGCACAGGGCGCGACCGCCTCCCGGACCGGAGTTCTCCTACACGTCGGTTGCTTTCGTCTCTTCCGCCGGGGTGCTGTCCTGGACCGTCTGCACCAGTGCCAGCTCGCTGGTGGAAAACACTTTGTCGATATCCAGGATTATGATGAAATTGGCGTTCTGCTTCCCCATTCCTTTGATAAATTCCGTGTTTAATCTCGTCCCGATCTTCGGGGCCGGCTCGATCTGGCCCCCTTCGAGGTCCATCACTTCCTGCACCGAGTCGGCAAGCGCGCCCAGGATGGTGGTCTCGTTGTCCACCGTCACTTCCACGATGATGATGCAGGTGTTCACCGTCTTTTCGGTCTTCGTCATGCCGAACTTGAGCCGCAGGTCGACCACCGGCACCACGCTGCCCCGCAGGTTGATCACGCCGCGCATGAATTCAGGCGTCCGCGGCACCTTGGTGATCGTGGTGAAATCGAGCACCTCGCGCACCTTCGTGATATCGAGGGCGAACACCTCGTCGTCGAGCTTGAACGTCAGGTACTGCGTTGTTTCCATAACGCCTGGTGTGCTCATCGAAGCCTCCTTGTAATGAAGGAGTCAGAAGCCAGGAGCCAGAATCCGGCTCGGAAATCACGGCTGGATTTCTCCTGGCTACTGAATACTGACTCCTGTTTTCAGAATTTCTCGAATTCAGCGTCCCGCGAGTCTCCGTTATGCTTCACTTTATCACGCCCCAGGTCCAGCGCTACGCCGCCCTGCTTGGACGGGGAAGCGGCGGCTCTGATTTTGGGGGCCAAATGCGCAATCTGCAGCGTATGGTGGGGAGCGATTTGACTGGTCGCGGATGTAGGAGCTTTTCTTCCGACTTCCATGGCGTCAACTTTGAAGAAAGAGATCGTGTTCTGGAGCTGTTCTGCCTGGGACGAGAGCTCTTCGGCGGTAGAGGACATTTCCTCCGCTGCGCCCGCGTTCTGCTGGATCACCTGATTGAGCTGCTGGATGGCGCTATTGATCTGGTCCGCGCCCGTGGTCTGCTCCTTTGATGCGGCGCTGATCTCCTGCACCAGTTCCGCGGTCTTCTGGATGTCCGGCACGAGCTTTGCCAGCATGGCCCCGGCGTTCTCAGCGACATCGACGCTCGATGTGGACAGCTTGCTGATTTCTCCGGCCGCCGCCTGGCTCCGCTCGGCGAGCTTCCGCACTTCCGAAGCCACGACGGCGAAACCCTTGCCGTGTTCGCCGGCCCGGGCCGCTTCGATGGCCGCGTTCAGGGCCAGCAGGTTCGTCTGGCGGGCGATCTCTTCAATAATGGAGATCTTCGATGCGATGTCCTTCATGGCGTTCACGGTATCGGCCACCGCGCTTCCGCTCTTCATGGCGTCATCAGCCGACTTCCTGGCGATCTTTTCGGTCTGCGACGCGTTGTCCGCGTTCTGCTTGATCGTGGCGTTCATCTCCTCGACCGAAGACGACGCTTCTTCAGCAGAAGCCGCCTGCTCCGTAGTGCCCTGGGACATCTGCTCGGCGCCCGAGGACAGTTGCTGGGACCCCGACGCCACATTGTCCGATGCCCCCTTGACATCCGCCACAACCATCTTGAGCCGATCGATCATGTTCTTCATCGCATTCAACAGTTGGCCGGTCTCATCCTTCCCCTTTGGGTCAATATGGACATTGAGGTCGCCCTCTGCCAGACTGTTGGATACAGCCACGGCTTCTTTGAGCGGCGTGGTAATGCCTCGTATTATCACGAAGGAAGCCGCCAGACTGAACACGGTCCCGAATAGGATCAGAAATATCGAGCTGAAAAAAACAGCGTGGTATCTGTCGGCTGCGGTTTTCGCAATCTCTGAAAACGCCGCTTCCTCTTGTTTCTTGGTTGATTCGGCGATGGAGGCGGCGAGTTCTGTGGGCTCCCGGTCCATGCCCTTTACCATATTATCCACGGCATGAACGCCTTTCATGTCGCCCGAGCCATAATAGTTCAGCGCGTCATGGTATTTGGCACCCATCTCCAGATGCTTTTTCAGAAATTCGTCGACTTTCGACGGGTCCAGCTTTAAAGTCATGAGCAGGCTCTTCAGTTCCGTCCCCCTGCTCTGGACCTCGGACTCTTCTTTTTTGAAGTTTGACTTGTATTTCGCCAAATCCTCCGGTTTGTAGCCTCTTAATAAGGTATCCTTCCATTCCTGGACCTGTTTCTTGAAATGGATCACGATGTCATCAGCGTCGATGACGGCCTGCGTGAACATTTTGGCGGTATCCATGCTTGCAACCATCTGGCTGTTCGTGCTCGAAATGCCGTGCAAAAGGTAGACGCCTACCCCGACCAGTAAGACCGACATTAAACCCACCAGCATATTCAACTTCACACCGATTTTTTGATCCTTTAACATGGCAGTTCTCCTTTTCGTTGCGCGGAATCGACTCTATTGAAGATTGTCCGGTTGTAATGCGATCGTCCTGCCTTCCCCGTTCGGGCCTTTATCCCGCGGACGGTTCACCTTCAACTTCCTGGTACGCTGCGATTCCTGCTCTTCGACCAGGCTTATCAGTTTCGGAATATCGAGGATCAGGGCCACGGTCCCGTTCCCCAGGATCGTGGCGCCTGAAATGCCTTCGACCTGCCGGTAGAACCGGCCGAGGGACTTGATTACCGTCTGGTGCTCGCCGACAACGGTGTCCACGACCATCCCGACCCTCCTGTTGTCCACGTTCGTGATCACGATCTGCTCGAAGTCGGGCCGTTCGCCGTCTGCTCGAAAGTGTTCGCGAAGCCGGACGTAAGGCACGAGTTGCCCGCGCACGTTCGCCAGGCGCCGTCCATGCGCGGCTTCTGATTCCCCGCGCGTGAGCTCCACGCATTCCTCGACCAGGGACAGCGGAAAAATGAAATGCTCGTCCCCGATCCGGGTCAGGAAGCCGTCGATGATCGCCAGCGTGAGCGGGAGTTTGAGCGTGATCGCCGTGCCTTTGCCCGCCCTGCTGCTGATGGCAAGAGTACCGCGCAAGGCGTCAATGGCCCGTTTGACCACATCCATGCCGACCCCTCGTCCCGATACGCCGGTGACGGCCTTCGCTGTCGAAAACCCCGGCTCGAAGATGAGCTCCCACAGTTTGCCTTCGGCCAGGACTGTATCATTTTGGATCAGTCCTTTTTCTACGGCCTTCCTGCGGATGCCCTCGCTGTCCAGCCCGGCGCCGTCGTCTTCCACCCGGATCAGCACATGACCGCCCGAATGCACGGCGGAAAGGTGAATTGTGCCGCACCGGGGCTTTCCCGCGGCCGCTCGCGTTTCCGGATGTTCTATGCCGTGGTCGATGCTGTTCCTGATGATGTGGACGAGCGGATCGCTCAGGCGTTCAATCACGGTTTTGTCCAGCTCCGTATCGGCGCCGTCGGTGGTCAGCTCGATCTCCTTGCCCAGCTCTGCGGACAGATCGCGGACGAGCCGTTTGAACTTGCTGAACGTTGTCCCGATCGGCAGCATGCGGATGTTCATGGTATTGTCGCGGAGCGACGCAGTGAGCCGCTCCACTTCCTCGGCGATGGAGGACAATTCTCCCTGTTGAAGGGTGAGCGCGGTCTGGCTCAGGCGCGCCTGGACCGTGACGAGCTCGCCGACGAGGTTCTCCAGGCTGTCCAGCTTGTCCGTGGCAACGCGGATGCTCGTTGCGGCATCGGCGCTCTTCCGCTGCTCGCGCATTTCCCGAACGTGCTGCTGCTCGACCAGGGCCGATTCCACTTTTTCCGATGATACGATACCGGTATCGACGAGCATCTCTCCGACTTTTTTCTGCGATCGCAGCACTTTTTGGAGGTCGTCGTTCGTAAGGTCGCCGCGTTCAAGCATGATCTCCCCGAGTTTCTTGTACGCCGTTTCGCTGTCGATGTGTCCTTCGCGGTCGATAACGCTGATATTCACGTAGCTCGTATCTTTGACGAAAATGAAGATGTCCTCGATTGCGTTCGCTTCGCGGTCCGTCGTCAGGATCACGTCCCAGTAGGTATAGCAGGCCTGCGGATCGATGGCATCGAGACGGGGAATGACCTCCGTCTGGGCCACGACCTTGCACACGCCCAGCGCACGCAGTTCGTCCAGGAGCTTGAGAGGGTCCGTGCCCTGAACAAACACCCCGGGGTGCGGCCAGAACCTGATCCGGTACGTGACGGACCGTCCCTTATCCGATGAAACAGTGCTCTGAGCCGCAGTTGTCTTTCTTTCCGTCGCCTGCGAAGCAGGGACCAGTTCCCGCAGCCTGGCGATGATTTCAACGGACCTCGCCTCATCTGCAGTCCCGCCTTGATAATACCGGTCAAACAGCACCCTGATCTGGTCGCGCGCCAGGAGCGTCAGATCGATGATTTCTTTCGTAGCGCTGATCCTGCCGTTGCGGATTTTATCGAAGAGCGTCTCCAGCTCGTGCGTGAACGCGACGATGTCGTGGAACTCGCACGCTCCACCCGACCCTTTGATCGTGTGCAATGCCCGGAAGGCCCGACCGATCTGCTCCGCATCACCAGGCGCCTTTTCGAGTTCGAGCAGCGCGCTTTCCAGTTCCGTCAGGAGTTCATAGGCCTCTTCCCGGAACGTTGCCTGCAGTTCCTTGACGATCTGGTCCGGAGTATATTCGCCCTCCCTGCTCAGCGGTTCATCCACCAGTCGCTCCCGTCAGCGCCGCCCAGAGACAACTCTTGTCCAGGTCCAGTTTGCATCCCGCATGGCGTGCGAAGCCTGCCGCGTCCACGGCATTCAGCAGCGCCGGGGGCGCAGCCCCCCCGAGTTTGACATGCTTCTTCTGCTGGGTTGCGCTCCGGTGCAGGGAGCAGAGCAGTTGAAGCAGGGACAAATCCACGTCGTGCACGTTGTCGAGAACGAGAGAAATTTCGTCAGCCTCTCCCAGCGCCGTAAGCAGGGCCTGCTTTGTCTCCATGGCCTGCGGCAGGGTGAGGTCGCCGTTCAGCATGACTGTTATTTTATTGCCTGACTTTTCGAGCGTTGCTCCCATAAGTCCTCCGTCGCATCAGTAGGATCTGAAACGAAATCCGCTGTCGGCCTCTCTGCAGACGTCTTTGCGTTCCGGCCTCGCCGATCAGGACATCATTCCCGGAGCGTCTGCGGAAGCAGACCGCAGCGATCCGGCTTTCTGCTCGGCGTCCCTGACGAGCTTTGGGACATCGAGGATCAATGCCAGTGTTCCGTCGCCCAGGATCGTGGCCCCTGACACGCCCGGCACGTTCTGATAAAACTTGCCGAGGTTCTTTATCACGGTCTGATGCCCGCCGATGACGTGGTCCACGACGAATCCGATTCTCCGGTCGTTCACGCGCGTGATCACGATTTGTTCTATCTCCGGCAGTTCGCTCCCGATCTGGAACTGCTCGCGCAGACGCAGGTAGGGGACGATCTGGTCCCGGACGTTGGCAATCTGTCTGCCCTTGGCGCTGCTCCGGGCGCCCTTGCTCAGTTCCACGCATTCTTCGACCAGCGCAAGGGGAAAGACGAAATGCTCGCTGCCGATCCGGGTGAGAAAGCCGTCGATGATCGCCAGGGTCAGCGGCAGCCGGAGGGTCATCGTCGTACCGGCCCCCGGGCGGCTGCTGATGTCGATCGATCCCCGCAGGGCATCGATGGTCTTTCGGACAACGTCCATGCCCACGCCGCGGCCGGACACGCTCGTGACTTTTTGCGCTGTCGAGAACCCCGGGGCGAAGAGCAGGGCAAAGACCTCCTGCTCCGACAGCTCCGCATCGGCCGCGATGAGCCCCTTCTCCACACCCTTGGCGCGGACGGCTGCGGGGTCGATGCCCGCCCCGTCATCGTCGATCCGGATAAGGACATTCGCTCCGGAATGGGCGGCGGAGAGCCGGATGGTCCCCTGCCTCGGTTTTCCCGCTTTTTCCCGCTCTCCGGGCGGCTCGATGCCGTGGTCGATGCTGTTCCTGATCAGGTGCACCAGGGGGTCGCCGAGCCGTTCGATGACGGTTTTGTCCAGTTCGGTCTCCGCCCCCTCCGTCGTCAGTTCGATCTCCTTGCCGAGTTCGGCAGAAAGGTCGCGCACCAGGCGCTTGAAGCGGCTGAACGTGGTCCCGATCGGAAGCATGCGGATGCTCATCGTGTTGTCGCGGAGCTCGGCAGTCAGGCGCTCGACTTCTTCGGCAATGGAGCGGAAGTCCGCATTCCCGTTCTGCCTGTTCGCCGCCTGGCTGAACCGGGCCTGCACCGTGACGAGCTCGCCCACAAGATCGACGAGCCGGTCCAGCTTTTCCGCAGGCACCCTGACGCTGAGTGCGGACTCCTCTTTTTGGCGTTTTGCCCTGATATCTTTGATGTGTTCCTGCTCCGCGAGGGCCGAAATCACCTTCTCCTGTTTGATCGTGCCCATCCCGACGAGGATCTGGCCGAACCGTTGTTGGGAGGACAGTGCCTCTTTGACCGCTTCAGGGCTCACGTCTCCGCGTTCGATCAGGATGTCACCGAGCTTTTTGTCGTACGGCTGGTAGTCCGTCTGTTCCGCAGTATTGATGACGTCGGCCACCTCGATCTTCAGGTCGCAACCATCAGCCGTGAAGAGGAACACGTCCTTGACTGCGTTCAGTCCGCGGTCGGTGGTCAGGATGATGTTCCACTCCGTATAACATGATTCGGCATCGATTTCTTCAAGGTAAGGAATCGGCTCGGTCAGGGCCACGATGGTGCACTGCCCGAGCTCGCGCAGCTCGTGCAAGAGGAGGACGGGGTTGCCGCCGGTCTTGAACATGTCCTTATAAGGACGGAAGGAGATGCGGTAGGTGGCGATGACGTCGCTGACAGCCGGTTGCGACGCGGGAGCAGCTGTTCCCTGCGGCGTCGGGGGTTTGGACTGCTCATGATCGGGAGTGAGGCACTTCAGGGAGGCGATAAGCGACGCGTTCTTGTGCTCCAGTTCCGGACCGACTCCCCCGGGAGAGTCGAGCATCGCCTTGATCTGGTCCCGTGCCGACAGGGTCAGGTTGATGAGATCTTTGGAGACCCGCATACGGTCGTTCCGCACGAGGTCAAAGACGGTCTCTATCTCATGGGTAAACTTCGATACCTTGTCGAACCCGAACATGGCGCCGGAACCCTTGATCGTATGCATGGCGCGGAAGACCCGGCTGATCAGGTCTTTGTTGTCAGGCGTCTCCTCCAGTTCGAGCAGGGCCGTTTCGAGCTCTGCGAGAAGCTCACTGGCCTCTTCGAGGAAGACCTGGCTGTGTTTGTCGTTGGCCGGCATCGGGGTCTCCAAAAAAAAGTTCAACGTTCAGAATACGAAACAGAAAAATCAGCGGCTTCCCTTTGAACTCCGAACCTTGAAGTTGTCCTGTATTTTTATTTCACGAATTTTTTTATTACATCCAGCAATTGTTCAGGCGAAAAAGGCTTCACAATCCACCCGCTCGCACCGGCCTGCTTGCCTTCCTGCTTTTTGCTTTCCTGCGACTCCGTCGTCAGCATGACGATCGGCGCGAACTTATAGTCGGGCATGGTCCTGAGTTTTTTGATCAGTTCGATGCCGTCCATCTCCGGCATGTTAAGGTCGGTAATGACCATGTCGACCTTCGCTCCGCCCAGCTTCCCGAGGGCGTCCTTGCCGTTCTCGGCAACGACCACGTCGTGCCCTGCGTCTTTGATCGTAAAGGACACAAGCTGTCTCATGGATGCTGAGTCGTCTACTACGAGGAATTTCTTGGGCATGTCGTCTCCTCCTGAACGTGCTATTTGCTCTCTGCCGCCTGAAGCGTATTTTTCATCACGGCCCGCTCTGATTCCATGGTGTACATCTTTTCCAACCACTCGGTGCGGTGCTCGATCGTCTGCGAGTTCATCCGTTCGTTCATGGCCTGGAGGCGCTCGAGCAATTCTTCCGTCTCGTGTTTGAATTTTAAGAGCGGCTCGATGACATGTTCGATGCGCTGCCGCGTGATGTCCTGGAACTGCATGGACATGATGATCCCGCTGATGTCCCGCGCCAGGGCCTCATTTTCCGTCTTCAGTTCATCGAGCCCGTTCTTTGCCCCGGCCATGACGCCATCAAGCGTCGTCAACGCCTCCTCGACGGTTTTTCCGGCGTCGACTGATTTAATCGTATTTTCGTGCGAGCTTTGTTCCGCTTTTTGATGGATGGCGTCCACGTCCGTTCCGATTTTGTCGATCAGCTTTTTGATCTTATCCGCGGCCGTATTCGACCGGTCGGACAGCTTGCGGACCTCGTCGGCCACGACGCTGAATCCCTTGCCCGATTCGCCGGCCCGCGCGGCCTCGATGGCCGCGTTCAAGGCCAGAAGGTTTGTCTGCTGTGCGATGGACTCGATTTCTTCGACGATCTTCTTGATGCTCTTTGCGTCATTCATGATGACCGCCATGTCTTTCTGGGACTCGACCCCTGCCCCGGTGATCGCGGCCAGGCTCGCCATGACTTCCGCAAAGGTCTTTCTGCTCACTTCGATGAGCGATGTCTCCCCTCCGGCTGCGCCGAAGCTTGTCAGCGTGCCGGCGGCATTTTCAGCCTGTTTCCGGGCGCGTGTCACGATGCCCATGAATTTGTCGCCCATGTCGAGCGTTGCCTGCTCCGTCTGCTGCGTGACTTCCTTCAACTGAGTGGTCAGCACCGGCGTGATCTGGATGTTGGCCTTCAAATGGGCGGTCAACGGGTCAATCACGGCATGCAGCGTATCGGCTTGCTCTTTAAATTCCGCTGCACATTTACTCTCCAGCGATGCCTGATAGACTTTCAGGACTGCGAGTGCCAGGTACAAGGCGACCCCATAGCAGAGTAAAGCCGCAGTCATGCGTATGGACCCCTGGCCGATGAATGACGGCACAGCAACGAGCAGCATCGCGCCGGCTAATTTCGTTTTCTCATTCCATTTCCATGCGTGCATGATGATCCGTTCTTCGCAATAAAGTGTATTTCATGAAAAAACACTTTTCTCCACTGTCATCTTATCGGCACGCCGAGTGATTAACTTTACTCTGTTTTGCAACAGTATGGATCAAATGTCTTATGTACTTTTTTGCAACCGGCCCGCTCACGAAAGGCACGGCTGACGCATGGACTCGCCTATTGGGCCGGGCAAGGCGGCATTGTTAGAATACTTATTCGTACTGCTGCCTCCGCGCTGCCGGTAAACAGTCCCCGACAGGCGAGATTCACGTTGGCGTATAAAACAAGATCATGCTCACCGGTTGCAACCTCTTGCCCTCTCTTCACGGAAACAAGCTGAAAACGAACCGATAGCTTATAATAGATTTGCTGACTGGATCCTTTTACCCTGAGAACAGACCTGTAGTCCGTCCTCGGATTATTGCAAGTGTAGTGCCTGTCATTATTTCAATCTAAATCAATAGGTTGTAAATGAAGGGTGTCGAAATCTAGACAGCGGAAATATTTTTTGGCGGCAACTTGACTTAAAACACTGAATACAGTTTAAACATGGGGAGTCGGTTTTTAGACGGGGGAGTTTTGACTACCCGCATTGCGGGCGCGAAGCCGATGGGGAAATACTTTTATCGCCAATGCAACAAAGAGATATACAACGCGGACCGGTTAATCATTGCTAATATCTCAACATGCCGATGATCTCAGCCTCTCTTTTCATGACATATCGTGCAATGCTCTCTTCATCCCACGGGTGCGGTCTGATCTCGGCGCCGTAATGGATCCCTTCCCTGCTTTCCTTCTTATAACGTATGGTGCCTGTCGCAAGAATGATGATCAGGGGATCGGGGAGTTGAATGGTGAGGCTGAATACGCTGTCAACGGGGAAATTGCGCGAACTGAGAAAACCAATGCCTCTCGTGCTGATATCGATGACCTTGCAACCGGTCGTCGGTTCCCCGGGAACAGAGACGTGCAGCACGACGGGTTTCTTTTTGTTCGGCTGAATTCGTATGTCCTTTTTAACAAACAGACGGTTCGGCAGCGCGGCCTGAATTTCCGTGTCCGTTGTTTTCTGGATGTCGACGATGGCTTCATGGTTCAGCTGACGGTAGGAGTGATACATCTTGAAAAAACTCGCTTTTCTCACGGCCTGGAAAAAAACCGACTGTTTAAAGCCGCTCAGTACCAGGGAATTGTCCGTTATTGCTTTTAATCTGCACACTCCCCGCGCGGCGACCGGCTCGCCGTGCTCCTGAATATCTATGGCCACGATGACCGGTATCTCTTCCCTATGAAGATAGGTCAATTGCTTCAGGATGGCACCCGGGTCATCAACCGGTTTTTCATCGGACCCATGGGGGGACGGGGGAAGAGACGGAAGGAAGGCGGGAAGGGATACATGGTAATGCCGCGCCATGAACAGCAGATAGTGGACGATGTCGTAAACCGCTTCACCGCCCATTTTTTTCAAATCCAGGACGAGGGTATTGAAGCGCTGATGGTCGGCCTCGTACATGATCGGTTCGGGTGAAATAATGATGATCGGGCCGATTATGCCCCGTTCCCTGGCATCGGCCAGGAAGTGCAGATAGTCATCATCGATGCCGACAACCGCGATGTCGTCGGGCTCGGCATGGTTGAGAAATATTTTTTTGATCTCGTGGTCGGGCAGCAGCCTGACCGGCAGTTCCTCGAAGGAAAAAAATTCGTTGAGGCGTGGCGTGGTCCAAATCTGCATAGATTATTGTATCACATCCGGAAGACCGCATAAAGTATTTTGAGCGGAGGCGAATTGACTCACAATAAATGTTACCCAAGCGCATTTTGAAAAGTATCGTTGACTCATAATGCATGTTACCGGAACTATACACCCAAAAGGAGGGTTAGTTCCGATGAGTCCACGATCCAAACGGGAGTACCTGGCTGCAATCGTCAAACGGTACCGGGCCGCCTCCCGGAAGATAAAGACAGCGATCCTGAACGAGTTCTGTTCAACCTGCGGGTATCACCGAAAGCATGCCCTCAGGCTTCTGCGGACCTTTCGCCGATTTACCCAAAAGACTCCGGCAAAGAGGGGTAGAAAGCCGGTGTATGACACGGAGAGGCTCCTCATACCCTTAAAGCGTATCTGGCTGACGGCAAATCTGCCCTGCTCAAAGCGCCTCAAGGCCATCATCCCTGAGTGGCTACCGGGATATATCAAAACCTACGGCCCTATCTCTCAGAAGACGGCAGTGGCATTGTTTAACATATCTCCGTCGAGCATCGACAGGATACTAAACCCGATCCGTGCAGAGTATACCAAGCACGGCAGGGTCACAACCAAGCCGGGAACGCTCTTAAGAAGGCATATCCCGGTCAAGACTAACCAGTGGGATGAATCCCGGCCGGGCTTCCTGGAAGCCGATACCGTTGCCCACTGCGGAAGTACTACAGAAGGCATATACGCCAATACCGTCGACTGCGTGGACATCGCCACCGGATGGACAGAACAGCGCGCAGTCTGGGGCAAGAACTATCAGGGTGTCATCGACCAGATCAAGGATATCGAACAATCCCTTCCGTTCCCGATCCTGGGCTTTGACTCAGACAACGGCAGTGAGTTCTTAAACCATCACTTGCTTCGCTATCTGACCGAGAGGAAACGGCCAATTAAGTTCACCCGAAGCCGCGCCTATAAAAAAGACGATAATGCTCATATCGAGCAGAAAAACTGGACTCACGTGAGGCAATGGCTTGGCTATGATCGCCTGGACTCTCCCGATGTCGTTCCTCTCATGAATGAGCTCTATACTACCGAGTGGAGGCTGTTTCTGAACTTCTTCTGTCCTTCAGTGAAGTTGCTGGAAAAGAAACGGGTTGCCTCGAAGATCGTGAAACGCTATGATAAGCCCAAAACTCCTTACCGGAGAGTCTTGGAGTCACCCGATATCTCCGATGAAGCAAAGAACAAACTCAAAGAACAGTATAAGACACTGAACCCTTTTGAACTGAGAAAAGCCCTGGAGGTTAAACTTAAAAAGATCTTCAAACCGTAAAAACCGAATCCATACTACTAACTATCTTCCGGTAACATTTAATTATGAAGCAACTGGGGAGGTGCGGCCGCTGCGCCGGACGTGCTCGAAAACGGCAGACGCAGGGCGGCAACGGGACAGCATTCGGTCCGCCGCCGGAGGGTCAGTTCTCGCGTTTTTTATTCGCTATGGTAGTGAGGCTTCGCGTGAGCCTGGCGGCTTTATGCGGTTCCATGACTGCGATGATCGCCCCGGCCTTCTTGCTTTTCATACGGGTCATGATTTGTAACGCCGTATTGCTGTCCAGCGCGGAAATCCGGGCCGCGGCGTCTTCAGGCGGCATCACTTCATAGGCCTTGACCACATTCTCGATCTTATCGCCTTTCGCCTGCTCCACTCGCTTAAGCACGGCTTCCATCTGGGCAAGCAGCCGCGTATAGGCCTCGATCCTGCCATCGACCTCTTTTTTCAACGCATTCAGTCTTACTTCATCCCGTTTGAGCGCTTCTTCTTTTTCCTTCAGCTCGACGCGCCTGGCTTCGATGGCTTTGACGGGATCGTCCTGGGCCAAGGCTGCAGATGCAAGAAGCAGGGCAGAGAACAGACAAAGCATGAAGAGTTTTATTCTGCTTTCCGGTTTCTGGCTTCTGATTTCTCTCCCGGTCATTTCCCCGCCTTTCTGCAGAGAAATGCAAAATCGGCTTCCTTCTGTTCGCTCTGCGTGGTCTCTTTGATCTGCTCGTGGACGATCTTGTCGTGCAGTTTTTCAAAAAGGCGCTGTTCCTTGAAGGCTTCGACCATGGCTCCCTGCTTCTGCTCGACCTCTGCGGCACGGACGGCCACGATGCTTTTCTGCTGATCGATCTGACGGGAGACGTGTTTCAGATAGGTGTGAAACAGCTCGATGTCGTTCGCCTGCATGGCGCCGCCTGTTTGCTTGCACGCAAGGTCGGTGGTTATTTTTTTATACTCACGTTCCAGCTCTTCGAGCTTCGCCTGCTCGGCGTTCAGCACTTCCCGCGCCTTCTTGACCTCGGCCTCAAGCTGTTCTTTATTGAACTCTTTGATCTCGATGATCTTGGACACCATCTTTTCTTTTGTCATGGCTTGCCTCCTGCGTTCTCAAACAGGAAATAGAGGCCCTGCAGGCTGTCGGCGAAATCGCGCCGCTCGTTCATTCCCTGCCTGAGGTACGCCCGAAGTTTGTCGTAGAGCTTGATTGCCTGGTCCACTTTCGGATTGGAGCCTTCCTTGTACGCGCCGAGGTTGATCATATCTTCCACTTTCTTATAGTTGGCCATGGTTTCCACGAACCGCGACGCCAGTTCCTTGTGCCTGGCATCGACGATATCGGGCATGAGCCTGCTGATGCTCTGGAGCACGTCGATTGCGGGGTAATGGCTTTCCATCGCCAGCTCACGCGAAAGGACGATGTGGCCGTCGAGAATGGCCCTGGTCGAATCGGCCACGGGGTCGGACATATCATCGCCTTCCACGAGCACGGTGTACAGGCCCGTTATGCTCCCCTGTCCCTCGGACGTGCCGACCCGTTCCAGCAGTTTGGGCAGAAGCGCAAACACGGAGGGCGTGTAGCCCTTCGACGTAGGCGGCTCGCCCGTGGCAAGGCCGATCTCGCGCTGCGCCATTGCCACGCGGGTCAGGGAATCCATGAGCAGGAGCACGTCTTTCCCCTGATCGCGAAAATATTCCGCAATGGCCGTCGCGGCCAGGGCGCCCCGTACTTTCGCGAGCGGCGGCTGCTCGGACGTGGAGACGACAATGACGGATTTTTTAATGCCCTCCGGCCCCAGGTCCTTTTCGATGAACTCGCGCACTTCCCGTCCGCGTTCACCGATCATGGCGATCACGTTCACCGACGCCGCCGTGTACCGCGCCATCATTCCGAGCAAAACGCTCTTGCCCACGCCGGAGCCCGCCATGATCCCGATGCGCTGCCCCTTGCCGCAGGTCAACAGGCCGTTGATCGAGCGGATGCCGAGATCGATCGGCTGGGAGATCCTCTGCCGCGTCAAGGGGTTTGGAGTACCGGAGTACAACGGGTACTCCCTGCCCGCGATGGGGCCTTTGCCGTCGATGGGTTCGCCGCGGTCGTTGATCACCCGCCCGATGAGCGCCGGGGACACCCGCACGGAGACTTTCTTCCCGATCGAAAGGACCCTGCTGCCGGCCTTGACCTCGGAGAGATCACCCACCGCCATGAGCAGCACCTTCCCGTCGCGGAAGCCCACAACCTCGGCGTCGAGTTCGAGGTGCTCGGAAAGGATGCGGCACGATTCGCCGATGCTCGCCTTCACGCCGGTCGCCTTGATGATGATTCCGGTGATCTCGATGACCCGGCCGTAGACCTTCATCGGTTCGGTTTCGGTGACGGCCTTGATATAGGAAGAAAGATCGATCATAAGCCTGCGACAACCGCGATTGAACACAGGGGGACACGGATGGGGCTCTTATACCCGTGTCGTATTTTATCCCCGGGAATCCGTGGCAAAAACATTCTTTCTCTTTTCTCCGTGCCTCTGCTTGCACCGCGTTTTGGCAACAGCAGGGTGTGCCTCTGTGGTCAATTTTCGGCTTCTGTCATTGTTTTACTCATGAATGTGCTGCGCTGCAAGGTCCTTGATCAGATTTTTCAGCTGCTCGTCCAGGTCGGTCACCACGTCCTCGACGGGCCCCATCACGACGGTCCCGAAGGGGGTCACGGCGGGATCGGCATCGAACACGATGTCGGGATGGATCCGCGCAAGATCGGGCTTGTGCTTCATGAAAAAATCGTAGAGCGCGGGGTTCACCTTGATGGTGATCTGCCCGGTCCGTTCGAGTTTCAGGATCCCTTCTTTCGTCATCTTGACGATCTCTGCCGGCTGGACGGTCAACTCCTTCACAATGATCTTCCGTGCGATGCTTACGGCGAGTTCTATGCACTGCGGTTCCATTTCTTTCACGATCCGCTGCCGAAGCGTAGTAAGATCGGCAAGCAGGGCGTCCAGTTTGTCGGCCAGCACTTTCGCTTTTTTCTCGCCCATGTCGAAGCCGGCTTTTTCGCCTGTTGCATACCCTTTTTCATAAGCCTCCCGCTCGATGCGGTCTGCGCTGCGGCCGACAATGAAGTCGTCTTTGAGCGCGGGCATATCGTAGCGGGCGAGCCCCGCGTCCTGCGTGATCCGCTTAAACGACAACCTCTTCACCGCCTCTCCCGGCAAGGACGATTTTTCCTTCCGTTTCCAGTTTCCGGGCGACCTTTACGATGTTCTGCTGTGCCTTTTCCACATCCGACAGCTTGACCGGCCCCCGCGTCTGCATGTCCTCTTTCAGGATCTGTGCGGCGCGCTGGGACATGTTCTTGAAGACCTTTTCCTTGAGAGCTTCCGACGCCGTCTTGAGCGCCAGTGCGAGCTCATCGGTCCCGGTCTCCTTCAGGAGGAGTTGGATGCCGCGGTCGTCCACCTTAACGAGGTCGTCAAACACAAACATGAGCTTCCGGATCGAGTCGGCAAGTATGTTGTTCTGCTCGTCGATCCTGCCCAGAACCGCTTGCTCCGTGGACCGGTCGCACTGGTTCAGGATCTCCGCGATGGCTTTCGTTCCGCCCATGCGCAGGCCTTTGGTCTTGCCCATTTCAAGCTGACCCTTAAGCACTTCCTTGAGTTCCTCGATGGCGTGCTCCGGGATCCGGTCCGTCGACGCGATCCGCATCGCGACATCGGACTTGATGGTTTCCGGAAGGGCGGAGAGCACCTCCGCGGCCTGCAGGGGTTCGAGCAGGCAGATAATGAGCGCGATGGTCTGAGGATGCTCCCCAATAAGAAAATTGACAAGGGTCTTGGCATCAACCCAGCGCAGGGATTCGAGCGGCCCCTCTTTGGACGCCATTTCCAGGATCTTCTGCGCACCGTCCTCACCCAGGCCCTTGGAGAGCACCTTTTTTACGAATTCAGCCCCGCCTACGCGGACGTCGCCGCGGTTCACGCTTTCCGACACATCTCTCAGAACGTTGTCGATCGTGTCCCGCGACACGGTCTTGAGCCGCGTCATGTGCATGGTGATCCTGCCGATATCCTTGACCTCCAGGCCTTTCAGCACCTCGGCAGCCGTGTCTTCCCCGAGGGCGCTCAAAAATACCGCTGCTTTTTCATAACCGCTCAAAGGCATGCAACACTCCTTGTTCTGAGCACTGAACTATAAACGATGCACTCCATACTCTGAACTGTTATTTTTCTTCCAGCCATCCCTTGACGAGGTTTGTTGCGTCTTTCGGGTTTTTCTTGGCCCAGTCGATCAATTGGTCGCGGGACGACCGGTCTTGGGCCGGTATCGCCCGCTGCATCTCGCCCGCAGCCGCAGGCAGGTTGAACTGCTGTTGCGGCAAGGCGAGCGGAGACGGTTCGATCAACGTCTTCATAAGCGGTTTTACGACGAGGAGGAACAGCAGCACGACCCCGATGAGCGGCACAAGATACTTCGTGGCGCTCATGACGACCGGCATGACCTGCGAGGGCGCCGGCCCTTCCGCCATTTCCTCCTGCGGGATGGTCTCGAAGGGCATGTTCACCACCTTGATCTCGTCACCCCGGTCCGCGCTGTAGCCGACGGCCTTCTTTACCATGTCCTCGAACTGCCTCACTTCCTCCTCGGTCCGGGGCGTGTATTTTTTGTCCGCCTGGCCCTGCACTGATGCATAGGTCCCGTCCACGAGCACGACCGCGGAAAGCCTCTTGATCTCTCCCGAAGGACTGACCACGTGGCTGACGGTCTTGCTGATCTCATAATTGACGGTCTCGCTCTTCTTCTCCGACACGGCCGGCGTGCCCGGCTGCGGCGCCGCCTGCTGCCGTCCCGGCAGGTTCGACGCCACTCCGGGAATGCCGCCGCTCGTGCCGCCCGTGGATTTTTCGGTGTTCCGCTGTTCGCTCCTGGCCACTTGGCTGTCAGGATCATACTTTTCTTCAGTTTTTTCCGTCTTGGTAAAGTCGAAGCTGGCGGCGATCCGCGCTTTCACTTTGCCCTTGCCCACGACCGGTTCAAGCATGGTGATGACCCGCGTTTCCAGGTCACGCTCGAAGTTGCGCTGAAAATCCAGCTGGCCCCCGGACTCGGCGAAATTTTCATCGATAACGGACGTCAGCATCTCGCCGTTGCTGTTGACCACGGTCACGTCCTTCGGGTCGAGCCCTTCGATGCTGCTCGAAACGAGATGGACAATGCCCTGGACCTGGGCCTGCGACAGCCTTCTGCCCGGCCGGAGCTTCAGGAGGACCGATGCTTTTGACTTGTCTTCCTTCTGCGTAAAGAGGGTCTTCTCCGGGACCGCCAGACTGACCCGGCACTGTTCGACTTCGGAGAGGGACCGGATCGTCCGAGCGAGCTCGCCCTGGAGCGCCCGTCGGTAGTTCAGCTTCTGTACGAAGTCGGTCATGGTGAAGCTTGTCTTATCGAAGAGCTCAAACCCGACCCCGCCGCCCTGGGGCAGCCCCTGGCTTGCAAGCTGGAGCCTGACTTCATATACCTTGTCTGCGGGCACCATGATCCCTCCGCCCGACGTGGTATAGGGGATCTTCTGCTCGTTCAGTTTCTGAATGATGGCGCCGGCGTCTTCCTCGCTCAGATTTGCGAAAAGGAGCTGCTGGTCCGCCTTTTGCGACCACGTCATCAGAAGGACCCCGGCGGCGATCACAAGTGCTGCCACAATGACCAGCGCCATAATTTTTTTCATCGGCAAGGTTCGTATCTGTTCACCAAGGTCTGCCATTGCTTCACCTCATACAAAAAATAGTGCAAAGTACAGAGTTCAGAGTTCACAGCAAAATAATCCCATTTTTGCGACCCTGCGCCGTACTCTGTACTTTGAACTTTGCACTCTGTACTCCTGTTCCTACACCTGCATATTCATCACGGTCTGATACGCCGAAATCAGCTTGTTCCTGACCTCGACCATGAGCTGGAAATTCATGTCCGCCTTTTCCATCGAAAGGATCGCTTCGGTCGGGTCTCCGCCCGATGCCAGCTCTTTCACTGCCTTCTCGGCGTCGGTTTGCACCTGCGAAATTTTGCCGATGGCCTCCTGCATCATTTCATCAAAGCCCGAAGCCGCTTCTTTTCCGGCAGGCTTGACCGGGGTCAGCCCCTGGCCCATGCTCGCACCGTTGATTTTAATGTCACTCATTTCCCGCCTCCACGACGCTCTGAACAGTTCTTGAATTTATCCACATTCGTTTGTGCTTGAGAAACCACGGGTCCCTCCTTCGTTGGGACACACGGTTGAAAACTGCTTTATAAAATCTTTGAAGCTTTTCTGTGTGTTCCGCGTCTGCGCGGAACCTGTGGTTATTAAGCGTTTTTACACACTCCCCAGTTCAAGCGTCTTCGTAAACATTGCCTTCGACATGTTGAACGCAGATACGGACGCCTCGTAGGCCCGCGATGCCATCATCATGTTCACCATCTCTTCAATGATACTCACGTTCGGCATCGCCACGAAACCGTCCTTGTTTGCGTCGGGGTGGGACGGATCGTACTCCATCTTGAACGGAGAATCGTCCTTGACGATGCTGCTCACTTTGACGCCCGTAAGGCCGTCCTGGCCCGACGTCATCGGGTCCGTGGTAAACACCACGTCCTGCCTGCGGTAGGGCCCGCCCTCGGCCGAGCTCGTGGAGTGGGCATTCGCCATGTTGGAGGCTATGACGTTCATCCGCTGTCGCTGTGCCGCAAGGGCAGAAGCGCTTACTTCAAAAACACCGAAGGAATCCATTCTGTCACCTCTATTATGTAGCGAACCGGTGAATCGGAGGACCAGGGGCGGGGAGGATGGCCATCCCCCGGTTCCCCGATTCGCCGGTCTCTTGATGGGAATTTTTCTATCCTGTTTTCAGGGCGCTCATGAACATCTGGATCTTTTTCTTGAGCAGGGTGACCCCCGCTTCAAAGAGCATGCCGTTCTCCGTCATCTTCGCCACTTCCTGGTCCATTTCCACGTTGTTCTTGTCGGCCCAGGGCTTCGTGTCCTCTTCCTCGACAGCGCCGGAAGCGTTGCCCCCTGATCCCGTTCGTATGTGTTTCGCGTCCGTGATCGTCATGCTCATCTCATTGCCGAGGACCTGGCTGAACTTGACATCCTTCGCCCGGTAATTCGGTGTATCCACGTTCGCAATGTTCGAGGTAAGAACGCCGTTCCGTATACTGGCTTGCCGTATAAACTGTTCCAGCACATTCATACCGTCTGACATAAATTCCTCCACTTACCATATGTATCAATAACCGTGCCAGTCTTCACGAACAGATCAGTGTTGGGGAATTTTTAGTTCGGAACGGAACCCTGCAATTTACTTGATGATAAAGTTAGTACTGGCTGCCCATTCCAGACTCAGACTCAAATCCCCCGGCAAAATTTTCACCCAACCGGCACTTTTTGCCCGTATTCGTTCAGCTTGTTCCTGACGGTCCTGACGCTCACACCCAGGAGTTTCGCGGCTTTCGACTTGTTGCCGTTTACGTCTTTGAGCGTCTTCAGAATGACGTCTCGTTCCATGTCCTTCAGTTTCCCGTTCGCCATTGTCTGGGATGCGGCGTGGTCGAGCATGAAATCGCCGGTGTCCACTGACTCCCCGCTGCAGAGAAACACTGCGCGCTGGATGACATTTTCCAGCTCCCGTACGTTCCCGCGCCACGACATTTGTTTGAGGAAGGCTATTGCGGCAGGTGTGCACTCCTGCAACGCTTTTCCCGCCTGTGCGGAAAAACGCTTCACAAATTGCTGCGCCAGCATGACAATGTCTTCCTGCCGCTCCCGGAGCGGCGGCACTTTGAGCGGAAACACGTTCAGCCGGTAGAACAGGTCTTCCCTGAACCGGCCCTCGGCGCATTCGTTGGCAAGGTCCCGGTTGGTCGTCGCGAGGACGCGAACATCGACACGGACGGGCTCCTTTCCACCAATCCGGTCGACCTCACGCTCCTGGAGCACGCGCAGGAGCTTGGCCTGGAGCATCAGGGGCATTTCGCCAATCTCGTCCAAAAGGATCGTACCGCCGTCGGCCAGCTCCATCTTCCCCTTCTTACGGTCCACGGCGCCGGTAAAGGCGCCTTTTTCATGTCCGAAGAGTTCCGATTCGAGAAGGTTGTCGGGGATGGCGGCGCAGTTCACGGCGACAAAGGGCTTGTTCTTCCGCTTGCTCGCCTGGTGGATGTAGCGGGCGAGAAGCTCCTTGCCGGTGCCGCTCTCGCCGGTGATCAGTACGGTAATCTCGCTGCCCGCGAGGTTCCCCGCGAGCTGCACGATCTTTTTCATTTCAGGATTCTCGGTCAGGATGTTCTTTTCGGCCGCCTGCCTGCTGATGATCGATTCGATGGTCTTGCTCAGGGCGTCGAAGGAGAAGGGTTTCATAAGGTAGTCCGTCGCGCCTTCCTTCATGGTTTCGACGGCGTTTTCAACGGTTCCGAAACCCGTAATGACGAGCACCGGCATGCCGGTGCGGCGGCGCGCTTCCTTCAGGAAGGTGAGCCCGTCCATCTTCGGCATTTTCATGTCCGTCACGATCAGCGAATAGGGTGCATCGTTCAATTTGCCGATGGCATCGACGCCGCTGTCGCACAGGACGGCGCGGTGTCCGAGCCGCTGAATTGCTTCGGAAAGCGCTGCGCGCATCTGTGGGTCGTCGTCTACCACCAGTATGTTTTTTTCGCTCGCGATGCTCATATACATCACCTCTTTGATTCAGCCATGACGGGCGACGACGGATGGACGGTTGACGAAACGGCGCTCCAGCCTGAATCCCTCTGTCGTCCTTCGTCACTCGCCCCTCTTCCTTCGTCCGTCGTCGGTCTGCCCGCCGGGAAATAAAGACTGAAAATGCTCCCCCTGCCGGGCTCGCTTGTTACTTTGATATAGCCGCCCACGGCCTGCATGATGTTCGACGCGATCACGAGACCGAGGCCCGTTCCCGCGTCCTTGGTCGTGAAGAACGGATCGAAAATGCGCTCCTGGTCCTGCCGGGGAATGCCGCATCCCGTGTCCTTGACGCTCACGACGACCGTATCCATCAGCGCCTCCATGCGAACATCGATCGAGCCGCCCTCAGGCATGGCCTGGACCGCATTGATCATGATGTTCATGAAAACCTGTTTCAATAATTCGGCGTCACCGGACAGCTCGCAGAGCGTCATCGCTGTCGAGAGCCGCACGTGCCGCGAGTCCATCATCGGCTGGAGCTGGCGCACGGATTCCTGAATGACGCCGTCGAGCCGGATGGTTTTGAGCGCCGCTTTGTTCGGCCGCGCGAAAAACAGCATGTTGGTCAGAATCGTATTGAGGCTGCCGATGCCCGCCGTAATGCCCTGCGCGAGGTCCCTGTGCGAGGTCGTGGTAAGTTCTTTTTCAAGCATGGTTGCGAAGAGTTCAATGCTGCAAAGGGGGTTTCGAATCTCATGCACGAGCTTGGCGGCCATTTCTCCCATGGCGATCAACCGCTGGTTCCGTTCATGCCGAAGTTCGAGTTCCCGCAGCCGGGTAATATCCTTGATAAGGACGACCCGCCCCCGGAGGCATCCCTCGGCATCGACGACGTCGGAGCGGGACAGGATGACGGCGTAACGCTTATTTCCCGCTTCCAGCACGGTACCCGTGTCCTCCGTGGTCACCGAGCATTCGAGCTCCGTAAAGGGTTTGCCCGCGGCCTCGGCGACGGACGTACGGAGAAGCGCTTCCGCCGACCGGTTCATCGTCGTCACCCGCCCGTCGGGGTCGACGGCGATGATTGCTTCCTCGATGTTGTAGAGAATGGCCTTGAGGTAGTCCTTGTTCCGCTCCGCATCGGCAAGGGCGTCGTTCAGCTGCCTGTTTTTAATCTCGAGCTCATCGGACAGGCGGGCGATCCGGTCCTTCAGCTCGCCGTAGTACGTTTCGAGGCTTTTCGATGCGGCGGTGAACGTCTGGAACGCTTCATTCAATTGGTCGATCTTCATCAGCACACCTATTCAATCCTTCTCTGGAGCTGGGTTCTTTTCAGTTCGGCCGCGGCAAAATGGCCGATCGCGTTGTTTGCCGCCTGGATCGCTTTGAGCGAGTTCTCGACGTCTTCTCCTTTTGCAAGGACCGATATACGGTAGTATGCCCATTCCGCATCGGCGGCGGTCTTGGCGTCCTGGACCGCCTTCCCGGGTTTCGCGGTTACGGCGGCGCGATAATACACGAGGGCCTTCTGCCGGTTCCCCGCTGCGTACAGAATATCGGCGAACCGAACGGCGGTACTGGGCGAAACGGTGATCTTCTGGAGGGCGCGTTCACAGAACGCCGTTTCCTTTCCGATGTTCGTAAGCAGCTTCATGGCGTCGAGAAGCAGGAGGATATCGTCCTCGTTCACGGCTTGGACCTTCATGATCAGCTCCGCAGCGTTTCTGGCCTCCTGGGAGGCAACGGCAATCTTGGCCCGGATGCGCAGGATCGCGTCGCTGCTGTGTGCCGGATTCGCACGCTTCAAATAGGTGCGTGCGGACGCCGTGTCGCCGAGGTCGGCAGAGAACTGGGCAAGCAGCAGCCACGCCTCGGACCGCACGTCCTCGGGGCCGTACTTGGTGAGCCAGAAGCACACATCGAGAAAAGGCTTGCCCGCACTCCTGAGGTGAGGGGCGATTTTGACGATCGATCTGGCCCGGGACGGGTCCAGGAGCCAGCGGCCCGCTGTGGTCCAGAGTTTGAGGAACTGATCGGGGTCGCGGTCCTTGGCTTCATTGAAGATCGCCTCGATCTCGTCGAGCGCGGCATCGACCGGGGTCCGGCGCAAAATAAGCTCCCGCAGAAGAGCGATGGACTCACTATATTTTCCCTGGGTCCGGTACAGCCTGGCCAGCAGCACAAGTGCGGCGTCGTATTGCTTCCCGTAGGGATAGTCCTTTTTGATCTCGATGAGCGCGGCCTGGGCTTCGTCCGTTTTCCCCATCTGCATATAGGCATCGGCTCGGTTCATTATGGCTTCGCGCCTGAGGTCGCGCTCCGGCGATTCCGCCGCAGTGGTAAAGGCCGCCACGGCATCGTCGTACCGCTTCTCTGCCAAAGCGATCAGTCCGAGCCCGCGGGCCGCCTGGTATTTAAACGCCGGGGCCTTCACCAATTCAAAGAATATCCGCGCGTCGTTCAATTTGCCGACCCGGCGGTAACTCTCGCCGAGGTTGTAAATCGTTTCCGGCGAAGAACGGACCAGTTCCGGGTCGTGCTCGATCATTTCGCGGAAAAGCTTGTGCGCCTCTTCGTTTCTGTTCAGCGCCTGGAGCGTGATTGCCCTGCTGATCAGCGTCTGGTGTGACGTCCCCGCTTTTTCATAATGAACCAGCGCCTCACCGTATTCCCCGAGCCGATAGCGCGCGTTAGCGATGCCCAGGTGGGCACGCTCGGAAAAGCTCGACCGCGGAAATTCTTTGAGAAAAGCGTCGAAGCAAATGGCCGCCTCCGAGGAATAGTTCATACCGGCATACACTTCGCACCGTTCGAACAGCATCCGTTCTTTATCAGCCGGAGAGCTGGCGTACACATAGGCAAGCCGGTAATGTTCAATGGATTCGTAGGGGTGTTTAAGCGCCGTGAGCGCCCGCGCATAGATGTAGTGATAGTCCGAGAGTTCATCGTGGGACGGATGATAGGTGGAGAGGGCCTCAAGGGTCATCGCCGGTTTGTTCTCGGCAATCAACACCTTGGCCCTCTCCAGGGGGGTGGCTGCTCCGACACGCTCTCCCGCATTCGCCTGGTGCATGTTCACGAGGACAAGGATAAGCATGGGCGTTAGGAACATAAGAGAGAAACTCCTCATGTCCCTTAGTATAAGCAACAAGCGTGCCCGGAGATAACGGCCTGAATTTTAATGAGTATAGTTTGGAGAAGGGCTGTCAGTTAACTGACGTTGACGAAGGATTGGCGGTGAATCAGCGTTTCTGCATCTCGATTCCCATTTTCTTCATTTTTTCAAGAAGCGTTGTGCGGTTGAGACCCAGAAGCTGGGCGGCTTTGCTCCGGACGCCGCCTGCCTTTTCGAGGGCCTTGTGGATCATGTTCCGCTCCATGGCACTTACCACTTCATTCAAGTTGATGCCGTCTTCATTAATGTCGACGGCGAAGTTTTGTGCGGTGGCAGGAAGCACCGCGGCTTCTCCGCGAACGGCAGGCGCCGCAGCCATTGAAGTCGCCGTTTCAACCTCTGCAAAGGTCAGCTGGTGAAGTTTTTCCGGAAGGTCCGTTACCTTTACGATCGGGCCGGTTACCAGGATGGTCAGGCGCTCAATCAGGTTTTCGAATTCGCGTACATTGCCCGGCCAGCTGTATTTAAGGAGGCATTCCATGGCGTCCGGCGAGAAGGTAAAAGGCTCCCGTTTTCTCTTACGGCAAAACTCATGAACAAAATGGGCCGTCAGGAGGGTAAGGTCCTCGACCCTGCTCCGGAGCGGCGGCAGATGGAGCGGGATCACGTTCAAACGGTAAAACAGGTCTTCCCGGAACAACCCGTCTTTTGTCGCTTTTTCGAGGTCTTTATTTGTGGCCGCAAGGATCCGCACGTCCACCTTTATTGTTTTGACGCCCCCTACGCGCTCGAACTCGCGCTCCTGAAGCACCCGGAGCAGCTTGACCTGCAGCGAAGGATCGAGCTCGCCCACCTCGTCGAGAAAGAGCGTTCCACCCTGCGCAAGCTCGAAGCGCCCGATGCGCGTGTTGATCGCACCGGTAAAGGCGCCCTTTTCGTGGCCGAAAAGCTCAGACTCGAGGAGGTCCTTGGGAATGGCGGCGCAGTTCAACGGAACAAAGGGGCCGCCTGCACGGGAGCTGTTGTTGTAATGGATGGTTTTGGCGATGAGTTCCTTGCCGGTGCCGCTCTCGCCGGTAATGAGCACGGTGCTGTCGGTATCGGCAATCTTTTCGATCAGTTCGTACACTGCCTGCATGCGCGGCGAATCGCCGATGAGCCCCTTGAAATTGTACTTCTTCTTGAGCTGCATCTTGAGCATGACGTTTTCTTTTTGCAGTTTCGAGACGGAGAGCGCCTTTTCGATGACGATCATGAGCTCGTCAAGGTTGAAGGGCTTGGTCAGGTAATCGAATGCGCCGAGCCGCATTGCCTCGACAGCGGTCTGGACCGTACCGAAGGCCGTCATGACAATGACGGGCAAACTGATCTTGGATGCCACTACTTCCTTAAGCACGTCCATCCCGGTGATCCCGGGCATCACAAGGTCGGTGAGGATAAGATCGAACTTCTCCGTCCGAAGCATGTCAAGGCCCGTTGCACCGTTTTGGGCAAGCGTAGCCTCGAATCCTTTTTCTGAAAGAAACGAACGGAGTACGTCACGGACGGTATCATCATCTTCTATGACAAGCACTCTGTGCATAGGTAACACTAACATAACAAATTAAACCTTCGCTGTCAACTGATTGACAGGATAACTTTTCGAAAAATTGACCTGGCAATAATCCTAAAAAAATATTTGACACGGATAAGAGCTGATAAGAAGCGGATCCGAGCTGATAAGTCAAAAAAAGGAGCTTCACCCTTTTGGAGAGCTTCAAGTTCGGTCTTTATCTGCATTTATCCGAAGTTAATCCGATTTTTCAGTGTCCAAATGCTCTTTCTAGGATAATCCTCTCTGTCATGTTTCAAGGAATTCTGGGAGAAAGTCATTCCTTTGACAGCACTTGAAAAGCTTATTTCTTTATTTTCAATGGCATGGCTTCGGCATGGTAATTGAATATGATCTCAACATTGACGGAGGAGGAATTTCATGGCCGAAGAAAAAGAGGATGTTCAATCTGATGAAGAAAAAGCGGAAAAAAAACATTCCAAAAAAAGCAACAAGAGCCTGTTCATCGTCATCGGGATCATCGTGGTCGCTCTCATCGGCGGCATCGCAGCGTATTCTCTGCTGTTCAGCGGCAAAGGCGGCGAAAACCAACCCGATGCGAAGCATGAGTTGAAAAAGGACACCAAGACCTCACTCATTGCACTTGACTCGTTCGTCCTGAATCTCGCGGAACAGGGGAGATTTCTGAAGGTGACCATGCAGTTCGAAATCGCCGATCAGGCCAACCAGCAGTTGGTGGCCGACAAGACCCCTCAGTTGCGGGACGCAATAATAACGCTCATGAGCAGCAAATCCGCGGAAGCGCTCTCGAGCCCCGAAGGAAAACTGCAGATCAAGGACGAGCTCCTCCTGCGGGCCAACCAGGCGGTAGGCAAGGACGTATTTAAGAACCTCTATTTTACGGAGTTTGTAATGCAATGAGTGACATCCTTTCACAAGACGAGGTTGATGCCCTCCTGAGAGGCGTGCAGACGGGCGAGATCGGCACCGAGGAGGCAAAGCAGAAGATCATGTCCGGCGTGAGGGCCTATGACCTCACGAGCCAGGAGCGGATCGTCCGCGGACGCATGCCGGGCCTCGAGATGGCGAACGAGCGGTTCGCGCGGTTCTTCAGGAACTCGGTCTCCACGCTTGTCATGAAATTCGTCGACATCAGCATCCACAACGTCGCGATCGTCAAATTCGGCGAATTCATGAAAACCATTCCGTTTCCGTCGAGCATCAATATCTTCAAGATGGAGCCGCTCAAGGGATACTCGCTCCTGGTCCTCGAAGCCCCGCTGGTTTTCGCCTTCGTCGAGTTTTTCTTCGGCGGCGCCACCGTGCGCAATGTGAAGTCCGAGGGACGGGCGTTCACCTCCATCGAACAGCGGGTGATCAAGAAGGTAGTTGCCATGGCGCTCACGGACATTGCGAGCGCCTGGGCCGGCATTGCATCGATCAAACCGGAGCACGTGGGTTCGGAGATGAACCCCCAGTTCGTTACCATCGTGACGCCGAGCGAGATCGTCATCAAAATCGAAGTCCACATCGAGGTGGAGGATTTTACCGGCAAGCTGTTTTTCTGCATCCCCTATTCCATGATCGAGCCGGTGAAGGAAAAGCTTTACTCGGGGATCCAGAGCGACAAGTTCGATATGGACCAACGCTGGGTCAGCAGGCTGAAAGAAATCCTCATGAGCTCCGGGGTCACGCTCTCGGCTGAAATCGGCAGCGCGACGGTCACCTTCGGCGACCTGATGAGTTTGAAGGAAGGCGACGTTCTGACGCTCAACACCTCGACCACCGATGATCTGGTCGTGAAGGTGGAGGACACGTATAAGTTCGGCGGACGGCCGGGCTTCAGCAGGGGAAACCAGGCGATCAGGATCACGAAAATGGTTTCGTAGAAGACGGGCATGCAGCAGAACAACCGGCGTTTTTCTGCTCTGAACGGTGAGAATTGAGAACCTTGAACGAAAAAAAGGAGTGACGATGGAACAGGCTCAAACGACAGGTAATCCCCAGGTCCAGAATGCCCCGCCCCAGGGGGCGCGGTTCGAGGAGCTGAAGGCCGGCAATGGGGCCGCGGGGGTGCAGCGGGACATGGATTTTCTGCTCGACATCCCCCTCGAAGTCTCGGTGGAACTCGGCAGGGCGCGCATGCTCATCAAGGACCTGCTGCAGCTCGGCCAGGGTTCCGTGGTCGAACTGGACAAGATCGCCGGCGAACCCATGGAGATCCTGGTCAACAACAAACTCGTGGCGCGCGGAGAGGTCGTGGTGGTCAATGAAAAGTTCGGGGTAAGGCTCACCGACATCATCAGCCCGACGGAAAGGATCGCAAAACTAAAATGATGGACCTCTATCTTCATATGGGACTCGCCCTCATCCTCGTCAGCGGCTTGATCCTCCTGCTCGGCCTGTTCGTCAAGAAAAGGCAGGGCAAGGAAAGTCTGATGAAAATCATGGGATATCAGTCCCTGGGCCCGAAAAAAGGGATGGCCATGGTCAGGATCGGCCAGGAGGTGCTCCTGCTCGGCGTTACGGCAAATGACGTGAAGCTCTTGAAGACCATGGACGGTTACGAGGAAGAGACGGCGCATCCGGTCTCATTCGAAAAGGTAGTTGCCGGCATCGCCGCAAATGCTTCGGAAAAATTCAATGCCTTCGCGGCCGGCAATGAGACGGCGAACCCGCGGCAGCAGGAGAAGGCCGACCGGGTGATCGTCGCCAATACGAACGACAAGCTCAAAAAACTCAGGGCAATCAAGGACGCTTTAGTATGCAATTAACCGATCCCGCAATCCAGGTATTCCTGCTCATCAGTTTTCTGTCCTTTCTGCCGGCAATACTGGTCATGTTCACCTCTTTTACCAGGATTGTGGTGGTCCTCTCTTTTTTGCGCCAGGCCATCGGCGGCCAGCAGATCCCGCCGAACCCGGTGATCATCGGCCTCTCGATCTTCCTGACGTTCTTCGTCATGTCGCCGACCATAGACACGATCTCGAAAAACGCAATCGGTCCCTATCTGGACAAAAAGATTTCCATCCAGCAGGCAATCACCGTTGCGACGCCGCCGCTCAGGACCTTCATGCTGAAACAGACGCGCCAGAAAGACATCGCCCTTTTTTTGAACATCGCGAAAACGCCGGTTCCCGCGACCCCCGCGGACCTGCCGATGCGGATCGTCGTGCCGGCGTTCGCCATTAGCGAGCTCAAGACCGCCTTCGAGATCGGGTTTCTCATATTTTTGCCCTTTTTGATCATCGACGTCGTGGTGTCGAGCGTCCTGCTTTCCATGGGCATGATGATGCTGCCGCCGGTGCTCGTGTCGCTCCCGTTCAAGCTTCTGCTTTTCGTCCTCGTTGACGGGTGGAACCTCGTGGTCGGCTCTATCGTGAGGAGTTTTCAATGAACATTGATCTTGTAAAAGAACTGTCCGGCGAGGTCTTCAAGACCGTCGTGATCGTGTCGGCACCCGTGCTGGTCGTGAGCCTTGTGGTGGGGCTTGTCATCAGCCTGTTCCAGGCCGTGACGCAGATCCAGGAGTTCACCCTCACCTTCGTGCCGAAGATCCTGGCCGTGTTCGTCACCTTGTTCCTCTTTTTCCCCTGGATCGCCCGGGTGCTCATGACGTACACCACGAACCTGATCACAAATATTCCGATGTACATACGGTAAGACCGGCAAAAAGTACAGAGTTAAGAAATTATGGAATCCTACGCACATTACATACCGAACTTTCTCTTCATCCTCCTCCGGGCCGGGATCGTTTTGAACATGCTCCCGTACATCGGCAGCACGAGCATGCCGCACCAGTTCAGGATCGGCCTGGCCGTGGCGGTCGCGCTCATCCTGACGCCGGTTGTGGACTTTCAGGTCGCAAAAAGCGCGATCCCCCTCGTCGTGTTCCGGGAGATCCTCTTCGGCATGATCTTCGGTCTTGCGGCGCGGTTCATCTTTTTCGCGGTGGACATGGCGGGCCAGGTCATGAGCAACGCGACCGGCCTTTCCATGGCCGCGATCATCAATCCCGAAATCGGCCAAACCACGGAAATATCACAGTTGTACAGCATCATTGCGACGCTCCTCTTCTTCGCCGTTGATGCACACCACGACGTGATTGCCATCTTCGTCAAGAGCTACGAATGGGTCCCGGCGGGGACCGTCAATCTTCAGGGGATCATGGCGGCGGGCGTGTCCTTTGCCGCCCGCATCTTCATCATTGCGCTCAAGATCAGCGCGCCTGTCGTCATCATCATGCTCATTACGAACATCATCCTCGGGTTTATTTCAAAAGCGGCACCGCAGATGAACGTTTTTTTTGTCGGGTACCCCCTGTACCTGTTCCTTGGGTTTCTGACAATGTTCCTCAGTCTTCCGGTTTTTGTCTTTATCATGGGCGGATATTTCAAGAGCATCCCCGACGAGATCGGCCGGGTCATGCTGTTGATGAAGGGGTGACCCGGCAGAACCCATGGCATAGGGCGCATGACTTTTTTCTTTTTTTCGTTCTTTGCGCTCTGCCCCTTCTCCATGCTGATTTTTTGAAAGGTAGTCATGGCGGACACGAACGACAGAACAGAAAAAGCGACACCACAACGGCGCCAAAAGGCGCATCAAAAGGGCCAGGTCGCGCGCAGCCGCGAACTCGTTTCCATGGCCACGACGGCCGGCATTCTGCTCGTGTTTTACTTCGCCGGCGCATCATTCATGCGAAATATAACAGGGCTCACCGGCAGGCTCCTGGGCCTCAGCTACGGCAGGGACTCGCTCACCGTAATGAGGTCGGCGTCGCTTGAAATGGCGATGATCATTGCTCCCTTCTTTGTTGCCGCTATCCTGTTCGCGGTGCTTTCCAACGTCGCGCAGGGAGGCATCATGTTCAAGCCGCTGTCGTTCGAATTGTCGAAGCTCAATCCGATGAACGGGCTCCAGAACCTTTTTTCGATCAGCGCCTTGCCGGGCCTGATCAAGAGCACTTTTAAGTTCATCCTGGGCATGGTCCTGTTCTACATCATGGCCAAAAAGGCGCTCGTGATTTTGCCCATGACCTCCGCCATGGAGCTGCCGGAGGTCCAGTCCATTGCCTTCGGTCTCATCGGCAAAACCGTGGCCTATGCCTTCAGCACCTATTTCGTGCTGGCCCTGCTCGATTTTTTGTACGAACGATGGAAGTTCGAGCGTTCCATTAAAATGACCAAAGAAGAGATCAAGGAAGAGTCCCGCGAGTCCAACGGCGACCCGCACATCAAGGCGAAAATCAGGAGCATGCAGCGGGACATGGCGCGGCGGAGAATGATGGAGGCCGTGCCCAGGGCCACGGTCGTGATCACCAACCCGACCCACATCGCCGTGGCGCTTTTGTACCGGAAAGACCAGACCTCCGCGCCCAAGGTCATCGCCAAGGGCAAGGGGTACGTAGCGGAAAAAATCCGGGAAATCGCGCGCAAAAGCGGCGTTCCCCTTGTGGAGGACAAGCCGCTGGCCCGCGCCCTCTTCAAGGTCAATCTCGACACCTTCATCCCTGAGGACCTGTACCGCGCGGTGGCAAAGATACTGGCGTACATCTACAAACTGAAAGGAGCGGCGGCATGAGCGTCTTAGAACGGATCCAAGCACGGGGAGACGTCATCGTTGCCCTGGCCGTCGTCTCGATCGTGGGCGTCATGATCCTGCCGGTGCCGCCCTTTATCCTGGACCTCCTCTTGTCCTTTTCCATCTCCCTCGCCATCGTGATCCTGGTGTCGGCCGTCTACATCAAAAAGCCCCTGGACCTGTCGGTCTTCCCGACGATCCTGCTCATGACGACGCTCTACCGTCTTTCGCTCAACATCGCCTCCACGCGACTGGTCCTGCTCCATGGGAGCCAGGGCATCGACTCTGCGGGCCAGGTCATCAAGTCGTTCGGAAGCTTCGTCGTGGGCGGCAACTACGCCGTCGGTTTCATCATCTTCCTAATCCTGGTCGTCATCAACTTCGTGGTCATCACCAAGGGTTCGGGCAGGATCGCCGAGGTTGCCGCGCGGTTCGTTTTGGACGCCATGCCCGGCAAGCAGATGGCCATCGACGCCGATCTGAACGCCGGCATCATCAATGAAACCGAGGCCCGCCGCCGCCGGTCCCTGGTCTCGCAAGAAGCGGATTTCTACGGAGCCATGGACGGCGCCTCCAAGTTCGTCCGGGGCGACGCCATTGCCGGCCTGATCATCACGGGCATCAATATCGTCGGCGGGTTCGCCATCGGCACCCTCCAGCAGGGCATGCCCTTCGTGGAAGCGCTCAAGACCTACACGGTCCTCACCATCGGCGACGGACTCGTGGCCCAGATTCC
This sequence comes from Nitrospirota bacterium, assembly GCA_963769335.1. GTDB lineage: Bacteria > Nitrospirota > UBA9217 > UBA9217 > UBA9217 > JAJYKN01. The sequence continues at coordinate 147,117 of CAVYLT010000099.1, read as the reverse complement.
GGCGCTCCTCATTTCCACGGCGGCCGGTATGGTCGTGAGCCGCGCCGGCTCGGAAACGGACATGGGCAAGGACATCTCCAAACAGCTCTTCGTCAATCCCAAGGTGCTGCTCACGACCGCGGGCATCATGGCCGTGCTCGGCATGGTCCCGGGGCTGCCGCACATTCCCTTCTTCCTTCTTTCTGCGGCAGCGGGGGGCCTCGCCTATGCCCTCGGCCAGGGCGCGGCGGCGGAACAGGCGACAGCGGAGCTTCAGAAGGTGGAAGCGCCGCCCCAGGAAGCCCCCCTTGAAACCTTTATCGAACTCGAGCCGCTCACGTTCGAAATCGGCTACGGTCTCATCCCGCTCGTGGAGGGCGGAAAGGCGGAGCTCCTGAGCAAGATCAAGTCCCTGCGAAGGCAGCTGGCTTCCGATCTCGGGTTTGTCGTGCCGTCGATCCACATCAAGGACAACCTGCAGCTTCGGCCCCATGAATACACGCTCCTGATCCGCGGAATCGAAGTGGCGCGGGGCGAAGTCATGATGGGACACCACCTTGCCGTTCCGGCCGCGGACGCCCAGAAGATCGAGGGCATTCCCACCAAGGAACCGGCGTTCGGCATGCCTGCATACTGGATCAGCGACCGCGATGTGGAGCAGGCGCGGGCCAAGGGATATATGGTCGTCGACCCGGCCACGGCCATCGTCACCCATCTCACGGAACTGATCAAGGCGCATTCCTGGGAGCTCATTACGAGGACCGAAGTGCAGAACCTGCTCGACAGCGTATCGAAGAACTATCCCAAGCTGGTGGATGAACTCATACCGGCCAGCCTCTCGCTCGGCGGCCTCCAACGCGTTCTCCAGAACCTCCTGAAGGAACGCGTTCCGATTAACGACCTGATTACGATCCTGGAAACGCTCGTCGACCATGCGCCGGTGACCAAGGACTCCGAGCTCCTGACCGAATTCGTGCGCCAGTCCCTCTCCCGGTTCATCACCAAGCAGTATCTCGCTTCGGACGGCGGCATTCACGCAATGACCCTCGACCCGCGCTTCGAACGGGCGCTGATCCAGGCCACAGAGGCAGGCGGCGCCATCAGCCCCGATGTCGTGACGAAGCTCATAAAGTCGCTCGAAAAAGCTATTGTGAACGAGCGCAACCGGGGCCTGCAGCCCATCATCCTCTGCTCCACCCAGGTACGGCGGTTCCTGAAGAAAATTACCGATCGGTTTCTGTCTTCGCTGGTCGTGTTGTCGAATGCCGAGCTGGCGCCGAGCGTGCGGCTCTATACAACCGGAGTATTAAAATATGAAGATTAAGAAATTTACCGCCCGAACATTTTCCGAAGCCCTCGATCGTGTCAAGAAGGAACTGAGCGAGGACGCCATCATCCTGTCCACGGAAGAAAAGAAAGGGTTGCGGCCTCACGTCGAGGTCACGGCGGCCGTGGACTATGACGAGGAGGAAGTCCGCGTTCAAAGTTCCCAGTTCAAAGTTCAGGGTGAACAGCGGCAGCAAGGCCCTGAGCTCAGGACGCTGAACGCTGAACGCGCCCCCCGCCCCGCGCGGGTCACACCCTACAGCATGCCGCCGGCGCGCGCTGATGCGTCCGTCGACCTCAGGAGCGAGATCAACGGCCTCCGGCTGATGATCGAATCCATGAAGAACAGCGGTTACGAAGTGTCCTTGCCGGCAAAAAAACGCGCAATGATGACCTTTCTCAGGGAACGGTCGATCCGCGAAGAATTTGCCCTTCGCCTCTGCGACCGGACGACGAACATCGACGAGCTCCCGCTGATGATCTCGGCGGACATTAAGATCAAGCGGCAGACCGGCTCCCGCAAGGCCGTCATGCTGGTGGGCCCCACGGGCGTGGGCAAAACGACGACGCTTGCCAAACTCGCGGCCCAGGCCGTCAAGGCAGGCAAGAAGGCAGCCATCATCAATCTCGACACGTACCGCATCGGCGCCGTGGAGCAGGTGCGGATCTATTCGCGCATCCTCGGCATTCCCCTCGCCACCGCCCATACCGGGGAGGAATTCACGAAAAACCTCGCCAAGTACGCCGAGAGCCGGGACATCGTGTTTATCGATACGACCGGGAGAAATCCCCGGGACGAGGCCTCCATCGAGAGCCTTGCCGGGCTCTGCAAAACCGACGTACCCCTGGAGCTCCACCTTCTCATGGGTGCGAACGCAGACGATGAATCGATGATCGAGGCGTACCGCTCGTACCGGAAGCTCCCCATAGATTACGTCTCGTTTACGAAGGTGGACGAGGCCGTGCGCTTCGGAGCGCTCTATAATCTGCTCCTCATCTACCAGAAGCCGGTCGCCTATCTCACGACGGGCCAGCGGGTCCCCGGCGACATTGAAGCCGCCACGGTCAACCGGCTGGCAGGCCTCATCGTGAAAAAGGAGTGCTATACATGCTGACGGAGCCGCAGGGAAACAAGAAATATGTGATGACCATCGCGATCGCAAGCGGCAAGGGCGGCGTGGGCAAAACCAACTTCGCTGCCAGTCTCGGCATTGCCCTGAGCAGGCTCGGGAAAAAAGTCGTCATCGTGGATGCCGACCTCGGACTCTCGAACATCAATATTTTGCTGAACAAGCATGCCCGGTACAATATCAGCCATCTGCTCGACGGGTCGATCACGCTCAAGGACATTTTGATTGACGGCCCGCAGGGCATCAAAATCCTGCCTGCCGGAGAAGGCATGCAGGACCTCACGCGTCTCGACGAATTCCAGCGGCTCAAAATCCTCGACGCGTTCGACTCCTACGACGGCGATGTCGACATCATGCTCATCGACAATTCGGCGGGCATTTCGGAGAATGTGACGTTTTTCTGCTCCGCCGCACAGGACTTGATCATTGTTACGACGCCGGAGCCGACCGCATGGGTCGACGCCTACCACCTCATCAAGGTGCTCTATACCGAGTACCAGGAGAACAAGTTTCACGTGCTCGTGAACTCCGTGAAAAGCGCAGAGGAAGCCGACGACGTTTTCCAGCGCCTCACGAAAGCCACGGACCGGTTTTTGAACATTTCCCTCGACTACCTGGGCTATCTCCCGTATGACGAGGACGTTAAGAAGGCCGTTTGCGCGCAGACCGCGTTTATCGACCTCTTTCCCAGGAAATTCATTTCCAAGTGCGTGAACGAGATTGCGGCGACACTGGTCGACCGGCCCCGGAAGGTCAAGGGATCGCTCCAGTTTTTCATCGGCAATCTGCTCTCGGCCTCGGGCGATCCGGCCCGGGAACCGGTCCGATAGGCAGCGATGCAAACAATCAAGATTGAGAGGGTGCGACGATGACGAATTATAAAGTTGAAATGAGCGAAGCGGAAAAGGAGAAGATCATCAACGATTCCCTCCCCTTTATCAAATACACGGCCTACCGGCTGGCCCATCGCCTGCCGCCCCAGCTGGCGGTGAACGACCTTATCAGCGTCGGGATCGTGGGTCTTCTGGACGCGCTCCAACGCTACACCGAAGGCCGGGTCAAGCTCAATACCTTCGTGGAATACCGGATCAAAGGCGCCATGCTCGACGAACTGCGGTCTCACGACTGGGTGCCGCGGTCGCTCAAGACCAAGATCGGCCAGATCAAAAAGGCGCACCGTGAACTGGAGCAGGACCTCGGCCGCATGCCCGACGAGGACGAGATCGCGGAGCGGCTCGGGATCACGCTCGACGAGTACTTTCGGACGGTCCAGAGCGCAAGCAACGCCGTGGTTTTCAGCTTCGAGGACTTTCGGAACAAGATGTACGAAGAGAGCGACATGGACGTGACGGAGTGCATTCCCGACCCGAGCGCGAAGAACCCGCTCGAACTTCTCGAAGAAAGCAGCTCGAAGGAGGCCCTTGCCCAGCTCATTGAACGCCTGCCCGCCAAAGAGAAGCTCCTTCTGTCGCTCTACTACTGGGAAGAACTGACGATGAAGGAAATCGGCAAGGTCCTGCATTTGACCGAGGGGCGGGTGTGCCAGCTCCACAACCAGGCGCTCATCAGGCTGAAGGCCCAGATGAACATTCCGGTCCACCGATAGTCCCGTCTGTTTTTCACGCCCTCCCGTTTATTTTCTTCAGGCCGGTGCGGACTAAAGAAATATTCGCCGTGTGACGATAAGAGCGATACAGAGGTCTACGAATGATGCCATCCGAGGAACTTTTCACCGCAATCCGGGACCTTACGGCTCCCGATCCGTCAGAGCGCCGCATCGCCGCCGAAACGCTGGCGACGGCAGATGAACGGGCGATCTACCCGCTCATCCGGTGCCTCAGCGACGAAAACCCCGGCGTTCAGGACGCCGCCATGCGCTCCCTTATCGCGATCGGCGGCGAAGTGACCGCCTACATGACGCTGCCGCTCCTGCGGGAAAGCCCTTTTCTCAGGAACACGGCCCGCATCATTCTGAGCCAGATCGGCCCTCCTTCGGTGCCGCTCCTGCGCTCTCTGCTTGCAGACAAGGACGACGACATCCGGACCTTCGCGGTGGACCTCGTTTCGAACATCGGTTCCTGCGGGTATCCGGAAGAGATCGCACGTCTGCTCGAGACGGACCCGAACCAGAATGTCAGGGCGGCTGCGGCCAAGGCGCTCGGCATGCTTGGCTATCGCGGCGGACTGCAGGCGCTCGTCGGCGCGCTCAAGGACGGCGAATGGGTCAGTTTTTCCGCCCTCGAGTCCCTGGCCGCAATCGGCGACGACGCATGCGTAGAGCCGGTCCAGGCCCTCCTCCGGAGTCCGTCGGAAACCGCCCGGTACGCGGCGATCGAGGCGCTGGGCCGGATGGGCTTCAGCCGGTCGAGCGACGCTTTGATCAGCCTCCTGCCGAGTGCAGGCGATATCGAAAAATCCGCAATCATCAAAAGCCTCATCCAGATCGGCATTACGCCTGCAATGGCCGAGGTCGCCGACCTGCTCGTCGATATGTACGTCCAGGGAGAGTGGGACGACCGCCTCCTCGCGCTCACGGGGCTGGCCGAACTCAGATACGAGCAGGCGATACCGGTCATTCTGGACAGCGCCGGCTCTCTCGACCCCTCGGCCCCGGAAAGCGAAGAGCGGCTCGCCGCGGTGAAGCAGGCGCTTATCCGGTTCGGCTGCGCTCCCCCGCTGATCGCCGCCCTTTCCGACCCCGCGGTGCGGTTCCGCGCAAAGACGATCGCCATTGAGGTCATCGCCGAACTCCGATGCCCCGGGGCGGTCCCTGCTTTGCTCGGCATCATGGACGGGGACCTGCGCGAAGTCCGCCGGTCCGCCGTTCTGGCGCTCGCCGACATGCCGGGCGAAGAGGCGCTCCAGGCGCTCCGGAAATGCATCGATGATCGCGACGGCCACGTCCGCAGTTCGGCCCTTTCCGCAATCGGCAGGATCGGCGACCAAGCGTCGTTTGACCGCCTCGTCCGCCACCTCGCTGTAGAAAATTACCAGGACGTACTCGAGGAAACGGTCAAGGCCCTCCTGCTGATCGATGCGGACCGACTCTTCTCCTCGCTGGAAACCCTTACACCGGCGGTGAAAGAGATGATCGGACGGTACGCCCGTAATCTCGACATGCTCCTTCTCCTGTCGGCCGACGGGGAGCCCGGCGTCCGTCTCGCCGCGCTTGCCGGTCTCGGCCGCGTGCAGGACGAACGCGCACGCAAACGGCTGTCCGAAGCGCTTGCCGACGGGAGCGCGGAAGTAAGAAAGGCCGCGGTTCTGGCCCTGGGCGCCCTGCGCTGCTCCGTCGACGACGTTCGGCAGGCGCTTAAAGACGACGACATGTGGGTAAGGCTCTATGCGGTCAAGGCGTTGGCGGACTCGCAGGACCCGGCTGCGGCCGCGTCCATCATTCCGCTGCTCTCCGACAGGGAAGTGCCCGTTGTTCTTTCGGCGATCGACGCCCTGGTCCAGTTCGGGATGGCCGATGCGGAGCCCTTGCGTGTTCTCCAAAACCACGGCGATGAAGCAGTGCGGCAGCGCGTCGCGAGCGCCAGGGAGCGTTTATGCTGAACCCGGTGCTGCCGGACGCGGTCTTCAAACAGATCAGGGATTTCATCTACGAAAGATGCGGAATTTACATTTCCGACGCGAAGAAGTACCTCGTCGAAAAGAAACTGGTCACCCGTCTTCAGCAGAGGAACCTGAACACCTTCGAGGACTATCTTTCCCTGCTGAAATACAGCAGCAACGGCGATGAGCTTTCGAAGCTCTACGACGCAATTACGACGAACGAGACTTACTTTTTCCGGGAACCGCAGCAGCTCTCGGTCTGCATCGACACGGTCATCCCGCAGGTGCTGGAACAAAAGAAGTCCCGGGACATCAGGATCTGGTCCGCCGCCTGCTCCACGGGAGAAGAGGCTTATACGCTGGTCATGATGCTCCTGGAAAAAAAAATCTGCTCCCGTATCGAAGTCGTCGGCTCCGACATCAGCAACGAAGTGCTGGAATCGGCAAAGAAGGCCGTATACGGTTCCTACTCCATGAGAAATGTCGCGGAGCCGTTTTTAAAGAAATATTTCAAGGGCAACGGCTGGACCCACGAGCTCGACCAGTCGGTCAAAAGCCTCGTCCGGTTCGCGAACATCAACCTCATCGACCCGGGCAAAATGCGGACCCTTCAGGGCATGGACGTGGTCTTCTGCCGGAACGTGCTGATCTATTTCGACGACAAGGCAAAACAAAAGGCCGTTTCACTTCTTTATGACAGCCTGCGGCCCGGCGGCTATCTCTTTATCGGCTCGTCGGAAAGCCTTCACAGCGTCACGAGAGCCTTTAAACCGGTCGTCTTCAACAAAGTCATTGCCTATCAGAGGGTGTGATATGAAAATACTGATCGTGGATGATGATTCAACGACGCGAAAATTACTCGGACTGTTCCTGCGGTCCAAGGGATACGAGGTGGCCTATGCGGAAAACGGCATCGACGGCATCGAGAAACTCGGCCTCGAAAATCCTAATATGATCATCAGCGATCTCAACATGCCTTATATGGACGGCATCGAGTTTGTCAAGAGCGTGCGGTCGGACCCCGCCCGCGCCGAACTCCCCATTTTGATGGTGACGACCGAGGGAGACCCCGAGGAGCGGGAGCGTGCGCTCTCCGTCGGCGTCAACGGGTATCTGGTCAAGCCGGTGACCGCCGAAGTGGTGATCCAGCATATCCGGCATATATTAAAGAACATGTTTTCGCAAGGAGGAGGTTCCCATGCTTGATTATAAAATGAAGATCCTGGTGGTCGATGATTTTTCGACGATGCGGCGGATCGTCAAAAACGTACTGAAGCAACTCGGGTTCGAGAATATCGAAGAAGCCGAGGACGGCGCCCAGGCGCTCGCAAAATTAAAAAACGGGACCTACGGCTTTGTCGTGACCGACTGGAACATGCCGAACATGGACGGGCTTGACTTTTTCAAGGCCGCGCGGCAGGAACCGGCTCTCAAGAACCTCCCTTTCCTCATGGTGACCGCGGAAGCGGAAAAAGAAAAAGTCATCACAGCGATCCAGGCCGGAGTCAACAACTACATCGTCAAGCCCTTTACGGCGGAAATATTCAAGGAAAAGATGGACCGGATCTTCGACAAGCTGGAGAAGAAATGATTCTATTGCGGATTTCGGAATGCGGATTGCGGATTGAACTTCGGAAAGACAAGCGGCTGTACACGCTGCAATCGCCGATCCGCAATCCGAAAGGGAGCGGAGCGAATTATGCCTGATGAAATGGAAGAAATAATCGCCGAATTCGTCACCGAATCGGAAGAGACCCTGGATAAGATCGACCCGCTTTTTATCGAGCTTGAGACAAAGGGCGACGACAAGGAGATCCTGAACCGTTTGTTCCGGAGCGTCCATACGATCAAGGGTGCTGCAGGATTCCTCGGTTTCCAGTCCATGGTCGACGTATCGCACAGCGCCGAGAACATCATGAAGAAGCTCCGGGAGGGCGACATCAAGGTCTCCCGTCAGCTTATGGACGTGGTCCTTAAAAGCGTCGACATGCTGAGGCTCCTGCTTAAACACGTCAAGGACAAGGACGGCGTCCAGGAAAATACAGCACCCCTCGTCCAGGAGCTCAAGCAGGCGCTCGAAGCAGCCCTTGCTGCCTCAGGCAGCGCTGTTGCCGCCGCGCCGGCCGCGACCACTGCGGCACCGGCCGCAGCGGAGACCGCAGCAGAGGCAGTGCCTGCGGTGGACGAGCCTGTGCCCGCGGCGCCGGCAGCGACGCCCCTCGAGGCCGCAGTCGCGGAAAGCGTCCCGACGGGAGAGATGGCCGCTGAAAAGGGCGCCGCAAAGCAGGAGTCGCTCCAAACGCTCCGCGTCGAAGTGAACAAGATCGACAAGGTTATGGACTTGACCGGGGAGGTGGTGCTTGTCCGGAACAGGCTCCTTAATATCGTGAACCGCCTGGAGCATCAATACAGCGACGACCACGACGTGCAGAGCCTGCTCGAGGCCGTTTCTTTCCTCGACCTCATCACCTCCGACATGCAGCTCGGCGTCATGAAGATGCGCATGCAGCCCATTGCGAAAGTTTTCAGCAAATTCCCGCGCCTGGTGCGTGACCTTGCCGGCCCGCTGGGGAAATATGTAGACCTGAAGCTGTCCGGAGAAGACACCGAGGTTGACAAATCGGTGATCGAGCAGATTGGCGATCCCATGGTGCACATCATCCGGAATGCCATCGACCACGGGCTCGAACTGCCGAAGGACCGCATTGCGAAAGGAAAATCGGAGAAAGGCACGATTTCCATCAGCGCAGCGCAGCGGGGAAACCAGATCGTCGTCGAAGTGTCGGACGACGGCCGGGGCATCGACCTGGAAAAAGTGAGGGTGAAGGCGCTCCAGAAGAAGCTTATCACCGAGGATGAAGCCGTCCGGATGACGGACGAGGCCGCCATCAACCTCATTTTCCTCCCTGGCTTCTCCACGGCAGAGGTGGCCACCGAACTTTCGGGCAGGGGCGTGGGCATGGATGTTGTCAAGACCAACGTCTCGAAGCTGAACGGCACCGTCGAGATCATGACGCACAAGGACAGGGGGAGCGTTTTCACCATCCATATTCCCCTGACCCTTGCCATTATCCAGACCCTCATGGTGCGTTCCGGCAAGGCGCGCTACGCGATCCCCCTTGCGCCCGTCGAGGAAACGCTGACCGTATCGCCCGGCGACATCTCCGATATGGGGGGCGCCGAAGCGCTCGTCATCCGGGGCAAAGTATATCCCCTCTTCACCCTCGCGAGCACGATCAACGGGGTCGGGGACACCGAGACGGGCTGCAAGTACGCCGTCGTGGTGGCAATCGGAGATAAGCGGTTCTGCATCGGCGTCGACGAGCTCCTGGGTCAGGAAGAAGTGGTCATCAAGACCGTGTCGGGGATCAATACCGGGTCGTCCTTTATTCTCGGAGCGACCATAACCGGCGATGGCAAAGTGGTATTCATCCTCGATCTCGCAGCCATCTCCAAAAATGCGTACAACCTTGCCCAGGTTTCCTGAAGGAGGTCATCGTGCAACAGTACATCGGCTTCAAGCTGCACACCGGGGAGTACGGCATCCCGATCACCAAAGTCCGTGAGATCATCAATTTGCCGGAGATCACCCGGATACCCCAGTCGCCCCCGTACCTGAACGGCATCACGAATCTCCGCGGGAGCGTCATTCCCGTCGTAGACCTGAAAAAACTGATCAGCGTTCCGGCATCGGAAGCCGGCGGCACCAAGGTCATCGTCATCGCGAGCGGCAGGATAACCTTCGGCCTTCTCGTAGACGGGATCACGGGCGTCATCAGCATCGACGAGGGGGCGGTCGAGTCGCCGGAAAACCTTCCCCAGGGCCAGGGAGACCAGGTCGAGGGCGTCGCGAAGCTCGACGGCCGGCTCATCGTCCTTCTGGACATCAAGAAATTGATCCCCCTCGATGACATGAGCCTCCTCGAGGACGTGGCTGCGGAAGTAGGGGCCGAGGGGTCGAACGGCACCGTTGAGGTGACCCGTGCGTTACAAACCATGGCCGGCGAAGTCCGCTTCACGGAGATCCGGAACGCGAAGACGTTTTTTGAGCAGACAAAAGGGGTGAGCCCCGATGACCCGCGCCATGAAATCCTTGACGACATCGTGAGCTTCATGACCGCCGTCTCCGAGCATGATTATGAGAAGGCGGACGTGTCGATCCAGAAGATCGTGAAGCTGGGCCAGGGCGACCTGTTCAACGAGGTCGGCAAGATCACGCGAAAACTGCACGACGCCATCAAGAGCTTTAAAGAGGCCGTGGACCCGCGGCTGAAGGACCTGACCCAGGCGGAGATACCCAATGCCGTGGACAAGCTCCAGTTCGTGATCGACAAGACCGAGGAAGCCGCCAACAAGACGATGAACGTCGTGGAGAAATACATTCTCTCCATGGATGAGCTTTCAACGCATATCCGGAAAGTTCAGGGGCCGCCTGAAACGACCGCTTTTTTGAAGGAGTTCAAAAACGGCCTCGAAGACGACCTCACGGAGATCCTGACGACGCAGTCCTTCCAGGACCTGACGGGACAGACGATCAAAAAAGTCATCACCCTCGTCCATGATATTGAAAATGAACTAGTCCGCCTGGTGACGTCGTTCGGCGTAAAAATCGAGGGGACCAAGGAACCGGTCGCCGTGGTCGAAAAAGTTTCACAGCAGGACGTCGACGAGCTGCTGAAGGATCTCGGGTTTTAGAAAATCTACAACAGGACTCTACGTAGATGATCCGCAGCATCACTTTTGATCGACAGGAGGATTTATGGCACTTATAGACTGGAACGACAACCTCAGCGTCACTATCAAGGAAATCGACTCGGAACACAAAAAACTCATCGCCATGATCAATGAACTGCACTCGGCAATGGGATCGGGAAAAGGCAAGGACGCGATGGGCAAGATCCTCGGCGGATTGGTGGAGTATACGAAGACCCATTTTTCTTATGAAGAAAATCTGATGCAGAAGCACAGTTACCCCGGCTACCTCAGCCACAAGGGCCAACACGATGCCCTTACGAAACAGGTCCTCGACCTTCAGGGAAAATTTCAGGAGGGGAAGGCGCTCGTTACAGTAGAGGTTATGAACTTCCTGAAGGACTGGCTCACGAACCATATCCTGAACACGGACAAGAAGTACGGTCCGTTCCTAAACAGCAAAGGGGTCGCCTAGAATACGGATTTTGTGCCTGATCAGCGAAAGGAACAGCCGCAGGCGTCGCGTAGAACGCCCGGCTGAGGAAGTGCGGAAACCATAATGACCGTAAAGGTGCTCATCGTAGACGATTCGGCGTTCATGCGGAACGCGCTCACCACCATGCTGTCTTCGGACCCGGAGATCAAGGTGATCGGCACGGCGCGGGACGGCGTGGAGGCCGTTGAAAAAACGGCGCTGCTCAAGCCGGACATCGTCACCATGGACGTGGAAATGCCGCGCATGGACGGGATCGAAGCGCTCAGGCTCATCATGGACAAGACACCGGTGCCCGTGATCATGGTGAGCTCGCTCACGACCGAGGGGGCCCACGTCACGCTCGACGCCCTGGACCACGGGGCCGTGGATTTCATCCCCAAGAACCTCTCCGAGCTGTCGATCAACATCGTGAAGATCAAGGCCATGCTGATCGACAAGGTAAAGCAGATAGCGAAGAGCGGTATGATGAAAAAGGCCCGCCGCCTGCCGCCTGCGGCCCCTGCCGGCAGACCTCGTATCATTCCGGCACGGTCGACGGGCGAGCGACGGGTCAGTGTGGTTGCCATCGGTACGTCCACGGGCGGGCCGCGCGCGATCCAGGAAATCCTTCCCCACCTGCCGAAGGATTTCCCGGTGCCCATCGTGATCGCCCAGCACATGCCGCCGAACTTTACCGGCCCCTTTGCCGAACGCTTGAACCAGCTTTCCCAGATCACGGTGAAGGAAGCAGAGGAAGGCGAGGCGCTCAAGCCCGGCGTGGCGCTTATTGCGCCGGGCCGCGGCCACATGCGCGTGTCGCGCCCCCGCGGCCTCGAAACGGTGGTGAACATTTCGGAAAACCGTGAGGAATTTATTTACCGCCCCTCCGTCGATTATCTCATGCAGTCCATCGCCGATTGCTTTCCCGGCAGGGCGCTCGGGGTGATCCTGACCGGCATGGGCAGCGACGGGGTGAAAGGGCTGACGGCCCTCAAGCAGACCGGCGGAAGGATCTTTGCGCAAAACGAGGAATCCTGCATTGTCTACGGCATGCCGCGGGCGGTCGTGGACGCGGGCATCGCGGACAAAGTGCTTTCCATCGAGGAGATGGCAGGGGAGATCGTAAATGCCGTGTAACGGCTGTATAAGGTGCAGAAAGAGAACGCAAGTAAAGAGGTAAGGCGTCCATCACGGACTTTAACTTGGAGGAAGTCAACATGAAGCTGACCCTGTCCTACAAGCTGTACGGCGCCATAGGCATCGTTGTGGCTGCGATCATCGTAGTTGCAGTCATGTTCTATGCCATCAACTCTTCTTTTGTTAGCGGTTATCAAAACATGGAGAGCACGGATGGGGAACAAATGCATGACGCTGTCCGCGCTGAAAACGAACTCGGCCTGTCAATACAGGCATTCAAGGACTTCGTCCTCCGTGGTGACGACAAGTATGTCGACGCTTTTCACGGAAATGCAGACAAAATTCGCGCTGACTTATCCATTTACGAAAAGCTTTCCGAGGGAGACGAACTGGTCGTGGTGAACAAGGCCAAAGAGGCCCTCAAGGACTATGAGAAATCCATCGATACTGTTATCCAGGCGCGCCAGGTGACCCACGATCCCACAGTGATCGACAAGGCCGTGCGCGGCGCGGACTTGGCGCTCCGCTCGGCCCTGGAGGAGATGAGCAGCAGCTCGGACGCAATGTACAAGGCAAAAAAAGCTGAACTCCAAACACACGCCAGGAGAACGGAGCTGATCGCTATCGCCGTTACGCTGCTCGCGATCATCGCCGGCATTGCCATCAGTGCGCTGATCATCCGGGGAATTCTGAAATCCGTCGAACAGGTAAAAAACGCTGCTGAACAGGCATCCAAGGGCGATCTGTCCCAGAAGATCACCGTGCAGACCGCCGACGAAATCGGGGACATGGCCCAGAGCTTCAACTTGATGATCACGAACATCCGGCGCATCGTCGGCGAGATCAACACCTCAACCAGCGCCCTTGCCTCCAGTTCCGAGGAGCTCTCGGCCACCTCAGATGACATGAGCAAAGGCGTGAGCCAGCTTTCGTCCCAGACCGAGCAGGTGGTAACGGCCATGACCGAGGTGTCCCAGACCATCATGGACATGGCCAAGAACGCCAGCAGCGCGGCAGATGGCAGCAGGAACGCATCGGAAACGGCGACAAAGGGAAAACGGACCGTCGATGCCACGTCCGAGGACATGATCGGGATAGCAAAAACGGTCCAGGAGGCGGCCGGCACCATCGAGGAACTCGGCAGAAGTTCGGCCCAGATCGGCGAGATCGTTGCCGTGATCAACGGCATTGCCGATCAGACCAACCTGCTGGCGCTGAACGCGGCAATCGAGGCTGCCAGGGCGGGCGAACAAGGCCGGGGGTTTGCCGTGGTTGCCGACGAGGTGCGGAAGCTGGCGGAGCGGACCGGCCAGGCCACAAAAGACATCGCCCAGCGGATCGAAGCGATCCAAACGGCAGCCGGGGAATCGGTGGATGCCATGAAACGGGGCAGCGACGAAGTGGACAAGGGCGTAGGCCTGGCCAAGGAAGCCAGCGCGGCCCTTGACTCGATCGTGTCCGCCTCGACGGAAGCCATGGACATGGTCCAGCGCATCGCCGCGGCAACTGAACAGCAGTCCGCGGCGACTGAAGAGGTGACCCAGAATATGGAGAGCATCTCGGGCATCGCCAGGCAGTCCTCGGCTTCTACGGAACAGATAAAGGTGTCGGCCGCCGAGCTGGCAAAACTGGCTACCAACCTGAAGGAGATGACGACTTTTTTTAAGACATAAAAATACTCGTTCGCAAGAGGCTGTAGCGCCGTCTTTTTGCGAATGGAGATCTGAGGCGGATTGTTGGAGACGAGGTATATTATGACATTATCACTATCAAAAAAACTGTATGGAATAACAGGCATTATTCTGACCTTGTTGATTCTCGTCTCCGTGATCACGGACTTCAGCCAGCAGTTGGTACTCAAAAACTTCAAGGAACTGCTTGCGATCAACATGGGACAGGAGCAGGCAACCACCGATGCGTTATTGGATATTCAACTTGCGGTGCAGGCATACAAGAACCATACTATTCGCGGAGACCAGGGGACGATCGACAAGTACCACGAGATCGTGAAGGACATTGATAATTGCATTGACCGGTTCGAATATACTTCCCAGACCGAAGCGGAGCGGGAACTGGCAAAAAAAGCAAAAATCGAGCTCGCTCAGTACGATAAGGTAATTGATATGCTTGCGGCGCTCCGTAAAAAAAGCCACGATCCCATCCTTGTCGACCAGCAGGCAGGAGAAGGACACACCCAGGGGATCCGCGAGGCCCTTACCGCCATGAGTCAAGCTGCCGAGGAGTCCTTCAATCATAAAAACGAGGAGAACAACGCCTTTGCTTCGCGCATGAGAGTGCTTCAGCTCATCCTGGTCCTTTTTGCGGTCGCGGCCGGCATCACGATGAGCGCATTGACTATCAGGACGATCCTGAGATCGGTCGTCTCTGTCGAGGCTGCGGCGGAACAGGGGTCCCGCGGAAACCTCTCCCATGATGTTCCGGTCATCACCAACGACGAGATCGGCGTGATGGCGCAGAACTTCAACAAGATGATCAACGGCCTCCGCAAAGTTGCGGGTGAAATCAACACTGCCACGTCGTCCGTGGCCAGCAGCTCCGAGGAGCTGTCCGTCACGTCCGATGACATGCATAAGCGGGCGGAGCAATTGTCCGGCCAGATCGAACAGGTAGTGACCGCCATGACCGAGGTGTCCCAGACCGTCATGGACATGGCAAAGAACGCCACCCATGCGGCGGATGCGAGCAAGAGCGCGTCCGCCACGGCGATAAAAGGCAAACAGATCGTGGACATGACCGCCGAAGACATGATCCGGATCGCCCGGACCGTGCAGGAGGCGGCCACGACCATCGAGGAACTGGGCAGGAGCTCGGCCCAGATCGGCGAGATCGTTGCAGTGATCAACGGCATTGCCGACCAGACTAACCTCCTGGCGCTGAATGCCGCCATCGAGGCGGCTAGGGCGGGAGAACAGGGACGAGGCTTTGCCGTCGTTGCCGACGAGGTGCGGAAGCTTGCCGAGCGCACGGCCCAGGCCACGAAGGACATCACCGAGAGGATCCAGTCCATCCAGCAGGCTGCAGGCGAGTCCGTGGACGCCATGAAGAAGGGAAGCAATGAAGTGGACAAGGGCGTGGGCCTTGCCAAAGAGGCGAGCGCGTCCATGGACACCATCGTGGAAGCGTCGACGAACGCCATGGATATGGTGCAGCGTATCGCCGCCGCGACGGAGCAACAATCCGCCGCATCGGACGAGGTGACCCAAACCATGGAGAGCATCTCGGGCTTCGCGCGTGAGAGCTCAGCTTCCACGGAGCAGATCAAGGTGTCTGCCGAGGCGCTTGCCAGGCTTGCCGCAGGACTCCAGGAAACGGCCGCGTGGTTCAAGGGGTGACGTCGTGCGGTAGTCCCCTGAACGTTGTCCTTTGCACATTGAAGGAGTAATCAAGGAGGTCTCTATGCAATCAGCCGCCATACACGCCGACATGCTTCAACTCGTCACGTTCAAGCTGGCCGGGCAGAAATACGCCGTTGATATCCTGAAAGTCCAGGAGATCAACAATATGAAGGAAATTACTTCTATACCCAACGCACCGGGGTACCTTGAAGGGGCCATTAACCTCCGGGGCAAGGTGATCCCGGTCCTCAACCTTCGGAAGAAATTCGGGTTTGAGGAAAACGCCAACGTCGAACTTCGTAAGATCATCATCATGGATGTCCGGGGTGTCATCATGGGACTGATCGTGGATGCGGTGTCGGATGTCCTCAGGATAACCCGCGACGTCGTCGAGCCGCCGCCCCCCGTTTCTTCGAACGTCAGCTCCGATTTTCTTTCCGGAATCGCCAAGCTTCCCGAAGGACTCGTTATCCTGCTGGACATGGACCGGCTCCTCGATGCCGAGGAGCATAAGACTGTATTTGGAGAAGCACCCGTCTCGTAACGACGGCGATAGGACGAAATACATGACGGGTGGTGAACGGAACGAGCCGCTATCCGTTTTAGACAACGAAGTGGATTCGCTAAGCGGCAGACAGGACCGAGTAAACGTATGCGTTTTAGTGAAAATACCGCAATGCTGCTTGCACTGTTGTCTCGGACGGCAGCCGGTGCATGCGAAGAGGAGCCCCTATGATAAAAAGCGTGATCTATAATATGAACCTGAAGAAGAAACTGTACCTCATCTTCGGTGTCATTATCGTGTCGACAGCGCTGGGCATTATTATCGGCGTATCCGCCTTCTCCCAAGTTCAAGTTGGAGGGAAAACCTACGGCATGATCGAGCGGAACATGCTTATCGCCGACAATGTTGCCAAGCTTCGCGCAAATCTTGCATTCGTGCGGACCACGCTTTTGACCATGATGATCGATGATGATGCTGGCAGGAGGGAATCCCTGCACGAGACTATCAGCGCCCTGTCCACACGGATCGACGAGCTGTTCGACATCATAGACGGGCAGCTGAAAACGTCTGACCATCCCGAAGTAGCGACAAATATGGCGGGAGCGCGGGACGCCTGGAATGCATTCAAGGAAACGCTCGGCAAGGAATTAATACCCGCTATCCTGGCGGGAAGAACGACTGCGGCGCTGGGGCTTGTGCGCGGCATCCAGACGGAACGCTACAATACGATGTCGGAGGAGACCAAAACAGCGGTCGATCGCGTTCGGGCACAGGTCCCCGATACAGTGGCGCGCATGAAGAGCGAATCCCGTATCATTCAGATGTCGTTCATTGTCGGAGGTGTGCTCATTATCCTGTTCTATATATTCATAGCCCTCTTTTTCTCGAAAACGATCATCACGCCGGTCGCCCTGGTCTCGGACCGGTCGGCGCAGATGGCGCAGGGAGATTTCTCCCACGAAGCCCTGCTTGCCCGGGGCACGGACGAGATCGGCTCCATGATCACGAACTTTTCAACCATGACGTCAAAGGTCGGCGATTCCGCGGCGCGTTTGAAAATGAGCATCTTGAATCTTTCCTCCTCCTCGGAAGAGCTGTCCACAACTGCGGAGAGCCTCGGTAAGGGCGCCGAGCAGCAGACACACCAGGCAAAGGAGGTTGCCGCAGCGACGACCCAGATGTCCCAGACGATCTCCGAAGTGGCCCAGAACGCCGTTCAGGCGGCGGACGCGGCAAAAAAATCCTCCGAGAACGCAACGGCGGGCAAGGACCTCGTAACGAAGACCGTTGAGCGTCTGACTTCAATCTCGGAAACAGTCGGGGAAGCTTCGCAGACGATTGAAGAGCTTGGCAGAAGTTCGGGGCAGATCGGCGAGATCGTGAACCTTATCCATACCATTGCCGACCAGACGAATTTGCTTGCCTTGAATGCGGCGATCGAGGCCGCCCGCGCCGGCGAACAAGGCCGCGGTTTTGCGGTAGTGGCCGACGAAGTAAGAAAGCTGGCGGACCGGACCACGAACGCAACCAAGGACATAGAACAGAAGATCTCGACCATTCAGGCGGAAGCGGAAAAATCGCTCGTGGCGGTCAAAAAAGGAAACACCGAGGTCGAGAAGGGTGTGGGCCTGGCAAAGTCCGCCAGTGAAGCGCTCGAAACGATCGTGACGGCGTCGACCCAGGTGCTGGATATGGTCCAGCGCATCGCGGTGGCCACCGAGGAGCAGTCTGCAACGGCGGAGGAAATTACCAGAAACATGGGAACGATATCAGAGGTGACGGACCGGTCCTCGGAGTCGACGAACCAGATCCAGCAGGCCGCCCGCACCCTTGCCCAGCTGGCCGTGGAAATCCAGAACAGTATGGCCTGGTTTAAGACGGAAAGCGCAGGATCGGAACAATAGCGCAGGGAAACAGCTGCTCTACGGGGTTAAACCGTGAGGGCTGACATCAAGTACAGCGGAGACGGCTCGTGCTTCGGTTTTCATCTCAACACGTTGATGGATCCGCTTCTTTATCCCGCAGTAGTTTACCGGCCAGCTGCCATCGCCCCACCGTCAAAATTGTGCATGACAGCGAAACTTTTTTTTGATATACTTCACGGGGTTTATCCCAAGGAGGGCTGATGAAAAGCATTCTGCGCACGCTGTTCTTGCTGCTGTGTCTTTTTGCAGTTCCTATGCTTGCCTGGGCATCGGAAGCGCTTGTCGGGAGCGGGTGCTCCGTGAGCGTGCCGGGCTATCTGTCCGACCTTGCCAAAGCCTACGAGAAGGAAACCGGCGTCGCGGTCCTGCTCCTGGGCGGCGGGAGCATCCGCGGCCTTGCGGACCTGAGGGACGGCAGGATGGACTTCGCCGCGTCCTGCCAGTCGAAGTCAACGGACGACCCTGCGGACTTTGACTACATCATCGCCTCCTGGGACGCCCTCGTGTTTATCGTTAACAAGACAAACCCCGTGAACTCCATAACCCCTGGGCAGGTCAGGGAC
The DNA here is from genome assembly GCA_963769335.1 of Nitrospirota bacterium. Taxonomy (GTDB): domain Bacteria; phylum Nitrospirota; class UBA9217; order UBA9217; family UBA9217; genus JAJYKN01. The sequence continues at coordinate 128,471 of CAVYLT010000099.1, read as the reverse complement.
ATTTATGCGGGAAAGATCAACAACTGGAAAGAGCTTGGCGGTCCCGACAGGAACCTCATTTCCGTCATAACGACGACGAAAGGCTTCGGCGGCATTGGCGAGGCCCTGGCAAAATACATCCTGAACGGCAAGCGCCCGCTGAAACAGAAGAACTCCACCATGCAGGCGTCTTCAACCACCATCTGGGAGCAGCTCGTCGAGGACATGCCGGAAGCCTTCGCCAGCTCAGGTTTCGGCAGCGCGCGCAAGCGCAATGTCAAGATGCTGAAGGTCAACGGCGTTGCTCCGACCCGGGCGAACATCATATCCGGCAAATACCCCTACCGGAGGCCGCTGTACATCGTCATCAAAAAAAACGCCCGGCCGGAAGTCAGACGATTCGTCGATTTCGTCTTGAGCCCAAAAGGACAGAAGCTCATATCCTCCATCGGTATGCCGTCGCTTGCTGATATAAAATGACATTCTCGCTGCGTACAAAAGTGACCGTCGTCATCGCGGTCGTGGTGCTGGCCGTCAGCACCGTCAGCACCGCGTTGTTCTTCGCCGCGCAGAAGCGCAGCATGGAACAGGAAGTCGCGGCCCGGGGGGTCGCCCTGGCCGAGGCCCTGGCGCAGTCCGTGAGCGAGGGGCTCGCTGCGGAAGACCTCAACCTCATCAAGCATGTCCAGAATATCGTCCATACCGACGACATCGTCCTTACCCAGGTGTTTTCACCGGTCTGGCTCGGCATCGCAGCGGTCCCGGTCGGGCAGCTGAACGTTCCTCCCGGCCCCGCCGCAATCGCATACTTCAAGACGCATAAAGAAGAACGGGATCATTTCACGGTCGATGACGGCGCGTGGATCGATGTTTACAAGCCGGTTTTTCTCGAACTCCACGACCCGAGAATCGCGAAAGGAATATTCATCGGCTATGTCCGGCTCAGGATCTCGAAGCTGCCGGTGATTGCGGCCGCCCGCAAGGCCGCATTCTACAATATTCTCGACGCCGCCGTCCTCACCCTGATTGCAGTCCTCTGTCTCCGTCTGATCCTCGGGAAATACGTTGTTTCGCCGCTCCTGGGTCTTCACCGGGCGGTGCTGCAGCACAAACTCGGTGAGACGCCCGACCAGGTCCCGGTTTTTGCGGCCGATGAAATCGGGCAGCTTTCCCGGGAGTTCAACCTGATGAGCGCTGCCGTAAGGGACCGCGAGGACCGGCTTGCGGAGGAAAGAGAACGTCTGGCAGTGACCCTGCGCAGCATCGGCGACGGCGTCATCGTTACGGATGTGCATGGCATCATCACCCTGCTCAACAAAGTCGCCGAGCAGCACACCGGCTGGACTTCCGCCGAAGCCGCGGGCAGGCCGCTCGCAGAAGTTTTTCACATCATCAACGAAAAGACACGCGAACGCTGCGTGAACCCCGTTGAAAAAGTCATTGAGACCGGCCTCATCTGCGGACTGGCAAACCACACGGCCCTCCTGAAAAAGGACGGTGAGGAAATCATCATTGAAGACAGCGCTGCGCCGATCCGCGACCGCGAGAGCAGGATCGTCGGCATCGTGCTCGTGTTCCGGGACGCGACGGAGAAGCGCAAGAGGGAAGAAGAGCAGCTCAAAGTGGAAAAGCTGCAGTCCCTCGGCGTGCTTGCAGGCGGTCTCGCCCATGATTTCAATAATCTTCTTACCGCCGTACTCGGGAACATCAGCCTGGCTAAAATGTATATTGACGGAAGCAGCAAAGCTTTTGGAAGGCTGGTCGAAGCGGAATCGGCTTCCCGGCGGGCAACGGAGCTGACCTATCAGCTGCTTACTTTTTCGAAAGGCGGAGCGCCCGTGAAGTCGACGACGTCAATCGTCGATATTATCCGGGAAGCGGCAAGTTTCAGTCTCCATGGCACCAGCGTGGCGGCCCGGTTCAGCGTAGCCGGGAACATCAGGCCCGTGAACGTCGATGCCGGACAGATGAGCCAGGTCTTCAATAACCTGATCATTAATGCGGTGCACGCCATGCCGAACGGGGGCGCGATCGTTTTCACCGTGGAAAATGCCGCGCTGCCGGACAGGGCGATCGCATCGCTGGCAGCAGGGGCCTACGTAAAAATCACGGTTCGCGACGAGGGGGTCGGGATCCCTGATGAGCACCTCGTTAAAATATTCGACCCCTATTTTACCACCAAACAGCAGGGAAGCGGCCTCGGGCTTGCGTCCGTCTACTCGATCGTAAAAAAGCATGACGGCCATATCATTGTTGAATCGAAGCCCGGCCAGGGGGCGACGTTCACCATCTATTTGCCGGCCTCGAGCAGTGTTTCTCCCGCTGAATCCGCAGCTGCAGCCTGCCCTATTGTCTCCGGACAGGGGAAAATCCTCATCATGGACGACGAACAGCTCGTCCGGGAAGTCTCGGGGGAAATGCTCCAGGAGCTCGGCTATGATGTTGCCTTCGCCCGGCATGGAACACAGGCTATTGAACTGTACCAACAGGCGCTGGATGCGAAGAAGCCCTTTCATGCCGTGATCATGGATCTCACCGTGCAGGGCGGCATGGGAGGCAGGGAAGCGATGGCCCGGCTGCTCGCGCTCGATCCCGGCGTGAGGGCGATCGTGGCGAGCGGCTATTCGAATGACCCGGTCATGGCAGAGTTCAAAAAATTCGGGTTTAAGGCAGTCATTATCAAGCCCTATACCATAGATGTTTTCAGCAAGACGCTCCGGGACGTGCTGCAGTAGGCCCGCCAACCATCCCTCCTTTGAAGCCAGACCATCTTGGGGCGGCCCCGATGTCCCTGTATCGAATCTGCTATTTGCGTGATTGCCATTCCTCGAAGCTCTTGACATTTCCGAACGAACCATAAATTCGCTGCCCGGACTAGTCGGCACAGATTTTAGCGCGTACACCGGCCGCGCAGTCGTACACTGAGTCCATTCTCATCGGATGCCGTTTCCGACCAGTTTCGGACAACAATTCCGATCGCGTTCAGACGGTTCCTCGTAGTATTTAACATCGAATCTGATCTGTATTCGGGTACTACAGATCACAAATACGTTTCGTATCATTGCATTTCATGACGTAGTTTTCAGCCAAGAAGTCCTTCCTGAAGGTGTTGCAGTGTCCATCTCTAAACACACCAGGTTACAAACCGAATTCCTTAGTGTCTGCTCCATTAAATAAATACCCATAGGACAGTATTCAAAAACTGCACTCTTGCATTGGATAAGCGGTTTGTATATATTATCGAACTGGTTGGATTCGTCGGCTGGTGCCGGGCTTCATCCCCTTAACCTGATATGGTTGACAGTGTCAAGAGCAAAAAAGTTTCCTTGCCCCTTTTTTATTTAAGGGTTATATGGTCAAATTGCTCCAGTGCATAAGGAGGGACGGGGCCGACTTGTGCGACGTTTGATCACTCTGATATTCGCGGGTTTGACCGCAAGACCTTTCTTCGCCGCGGAGCTGCCTCGCTCTAAAAGCGGAAGTTCGGCATAGCCTTATTCCATAGGTTGACCGAGGGCTCTCCGTAAACGTGGCCGCGTCCCCGCTTATGTTCTGGATGATTGTTTTTATTGTTCGTTTGCGTCCCTCCCTTCGGTGGTGTTGTGTTATTTGATACTCTTATGCGGTCTGATGCTGTACTTCTCGTGCAATTGCCCAGATGAAGCCGCATAGCTCTCTTGCGATGGCGGTTACTACTTTGTTTCTGAGCTTCCCTTGGGCCGTAAGTTTACGGAATCGGCCGCAAAGCCGCAGCTGGGCTTTCCAGGAGATGTCGCAGACGTTTTTCGGCAGCCCTTCCTGGCGTTTAAGGATCACCCGGCTGACGCGGGCTGGAAAACTGTATGCTTGTGCTGCTTCTATGAGTGCGCGCCGGACGTGAGTGTTTCCGGTTTTGGTGATGCCTCCTCGCCGGGTGGTGTCGCCGCTGGAGTGTTCGGAAGGAACCAGTCCTAGATAGCCCATGAGTTGCTTGGGGTTTTCAAAACGGCCCAGGTCCCCGATCTCGGCCATGGTGGTCGCGGCGGTCACATCAGCTATGCCGCGTAATGCCTGGATCGCGCGTACCACAGGAGCAAACTTGCATAAGGGAATGAGCTTTTGAATTTGCTCTGTGAGCCGGGACACCCTTTCCGTGCTTTCCTTCACGGCATGTATATACTCTTGCAACGTGATTTGTTGCGCAGGGTGCGGCATTTTTATATAGGAGAGCCAGCGCATGTGGGCCTGGGTCCAAGTGGATTCCCCGGAGTAACGGTGTCCGTGTCGCAGCAGTATTGCGCCTAATCTTTGTCGGGCGGTGCGTTGGGCTTTGATCGCGTCTTCTCTGCCGCGCGTCAGATCCCGCATGGCTTCATCATCCTCTTGGGGCACGTAAATAGGAGTCAATTCTCCAGCTCGATGCAATTTTGCAAGGCTCTCAGCATCACGACGATCGGTTTTTACGCGGTTGCCGCTTTTTTTCGGAATCAGCGAGGGTGCCACAACCGTACATTTGAAGCCTTTTTTAGTCAGGTGGCGATAGATTTCATAACCGCATGGCCTAGCTTCATAAACAAAGTGCAGTTCCGATCCTTTGCTTTCAAGCTTTCTGATGGTTTTGTCCAGTGACGCCATGTCGCCGCCGATCTTGCCGTAGTATCGAACTTCTTGATTGCCGACGGTTTCAGCTGTTGCTATGGCTACGGAGTTTTTTGCTGAATCGAGACCAACGATTGTGATAGAATTCTGCATGACCTGCCTCCTTGTTTGTGGCTCTGTATTTGGACTCCTTGTGAAGCCCAATATAACCCACGGCGACAAGGGGCAGGTCACTTTTCAACTGTCAACCATTATGTCTAATACGAGTGTGTCGGCTTCAGAGGTAGCGATTATGAATCTTGGTAAAGTTGGAATTATTTTTAATGGAGGAGGTTTTACAGGAGCTTACGGCGTTGGCTTCATTAAAGCGCTGGCGGCTAAGGGTGTTAAGCCGGCCTTTGTCCAAAGCGTTTCAGTCGGAGTATTCTCTGGAGGCGATCTTATCGGCAGTAATTGGGATGTTGAAGCCTTAGAAAAGAAATGGAAGGAAACAGAACGACTCGGGTCCAAAAAGATCTTCGACCGCAGTTGGACGGGGGTTTTTAAAAATTTCAGAGGACCGAATCTTTATTCTAATGATGGCGCGTCTAAATATTTGGTAGCTAATCTTGATCCGGAAGCAATTGTGGCTTCGCCGATAGAATTTCAAGTTGTGACCTACAATGAAAATAAGTTAAGGCACCACATTTTTTCCAATCATGATCCACTCTTCCGTCAAAATTCGGAATTAATGAAACAGGTGATGCTTGCCGCTATCGGTTTACAGGGGTTCTTGCTACCGGTAATGATCAACGAAGAATGGCATTCTGATGGGGGAACTTTCGTGCTTGGCGAGGCGATCAAAGCCAAGTGCGATACAATTTTCATTCTGTCAAATAGTCGTCTCTGCTACAATACCTGTACCGATACTGGACGGTTACCATGGTATCTCAGACTAATATTGAGGGTTGAATTTGCAAACGATCTTTTGGAAATCCGTGCTATAAGACAGGCAATTTATCACGGATACAAATTAGTCGAAAACAATCCTAGCGCGATTTTCACTAACGTCCAGCCGCTTATTAAGCGCCGAGGTCAAAAACTGAAAAAAATCCTCAACGAAATGCAAAAAGCACTATCGGATGATCGAGAAAATATATTTATTCCTCGTCGCATTATATTTCTGACGCCGACAAATCCAATCCCAAGCTTGAGCACTCGTGATTGTCGTAAAGGGGACATAACGGCGGCGATCGATCAGGCCTCTGATCTCGCAAATGATGAGAGTTTCTGGTCTATGTTTTAACAAATCCCGACATTATGTTGCGGATTTTGCAGGCATGAGTTGACAGAATGAGTATTGACATCTGTGGTCGTTTGGTCAATAAACTCAATTGCGGCCTCATGGTAATAGTACTTGAAGCATCTCTCACAGCCTTTCCCGGCATTGAAGTGGGTGATTATGCCGTTGTTCCAATTGCTCGGAGAAGAAAATCAGCACATCCCCTCCCTATGCTTGTCTTTTTTCGCCAGGCGCCGGTGCCAGGCCGTGCCGCTTCAAGATATTTCCAATCGTCTGATCGCCGACAATATATCCAAAATTAGCTAGCGCCTACAATACGATTGTAGCCCACTTCTATTGTCATTCACCAAGCGTACGATCCGAGCTTCCAGTGCCACCTCCGCCCTGGGTGAGAATCTCACTCCTGGGATAAAAGGGGAAGATTAATTAAACCCAATTAAAACTAGTAAAAATTGTATTGACAAATTATTGCTGTTTATAATAGAATCGTTTTGTCGGGTTCTCAATTCATTAAAGAAGTAGGATTCATGGGCGTACAAAGCAAAACAAGGGATAAATTGCTGCAATTTAGTAATTTCTGGTTTGGCTTAGAGGAAGAAACTCGCCATATCATTCTCTTCGTATTCCCGCTCATCACTGCAGCATTTATGACGGCTATCGGCAGCCAAATTTATCGGACAATTGAACAATACTTCGGACGGAATATCAATTTTTTCTTATTGTTCTTAGTTTGGACCGCGGTGATGTTTATCTTCGTATGGATGTTAGCCATCATTATGGACGACCGGCACAAGCTCGAGGAGCAGATGTGTCTTGATTACCTGACGGGAGTTTATTCCAGAGGGTTTCTCTTCAAACAGGCCATCAGTATGATACGGCGCGCCAGTTTCGACCGAAAGATCGTCTGCGTCTGTTTTATCGATATGGATAATCTGAAACTGCTCAACAACACATCTCACCTGGCAGGCGATGAGGCTTTAAGCACACTCGGGCAGACGATCGACTCCGTCATGCGAAAAAAAGTAGACGCTGTCGGACGCTACGGCGGTGATGAATTCCTGGCAGTTTGGACGACAGAGAATACGGAGAACATCAATGCTACCTACAAGAGAATTACTGACGCCCTAGGCGTGATGTCTTTTGCTTATGACGGCCGTCGAATCAAGATTGCCGCCAGCACGGGCCTGAGCTTTGGCCGGTGCGCTCCGGAAAAAGATCCGGAAAGAGAGCTGACAAGGCTCATTAAACAGGCCGATGAAGCTCTTAAAGGTTCAAAAATGAACAAAGGCTGACGTGTTACATATAATCAGTTTCCGGAATAAGTACGTACGCCTCAGGAAGCAGTCGCTCAAGCATCTTCTAAGCCATCGGCCGATCGCACTCGACGAGTACTCGTTGCGTTGTATGAAACGGGAAAAACAAAGGACGATGCCGTGATGATCGGGAGGGCGGACGCACCGTTAAGCAGCTACAGTGTAAAGAAGAAAGCAGCCCCCTTGTCAACTGCCCCTTCGGCCCAGATGCGGCCTCCGTGCCGGTGAATAATGCGGCGCACCGTTGCCAAGCCGATGCCGTTTCCGGGAAACCGTGACTCTTCGTGGAGACGCTGAAAAGGTATAAAAAGCTTGTTCACATAGGCCATGTCAAATCCGGCTCCGTTGTCTCTGACGAAATAGACCGGCTCTTTCTGCATCTGGGTTCCGAACTCGATTCGCACCTTCTGGCGGGCAGCAGCGAATTTCACCGAATTTCCCATGAGGTTTTCCAAAACGATCTTGAGCAGCCTGTCGTCCCCCAAAACGCGGATTGCGGGCGCAATGACGAATTCGATGTTGCGGTCCGGAAAGGCTTTCATCAGCCCATCTGCAACAGCACCTGCGAGCGCGCTGAGGTCGATAGCCTCGCGGCGCATCTCACTCTCCGTCAACCGGGAGAGGGCCAGTAAATCGTCGATGAGCTGATGCATCCGGGCGCCGGCAGAACAGATGCGATCGAGGTAATCTCTGGCCTCCTCATCAAGGTCCGCGGCGTGGTCGCTCAACAGGGCCTCACTGAAACCGCGAATGCTTCTGAGGGGGGTCTTCAAATCGTGCGAAACTGAGTAACTGAAGGACACCAGCTCCTGGTTCGTTGCCTCCAGTTGGGCAGTGCGGCGCCGGAGCGCCTCTTCAACGGTCTTGAGCTTCGTGATGTCTTCCAAGATAAGCAAGGTGAATGCCCGGTCGTCGTAGCGGAGAGGGCTTGCGGTCACCATCATATAGACTTCACTGGTCCCCTCGGCGTGAAGCAACATCAACTTCGCGGTCTCCCGCTGCACTGAGCCTCCCTCAAAAGACCTGTTCACGGAGTTCCTGATCACACAATCCTTGCACGCAGGGGCCCTCCCACACCCTTCGGGCGTTTCAATCGAATGGAGGCAATGCAGCGCCTCGCCGCCTCGCATCAAGTGGACCGTTTCCTTATTGGCGCTCAAGAGGTTCACCGCGGCGGCGTTCAGGTGATGAATCCGGACATCCCGGTCGACAATGAAGATGGACGCGGGAATCGTGTCGAAGAGGTTGTGGAGAAAATCCGCTTTGTGTATCAGGTCTTTAGTCATGATTAAGGGAGGCAAGACAGTCTATGAGTTAACGCTATTAAAATACAACAGTGCGCAATTTATAGCAAGAGGTAAGCCGGGCCGTCAAAGGGTATTTCGTGACAGGTTATCGAAATTACTATTCGGGGTCCCGGGATCCGGCGAAAAACCGACGCTTGCGAGGGAACGATGCGTTCATTTCTTCGTATAAATGGAAATACTGCAAGTAACAACGCCTAAGTTTCCCGCAACCGCCTAATCCTTTGGACAATCCCTCTCAATGCCGTCTATCCGCGGACCGAGATTATGCAATAGTGCCGAAACGTCGTTTGATCTGCCGCATAGCCTGAGCTTGAACCACATACGACTACTGTCTGGTGAACGTTCCGGTCTGGCAGGAATCCGGCTCCGAAGCATACATCGTATTGCCGTTCAGGGTGAACGTGACATTTCCCGCCGTATTCGTGGCAGTGTTCCCGGAGAAAGTCAAAGGATACGCTCCTGTAATGCCGGTTCCAACATACGAAAGGTTCAAGCTGTTTCCGCCTGTCGAGGTTATCGTCATCGTGATCGGACCGGAGTAGAAGCTGCAGGTAGAGACGTCAGCCCCCACCCACGTACCTGCCCAAGGATAGGGGGGCTGATACAACACATAGGTCCCCAGGGCCACGATGCCGGGTAAAGCCGTCGAAAGACTATTTTCCGTGAAGGTGCCATTTGAGCCTACAGTAGCTGTCGTGACATCTACCCAGGTGTTGTTTTGAAAAATTGCCAGGTTCAGCGTGGTGCCCGATTGAATAGTCGGCGATAGGGTCCCGCTCAGGACGATGGGGGCTGAGAAACTTGTTATAAGGCTATCGGGTGGCGCTGTTATGGAGAAAGCGTTTATGAAAACATTGGCTGGATCAGCTTGAAACCTCAGTTTACTGCTTTGCAGTGCCGCGGGCAGATCACTCAACGCAACTGTGGTGATTGTGAAATCTCCTGGTTGGCTTGCTGCGTTCGCCGGGATGTTAAAATAGAGTGCCGTCGTACTGGCGGTCGTGCTCAAGGATGTCTGTATTGCACTGCCGGGCTGGTAGTTCACCGAGGTGATGCCGCTAAGACTTGCGGAAGCGGTGCTGGTTCCACCGGAACTTGCACCACCACCGCCCCCGCTGCAGGCTGCCAGTATTGCCGTCGACAAGAGAATCACTACTGACGCGCTCAATAATCTCTTCATGAGATGACTCCTTGTGTAATGTTTAGATCACTAAAAATTCCCGTGTTAGAGAAATATTTCTGTCGTGGGATGCCTTGATTATAGAAAAGTGAAACTTTTGTCAAGAGATATGATGGGGTATTTATCGGGTATGTAATTGCCACTGCGAAAGGGGTCTTGCGTCCGGCTTGGCCGGGCCGGAATGATTATTTCGCATTACTCTTCAGGGAAGGGACGGGGGCGCGCAAACCACCTGGTTTCGACCCGACCGCTTAGCTTCATAGAGAGCACGGTCTGCAGCATAAATGAGCTCACTGCACTGCTCATAATGAGGGAAAGATGCCAGCCCGCAGCTGATGGTGACGGCAAATTCGTTGTCTCCGTACTTATGACGAACTTGGGAGAAATTACTGCGAATGTCATTTAAGATTGTTTTCGCCATTTCACCGTCCGTGTCCCCCATAATAATTGCGAACTCCTCGCCGCCGTAACGACCGACGAAATCAGTCTTGCGAAGGCGTTGCTTCAGGAGATAGGAAAGGCTTTTAAGCACTTGATCGCCGGCAGGGTGACCGTAGGTGTCGTTTACGAACTTGAAATTATCAATATCGATCATGGCAAGCGTGCAGACCAACCCCTGTCGCTGCGCACGCACCACTTCAATATCCAATTGTTCCTTGATCCTCGTATGGTTCAACAGGCCGGTCAGACTGTCCTGGGTCATGAACGTTCTCAGGACGCGATAGCGTTCGGCACGCAGGCTGACCGAGATGATGAGGTGCGACGGCTGAATGGGCTTTGACAAAAAATCATCTCCGCCGCGGCTCATGGCGCTCAGCTGCCGGTCGATATCGGTTTCAGAGGAGAGAAAGACGATGGGAACGTCGATGAACGCGTCATTCTGGCGGATCACCTTTGCCAACTCAAGTCCGTTGCATCGCGGCATATACACGTCCATGAGGATTAATTCGGGCCTGAACACGTCAAGTGTGTCCATAACATCGAGCGGGTCCGTCACCACCGCAGTCGTCATGCCGGCCTGCTGCAGGATCGCTTCATGATAAGACGCCAGCTCCGTCTCGTCGTCCACGATCAGGACCCGGTACGACGCCCTCACTTGCCGTTTTGTGAGTACATCGAGCCTGTCCAGCAGCCTGCTCATGTCGACGGGCTTCGTAAAATAGGCTTCACTACCGGCGCGGACAGCCATCAGCCGGGCTTCGAAATCGCCGCGGCCGGACAGGAAAAGGACAGGAATGCGCGGTTCCCGCCCCTCCTGGACTTCTTCGAGGATCTCGGCGCCTGCGAGCCGCCCTTCCGGAAAACCCAGATCCATGATGATCGCCGAGGGAGTCGCATTCTTTAAGGCTGCAACGAGATCGCCGGGCCTGCTGAACGATTCCACGCTATATCCGTAATGGCCGATCTGGAGTGCGAGGTTATGGACGACCTGGGGGTCGTCGTCGACGACAAAAATAGTATCATTGCCCGTGGTCCTACCGGTTTCGTGCAAAAGCGGAGCAGCGGCCATGCGGTTTTGCGCGGAATCGTCGAGAACAGCCGCTTCTTTCACAGCAGTAAAGCGCGAAGTAATTCGCACCCGGAAGTCGTCAGACAAAGCTGTCCCCTGTTTGATGTCCGTGCGAAGTTCTGATTCCATCGCGTGCGCCGCCGCACGAACTTCGGATAATCCGAATGTCCCTGCGGAGCCTGCCAGTGTGTGAAGCATCCGGGCGAGGTTGCCCGCTTTTTCAGCGTCCCATTTCTGATTGACGGCGGAAAGAGCCTTTTCAATCTGGCGCACCTTATCGGGGAGCTGTGCAAGGTATTTCCTGTGCAGTTCTTTCAGCCTGAAACGCGTCGTCTCGTCCTTTTCGTTGACCATGCCCACTCCCTCATCCGCGGTTCCGACCGCCCCGGGCCCCACGTTATCCGCTCCCGTCGCTTTTCAGCGCCGCTCCCTGATGCGTCTTCTGTTCCCTCTGCTTGTATTTCTTCATGACACTCGTCACAAAAAATCCAAGAGTGTCCTGAAGGTTCTCGTCCTTGATCAGAATCTCACAGGCCCCGTCGTTCAGGGCGTCCATGATATAAGGCATTTCGGCATCGCCGGTAAGAATGATCGCCGGGACGTCGCTTCCCCGGCCCCGTATTTGTTTGATCAACTCCAGGCCGTTCATGTCGGGCATATTCATGTCGGAGATGACGAGACCGATTCCCGGGTCGGCACAGAATGCACTGAATGCTTTTGCTCCGTCTTCCGCGCTGTCGACTGCATATCCTTCACCCTCGAGTATGGCGGTCAGCAGCTCCCGCATAAACGGGTCGTCGTCGACGATGAGTGCCCTTGTCTTTTCCACAACCATAGTATGCCTCACCCCTGTTTTAGTATTTCTCTGGAACACTGACTGCGCGTATCTTTAAAACTGGATACGTCTTTATGAACCACGGGCGACTTCGTCGCACACGGAAGGACCAAATGCGGATTTTGGTTTTTTATCCGACACGCGGTTCCGCACGACTGCAGCGTGTGTTCTCAGAAGCAGAACCCGTTTCAATCTTGTGAGTGCTGGCCCGGGCAACTATCCGATCAGATTCTGGACTGTTTCGAGCAGGCTCGACTGGTCAAAAGCGCCCTTGACGATATAAGCGTTTGCGCCGACCAGGATGCCGCGCTTTTTGTCTTCTTCCTTTTCCCGCGAGGTCACGATGATGATCGGCGTGTCTTTGTAGGACAGATCGCTCCTCAGACGTTCGGTCAGTGCAAAACCGTCAAGACGCGGCATTTCGACGTCGGTAATGACAAGATCGTACTTCTTCTCCCGCGTTCTCTCCACCGCCTCCTGACCGTCGCTTGCCAAATCAACGGAATAGCCGTATGCTTCAAGAATGTCTTTCTCGATGTCCCGCGTATTAAGCGAATCGTCGACAACAAGGATGTGCGTTGCCAGGGCCCTGCCTTCTTCCGGCGCACGCATAACCTGTTCCGTCTGCCCCGCAGCCTCGATGAGTCCGGGCACGTGCAAAATGTTGATGATCTCGTTTTTGTCCGAAATCGTCACGCCGGACACGAGATGCATATTTTGCATGTGTCCGGGCAGCGCTTTGATCACTATATCCTCCTCATCGAGGAGGGAATCGACGATGAGGCCGAGTTTTTCACTTCCCATGCGTACGAAAAGTACGAGCAGGCCCGTTCTGTCCGTTCCACCCTTCCGCGTCAATCTCAAGAGTGATCCGAGGTCAACCACGGGAATGAATTCCTCCCGGAGCCGTATCGCTTTTTTGTTCAAGACCGTCATCGTTTCGGATTCGGAAATGCGGGTGATTTCGCTGACATAATGCGCGATGAGCGCAAAGGTCGTGCCGCAGGACTCGATGAGGAGGACACGCATCACGGCCAGCGTCATGGGGACCCGAAGGGAGAACGAGGTCCCTTTGCCCGGCTTCGTGTCAATCTTGATGGTCCCCTTGAGATCCTGAACAATGTTTTTCTTTACCACGTCCATCCCGACTCCCCTGCCCGAGATATCGGTGATAATAGGGCTCGTGCTGAAACCGGGCTGAAATATCAGGTCGACGATTTCTCCCTCTGTCATGGCGCCAAGTTCCGCTTCGTCGTACAGCTTTTTCCGCAGCGCCTTTTCCCTGATCTTGTCCAGCGCCAGGCCCCCTCCGTCGTCGGCGAGCTCGATCACGACGCTTCCTGCATCGTAGCTTGCGGAAAGCTTGATCGTCCCCTGTTTCCGCTTCCCTGCTTTTTGCCGTTCCTCGGCGCTTTCAATGCCGTGGTCAACGGCATTCCTGAGCATGTGCACCAGTGGGTCCCCGATTTTTTCGATCATTTTTTTATCGAGCCCGATGTCTCCGCCTTCGATCACCAGCTCAATGTCCTTTCCCTGGGACCGTGCTACGTCGCGCACCATCCTGGGCAGGGAATCAAAAACCGTCGAAAGCGGGACCATCCGCAACAGCAGCGCCTTTTCCTGCAGTTCCGCTGTCAACAGTTCCTGCATGCCGGCATCATCACGCATACTCGACGCAAGCTGCTTCAGTCTTGCATGGAGGGAGCGTCCGGACTGGATCATTTCCCGATCAACGGGGGACGCCTCGCCCTCCCCGATCTCCGCCAGGAAGTCCAGGTTTTTCTTCGCTGCTTTTTCGGCCTCCCGGACATCGGACAAACGCCGCTTCAGCCGGTTCTGGTTCGAAACGATCTCTCCCATAAGGCGGATCAGCTCGTCAAGCTTGTCCGCCTTGACGCGTATGCTGTCCGCGGGCCTGGACTTCGTTGCCCCTGCAGAAACGAGCTGCGGGGCTCCGGCTTTGCCGTCGTGTCCCGGTGTCGATGATGTCTCCTTCGGCTCTTCGGTACCGGCGTCACCAGCCGCGTGCGTCGTGCCGGATGCGACCCGGGGGGAAGGCGCGGCAACCGTTTCCGGTTGGGGCCCGCTCGAAGCAGCACCTCCGGCAGAGACAAACGTTCCTTCAGAAGCCTTCGCAAGCTCTTCCAGGAGCGTTGCCGTATCAGCGGTTGCTTCCTGGCCCTGGTGAACTTTTTCGACCATGCCTGAAATGCAGTCTATGCCTTTGAACAAGACGTCTGCAAGGTCCCGTGAATAGGCCATCTTTTTCGCCCGCAGCGCCCCCAAAGCGTCCTCCATCTTATGGGCCACGTCGGCTATCAAGGAAAGCTTCATCATCCTGGCCGATCCCTTGATGGTATGGGCGGAGCGAAACACGGCATCAATGGTTTCGGGATCATCAGGATGGTTCTCGAGATGCACGAGTCCCTCGTTCAGCCTGTTCAGGTGATCGCGGGCCTCTTCCGCAAACCGGGCCAGAAATTTTTTCATGTCCAGCGCCATGCTCTAGTCCTTTGGTGAAGCGTGAGGGAAGATGGATGACGGGTCACGTCGGTCGCTGAAACGGTGGACGAACATGCCTGACGTCGTCACTCGTCCCTCATCCACCGTCATCCCTCCGCCTTCAGTTTTTCCAGATTGTGCCGGCACAGATGCACGATCTGTTCGGCCGGAAAAGCCAGGGGGAAAAACATGAGCCCCTGGTCCGGCAGGTCGTCTTTTTCGAGCAGTCTGATCACAATCTCGTACTCGCGAACTGCGTTGTTCCTCTCACCGAGCTCGCCGTAGATGTCCGCCAGATAGTAGTGGGCGAGCCAGCATGACGACTGAATATAGAGCGCCTCTTTGAATCTCCTGCCTGCCGTCTCGCTGTCGCTCTTGAGCTTTGCGATCAATCCCATGAAAAGATGCCCTTCCAGGCTCCATCGGTCCAGTTCGATGCTTTGCCGGCAAGCGCGCGCGGCCTCGTCCAAAAGCTTCATGTTGATAAGAATGCCCGTTTTGAGCAGATATCCCTTGGCAAACGACGGCTCCTCCTCCAAAAGGAGGCCGATACGGCTGAGCGCCAGCTCGTAGTTCTTGCTCCTGGCCAAGCCCAGTGCTTCGTCAAAAAACGATCGGTCGGCCCTCGGTTTGGCATTCAGTGCCGTTCCTGTCTCAGGACGCATGACGTGTGCAATGGCCGGAAGGTCCCGGGCGGGACCGGAACGGGGGGTGCGGGCGATTACGGCGGACTTTAATGCCCGGCCCTTTGCTCCCTGCTGTTGGCGCGGGGAAGGGGACCGATTTCTCCTGTCCGCAAGGGGGAGCTCGATATTCTTCTGATAGCAAAATATCCCGTCCAGCTCGACGAGCGAAAGCGTTCCGTGATTGTGGGAGAGCGTCTCCGTAGAGCTCACGAACAGCCATCCCTTTTCTTTCAAGAGGCCTGCCAGCCTGTCGAAGATGCTTTTCCGCGTTTCAGGCTCAAAATAGATGGACACGTTCCGGTAAAAAATCGCGTCCAGGTCATGGAGCGCCTCCGGATACACGTCGCTTTTGAGATTCACGTTCATAAACCGGACGTGTCCCCTGAGAAAATCCCGTATGACATAGTGGTCGTTCACCGCGGGTTCAAAATATTTCTCCCGGAGCCGGTCCGGGAAGCCCCGGAAGGAAAGACCGCTGTACCTTCCCTGCTTTGCCCTGCGAAGGACGCCGCTGTCGATATCCGCCCCGATGACGGAAACGAGGTTTCTCACACCGGGGCCGTACTTTTCCAGGAGGGTTATCAGCACGGAGTAAGGCTCTTCTCCGCTGGAGCATCCGGCGCACAGAATACGGACCGGGTTTGCCGGCGTCCGGGAGGCCATCATGGCGGGAAAAAGTCTATCTGCCAGAATATTGAGATGGACGGGTTCACGGAAAAAATAAGTCTCGTTGATGGTCAGGAGATTGATGAGGGAGTGCAACTCATCATCGTCTCGCCGAAGACAGGCGAGATATTCGGACTCCGTCAACAGTCCGCGTTCGGACATCCTGACACGAATGCCGCCGGCGAGCATGGATTCCTTCTCCGCCTCGAAACAAAGGCCGCAGTTTGCTTTGATCATGCTCTTAAAGGGCTGTAAATCCATGGTCGTTATCAAAGGGCCCTGCTCTTTTCCTGCCCGTTGCAACCGACGAGGAACAGGAGCTCGCTGCTCATTTCGTCAAGCGGGACGATCTTGCCGATGCAGCCGCTGTCGATCGCGACCTTCGGCATGCCGAAGACGATGCTCGTCTTTTCATCCTGCGCGATCGTCGTACCTCCTGCGTTCCTGATCTGCTGCATGCCGCGCGATCCGTCGTTTCCCATGCCGGTCAGGATGACCCCGATACTTTTTGCTTTATACGCCGTTGCGACCGATGATAACAGGATGTCGCAGGAGGGGCGATAGATGTCCCTCGGATGCCGTTCGATGAGTGCGACTTTCCTCGCGACGGTAATTTCCATATGTCTTTCAGAGGGGGATACATAGGCCGTTCCGGGGGCAAGCATCTCTCCTTCTACGGCCACTTTGACTTTGAGGTTCGAAATGCGCCGGAGCCATTCCACCATGCCGGGAATGAATCCGTCGGAATTATGCTGGGCAATGACAACGGGACAGGGAAACGCTTCCGGCAAGGCCGACAGGATAATGGAAAGCGCCTCGGGCCCGCCCGTTGAGGACGCGATGGCAACTACCCTGTCGGGCGATGTTTCGGTCATGGCCGGCATCGAGACAACGGCCTTTTCCCGCGCGCCACGCTTCCCGTTCATGTGGGTAATGACCTTGATCTTCGACAGGAGTTTTATCCGTTCTATGAAGTCCCCCGCGTCTTCCAGGTTCACATCAGGTTTTACGACGAGGTCCAGCGCCCCCTTGGATATGGCGGCATAGGCGATGTTCGCATCGCCCCGCGTGGTAACGACGAGGATGGGAACAGCGTGGTCGGCCATGATCTGCTCTATCGCGTCCAGACCGTTCAGAAGCGGCATTTCAATATCCATTGTGACGATGTCGGGCTTCAGCGTCCTGACTTTTTCCACGGCTTCACGGCCGTTGACGGCTTCCCCCACGATGGAAATTTCGCTGTCCGTGGATAATATGGCGCCGATCAATTCCCGCGCGAGATCGCTGTCGTCAACAACCAATACCCGAATCTGCCCCATCGTGCAGAATCCTCCTCATGATCAGATGGACGAGGAACGCCCGCCGTCGCGCGCTAAGACGATGGACGAATTTGCTAACCTCGTCCCTCGTGCCCTTCCCTCAGGCAATTTTGAACTTGTCCACCTGTCCCTTCAGATCATCAGAAAGCACCGTCAATCTGCTGCTTACGGAGCTGATCTGCCTGATGGCGTCCGAGGTTTGGCTGGAGCCGGCCACGATCTCCCGCAACGCAGCTACGACCTGGTTGCTTGCCGTCTTCTGCTGCTGCGTCGACAAGGATATCTGTTTTGCCGATTCCTGCGTGGATTGGGCATCATCGACAAGTTCCATGAGCATCGATGCCGTCTGGTTCGAGTGCGCCATTCCTTCCTGAATGCCTTTTGAGCCCTTCTCCGACGCAATGACCAGACGATTGATGGCTTCCTGGATTTCATTGACCTTGGCTTCGATCTCCCCGGTGGACTCCATCACACTGTCGGCGAGCCGCCGGATTTCCACGGCAACGACGCCGAACCGTTTTCCGGCCTCACCGGCGCTCGACGCCTCAAGGGCGGCGTTGAACGCTATGAGCTTGGTTTGGTCCGCAATCGTGTTGATGATCTCCATGACTTTGGATATTTCCTTCGACTTTCTGCCCAGGTCGACGATTTCCCTGATGCTGCTCTCGTTGTCGCCGTGGATTTCATTCATCTTCGTAATGACCGTGTCAACGGCTGCCGCCCCCTTTTTCGTGTTCTCCCACGTCCGGGTGGCGATGTCGACGACGGATTTTGAATGCTCGGCTATCTGCGTGGACGATGTGGAGAGCTCCTCCATGGTCGCGGTGATCTCCGCGACCGCAGCCGCTTGTTCGGAAGAGACCGTTGCCTGCTGTTCCACGGACACCGAGACCTCGCTCGCGGAGGAGTTGATGCCTTTGACGGCGGCGGAAACGTTCTTGATGATGTCCAGCAGATGTGCCGTTAGGAGGTTGAATGCTTTTGCCAGGTCGCCGATCTCGTTCTCAGCGGTAACCGGTATTTTGACTGTCAGGTCGTTGTTGTAGTTTTTTATGGCAGACGTGATCACGTCAAGAGGTTTGTTGACCAGCCGGTTGGCAAAATAGGTCGCCAGAAGAATAACGACCAGCGATACGCCGAAGGAAATGAGGACGGCCTTCGTGATCAAAGAGGTTATTTCCCCCCGCGTTTTTTCCTTTTCCTTGGCGACCATTTCGTCAATATCGTTGATGTAAATGCCTGTGCCGACTATCCATCCCCATTTTTTTATCGTTTTGCCGTACGACAGCTTCGGCTGAAGTTTTTCATCATTGGGCGTCTTCCACATGTACGAAACATATCCCTCTCCGTGCTCCCGCGCCACCTTCGTTATTTCCTGCAAGATGTAGACGCCGTTGGGGTCCCGCAGCCCGCTCTGGTCCGCTCCCTGCAGTCGGGGGTCCGGATGCGAGATCATGAAATTATTGAAATCGTTTATCCAGAAGTACCCATTTGTCCCGTAGTGCATGTTTCGGATGTTATCCAGGGCCTGTTTCCGGGAGAGTTTTTCTATGGCCAAAACGGCAAGGGTCGTATAATTTTTCAGCATCTCTCTTCGTTCGGCAAGCAGCACCGCCCGGTACGTTTTTACCACTTCTTCGCCCCGTGACAGAATGTTGGACAGGGACATATAGGTGGTAATGCACGATACGATGATTACGGGCAAAACGGAAAAGATCAAAATCTGTTTTCTCAGCGACCGGTTGATGGTCACCATTTGTTTCAGCTTTTCCTTCATAATTCCTCCGTCGTTATAGTGGAGCTCTCACGCCTGGGTCTTTTCCTGTGCTGATGCAGTGCGCGGCCTCAGTTTGAGGAAGTCCACGAGCAGGATGACGTTTCCGTCCCTGACGATAACCCCCCAGATCGCCTCGGTGGCGCCGGGCCTCTCAGCGATGAGGGGCGGGACGCATTGAATGGAATCGACGTTCACATCCGCGATGTCCTCGGGCCGGTCGATCAGAGCAGCCAGGGGATCTCGGTGACCCTTGATGGTAATGACCTTCGGGGCGTGATAGGTCATCGGCAGGGCGCCGAACGAAAATTCCTCATGGATGGGACGTATCGGAAGCCCCCGTGCAGCGGCCTCGCCCACCTCAAGCATCTCTTCGATCTGCGACGTGTCTACGCCCAGGGTAACGCCCTGAACGGTAAAGACCAGGATGCGCATTCCGCCGGGGCACTGATCGGGGGGGGGCGCGGGCGCCGTCATGGCGCGATCTTTCTGAATATCCTGCCGATATCGAGGAGGATGACGAGATTGTTATGGTACATAAAGGCCCCTGATACGAATTCCTTGATCGAAGGCGGAAGCGTGCCCAGGGGAGGTCTGATCGAATTGATCGGAATATCGGCCACGTCTTCGACGGAGTCGACGAGGACACCGGAGCGAATGCCGTCTTTTTCAGCCACGGCGATGCGGCTGTTCCTGGCGTTTGGCGCCTCAGGCAGGCCCAGGAACCTGTTTATGTTGAGCACCGATTCTATCTGACCGCGGATATTTATTACTCCGGGAATAAAGTCGGGAGAGCCCGGCACGTAATAGACAGCCAGGGAAGGCATGAGCTCCTTGACGCTCTCACCGTAAAAGGCGTAGAGATCGCCGCAGAGCGAAAAAATGACGGCTTTAACCGTTTCTTCCTCTACATCTACAACGGCCTCCCGCTCTTTGCGACGGCCTATCCTGTCCAGGATAACGTCGCTGGCATATTTTTCGTCAAACGTGTCGTTCATGATCTTCTTTCCTCAGAGACTGGAATCACAAGCGGCGAGGCGGATAAAAACGTTTCTGAATGCGGTCTCTTGTTTTCATCCCCGTTGAGAGCGGAAGAAACCGTCCGGTTCCCCTAGGAGGAAACGCCCGGGGTCGGGGCGCCACTCCAACCGCTGTTTTCGAGAACAGCCTTGACTTTCTGGCAAAGCGTATCGGAAGTAAACGGCTTTACGATATAATCGGTGACACCCAGTTGCTTGACTTCGAGGATGGATTCCTTTTCCCCCCGTGCAGTTATCATGATAAAGGGCACTGTTTTTTGGGAAGAGTTTTCCCGCAGCCATTGCAGCAATTGGTTCCCCTTGAGCGCCGGCATCTCCCAGTCGCACAGCACGAGGTCGAAATGCCGACGTGAAAGCAATTTCTGCGCTTCGTCCCCGTTGTTTGCAACGGACGCCTGTACATCAGGGAACACGTCTGCAATGCTTTCTTTGATGATGTCCCTCATGAGTATCGAATCATCAACGATCAACAATTTCAGTTGTCCCATAGCGCTTCTCCTGGAAGCTGATGTTAGGTCGTCTCAATGAAAAGGGCTTAGCAATCATCGCTAAACCCTTCTTGCATCCATCGAATCCGGAATCAGTCTCGGTGAAATAATCCGTAAAACGGACGTTGCCCTGTTTTCCCGTCGCTTTCCAGGTATCCTATCGGTTTGTTTACAAATATCTTTAATTCTATTTGTGGGGCGTCAAGGTGTTGCATCAATGCTTCATTGCATTCGAAGAGGGAAAAAGCAGGGGATAACAATGGGATAGGGCTACGAGTGCTCACAACTTACTCAATTGATGAAGCAGATGGGACTTAACAGAAAGCAAGGTGCCTCAAGCCGCCTGCCCTTGTCAGTCTATTCGAAAATCGAATGACAGGCATTCGATAACAGTATAATTTCCGACGATTCTTGCGCTGTGCCGACAGACATAATCGATCCATCCTATTGATTTTTCGATACTGTTAAACGCCGTATCCCTCATTTTCTATTCCGGCATGATAGATGCAGATTATCCCGCTAGAAAAGCGATACATGGTTTGGATCAGAAAAAAAGGAGGGAACTCATATGAGAATGATAGGGATTTCCATATTATTGCTCGTCTTATGGCTGGTAGTGTGCATGCCTGAAATTAACAATGCCCTGGAAACGGGGACAAGCTTGAGAGTTGCTATTCTGCACTGGTAGCGCGAATATTTTGCTCTATTGTTTTTTGAATCATGTTGTGAGCTCTGCGCCCGGACCTCCAGCATGCTTGTCGGGGACGGAGCGTGTTTTTCCGGTCAGTAGCTGCAATTAATTTTTTTGCTCAACGACGTCTCGGACGATGCCGTCGAGCAGTTTTTCGACCTCTTCAAGCGCGGCCTTTCCGCTTTCGTCGTTCCAGAGGGGACGTTGGTAAGAAAGATAAACCTTATGTTTATCACCGGGAAGGGTATAGACCGCAATCTTGTACGGGCAGAACGCGATGAAATCGGGATTTTGCTCCATCATGTCTCTTGAAACGACCGCACTGCAGAACTCAAGCGCCCTCGCCCTCGCAAATATCTTTTTCGTCCGGCCCAGCGCCTTGCCGGTCCGGTCGAGCATTTCCCCCACGTGAGAAACACCGGACACAACGAGCCCGCGGTTGGCAAGAGCGCTGTTCAGATCGTCCCACACGCTGTCGAAATCTCCGTGCACGGAACGTATTACCACCGGCTCCCTGCCAGCGTCAGCCGCAAAAGCAGTCTGCAGGAAACACGACAGAAGGAACAGCGCCAGTGCCGAACATGGCAGCGCACGCATACGAAGCGATTCCTTTTTTGGGGAATCCATATTCATATCTCTCTCATTATCCTCCAGGTCATGTACTTTGCCCCGGCGATTGCGCCGATAAAGATGAACGACATCGTGAGGATGCTCCCGAGAGAGAGCGTGGAAATCCCGCTCAGCCCCTGGCCGATGTTACACCCCATGGCAAGCACTGCCCCGAAGCCCATAAGCAGCCCGCCGGCCAGGTGGAACTTGAACTGCTGGAGAGGCGGGGCAACCCAATTGAACGTGCCGCTTATGAGGGCGGAAACCAGAGATCCGGCAATCACTCCCAGCACCGTGGCAACGGCAAAATTAATGGTCTCCCCGGTCCAGAGTATGACATACCTGAAGGTCTCTGCATCGGCGAGAGCGAAGGTCAGGCTCTTGGGTCTCCATACCTGCAGCAGCGTGGGGTCATCGAGTCCGGTAAAGGAGAAAGAGTCCACGCTGGGTATTGCCTTGAATGCCGCGCCGTTGACCCACCACGCCAGCGCCACGATCACCCCGATGGCTGCTCCGGCCAGCGGCCATTTCACCCCCCGCCATTCGGAGTCTTTCGGGCCGCTCAGCATGAATATCAGCAGGACAGCCTCTATGACGAAGACCGTGACCCAGGTCGGCACGGAGCTGATCAGATGGGGAAGGTATTGATCGTTCAAATTCAGGGCCACTTTGTCGAAGTAATCCACTCTGACCTTTGCCGTGATGCCCCAGAGAGTGGCGCCGGAAGAAAGAATAAAGGCGAGTACGCTTACAAGACCTCCCAGGTTGCCTTCCCCGGCCCGGACGAGGATCCTGCTTGCGCAGCCGCCCCCATACACGATGCCTACGCCGAAAATGAACCCCCCGACCATGTAGCTGAGCCACGTGAACGGAGAGTTAATATATATGCTCCGCGAGATATCCACGCTGCCGGACCCGTACAGCAGTTGCGTGGCGGGTATCGCGACAAAAAGTGCCATGGCATACGCCCTCGTCTGGGTCAGATCGTAGGTGGTCACGATATTGTGGCATGCCGCGGCGATGCAGAACTTTGACCTCTGCACGACCGCCCCTAAAAGCCCCCCGAGCAAAAAACCGGAAACGATGACTGCAGTTTGAATGGAGCTTTTGGCAGCGGTTATCTGTTCGTCCGAGAGCGTCCCGGCGTCGAGAGAAGCATACCCTTTGATCTTCATGATAGAGTACATAACCCAGAGAAACGCGCCGAGCATCAGCGCAGAGCCGAGAACTATTCTGCCCTTTGACATTCATTCCTCCCAACGGTATTGAAAACTCGAAGCGTTTTATTGAACGTCCGCTTCAATGCGCGCAATCAGTGGTTGCTGTTCTCGTGAAGTCACACTCTCCCGCAGAGACGCCGAGACGCAAAAAAAAATGGAAGAGTTGCGGCCTCTGCGACCCCGCGGTTAAAACTGCTCTTTTTGCGATTCTGTTCGTATTTTCCCTGCCGGAAAAAAGACCGGCGTCAGACTATAAGCGACGGCTTGTCGTTCAGAACGTTTATTGTTTTCTTCTTCTTGATATAGTCGATGACGATATCGTACACCGGCGGTCCGGGCTGCTCCGCCATGGAAGCCCAGCCGGCCATCGTATATTCCTTGCCGGGGTCCACACGTTTGCCGCGGACTTTGAGGTCCTGTATCCTGTTGCCGATCATCTTGCCGACCTGAATGCTGAATTCCAGTCCCCTCGTCCTAACCATATCGCCGCCCTGCTGCAGATAAGGATCGGAATTGAACAGGTTGTCGGCAACGTCCTCGAGGATGTCCTTTATCGTGCTGCCCTTCATAGCGGTCTTATACGAATTGGGATAGGTAAGGGCGGTTTGCGAATAGACGTCTTCCGCCGTGATCGGGCCCTGGAGCACCGTCCTGCCCCATCGGAAGCCGGGCGAGAACGCAAACTCCACATCGTAACGATCTATCAGGGCATCGCAAATCAGGTCGTCAAAGCTGCCGTCCAGGTTGCCTCTCCTGTAGAGGAGGGTCTCGGTATGCCCCAGCACCTCGTCCAGCTTGTCCTTGTACGGGGCGCGAAGATCCCCGACAAGTTTCTCCATTTCAGGGTCCGGTTTGATTATTTCGGACATGACCGGGATGAGCCTGTAGGAGTAGCCTTCTATTTTCCTGCCCTTTACGTCAAGGTCGAGTCTCGAAACGAATTTCCCGTAGCAGCCCGAATTTATGACAAGGGTCCTGCCCACGATAACGGGTTTCGGCACGCCGTCGTGGGTATGACCGCCTAGGATGACGTCGATGCCCTTTACCCTTCCGGCCATCTTCCTGTCCACATCCATGCCGTTGTGGGAAAGCACGACGATGAGGTCGACCTTCTTGGTCCTTAATTCATCGACGAGCGCCTGCATATGATCGTCCTTTATGCCGAAGGACCAGTCGGGTATGAACCTCCTCGGGTTTGCTATGGGCGTGTACGGGAATGCCTGACCGATTACGGCGACAGCCAGCCCGTTGACCTGTTTTATGACGTAGGGCTTGAATACGGGGTCGCCCCAGGTTGCATCGTTCACGTTCTGGGCGACGAAGGAGAAGTTCATCTTTTTTATCAGATCCTGGAGCCGGTCCTGGCCATAGGTGAACTCCCAGTGGCCGGTCATGACATCACAGCCGAGCTTGTTCATGGCCGTAACCATATCTTCGCCCTGCGTCCACATGCTTGTGGCAGACCCCTGGATCGTGTCTCCGCCGTCCAGGTGAAGGACCTTTCCCGTCCTTTCCGCCCTGATGTTCTTTATGAGTGAAGCGATATGGGCGAAGCCGCCCATCTTGCCGTATTCCCTGGCGAGCCTGGCATAGTCTTCGCACGTGAACGCGTAGGACTCCACGGTATCCGGGCCGTACCCGTAATATTTGAGAAAATCCCGGCCCGTGATGTGCGGCGGCTGGCCCTTGCTTTCACCGACTCCGATGTTCGTATCCGGCTCCCGGTAGTATATGGGCACCAGCTGGGCATGCGTATCCGTGGTATGGACCAGCGTGATGTTGCCCTGTGCGGAGAAGCTGGAAAGGCTCCCGGGCTTCAGACTTTTCGCGAGTGCTGCGGGAGTCATTGGGGCCAGGGTGGCGGTTCCGACTGCCAGACCCAGCATCTCGATAAATTTTCGCCTTGTTATGCTCATCCGGTCCTCCTGATGTCTGGTTTGGCCCGCCTACATCCTGAATCCGGGAACTTGTACGGGGACGCCGTTCGCCTGATAGGTAAGGTAGAGCTCCAGGTTGCGGTACGTCTCATCCTGAAAAGGCAGCGGCTCCTGCCGTACGTTCTTGTTGCATCCCCTGAACCTTTTCTGGAGAGAACCGATCCCGGACCAGTCCAGCCGGTACGTGGGGAAATGATCCGCATGATGCCTGTTGTTTGACAAGAGGTTCGCCCTGATCATATGTCCGGCATACTTCACATGGCACAGGGCGCAACTGAAATTGAACTGTCCGAACCTTTTGTAATAGTATGCTTTGCCTGCCTCGTAAAAAGGTTTTGCCGGCCCGTCTATGCTCACGTGTATCGGTATGCCGTTCGAGAGGGATTTGACGTAAAGCTCAAGGGCCAGTTGGCCGTCTGATTCATATTTCAACTCCGGAGCGTCCATGTGGCTCTTCCGGCACCTGTTAATCTGCAGAGCCAGCGTGTCGATGCCCTTTAGCTCGGGGTCGTATTTGGGATAAGCGGCCGCGACGCCTTTAAGCTTTTCTCCGCTTGCACCATGGCAGCTCGCGCAGGACTTGCCGGCGGTGCCTTCAACCTTGCCGAAAAGGTCTTTGCCGTCATCCACCGCGAAATCGCCCGGGTTCCCCTCCGCCGCCATCTGCTCGGTAAACCTGCCGTATACCGCTTTGTATCTCTTCTCGTATTCCTGGGTCGAGATATTCGGCGTATATTCCTTTATCGCCGGGGTGGATTCATCTCCGGCGAGAGCGTACCGGCCTGCGCCAAGAGAGAGGGCCCAAAATGCGCACGCAAGCAACATCAGAATTTTCGTGATAGACTTGCTCATTCCTTTTTCCTCCTGAGTGTTTTCGCATCTCCGCTATTGAGGGCTGATCTGGACCGACTGCTCGTAGACCCCGCCCTTGATGTCTTTATAAACAATTTTGAGCGGCGCCGCCTTGTCGGCTTTCACGTAGAAGGTTATAAACGGGTCGGCGCTGACGGCAATAGTCCAGTCGCAGTGAGTTATCCTGTCGTTTCCATAAAAGATATCGACATCATTGATGTAATAGGCGGGGATCACGTTGCCGTCCTTGGTCTTCCTCTGCCCCGTTTCCATCGGGTGGGCGACAAGCACCTGCACGGGTATGACGTCGCCCTTTTTTATCGCATTCGGCACCCTGATCTTTATCTTTCCTACAGCACCCATAAGTATCCTCCTTGAGTTGTCTCATTGTGCAGTCGGTAAAACTTCTTATCCGCCGCAACCGCCGATGGTCACCTTGACCGCCTTTGCAGCGCCGTAGAGTTTCCCCTTACTCGTCTCCAGAATGACTCGGACGTTTGCGGTTTTCCTCATCTTTATGCGGAGTGAAAGCTCGGCCTTGCCGTTTGCGGGGGTAAGATCGATGCCCGCCACATAGGGCTCAAGGTTTCCCTCCGCGTAAATGTTTATCCTCTTGACATAGTCGTCGCTTCTCATCGGCAGATCGGAGTCGATGGTGATCGGGACGACGGCCCCGTTCTCCGCAATTATGGGGGCCTTGATGTCAACGTGCGACAAGTTCACCTCTTTACTGCCGAACTGCCTCTTGAGGACCTCACCAATGCTTTCCTCCTTCGCGGCCGCAAACGCCGGTTTCGCCAGCGACGGCAGGGAGCTCGCCGCTAAAAGGACTGCGCAGGCAGCACCGGCCGATTTCAAGAAAGCCCTCCTCGTCAGCGCGAACTTCTTATCCTTATGCTCCATCGTGTTTACCTCCTTATTTGTTTTTCTTAAAGCTGTAGAGATATTCGACGACATCATCGACATCTGTTTTCGTGAGAAACTTATTCGGGCCGAAAGGGGGCATGATGGTGTCCGGATCGAACTGCCGTGCGTCCCATACCCATTGCCATACCGTGCCTCTTTCCTTTTCGGTATACCCCTGCATGGCTTTTACCAGGTCCGGCCCGACATCTCCGGGGAACTCCATGCCGGGAACGACGTGGCATGCCGCGCAGTTTCCGAGGTTTTTTGTCTCGACGATTCTTTTGCCGTTCTCGGCGTTGCCGCCGGCCAGCACAACTGCCGGCAGGGCCGCAAGAGCGAGAGCCAGGCCAAACGCGGTAACATTACTGATCTTCACTTTTGTTTTCTCCTTTCTTTTTGCAATGATTCCAAGGGTGGGTCCTCTACGAAAGCTTGAGCTTACCGGAAAAACCTTACCCTCACACCGCCTCCTCCCTCTGGTTTGGACTGCGCTTCCACGCTGAAGCGTGAAAAAAAATTATTTCTACTTGGCGCATAAGGTGCTTTTAATGCCCACCTCATGACAAAGCAGATCTCTGAAATCCTCTTTTGTCACCACGCCTGGAATCCTCAGGAGCTCCTTCGGCCCCGAGCCCAGGAAAACAAGGGTCGGGATCCAGGAGATCCTGTATTTTTTCTTAAGCTCGGTGCCTGTCAGGCCCTCGGATGCCAGCTTTTCCTCCCCGTGAATATCGACTTTTATTACGTGAGCGTTATTCCGAAGGATTTTTGTTATCGAGGGGTCCTCAATCACCTCGTCCATCATTCTGCACCACTTGCAGTTCTTTTGATAAAAAAACAGCATCTTGATATCGCCCGATGCACCGAAGGCCGGTGCCGTTTCCATCACCATCAGGAAAGAGCAAAAAATCGTAAGGAGTATTTTTTTCATTTGCTCATTAAGTTGCAAAAAACATTCCTGCTTAGTCTATGGGAAAAAGGCAGCTTTCTGTCCCTTTTGGCGCAATTTCTTTTTTTCGGTGTGCAATTCTGGACAATCTGAGGCCAGGTAAAAGATGGGAACAAGAAAAGAAGGCAAATGCCGCGGTCACCGCCGAATTTGGACGTAGACAGTGCCCCCTTCTTCTTTCTTGTCGATCATGACGCAGCCGAGGGAGCCGCACAGGGACAGGAGTTTTTCGCGGGCGGCAACATCCCTGGTGATGATCGTAAGGACCTGCCCCGGTGCCAGCGCCGTGAGCGTCTTCCTGGCAATGGTCTCAGCGCGCGGGGTGAGCAGACCCTGTATTTCCAGTGTTTTGTCCGATGTAACCATCGAATCCCCGCCCGTTCTAGTGAAAATAGACCCGCGCAGCCTGAGCCCCTTGTACTTTCTCCGCCTTTTTCAGTGGTCGAGCAAAGGACAAGGCTTTAGCCGTAGGGCCATGCCATTGAGAATGCCGGAAGCAACCCTTAAAGAGGAGTTGCTCTACATTCGTACCTGAATAGTTAAGTTTTAAGCAAAGTTAATGCCAGGAACTCATGTATTTCGTGCAGTCAATCACGTTTCCTGCGGAGCGCTAATTGGGTCAAGAACTCGGTCCGTCTTGTAAGCACAGTCATGTTCGCCTGAATTCCCGAAAGTAGCGTTTGGGAATGCCGCTGGGAAAAGGATAACTCACGTTGCCGGGTTTAGGGCATTTAGTTGCAAATTTGGCCCGAACATGCTTATAATGTCGCATGAAAAAAGCTATTCTCGTCCTGATCTGCGCGTTCGCGCTCTTGCCGCTCTGCCGGGAGAAGCCCGCCTTGGCGTCCGGCGCTGCGCCGTTGGTATTTGTCCTGCCGCCAGTGGAAAACGTCAGCGTCATGTACGAAAAATTTCTTCCGCTCAAAGAGTATCTTGAACAGGCGATATCGCGGCAGATCGTTCTCAAGATTGCGCAGGACTACCAGGAGGCGATCGGGGACATCGGAACGGGCCATGCACAGCTTGCCTACCTCGATCCCGCCGCCTACTGCGAGGCCCGGCATCTGCACGGCATTATCCCGCTCGTAAAGACCGTACGAAACGGTTCGTCAACCTACCGGAGCGTCCTTGTGACGCGCAAGGATTCGGGGATATCGAGGATCGTCGAGGCCAGGGGAAAGCGCCTCGCCCTGGGCAATGCCAGTTCCTCGTCTTCCTCCCTCATCCCGGCCGTCATGTTCAAGGAGGTTGGGATCGGGCTCAAGGATTTCAGCACCGTTGACTACCTGGAACAGGAGGACCGGATCGCGCTCTCGGTCCTTGCCAGGCATCACGACATCGGAGGGTTGAGTGAGCGCGTGGCCCGCAAATACCTCGGCGACGGCCTGAGGATAATCGACGAATCCGAGGCCATTCCGCAATACACCCTCTGCGCCTCTTCAAAGCTGACTCCCGCGCTCCGCAGCGCGATTCAGCGGGCGCTCATCGCCATCGGCAAAAAAAACAATCCGGCCCTTACTTTGAAAGACATCGACGGGTTCACCCCGGCCGAGGACAGGGATTTCGACGTTGTCCGCGTCATGATCAAGAACCTTACGGGGAAGAATTATCTCACCTACGGGAAGAAATCGATCAAAGTCGCAATATTGCCGCTCTATTCGGCCATAACGCTCTTTGACCGTTTCGACCCGCTCATGCGGTACCTTTCGGAAAGGACGGGATACGAATTCAAACTTGTCATCCCGAAGGATTTCGAAGACTTTTACGATACGGTAAAGCGGGGAGAGGTCCAGTTCTCCTATTCAAACCCTTACATCTATATCCAGCTCGCCGACAAGGGTTGCCTGTCCGCTTTTGCGAACACGGTCATTGAGACGTCGGGCGACATTTTCCGGGGCATCATCATTACCAACAACGAGAGCGCGATCCATACTGTTGAGGACCTCAGGGGAAAACACGTCATGGTCGTCTCGTACAAATCCGCCGGAGGTTTTCTCGCCCAGAAACTGCTCTTGAACGAACAGGGGATCGACGTGTTCAAGGACCTTCGCATGACAGAGGGGAAAAGGCAGGAAGAGGTGATCCTGAATGTTTACCGGAAAAAAGTCGACGCGGGCTTCGTCAGGGAAACCGCACTTGACGTGCTGAAGGAAGAAATCGATCTCAAAAAGATCAGGGTCATCGCCCGAACGCCCTACATTGCGAATTGGCCTTTTGCCGCCTCGCCCGCGACCGACCGGAAGATCGTCGAAGAGGTGAGAAAGGATCTTCTCGACCTCAGGGACAGCCGCATCCTGTCCGCCGCGGAAGTCCGGCGTTTCATTGCGGCAACCGATCGGGACTTCGACGGCCTGCGGAGACGGATAAAGTGATATGCAGACAAGAAGACTGAACCTTGGGCTGAAGTTCTCAATAGCGGTAGCCATGATCATCGGCATCACCATGCTCGCCGTCGCGGTGTTGATCATCGGTTACCAGCGGGAATCGCTTCGCGAGAACACGGAAGCGAGCAATCTGGCCATGACGAGAAACCTCGCTCATGACGCCGCAGAATCGCTGCTCGTGTTCGACCCGCTCCGCCTCGATGAACTGATCAATACGGTGCACGGAGTGGCGCCGAGCGCCTATGCCATGATCGTGGACGCGAACGGAATGATCGCCGCTCATACGAAGCGTTCCCTGCTCGGGTCGACTCTCGCCCAGCAGAACCTGGCCGGGCTCTCCGGCGCCCTGGCAGAAGGAAAAGAGAAGATCAGGGAATACCGCTTTGACGGGGAACCGGTCAAGGAATTCTCGGTCCCGATAAGGATCGGCGACAAGGTCCTCGGCCTCGCCACAATCGGTTACTCGGTAAAGGACACGGACGCGGTAATCGAAGAACGATTAAGGAAACTGAAAAAATATATTTACATGATCTCGGCGATCATCCTGCTCGGCGGAATCGCCGGCGCTTTTGCGGTCTCGAATTTTCTGACCACACCCCTGCGCAGGCTGAAGGACCGGATGATGGACGTTCAGACCGGAAACCTGGAGGTCGAAGTCGAAAATGCGAGGGTCGTGAAATGCTGGGAGCGGCTCGCCTGCGACAGACGTGAGTGCCCCTCCTACGGCAAACTCCGCTGCTGGGCGGTCGCGGGCACCTTCTGCCGCGGCTCCGTACAGGGGGCCTTTGCCCAGAAAATCGGAGACTGCAGGCAATGCGTAGTCTACCGGGAGTCCTGCGGCGACGAGATCCAGGAACTCGTCGAGGTCTTCAATCAGATGGTGAAGGACCTGCGCTTCAACCTCCAGGAGCTCAAGAAGGCCGACGCGGAGAAGGCCCGGCTCGAGCGTCTGTCCGCCCTCGGAGAAATGGCCGCAACCGTCGCCCACGAAACCAGGAACCCGCTCAATTCGATCCGCGTAGCGACCTCCTACCTCAAGAAGAACTTCCACGGAGACATCCTGTACGAGTTCCTGTCGATCATCGAGGAGGAGGTCATGAGGCTGAACGACATCACGTCGAACTTTCTCGGATTCTCGAAGCCGGCTCCGCTGTCGCTCAAGGTCAGCGACTTGAACAGCGTCGTCAAAGCGGCGGTCGGCCTCATCCGTCAGGAGGCGACGGAGAGGAACATCGAAGTGATCGTGCTCACCGATGAGCACATTCCTCCGGTGCTGAGCGATGTTTCGGCCGTGAAGCAGGCCTTGCTGAACCTGCTCTTGAACGCTCTGGATGCCTCGAAGGAGGGGGACGCGATCACGATAACCACCGAGGCGGCCGGCAACCGCGTGCGGCTGTCGGTCCAAGACACGGGGTGCGGCATTGATGCGGAAAAGTTTGCAAACATCTTCAAGCCGTTCTATACTACGAAGACCCGGGGCTCCGGCCTCGGGCTCGCTGTTGTCGACCGGATCGTGAAGGAGCACAAGGGTACGATTGCCGTCGAGAGCGAGGTCGGCGCGGGAACGCGGTTTACCATGGAATTGCCTGCGAGGGAGCATGTCAAAGTATAATATTCTTGTTGTGGACGATGAAAAGAACATTCTCAGAGTGGTATCGATGACGCTCCGGGACAGCGGATACGGCGTGGACACCGCCCAGTCCGCCGAGGAGGCCCTGGAAAAATTCCGCCGGAACTCCTACGATCTCGTGGTCACGGACCTCAAACTGCCCGGGAAATCCGGGGCCGAGCTCCTCGCGGAGATCAAGGCCGGCCAGCCGGACTTTCCCGTTATCATGATCACGGCGCACGGCACCATCGAGAACGCCGTCGATGCGATGAAGAAGGGGGCGTTCAACTATCTCACCAAGCCGGTCAATTCCGACGAACTCCTGACCGTGGCCCGCGAGGCCCTCGAGAAGTTCGAGCTCAAACGAGAAAACCGGGCGCTCAAGACCGAACTCAGGCAAAAGTACACCTTCAGCAACATCATCGGCAAAAGCGCCGCGATGCAGGAAGTCTTCGATACGATCCGGATGGTGGCGAAGACGCAGTCGAATATCCTCGTCATCGGCGAGAGCGGGACCGGCAAAGAGCTCGCGGCCAGGGCGATCCACTACGATTCGGAGCGGGCCGGGGGCCCCTTCGTCACCGTCGACTGCGCCACCATCCCTTCCGAGATCATGGAAAGCGAGCTCTTCGGCCACGAGAAAGGCGCCTTTACCGGCGCCCACGAGAAAAAGACCGGGCTCGTGGAGCACGCGGACGGCGGCACGGTGTTCCTCGACGAGATCGGCGACCTGGACACGAACCTCCAGAAAAAGCTCCTGAGGTTTCTCCAGGAGCGGGAGATCATGCGGGTGGGCGGAAGCGCCCGGATCAAGCTCAATGTCAGGATCGTCGCCGCGACGAACAAAGATTTGGAACAGGAGGTCCAGGCAAAACGGTTCCGCGAAGACCTCTATTACCGGCTCAATGTCGTGACCATCAGGATGCCGCCGCTCCGGGAGCGCAGGGACGACATCCCCCTGCTTTCCCGTCACTTCCTTGAAAAGCTCAATGCTGTCGAGGGCAAGCTGATCAAAGGGTTTGAGGACAACGTAATGGACTCATTTCTCTCCTACGGCTGGCCGGGCAACGTGCGGGAACTCGAGAACGTCGTTGAGCGCGCTTATGTGCTCTGCCCCAACATCGCCATCACGCGGAAGTACCTTCCCTCGAAGCTCCTTGGCACGGACGGGAACGAACGGGAAACCTTCGATGAGATGAACCTACTGGAGACCGAGAAGCGGCTCATCATCAAGGCATTGAACAATACA
The DNA here is from genome assembly GCA_963769335.1 of Nitrospirota bacterium. Taxonomy (GTDB): domain Bacteria; phylum Nitrospirota; class UBA9217; order UBA9217; family UBA9217; genus JAJYKN01. The sequence goes on along the minus strand of CAVYLT010000099.1, from coordinate 95,606 downwards.
TCCTGGAACCAGAGCAAGGCTGCGGAGGTACTGGGGATTACGAGGAAACAGCTCAGGACAAAGATGATAAATCTGAGACTCCTTCCGGACACGGTATCAATAAAAAAAGCCGCAGAGCCCTAAAAATTCAGCAGCTTTGATGTGTTTATTGCATAAAGCGGGTCTTTTTTACCGTTCTTTTTATCCTCTGCTTAAATCCTTTTCGGACACAACGTCCGTCAGAGTCCTTTTGTCTTCGGTGGAGAGCTAGGAGTCTGTCGGACTTTCCCTACGAAATAAAATATGCTATAGTCGCTCAGTTTTTTAATCGCATGTAGCGAGTTGAGCAAGATGAGCGTAAAGTTTATCGACTATGATCAGTCAACACTCTATTTATTGCCACCATCACTTCAAGACTGGCTGCCTGAAGATCACCTGGCCCGATTTGTCGAAAGATTGTCGACCAGCTTGACCTTAGTTAATGTCAAGGCAGTGATCGTTGCTCTATAATTTGACGAAAGCTGAAAATCTTTCTTCGAAAACTCTCCAAGCGATCCGCAATAATCACTGGGACTGGGGCGTCGAATAACATGAGACCTCATCGTGGGTACCTACCTCAAGCTCCCCGAGATTGAGTTTCTCAACGTGAACGGTTTTGGCGTACTTCTTCCAGCGGACCGTCCTCCTACGCAGCAATTGCTTCTTTCAAAATTGTAGACTGCACATTATATTCATTAGAATAATTATAGGAAATAAATATTGCACCAAGCATCTTGCCACTTTATTGACATCGCCCAAAAATACCCCGTCTGTTGCATTTAATTTCTTGCATTGATTACACGAATATGATATCAATTTTACGGTTTATTACGGTTTAGTCGAAAATTGACTAGCACAGTACGCCCTGATTTCCCTGCAAGCATTAGCAATATGTCTGTTAAGTAATCAAGATACATTTGCAATGCGACCTTCTGCATGACTTTATTCACGGATGGTAAAGGCCCTTTAAACGATAACTAGCGTATCTACTTTTTGCAATCCCGATACAATGCGAAGCGAATTTATCAAACCAAATCGAAAGAGAAACAAGCCATTACGTGACACAATATATTCCTTGATAAGTTGCAATCGTTATTTTGGGAATTTAAAAAAATGGAGGTAAATGCAATGAAGAAGAATTTTTCTCTTTTGATGTCAATTACTTTTTTTCTTATTCTTGGCGTACCTTTTGCTGCTGAGAATGCGGTTCTGCCGAGCACCCCGGTAAGCACTGAGAATCCGAGGCAGGCAGAGATGAAAATGGATAAACAGGAAAGAAAGAAGGCGACACGAGAGAAAGCCAAGGCAGCAAAGAAAAATGCTGTGAGTAGAGTGAAATATATGAAAGCAAATCCTGTCAGTAGAATAAAGTCCATGGATGCAAAAACTAAAAAAATAGGTCCTGCAGAAAATTAGTTTTATTGGCAGCTTTTTTAAGTAAAAATATCCGGGCGAAGTCAAGCGAACTGAAAATAGCATAAAAAGGAGCGACGATCATGGCCGTGAAAAATGAAAGCAGGAAAAATATATATATTTATGTTTTATGCGTCTTCATTTTTCAGCTTTTCAACCAGAATGCGTACGCAACAAGCAGCAGTCCCGTCCTTGCGGCTAAGTATGCACCCGGAATAGGCGGAGGCGGTGGAGAGGTAAGCGGCAGCGGCACGGTAATGCCAGACCTCTTTACCGGTACGATGCACTACAGCATTCCTATCGACGTGCCGACCGGGCGAAAGGGCGTGCAGCCTGATCTCGCGCTCACGTACCTGAATAACAATGGCAACGGGTGGGTCGGCATGGGATGGGACCTGGAAGTAGCGGCCATAGAACGAAGCACGCTCAACGGCGTCGACTATGGCGGAGATAATTATGTTCTTCGAATAGCAGGTTCTGCCGTTGATCTTGTGAATATCGGAAACAACCAATATCGGGCTAAGATCGAGGGCGCGTTCTACCAGTTCGAAAAATTCACCTCCTCCGACAGTAATCCATACTGGAAAGTTACGGACAAAACCGGCAAATGGTATCGTTTCGGTTACTATGCGGCCAGCCGACAGGATGATCCGGGCAATCCAAGTCTGAATAAACCTGCGAATCCGAGTAATATATTCAAATGGTGCCTTGATCAGGTAGAGGATGCCAATGGGAATTATATGAACTATACTTATACAAAGCAGGTCAATGGCCATCCGTATCAAGGTCAGATCTATCTGTACCAGATTAACTATACAGGCAACTCGATTACAGGATCAGCACCGACAAATAACGTCACATTTTATCTCGAAATCCGCACCGACGCACCTCCCATGTTCTCTACGAATTTCATCGTGACGACGACGTATCGGCTCAAGGCAATCGATGTCTGGGGCAATAATAACAGGGTAAGGACGTATCAACTCGTTTACGGCCCGTACAGCGCGAGTACTGGACGCAGTCTGCTCATCAGCGTTCAGCAGTACGGCAAGGACACAGTATTGAATGAAAAAAGCGGGATAGTGACGGGGGGTACTGCATTACCTGCGATTTCATTAAGCTGGCAGCAGGGTAGTAGTAGCTTTGGTACCGGTGCGTCTTTGAATTTTGATGCGAACCGCACCCATCGAAACCTTCTGATTGCTGACGTGAATGGAAACGGGATCGCCGATCTCATCTATCAGCCGGATGGTTCTGCCAGCAGTGCGTGCGGGCCCGGCATCGTTGGCGTGTACAAAGGTAATGGAGATGGCACGTTCCAGCCGATCAAGTGCACGGGCTTTGATGCGAATCTTAGTTTCCGAAACCTGCTGGTTGCTGACGTGAATGGAGACGGGAAGGCTGACCTCATCTACCAGCCGGATGGTTCTGCCAGCAGTGCGTGCGGGCCCGGCATCGTTGGCGTATACATAGGTAATGGAGATGGCACGTTCCAGCCGATCAAGTGCACGGGCTTTGATGCGAATCTTAGTTTCCGAAACCTGCTGGTTGCTGACGTGAATGGAGACGGGAAGGCTGACCTCATCTACCAGCCGGATGGTTCTGCCAGCAGTGCGTGCGGGCCCGGCATCGTTGGCGTATACATAGGTAATGGAGATGGCACGTTCCAGCCGATCAAGTGCGCAGGCTTTGATGCAAATCGCCAATTCCGAAACCTGCTTGTCGCCGACGTGAATGGGGATGGGAAGGCAGATCTTATCTACCAGCCGGATGGCTCCGCCAGTACCTGCGGGCCCGGCGTCGTTGGCGTATACATAGGTATTGGAGATGGCACGTTCCAGCCGATCAAGTGCACGGGCTTTGATGCAAATCGCCAATTCCGAAACCTGCTGGTCGCTGACGTGAATGGGGATGGGCGAAATGATCTCATCTATCAGCCGGACGGTTCATCTGCCAGCACCTGTGGGGCCGGCATCGTGGGCGTATACATATCCACTGGAGACATTACCACAGGCCCAGGCATGTTTGAGCCAATCAAGTGTACGGGCTGGGATGCGAACCGCACTAACCGGAATCTGCTGGTTGCTGACGTGAATGGAGATGGGCGAACTGATCTCGTATATCAGCCGGATGGTTCATCAACCAGCACCTGCGGGGCTGGCATCGTGGGTGTATACAGGGGTAATGGAGATGGCACGTTCCAGCCGATCTCGTGCACGAGCTGGGATGCGAACCGCACTTACCGGAATCTGCTGGTTGCTGATGTGAACGGAGATGGGAAATCCGATCTCGTCTACCAGCCGGATGGTACGGGGGGCACCTTCGGTACAGCCATAGTGGGCGTATATGTGGCGAACCAGCTAGCTTCGGATTTACTTGCTTCTATTTCCAACGGACTCGGAGGGGTCACAACAATTGCCTACACACCGTCTACGAAATACGCGAATATTCTCTTACCTTTCCCCGTTTACACCGTTAGTGCTATAACGACAAATGACGGAAATAATGTTATATCGGCTACCACCTACACTTACTCCGACGGGTTCTTCTATATCCCCGAACGCGACTTCCGGGGATTTAATTATGCAAAGGTAACAGGTCCGATTGGTCCAAATAATGAACAAAAAATAACAGAAACGTGGTTCCATCAGGGGGATGATGTTAGCATAATACCCGAAAATACCTCATTGAATAATTTATTGAGTTTAGCAAGTGTCGCAACGGGCTATATGAAAGGGAATCCTTATCGCACCCAAGTTTTGGATTTCAATGGTGCGAAATATGCTGAGACTACGACCATTTACTCACCCAATATGAGCAACAACACTTATAATTATTTTACTCCGCCCATGCAGGTGGACACATATAACTGTGATGGGAACACAACCGGTGAATGCGCAAGCTACGCTTCCGCACAGCATATACAAACGGTCTATGCCTATGACCAGTATGGCAATACAACGCGTGAAGATCAGTACGGAGACCTGGCTGACCCAAACGACGACCGTACCGTAGTCAGAAGTTATGCTATAAATGCCACACCGTGGATTGTGGGGTTGCCTGCGACTGAAACTATCTATCAAGGGACCTATCCGAACACCTCGATCTCTAATCTTGATCCTAACATGGCTGTGTCTGCTGCGACTTACTACTATGATATGGTAACGGATTGCAATACCGCCTCCACGAACCAGATTCCGACAACGGGTAATCTCACGCGCATTGAGCACCAAATCTGGCAGGGCGATCCAACAGATACCTCGGAAGTGCGAATGGCTTACTATTCAAACGGAAATCTTCAATGTACGAGAGACAGCAATGGCAATCAGCCCTCCACTATCTCTTATGATAGCACCGATACTTTCCCGTCAATAGTAACTAATGCCCTTTTCCAGTCAACAATAACACAATATTACGCCGGACTACCGAGTGATAAAGGTCTGTACGGACAAGTTCAAAGCGTTACCGATCCAAACGGATCGGTAGTGACCATGGAATATGATCCACTAGGGAGAAGGACAAAGACGACCCTTCCTGACGGCGCATGGACAAGCTGGTCATATAACTCATTCGGTGTCCCTGGAAGTCAGAACATTTCAACTAACACTGCAGCTGGGTTATCGTCATGGAAATACTTCGACGGACTAAGTCGAACTATTAAAAATACAAAGACCGGTTCCGGCAGTAGACTAATCTCGGCCCAAACTAAGTACAACCCCACGGGGACAATTTCTCAATCCAGCCTACCCTATTTTGAAGGTAATACACAGCAATGGACGTACTTCACCTATGATCCGATGGGACGGCCGGTACAAGTGCAAAATCCTGATGGTACAGTTGCAAGCAGTTGCTACGATAACGGCGTGACTGTGTTAATTGACGCAGATCAGCACCGCAAAAGAGAAGTGAAAAATGCTCAAGGAAATCTGATCGAAGTTGATGAATATACTGGATCCTTTACCAACTGTACTACTGATCCCCTATCACCTTATGCAACTACAACTTATCAGTATGATGTCCTCGGGAACCTCTGGATCGTATTGGACGCAGAAGGCAACGAGACTGAGATGCAATATGACATGCTGAATCGCAAATACTATATGTGGGATCCGGATATGGGAAATTTCATATATTCTTACGACAATAACGGAAACCTGATCGAGCAAGATGCTTATGGTTTGAATATTGATGATATTAATATTGGCCAAGCAACTGCATTCGCCTATGATCCACTGAATAGACTGATAGAGACCGATTACTCGAAAGGCGCAATTAACGATTGGGGAAATTATGGTATGGCCGCATATTATGCATACGATGAGACATGGTCGTCTTCCAATGCGGTGGGAAGACTGACCTCGATGTACGATGACGCGGGTGTAACAAATTATTACTATGACAACCGCGGCAGAGTCAATTTGGAGTTAAAATATATCGATAATGTGAACTATGTTACGGTAAATAGCTATGATCTTGCAGGACGTATAAACAGCATTGAATATCCTCATCCTTATCCCAGCCAAGACGACGAAACAGTAAGCTATACGTATGACGCCGATGTCCTTGCGGTAGTCACAGGCACAACAGCAACGACTGCCATAAATTATGCCTCATACTCGAACTTTAACGCCCTTAGCCAGCCGGGCACAGTCACATTCGGAAATGGAGTAAATACGACCTACCAGTACCATCCTACAAACTACCGGCTCACATCTTTGAGAACGAGTTCTTCAACAACTACACTTCTTAACCTCTCATATGCTTATGACAATGTTGGAAATGTCAACAGCATAACAGACTACGCCAATGCTAATAGGTCTCAAACATTTTTCTATGACGATCTAAGCCGCCTTATCCAGACGCAGAGCAGTAGTTACGGCGGTAATGGCGTGCTTGCATATTTCTATGACCAGATCGGAAACGTCCAATCAAAGGAAGGTATAAATTATACCTATGACTGGTATCCAGTACATGCAGTGAATTACACTTCTGACGGAAATTCCTACATCTATGATACATATGGGAATATGAATTCAGACGGCGTGCGGACAATCAATTATAATTATAACAACATGCCGTTGTCCATATCAATGGGTGGGGCTACAACGTCTTTCGTTTATGACGGTATGGGGGCGAGGGTAAAGAAAATCACGCCAAATGGCGTCACGACTTATATAGGCAAACTCTATGAGTGCAGTGGTGCCGGAACGTGCGCCAAGTATATCTATGCCGGCGGTACAAGAATCGCCCACAGGGTCGCGGGAACGTCGAATATTGTTTATTATCATCCTGACCACCTGGGAAGCACACGTGCCGTATCAGACACGAGTAGAAACAAAATTGAGGATATCCAGTATTTGCCCTTTGGCAAGTCACAGGTGGATACGGGCTCAGTTTCGATGAGTTATAAGTACACCGCACAGGAGTTTGATGCAGAGACGGGGCTTTACTATTATAATGCGAGGTACTATAATCCTACACTTGGGAGGTTCATAAGCCCGGATACGATCGTGCCTGACCCGGCGAATCCCCAGGCATTCAACCGGTACAGTTATGTGCTAAATAACCCACTTGTTTATACGGACCCCAGCGGGCATTTTTTCGGAGTGGATGATCTTATCGCTGGCGCAGTAGGTGCCGTAGTTGGAGCCGTCAGCGCGGGTGCTCAGTCTCATTGGAATGTAACTGCGGTGTTTCGCGGAGCAGCTATTGGAGCTGTCGCGGGTGTCGTTGGTTATGATACGGGTGGGTTGGCTTTTGGTGCCGCTGGCGGAAGCGGCTTCGGGGCGATGATGGCAGGCGGCGTCGCTGGTGGTGCTGCGGGAGGAGCTGCAGGCGGTGCTATGTCTACCGCATTTTATGGTGGTAACACTGGCCAGGCAATGCTCACCGGGTCGGAATACGGGGCGATTGGCGGCGGGGCCACGGCGGGCCTCCTTTATGCCGGCGTTCCAGGTGCGTTCGCATCGGCGGGCGGTGGCTATGCATCTGGTTACGCCCAAGGCGGCAGTCATGCCGGTCAAGGGGGTGCGCTGTATGGATTTGGCGGGGCGGTACTTCATAATGCTCTTGTTATCGCGGGCTATGGGACGCAAGGTACTGCACCTGACAGCGGTAGCCGTGAATTGCAAACAATGCAGGCGCGTAATGACACTTATGTGACTACTCCGGAAGTATCTCTCGCTGGCAGCAATCCACTCTGGTTGCTTATTGGACTGTTAGATCAAGGATATTCTCACACATGGCATACAGCTGACTTTGAGACAGACAGCGGTGGATATGTACCATCAGGGCATGAATATAGATCAGTTCAGAGTAATGTGCCTTGGCCGGGTCAGAGTTACGCTGATGATAACTTTGCTAATTATAGCCTTACAACGAATAGCTGTTCCTCTAGATTCGGTTATTTTACGCCTGGTCAATACTATTCAAATTATAATTATGCAGGGCAGGGTGCTTATTGGCGGAGCTGGTAAATGTCCAAAACACACTTATACCGCTCTTTCTGCTTACTGTTTCTTCTAATGGGGTGCGCAATGCCGAATAAAGTCTATTCGCTCCCAGATGAAGGTGTCACCGTTAGCGAAGATAAAATTTATCACCAGGGCAAACCATACGCTGAATTGCGCTATCTCCTTACTGATAAGGAGCATCACAAGCACAGAGGTCTTGCCATTTATTATTACCCTTATGACAAGGAGATATGGATCTTTCCTGAAAAGGGTTGGGGAATATTTAAAGGTGATAAAGCTTACTATTCTTTAAAAGAGATCGAAGCAGCATGGCCCGTTGTCGGCATAAGGGGTTTACTATTTAATAACGGACGTGCGGATAAAGGCGAGGCAATATCTGCATGGTGCTACGATGTTAAAATTACCCCGGACGGTAAATACGTTTACTATAAAACAAAGGGGATTCTTTTCGATTCATCTCATAAATATCTCGTTGAGTACGGCGTCTCCAAATAGAAAGATCGCGGTTATCCGCGCTTCCTCATTTTCTCCGCTTCCCAGGAAGGCGTCGAGAATCTGCACGATCTGCTTACGCTTCGGCGGCGGGAGCTTTTCCACCTGGCTGAACCGCCGCCAGAGGTGCGTGTCTTGCGTCCTGCCGTTCTTCTTCGTCTTCTCCAATCCCATCAACGCATCAGCTGACACGCCGAGCGCCTTCGACAGTTGCGGCAGAAGATGCGTCGGCGGATGTTCCGTCTCTACTTTTGGGGCGCTATCGGCGGAGCGTTTGCAGAAGCGGGGTATTGCCAAATGCATGAACCAGTTGCTTCAGATACGCGCTAAGGGCATGGTTGGCGGTACTGCTTCAAAAATGTTGGGCGGCAGTTTTGAAAAAGGATTTCTGTTTGCAGCTGCAGCAGCGACGGCATACTGGGGCTATAACGAGATGGTTGGATTCGATCCGAATCCGTTGCCCGGTGAAAATAATTTGCAGGATGGTCAATACAACGCACAATTAAACGGAGGTCGCCCGCCGGAAGGGTCGAACGTGGTTGGTTTGAATAATGGTGAGAATGGTTTCTGGAGTCAAGGCGGACCTGTAAGCAATGTCGGCAATGCTGTGCCGGGAATAAATGCAACGGCAGGCCTGCATGATTTTTGGATGAACAACATGCCATTCAATGCGTTCACAAACGTTGGGACGATGGTTCCTGCTGCAGCCGTATCTTATGGAGCTTTGATGAGTGTACCCTTGTCTCCATTGCTCATGGAACAGTCTGTTGGCAATTCCAACAGATTTTAGCGTTGAGATTTTACGCGGGGCAAAGTACGATGATTAATACGATAGCGGCAAGAATTGCGTGGTACTGTTTGGCCGTTGTGGTCATTCTTGGGTGTACTACTGTGACTCCTCACGAAAATTTTGTTAATATGTTAAACCGCCAGGTCGGGAAGAACAGGATATGGTTGAGGGACCACCACCAGTTTCCGTCCGAAGAAACTTTGATCAACAGTAGGGAATTGCCGAATGGCAATGTAGAAAAGAAATATAAGAGTACTTGGGGATTTGTAAGAAAGCGAACCTGTATTTCTATCTATGAAATAGATCCGAAGACTGAAATAATCGTCCGCGCGGGTTTTGAGGGCACTGAAGAGGACTGTGTGATTAATCCGTGATTCAGGATTCAGTGAGATCAGGTTAAGCGCAATCCGACAATATTCTCACCCCGCTGCCGCGTTTTTCTGTACCAGCGCACCAAGATAATGCATGAGAGCCTTCTGGTCCCTTTTCGGAAGGCTCTTAATCTTTTTTAACCCGTAGAGTCAAAATACTCAAACGTCCTGATTTTCATGATTTAATGCGGGGCGGTACTTCATAATGCTCTTGTTATTGCGGGCTATGGGACGCGAGGTACTATAATCCTACACTTGGGAGGTTCATAAGCCCGGATACGATCGTGCCTGACCCGGCGAATCCCCAGGCATTCAACCGGTACAGTTATGTGCTAAATAACCCGCTACGATACACAGATCCGAGCGGACATGATTTTTGGAGCAAGCTTGGGCATGAGGTGTCAAGGCCGCAGAATGCGTTTGCTTTGCAACAGTTACCTGGCTTTCATGAAATCGGAACCTATGCGTTATCCCAATCCACAGGGGGGAGAAATATTCTTGCCGGGGAGATTGTTGCCGGGACGGCAGCAGCGACTTTCTATTGCCTCGGGTGCAGCGTGGTCGCATCGGGCGCAATACAGGGCGCTTTGGTTGGAGAAGGCATTGGCGCTTACAGCTCTCGTGGTGATATGCTCGGGGGAGTGATCAGGGGCGGTCTGATTGGTGGAGCAATCGGGGGCGCATTTGCAGAAGCAGGAGCACTTACAAAAGGTATGAACCCATTGATTCAGATTGGCGCCAAGGGGATGATCGGGGGTACGGCTTCAACAATGTTGGGCGGCAGTTTTGAAAAAGGATTTCTGTTTGCAGCTGCAGCAGCGACAGCATACTGGTACTATACAGACTCGTTAGGATATGCTCCTGATCCACTTCCAGGGCAAAATGATTTACCAAATGGTTACTACGATCCAAGCGAAAATGGGGGCATTCCGCCAGAACATTCGAATGTATGGGGTGTGGATGACGGTGAAAATGGATGGTTTAGCCAAGAACAAACTGTAAGCAAGGCCGCAAATTTGATGCCGGGACAAAGTGCATTAGCGCACTTGCATGATTTTTGGTTGAATACTGGAACGGTTACATCTAATTTTGGCTCAATGTTCCCTGCAGGTGTCGTCTCTTATAGCGCTTTAATGAGTGTATCTTTTTCACCCTTGCTCATGGAACAGGCTGTTGGCAATTCTAGAGGATTTTAAGCACTGAGATTTACGAGGACCAAAAACGATGAATGAATTAATAGTAGCAAAAAACCCATGGTTTAGCTTGATGATGCTAGTTATGTTGGGGTGTGCTACCGTTACGCCTCATGATAATTTTATTAATCACCTGCATTGGGTAGTCGGGAAGAACTGGACATGGCTGCGAAATAATCACCAATTACCCGGCGAAACATTCTTGGTCAGTAGCAAGGAACTGCTGAACGGGAACATTGAAAAGAGATATAAGTGGACTATGGGAAAGTACACCTGTACTAATATTTATGAGATAGATCCGATGAGTGAACTAGTTGTCAGAACTGGTTTTGAAGGCAGGGACGAAGATTGTGTGAGCCCTCCATAAACAGGCGGAACGGCTTCTGGAGCCAACGGCGGCCCTATAAGCAATGTCGGTAATGCTGTGCCAGGAATAAATGCAACAGCAGGTATGTACGATGTTTGGATGAACAACATGACTTTTAATACGTTCACCAGCGTAAGTACAATGGTTCCCGCAGCTGCCGTCTCTTACGGCGCTCTGATGAGCGTACCGTTATCTCCTCTGCTCATGGAACAGGCTGTTGGGAATTCCAACGGATTTTAGCGTCGAGATTTTACGCGGGGGCTAAGTTCGATGATTAATTCGATTGTGACAAGAATCGTATGGTTCTGTTTTGCCGTTGTGGTCGTGCTTGGGTGTACTACTGTGACTCCTCACGAAAATTTTGTTAATATGTTAAATCGCCAGGTCGGGAAGAACTGGATATGGTTGAGGGACCACTATCAGTTTCCGTCCGAAAAAACTTTGATCAGCAGTAAGGAATTGCCGAATGGCAATGTAGTGAAGAAATATAAGAGCACTTGGGGTTTTGGAAGAAAGCGAACCTGTATTTCTATCTATGAAATAGATCCGAAAACCGATATAATCGTCCACGCGGGTTTTGAGGGCACTGAAGAGGATTGTGTGATCAATCCATGATGGCAGGTGTTCCTATCTCTGCCTCACCCTCTCCACAAACGCCTTGACGTCGATGATCTTCACGCCGTGGAAGTGCTTCAGCTCCCGGAGATGTCTGTCACCCGAGACAATGTAATCCGCCTTGCTTACCAGCGCGCAGGCGAGGAGCTCGTTGTCCGAGGGGTCGTCGGCGATCCGGTCCGTCGAGTAGAGGTCTTTCGTAATGATCGGCTTTCGGAAGACCAGCCTGAAAAATCGCCTGATCGTTTCCTCCTTTGGTTTGAGTGGTCCTTGATCTTCGGATACCGAAGCACCGGCTCACCTCCTTTTTACAAAATCAAGACAAAATCGGGGAGGTGTCGTATCTGTATCAAAAGCCATAGAAACCGCATGACTACCGGCTTGTCTTTCTCGGTCATTAAAGAGCGATAGATTTTATATAAACAGTCGTTGGATCAGATCGTTAAGTCCGACAGACTCCTGGAGTTTTTGATTGTCTGATTTCAAGGGCATGGATTGAACGACGTTTTTGTGCAATTCTGCTATCCGAGCATTTCCCTGCATTTTTTTAGCAGCTCGAAAGGGCTGACGGCTTCGAGATGAACTGGAGGCCTTCCTTAATCTTCTGTTCTATCTCTTCCTGAGTGTCCGTCGGATCGAGGTCGGCAAGCCGCAGTCTCGCAAATTCTTCCCGCGTATATCCCAGCTGAGCATGGGCGCTTGTATTAAAATCGAGTATATTGCCCTTTGTATCTATTACAAGGATGCCGTCCGGAGACTGATTGGACATTGTGCGATACTTCAGCTCTCCTTCCGTTACTGAACTTTTTCCAGGTTCGTTTTTTTTGCCTTCCATAAGAATCTTTCCGCCTGACAATTCAAAGTCGAAAAAGCAGCTTCAAAATATAGGAGAAGTCTATCAGAAATGGATATCCTTGTAAATTAAATCCGGGTTACGCTCTTTACCTAAGCATCGATGCTTTCACAATAGTCTGTACCCTCTCGATCGTCATTCCTGCGAAAGCAGGAATCCAGAATACGCAAAAAAACCACCGGGTTCCGGCATCAAGCCCGGATGACCGCGAGAATAACCCCTAAAAACTCTTGACTGAAAATTATCATTCTGAGATACTCTTCCCGACTATTTCGTTAAATCATTTTTGCACAGAACAAAATCTAATCGGGGAAAGACTAAAAGACGGTAAAATGAGCGACCCGAATCGTCGAAAATGGAGATCACCTATAAAATTATCACGGCGCGATTCTCGTAGTCGTCTTGGACAGATGGTAGGGGTATGTATCGTACTTAGTGCATTTTTAGCACACAGCGGTCACGCGTCCGAATGGCGCTCTGTCGACAACACGGCCGATGGGATTCAGATTTTTAAAAAAGAAGTAGCCGACGGCGGTTTGGTTGCGTTTCGGGGTGTCGGTGACGTCGAAGCGCCCTTGCCCTTAGTCGCTACGGTCATCTTTGATACCGACAGACGGCGCGAATGGATTGAGGGTCTCGTCGAATCCTGGATCCTCCGTTGGGGAGACGAAAACACTTTTATCGAGTACGACCATATCGGCATGCCGCTCTTCATCACGGACCGTGATTTCGTGTCGAAAATCACCATTAGCGCCGACCTATCCACAAAGGTGCTGATTTTCCATTATCAGCCTGCGGGCGATTCCTATGCTCCCCGGACCAACTATATTCGCGGCAAACTGATCGAAACGACTTTTATCCTGAGTTCCATCGATAATGGTAAAAAGACCCGGGTCGATGCGGACTTCCTTTGCGACCCGAAAGGGCATATCCCGAAATGGCTCGTTAACTTTTTCCTCAGGGACTGGCCAAAGACCACGTTCAGGAATTTGCGAAAAGAGGTCCTGAAATCCGACCTCTCGGTCGATCCGCGTTTCGCCAAGCTGTTTAAAACGTCGGAGAGTCGGTCCGTAAAAAACCAACGCAGGTGAGGTCAATTCCCTGATCTCCCCATCAACATCGTTGGCCTTGCGCAGAGTCGTCCTGTCCCTGCCGAAACCCTTCTTTATGCCATGATGCCGCTGATGATTTTCCATAACTCCTCTGGTTCTGCCGGATTGGCGATGAAAGCGATAGCACCGAGCGTCATTGCAAGGTTGATCGCCTTGTCGCCCATGGATGCCGCAGAATACAAAATAAAAGGAATGGACTTGAGGGATTCGAGGGACTTGACGACCTTGAGAAGCTGAAGGCCGTCCATCCGGGGCATCAGGGTGTCGGAAAGAATCAATCCAGGCAAGTCGTTCCCGGCCTTTTCAAGTCCTTCCTCGCCGTCACGGGCCTCGATGATGTCAAAGCATCCATGTTGTTCCAGCGTAGACCGGAAAATTTTTCTATTGTAGCCGTTGTCATCGACGATGAGGATCTTCATGACTTATCCTCTGAACTTTTGCCATCCTCTTGATAACCGTTACGGCAAGCAAAAGCAAAACATTCAAGAAGCTGTGCAAAAGGCCTCAGTACTACTCAACCATCAGCGCAGCATTCAAACTCCGTCGCTTTATTAAGCAGCTACCGCAGTCTGACAAAATGGTCCTTTCAGTTGCGCTCTCATGGGGTACATCGTTGATTGCGCAGCCCGCTGCTGCAATCGGACGGCGTTGCCAAGGCGTCTCAACGGACACCCGAACGGCAGTCCATCCGCGCGGCAGATCAGCCTGATCTATCACGGTCGGGTCGCGGTGGATGATTTCATCAAGTGCAACGATCCTGGCATCCCTGTCCGAAACTGTTGGTTCCGCCAAAAAATGCCACGACCCGTCGTCTGCGTCATGGCTAACGAACAAAATAGATTTTTTTCGCTCGATGATGTCCCGTGATGTATAGACAGCCGTGCTGGGCCTGTCTGTAAAGGACCAATGGGCGTTGGTATGGTGACTTGTTAACATAAATTCAATGCGCTCCTCATGAGCGAATTAAAATATACTGCAACATTTATCTCATCCTCATTAAGGAATCTTCTTTAGGATAGCATATTTTCAGTAGTTGCGTTTTCTCGACTAAATGTTCTTCTGTGTACTAAGGTAACGTCCCGACACAATTGATGTCTGACTGCGAAATGGGATTCATGAAAGTGCAATACATCGCAGACTTCAAATATGCGCTATGCTCTTGCGGTTAAGGCCATCTGCTTGCTATACTAAACTGAATACCGTGCTTTTAAGCGCGATGGGATATAGCAACTTTGTTAGGCTTTCGGAAAGAAGTCGACTCTAACTACAATGGAGCTGTTCATTATGGCAGGAAGAGGTGTCTTACCTGTGGGATATCAGCGGTTCCTGATGGTTGCGGACAGCGATACGAGAAGCCTATTTTATACGACCACTCTTCTTCAGCGGCTCCAATACAACATCTGGGCGGCCCGGAGCGCTGAAGAGGCTATCGAAATGGCGACTACCGCCGTACCGGCCCTGATCATTACCGCACAACGCCTTTGTGACATGCCGGGCCTCAAGCTTATTCAAAAGCTTAAACAGATTGTACGCACTCGATCTGTTCCCATCATTGTCCTGGGCCAGAAAACCGATCTGACAGATGAGCGGGCATGCCTTGCCGCGGGAGCGGTCACGTTTCTTGCAATGCCTGTCAAGACCGAGGACCTGTACCGGGTCATCCAGGTGGCCGTCGAACCGGTCCCGCGCATGAATATTCGTATCAGTACCAGTCTGTCGGTGACCATAAACAGCCAGACTATCCAGTGTCGTGAAGGACAGTGTGCCTCGGTCCTGTCCGAACAAGGTGTATACGTTTCTACTCTCGCCCCTTATCCGCTAAAAACCAGGCTTCCGATCCTGATTCATTTGGCTGATAAGGCAATATCGGCCGAAACCGTCGTTATTTACAGCAATCGAGCCGGCAATGAACACCAAGAGCCCGGCATGGGACTGCAATTCGTTCAGATCTCGCAGCAGGATCAGGAGCGCATACGCGAGTTCATTCGGGATGAGATCACCAGCAACGTCGACTAGCGCTGCATGCTGGAGCGATGTTCTCCTTACCGCCAGTGGCTGCAATTCCTGCTGCGCGGCTGCGTCTGAACAGGGCAACCGGAGCGACATGCTCCCGGGGGTAGCATTTGTGCACTATCTGATGTAGGAACTATGCTGACATAAAAATCAGAACTTTTCCACTGTCTGCGCAACACAAGAGCTTCTATTATTAAGACGAGTTCGACTGTGTCCCGGTTTATCCATTCAGCGATAAGAGCTAAGACATGCCTGTCAATAGTATGCCTGGGGAGCAACCGGTGTCCGGCCCTGAATGGCGATCGAAGATGCTGACTCGCGGCTCGGACAATCGTTGCATAAGTGTTCCTTGCAACAGAGTGTAAAGTCGATCAATCAACTAAGGGGATAATACATGAGAAAACGGAGAGTCACTATCATTGACGATGATCCCTCGGTGCTGAACATACTGAGGATCTTCTTTGAGCAGAAGGACTATGAGGTGACCGCATGCAGCAAGCCCTTACTTTGTTCAGCGTACGACGACCTTAAACGGTGCGACAACAAGTGGCCCTGTGGAGATGTGCTGATCACGGATTACCGGATGCCCGGCATGACCGGCGTCGAGTTGCTCCAGACCCAGGCAAGGAGGGGATGCCTCCTTACGGCCAATAACAAGGCGGTCATGTCGGGAAACCTGGACGACGAAGTGATCGATGTCATCAAGAAGATGGGGTGCTCCTATTTTTCCAAACCCTTTGCCTTTAGCGATCTGGAAGAATGGCTTCAGCAGTGCGAAGCACGCATGGACCTGAACCAGCCTCTGGGGTTAAAACACTGGGGACCGCTCGCTGCTTAAGTCTGAGCTTTCGCCATGAAGTTCCGGTTTGAGAAAGCGATGTTGCAATACACGCCTTGTTTGCATTCGGACCAGTCCGTCAGCGCTGCTGAAATGCCTGACTTTAACCGGCTCCAGTGATCAAAGTATGGATTTGAAGCAGCAACAAAAACACCCCGTCAAAGATACTGCACAAAATGACCATCGATGTGATCGTGGTATTGTAAAAACTCCAATCCCCCGGTTACAACCGCGTTTGTTAACAACGTACACACTTCATATCAACTTCCCGAGTCGTTCTAAACAAAGAACCTGGTGTGTCTTTTTTCGAAATAATTGACATAGACAAAAAGTATCTATATATTTAATACTATATTACCCAGTTCTTAGGTTTCCCTCTATGTCCGAAACGGAAATAAAAAAACTCATCGCCGCGATCCTCGAAGGCGACTGCGAAGAGGCGGTTTCCCAGGCTGGACGTCTTCGCGACAACGGCGTGAGCTCCGAGCACATCGTCCTTCTCGGTGTCGAGGCAGCCATGTCGATGCTGGATGCGAAATGCACCCTCGAACAATTTAACCTGCTTGAAATCATGCTTGCTGGTCGCGCCGTTACAGAGGTAGTAAAGGTCCTGCACCCCGCCGGCCAAGCAGCCGCGCGCGCCAAGGGAACGGTTGTGATTGCGACCCTGGAAGGAGACGTGCATGATCTCGGCAAGAACATCCTTAAAATGGTGTTGATCGGGAAGGGCTACCACGTCGTGGACTGCGGCAAGGACTGCCCCCTGCAAAGGCTCGTGGAAACGGCGGAGCAAGAACAACCCCTGGCAGTCGGGATCAGCGGCCTGATCACTCCCGTTATCCCGCTCGTGAGGCAGGTGAAAGATCTGTTGGCCCGTCGCGGTCTCAACAAGGTAAAAGTCATAGCTGGCGGCGCGGCCTTAAAGCAGTCTTCTCCCGAGAATCTCAACGTCGATTTCGTGGCCGAAACGGCCTTTGATATACTTCGGCAACTTGAAGATAAGCCGTAAGATATTGAGCCGCAGCCGCAGGGTTACCCGGGGAACAAAAAAATCAAAAAAATGAAGCGGTAAAAAAAGTTCCCGTAGTGAGTTGCTCGGGTTAGGACAGAAAAGAAATGAACAGTCTTGAGCGGATCGCTGCAGCCATAAAGTTTCAGAAGACCGACCGGGTCCCCGTCATCGCACAGGTATTTGCTCACGCAGCCGTGCAGGCGGGAGTGCCTATCAACGACTATGTCCGCGATGGCGAGACCCTTGCCAGAAGTCAGCTGGATGCCCTGCGCCGATACGGCTATGACGCCGTCTTCTCGGTGATGGACGTCAATGTAGAGACGGAGGCCGTGGGTTCGGTTCTGAAGTACAGCAGCGACCGGTATCCCGTGGTAGAACGCTATGCCTTGTCACGGGAGGGCGTTTGGGACGCTCCTGCCGTTCCCGAGCCTACGCGGGCGGGACGCATGCCGGAGATGCTGAAGGCCCTTGCCATTCTCAGAAAAGAGCTCGGGAACGAGACCTTGGTCGTCGGTTGCGTCTTGGGTCCCCTGACGCTCACGACGCAGCTCCTCGGCATAGAAGCGGCCCTCTACCTGGCGATAGACGATCCTTCGAGATTGGAGCTCCTGATGGACTTCGCGACCGAGGTCATTATCCGTTTCGGCCTGGCGCAACTCCGGGCCGGTGCGCATCTGCCCATAGTCTTCAATCCGTCAGCCTCCCCAGACGTGGTTCCGCCGCAGTTTTTCCGGGAGTTCGAACTCCCGAGGCTTACGCGGGTCTTTAAGGCCTTTCAAGAGGCGGGCTCGTTCGCACATTGGCTCCATATCGCCGGTCCCGTGCGTCCAATTCTTCCCTATTACCCTAAGGCCGGCGTTACTATCGCGAATATCGATTACTGTGTGAGCGCCGCAGAGGCAATCACTGCACTTCCAGCAACCTGTGTGGACGGCAACATCAAATCCGTCCTGTTCGTGGAGGGCAAACCAGCGGATGTAGAGGCGGAAGCTCATTCTCTTCTCCACACCTTTGGCGACCGGGGAGGCTTTATTCTTTCGTCGGGATGCGAGATTCCTCCCGAATCGGCACCGGAGAATGTTGCAGGGCTTGTCAATGCCACGAAAGAAAATTCGAAATGAAAGACTCAAATTTAAATCGATTCGAACCGCTGCGATACAGAGGTCAAAAAATTCCAGGCGTTTCGATTGAGTATCTTAAATCCGGGCAGGTACGATGCCGAAGCTGACCGTCACCGTCGACGATAACTCACAAGTGATATCCTTTTCTCCCGGTTCTTCGGTGCGCGAAATCCTCGGCACCGCAGGCATCCAGGTTCGCACCGGCTGTCGGGGGAACGGGGCCTGCGGCCTCTGTCTTGTGCAGCTCGAAGAGGGATCCGTCAATGAGATGACGGACAACGAACGTATCATCCTATCTTCGCAAAAGTTTTTGCAAAACACCCGCCTCGCCTGCCAGGTGAGGCCCGAAAGCGATCTTCGCATTCGACTTCAACGCGTCGTTCCCGGTACTCCGGAACCCGGAGTTTGGCTGAACAGCCCAGGCATGAATGCCATACGGGGCGGCGACCCGCAGTTGTTCGAGGCCTTCGTCAAATCAGCTCAGTATATCGTCCGCCTCAAAACGCAACAGGACGTGTGGGACCACCTCGGAAGATTCATTATGGCGTACTTCCCGGCGAATTGGACCGCGATCGTCCGCCGGGACTCGCCAGACGATATTTCGATTCATCACTCTACGTTGCCTGAAACAATTACCGCGGAGCGGATTCGTACGGATGAAGTCCGGGCTCTCGTCACCGACGTGCTGGAAAGCGGCTTTTTGGCGACCCGCGTGATCCCGGCTCCGGACCCAACCATGACCGTTTTTCTTCCCATTTTGGAGGGGGCCCGGCCGGAGAAAGTCATGCTGATCGGCCATAAGACCGCAGACCCGATACCAAAAGACCTGCTGAACATCTACCTTGCCGTCGCCGGCCTTGCGGGCGCGACCTTCGAGCGTCTGCAGAATGAACGAGAGTTGATCCTGCATCGCGCCCACCTTGAGGACTTGGTAAAAGAGCGGACAGCGGAGCTCGATGCGGCCTACAAGGAACTGGAGACCTTCAGCTACTCTGTTTCTCACGACCTGCGGTCCCCGTTGAGGAGCATCGCGGGCTTCACGGAGGTGCTCGGGCACGATTACGCAGAAAAACTGGACGATGAAGGAAAAGATTTTATCGCGCGAATCATGACCGCCACTCAGCGCATGGGCCAGCTCATTGATGACCTTTTAAACCTCTCCCGAATGACACGACTTGATATGAAAAGAACGGACGTGAACCTGAGCCGGGCCGCAGCCAGGATCGCCGGCAGGCTCAGGGAAACCGAGCCTGACCGGCGGGTTGAGTTTGTCATTGCCGACGGTCTTGTCGCGAACTGCGACGGAGACCTCATGAATGCAGTTCTCGAAAATCTCCTCGGCAACGCCTGGAAGTTTACGGGGAAACAACTGCGGGCCGTCATAGAATTCGGGGCGGTTAGACACGAGAAGGAACCCGAAACGACCATTTTTTTTGTCAAGGACAACGGGGCGGGTTTTGATCCTGCCTATGCCGGAAAGATGTTCATGCCCTTCCAGCGGCTGCATGGGGACAAGGAGTTCGAGGGGACGGGCATCGGCCTCACTATCGTCGATCGGATCATCCGCAGGCACGGCGGAACAATATGGGCGGAGGGGGAATCGGGAAAAGGCGCGAAATTTTCTTTCACGCTTGGTAAAAAAACGGCATGATCCAACTAACCTTCTTGTCCCCCGGGAAGTTGCCTTTCAAAACGAAGCTTGAAACTGTGATTTGGTCTTCAGCAATTGCTTTCTGAAGCTCGCGGGAGTGGTGTCTTTCGGAAATCGTCAATTCCATCAGAACCTCACCAGGTCACAACCCCAGTTGTTTACCTCAGCCAATACAATACCTCATCCCTTTCAAGATAAAAAAAACCAACAAGCCCGGAGAGGGTTGCCGTTGCTGTTTGAGTCCGAAGAACGAGAATATTTGTCTCGGACCTCCCTTGACAAGAACGCCCCTGTCTGCTAATGATATGTGCATATGCACATATCGAGCAATCGCAATCCGCAGCAGAAGGCAACGCTTTGTTGCGGAAATTGTGGCATATGATATATGCAGCAAGACTTCACGACGCCCGTGACTTCATGAGAGAACGAGGTCCGACGTTCTTTCGATTCAATAGTGCAAAAATCAACGACCCGGCACAAAGGAGGAAACCATGAGAAAAACAACCAGCATAGTAACGGCAGTTGCAGCAGCAGTGATCCTGATTTCGTCTGTTTCCTTTGCAGGTCCCTGGAAAGGTTATCGCGGCAGCGGCGGGTGGGGCATGGGGTCGCAGTACCAGAGAATGTTCGATCCTGCGACCGTGGAGGCCATCTCGGGAACTGTGGTTTCAATCGATAAAGTAACACCCATGAAGGGCATGCATTCGGGGATTCACCTTGCGCTCAAGACGGACAAGGAAACCGTTGATGTCCATCTCGGCCCGAAATGGTATATAGAACGACTCGATGCGAAGATATTAAAGGGCGACGCAATAGAAGTGAAGGGTTCACGGGTGACCATCTCCGGCAAACCGGCCATTATCGCTGCTGAAGTTAAAAAGGGCGATAGCGTCCTCGTCCTCAGGGATAATAATGGTGTTCCCGCATGGGTAGGATGGAGAAGATAGACTGGGAAGAACCTTTGACAAGATAAAAACGGCTGCTCTTCTTTTAAGCCTTGCAGATGTCGGGAGGCTCCTTCAGAAGAAGTTGGAGCAGGTGGACATCAATGCGGACATGACTGCAGGCGCTGTCGCGAATAAAATAAAGACGAAGTAAGGGAGGGCCGTTATGTCTCCGCCGTGCAGAAAGCCAAGAAATTGTCGATGCAAATTTAAGGGGAAAGCTTTCAAGCCCACGGGAATACCGATGTCCGAAGTCAAGCAGATACCGCTCACCCGGGAGGAGCTTGAGGCCCTGAAGCTTTGCGATATGGACGATCTGACCCAGGAAGAGGCGGGAAGCAGAATGGGCGTGTCGCGGGGAACCGTTCAGAGAATACTTTCTGCAGCCCGAAAAAAGGTAGCGATGGCCCTTACCCGGGGAGGGGCCATCGTATTTGAATAATCGCTTCTTAATTTCAACAAGGTGGAACACAGAAGATTTGCTTTCCTGTACAGAAAGACGGCGGGCTCGCAGCATGGCGTACGGTCATTTCGGCTCAGCGCCGACATTCATGACCGTCGATACGGATACCGGCGGCATTACCTCGATCAACAACAGGGACCAGCACCATACCCACGGGGCGTGCAATCCGATGAAAGCGGCTCGACAATCAAAAGGTCGATGCGATCGTTGTCGGAGGAATCGGCGCAGGTGCGCTCACCAGGCTGAACCAGATGGGAATCAAGGACCACCGCTCTCAGTCTGAGACGGTAGCATCGAATGTCGCACTGTTCACAACACAAAGCCTTCCTGAACTGTCGCTTCAGGGATGCTGCGGCGGCCACTGCAATGATGGGGGATGTGCTCACTAAGTTTTTGCAAAGGCTTTTGGAACAGGGGTGCGATGCAAATCAAAGCACCTTTGGTCACCTTTGTCTCACAATATGTTTCTCTATGCAACCAATCCTTGCCTGATTTGACAACATAGACAGTTGTTGCTATACATGAATTGAAGTTGTTGCTTTCTGTTTTTCAAATGAGAGCAAAGCCGTAACAGGAGCGCGTTTGCATTCATCCAGTTTATCCCGGTCACCGTTGCAGCGAATCCTGTCATGGAGAGAGCAGCGTCACCACGCTTGCGGTGGGAGAGAAGGCCTATGAAAAACCAGTCTCGATCAATACTTGCTGCCTACGAGAGAAGCAGGAAACCGGTGAATTTCGGCAGCATTTTGCCGGCAGACAAGGTCAAACTCGATTCGGCGGAAGAACGTTCCTCTCTCGTGGCCGCGTTGGCATTAAGCAGGGATGCAGTCGTGATCACGGATGCGAAGGGGTACATCCGGTATGTCAATCCCTCGCTTGAGCGGCTAACGGGCTATTCAAAGGAAGAAGTCCTGGGGCGCAGCATACACATCCTCGACAGCGGAAGGCACAACGAAGCGTTCTACAAGGGCCTCCGGGAGGCGCTTGCCCGGGACGGTGTGTGGCGAGGGAGGTTGACGAGCCGAAGAAAGGACGGCACACTGTTCGATGTGGAATGTAATCATCTCATCGTAAAAAATCCGGCCGGAACGATTGTCAGTCACGTTTCAATGCTCCGTGACCTTATGGAACGGATGAAGCTGGAAGCCATCGTCGAGGAGGTCGATAATGAAAAAAACAGCTGCTACATCTTTTCAAGCGTCAGGCCTGAGCTCACGCAGGCCGTCCATTCTCTTCACGCGCTTTTGAGCGTTGTACGGGCCAAGCTTGGAACGTGCGATGTAGTGGCTCTGAAAGAGTGTCTCGACACCGCAGGGGACCAGATCTCCAAAATCGCATCCCTCCTGCGAAGCATAGAAGGGTGGACCCAGTGTGAAAAGCCCGCCCTCCAGAATGTCAAACTGCCTGATTTTCTCGAGAAGCTGGCCGCCCTCGCACGGGAGGAATTCGTTTCTGAAGATGCGGACAACGAAAAGAAAACCGGCTACATTTTCTCCGGCGTCAGGCACGAGATCGGCACGGTCGTCAACTCCCTGTCCGCCGTTTTGGGCGAGGTGAAAGCCACGCAGGGAACGCTCAAAACACCGGCAATAGGAACATCTCTTGACCTCGCGATGGACCACGCCTCGAAACTTATCTCTCTTCTCCGCAACATGGAACACTGCACGAGATATGAACAACAATCTCACGTCCAAAAGGTGGACCTGCCCGTGCTCCTGAAGAACACGGTCGGCCTTGTCAAGGAAGATTTCGTTTCGAAGGGTATCGAGATCAAGACGCATGGAGATCCTGATGCTGTTCTTTGCTACGCAGATCCCCGCTCCCTGCAACGAGTCCTGCTTAATCTCCTTGTCAACGCCGCGGATGCGCTGGAAGGCAGAAAGCACCCGTCAGTTTTCATTTCCCTGCTCAGAACCGGGGAGAAAATACGGATACGTGTGGAGGATAACGGCTGTGGAATCCCTGAGGAGCAGCAGGAGGATATTTTTAAACCGTTTTATACTACGAAGCCCGGTGGAGCAGGACTTGGGCTCGTAATCGTTAAAAAGTTGCTCACGGCGATGAATTGCAGCGTGACGGTAGCACGCCGTAAAGAGGCGGGAACGATCATGGACATTTTTATTCCAATGGCAAAACCTGCAACCGGCAATGTCCTGAAAACGAAAAGCTCCTCGACCGACAAAACGCCTTTCACGGCGCCTCCCCTGGGACGGGAGGGCGGCCCCCGAAATCAGGGCGGCTGGTTAGCTGCATAAGCCCTACGACTTGATCGGTTTAGGAAAGACCTGACGCGTGTTCTGAAACACCGTGTCAATGCGAAGCGCAATCGACGTAGCCTTACGCCGGTTAGGCATGATTCAATAATACCTGTTAAACAACCCGCCAATCTGTTTTATCCGGATTTACATTCAGATGCTGCTCCTGGAGGCATACAAAAAATCAACATAGCCGGAGAGCTGGGTCCGGCCCTCAGCGGTTACCTGCCGGAGTTTTCTCAGCAGCATGATCTCATCAATACTCAGTATTTTTTCGAGATAAACGGTCTGTTCTTCCGAAAGAGGATATTTACGCTTGCTGTGGTTGGACTTGGTCTGTGAAGGAATAAGAAAGAAGCCCTTGACCTCATCGGGGACCTTTTCCTGGTGTGCTGCGAGTACGAGGACGGACATATCGAGCTTCAGCTTCTTTGCGATCATCACGAGCGTATTGTCCTTGGGGATATGTCCCTTGTTAATAGTAACCCGCAGGAGTTCCGTGCTGATCCCGAGTACCTGAGAAGCATCCTTGAAGTTCTTTAAGCCCCTTTTATCGAGTGCATTCCTTATCATTTCCGATAGTTTCATTGTCAGCCTCCCTGGAAAAACCACTTGTCCTATAGTACGCCCATTATTTCTTTATTACTACAGAAAAAACAATTTTATTTGGTTGTAAGTTGAGCACCTCTGTATGCCCATATTCAACCTTTTCCAAATGCTGGTGTCACATATATATAAATTATCCAGTGGTATAAAATTAAAAGCAGAAAGGGGGTGAAAAAAATGAAAAAGATCATTGCTCTTTTCGTGGCAATGGCTTTTGCCTTGAGCCTCGGTACGGCATTCGCGGCGGACAATGCAGCAGCTCCGTCGGCAGCCGGCAAGGCCCCGGCAGCGGAGAAATCTCCGGCAAAAGCCAAGAAAGCCAGAAAGGCCAGGAGGGCGAAAAAAGCCAAAAAGGCCAAAAAGGAATCCGCAGCTCCTGCAACAGCCGCACCGGCAACAAAATAGTTTTTCACCATACCGCCAATTCATAATACCGGGCGGAGAGGTCAGTTATTGTAAGCTGCACGAACAAACTCGGCAGGCGTCCACAAGGCGCCTGCCTTTTTTTGCCCCAGACTATTTACCCGGTATCAGGAATGCTGTCTACAGTTGGGCCGCTGTGCATCCCCAGACGTGCAATCACCCCGACTGAAGTCGGGAGGGTAATGCTCAAAGGTGCTCCACTCAGCAGGACCGAGCAAAACAATCGCTCACGTGAGATTCGCTAAACCTTTGCACCCCCTTCGTGTCTTATCTTGCGACGCCGGAGCGTGAGACGATAAAACCGGCGGATCAAAAAAATCCAATAATGAAGAGAGGAGACAAAAAATGGTCAGCCATGGAAGGCAGTGGGGTCTTGCCGCGAAAACAGCGCTCGCAATCATCGTTGTCGCGGGTTTTAGCGTTTCAGCCGGAACAAGAGCGTTCGGGGGACAGCTGGGCACGAGGCCCTGTGCGGAGGATGTGGCCAAGTTTTGCAAGGACGTTCAACCCCGGGGCGGGGGCATTGCACAATGTCTCAAAGAGCATGAAGATCAACTTTCGGCCTCGTGTAAAGACCGGGTCGCGAATATGAAAGAGCGTCGACTGGAATTTCGCCAGGCCTGTCAAGACGATGTAGCAAAATTCTGCAAAGACACTAAGCCCGGAAACGGCCGCATTGTGAAATGCTTGAAAGAGCACGAGCAGGAACTCTCCGCCCCTTGCCAGTCTATAATGACCAGGGACAATTCACAGCGATAGATAAACCGACCGGGCCCTCCTGAACCGGAAGGGCTGTTTTGCTTAAATGTCGTCGCAGACTAATTACCGATTTTTTCCGATGCGAAACAAAGAAATGCAGAAGAGCCGAGATTGCTCTTCTGCATAAAAGGTAAAGGCACCTTAACTTTACGCTGTCAGATTGATGATGCTGATATTGCTTTGCGGTTGTGAGCTATCGCTAGAGCTTGAGGGCGTCGTAGGTCCCGGAATTGCGGCGGTTGACGCAGTATTTCCGTCGGCGCTTGCGGCATCCATCCCATGATGATGGTGATGGTGATGATGGCCCTGGGCGCTCAGGGTGCTTTGAGAGGGACCGCCGAGGTCGGTCTGAAATTGGGTCATGGCCTTCTGCAAAGCATCCTGGGACAGCGTTACCTGGTCCTGATTCCCCGAACTTTGCGCGCTTTCCAGCGTCTGGATGTCATTTTGAAGATTCGTGAAGTCACTCGCTAATGTGCTTATATACTGATTATTGGCACTGCTGCTTACTGATTGTACAGACATGTGGTTCACCTCCCTTCCGTCTTTGAAATAGCTTGTTGCTATCAAGCAATTTTAATACCATCATTCCTACAAAATCGGATCGTCAGTAATAACGATGCGTTGCAGTTCGAATCCACAAAAAGCGTTTTTCTTTTCGGCAAAATATTCCCGATCCGCATTCGTGGGGGGGAATTTTTTTCCGCTCCGACGGTCAACGTAACTGTTTTTCGCTGAAGGATACTAAGGCAGGTATAAGGTTGGAAAGGGAGAGAAGCGTCGACTACAGCTCCGGCTCGAATTTATACCCCACGCCATAGACCGATTGGATGAGCGCGGCGCGGGGATCCACGGCTTCGATTTTCCTGCGCAGTTTTTTGATATGGCTGTCAATAGTGCGGTCGTTGACAAAGCGATCATCGGGATAAATTTTTTCCATGATCTGCAGACGCCCGTAAATACGTCCCGGATGCTCGATTAAAAGCAGCAGGAGCTTGAATTCGACGGCGGTGAGTTCCAGGTCCCGGCCATGGAGAGTGGCCCGGTAGCGTGCTTCATCGAGAACGAGGCCTTGTGCCTGTATGCTCTGCCCTCCCCGCGTGCGCCGAAGGACGGCCTTGACCCGCGCAACCACTTCCCGGGGGCTGAAGGGTTTGCAGATATAGTCGTCAGCACCGAGTTCGAGCCCGAGGAGGCGGTCGATTTCCTCGACCTTGGCTGTGACCATGATAATGGGCACTGAAGAGAACGTTCTGATCTCCCTGCAGATGTCCATACCGTCCCGTCCCGGCAGCATGATGTCCAAAAGCACGAGGTCGGGTTTGTGGTCCCGGGTCCAGGACACGACCTCCGTGCCGTTGTTCAAAACGGCCGGCTCGAAGCCCGACGCAGCCAGGTAATCCGACAGCAAGGCCGCAAGCTTCGGCTCGTCCTCGACAACGAGTACCCGTTCACTCACAGAGGCCCTCCTCAACCGGAAGCGTTACCCGAATCAGCACTCCTCCCAGCGGCGAGTGGTGCGCGGAGACGGTCCCCCCGTGAGCTTCGACGATATTCCTGCTGATCGCCAGTCCCAGACCGGCGCCTCCTGTTGTCCGATTTCGTGACCCTTCAACGCGATAGAGCCGTTCAAAAAGCCTGTCCAGGTCCTCGTCAGGTACTCCCGGTTTTGAGTCCTCAAATTCAACGGCAACACGATCCTTTTCCGGCGTCAGCCGGACGACGAGCTCGCCCCCGTGGTCGGTATATCGCAGGGAGTTCTCGAACAAATTGGCAAAGAGCTGCGTAAGCCGTTCCTCGTCTGCGAAAATCGTACTGTCTGCAGCTTTGGAAATGTCAGCCCTGAGGCTGATGCCCTTCCGTCCGAACTCGGCCCGGTACGTTTCCAGGGATTTCGTCAGGACACTTGCCACATCGATATTTTCTTTTCGGTACGTCAATGCTCCGATGTCCGACAGCGACAGCAGGTAGAGGTCCTCGACGAGCCGGTTCAGCCGAAGCACCTCTGCATGAAGGGAGCGGACCCTCTCCGGCGTGATCGTTCGGACCCCGTCTAGAAGCGCCTCGATCTCTCCCCTGAGCACGGCAAGGGGGGTCCGCAGTTCGTGGGATATGTCGGCGACCCATTGGCGCCTTTCTTTCTCCTGTTTCTCCAGCGTCATTGCCATGTCGTTGAAGTCCCGGGCAAGCCGCCCCAACTCGTCCGATGATGCAACCGGAATGCGTGTGCTGTAGCGGCCGGAGGCAATCTCATGGGTGGCCGCCGCCATGGCCTTGATCGGCCTCACGAGCCCGCGGGCAAGCGGAAGGGAAATGATCATTACAACCAAAACGATGCCCGCGGCGGCGAGAGACAAGGCCATCCGCTGCTCCCTGAGAAACCGGACCTGTATGGGGTGCAGAAAATGTTTCGGCGATAAAAGGCCGGCATATCCGACGGTCCGGCCATGGACGACGACCGGGCGGAAGTTCACGTCATCATCCGGGGGATAGGACCCGAGGACCGGCGTCCGGTTCTCATCGAGGACGACGAGCCGCCCTGCGCCCCGACGGTGCATCCGGGGTGTCGCATGGTGCGGACGATGCGCGGACCCGGTGCCTTCCTCAACCTGTGGGCGATCCGCATCGCGTTCATGCGGCGTCACCAGACCGCCCACGTCCCACCGCGGGGGTTCATGCTCCAGAAAGTTCCAGCTCCCGTGTTCCTCATACTTCCGTCCCAGGTCAGCCGTCAGTTGCTCCAACCTGGTCTGGTCGATTGTGCCGAGATAGCGGTAGAACTCCCGGTTTACGCTCCACCGCATGATCAGGAACAGGGAGAGTATTGCCAGACAGGTCGCCCCGAGAAAAGAAAAAAATAGCCGATAGGTAATGCCGATTCTCATCGAAGTTTTGAACCTCCTTTTTTAATCTATCCCCACACGGGCCGTATCGTCAAGCCAAATAAATCGACGAGGGCAATCTTTCCTTATTTCTTCCATAATTGTGCCACATTTGCCCGGTATAGTTTCTTCATCAAAAGAGTACGTCAGTGTTGCCAGGCGAATGAGAACGGAGGTGATGGTTTCAATATTCACTGACGTGAGCCTTTCGAGAGCAACGTGCAGTCAAATCAAAATTCAAAGGAGATATTCAGATGAAAAAATTAATGATCGGTATTCTTACAGGTTTCCTGTTCCTGGCCGCGGCATCTCACGAGTCCTACGCAAATCAGTGCGGATGCGGCAGCGAGATGGGGATGCAGGGAGGAGCCCGGATGATGCACCATGGCCCGGGTTTCACGAAGGAAGCCGAGCATTTCCCGTGGCAAAAGCTCATGGGGCTCGGCCTCAGTGACAAACAGATAGACGCTCTGAAGGCGATCAGGAACAGGGTTGCCAAGGACACGATCAAAAAAAGAGCAGATCTGCAACTGGCACGCGTGGAGTTGAGGGAAATGCTTGACAAGGATTCGGTTGATATGGGGGCCGTCGAAGCAAGCTTGAAAAAAGCCGAAGCAGTGAAGACCGACCTGCATCTCTCCCACATCAAGGCAATGGAGGAGATCAAGGCAATACTGACGCCTGAGCAGCGAAAAAAGTTTAAAGAGGATCTCAGGGCCGGTTTCATGATGCACAAAGAGAAGTGCGGCAACAGGCATGCATCCATGCCGCCGGTACAAAATGATGAGGCGCATCACGGGACGGACGAGCAGTAACGCTGTTTGAGTTGACCCGTACGCGAGGAAACCATGAAAAAAGCATTTTATATCTTTTTTGTCGTTTTCGTTTTGCTTGCTGCAGGCGCACTGCCTGCAGTTGCACATGTCAGGGGAGGCATCTGGATCGGGCCGGTATGGGGACCGTGGTGGGGGTATCCCTATCCCTACTACAGTTCGCCGCCCGTCGTGATTCAGCAGCAGCCTCCTGTGTATGAAGAACAGGCGCCTCAGCAGGAGGAACAGCCCTATTACTGGTATTACTGCAGGGAATCCAAGACCTACTACCCGTACGTTAAACACTGTCCCGGCGGCTGGCTCAAGGTCGTTCCCACCCCGGCCCCGCCCGATGTCAGGGGAAAGGAGTGATGACCCCATGAGAGCGTATCAGCGGAGCATCCTGTCGTCTCTCGTCGTGACGATGCTGGTGGCATGCGCTACGGTCCCGAGCGGACCAAGCGTCATGGTATTGCCGCCTGCCGGCAAACCTTTTGACCAGTTTCAAGCCGAAGATGCGCTGTGCAGGCAATGGGCGAGACGGCAGATCGGTCTGACCCCGCAGGAAGCGGTTAATCAGAACACCATGACAGGTGCCGCGGTTGGTACGGCCGTTGGAGCAGGCCTCGGTGCCGTCATCGGCGCCGCTTCCGGCAACGCAGGTGCCGGCGCGGCCATAGGCGCGGGAAGCGGGCTGCTTGTCGGCACGGTGTCAGGGGCAAACGCGGGTCAGGCTTACGGATGGGAGGCTCAGCGCCGGTATGACATCGCCTATCAACAATGCATGTACGCCAACGGAAATATTATTCCAGGAGTGAGGCGGACCCGTCACGTGAGGAGGCCGCTTCCCCCGCCTCCTCCGGCGCCGTGACGAACGGCGCGGTCCGGCAGGAGTGAAAGGACGAAAGCCCTGTTGCCTCGATGAATCGGCCATGGGCGTTCGTTGCCTGCCAAGGCGTCAGGATTGTTAAATACGAAGGAGATACGACAGAGATATGATCACAGAGATTGAAACAGGCAGCACTGATACATGGTTTTGTACGAATTATGGTGTCACCATGTCAGCGGCACACGCCTCAGCTTTTTGCGCCCGCAGATACTCGGCTGCGAATCAAAAGGACTCCTGCCGGATAAGTTTCAGTCGTTGCCGCAGGTGTATTCGCGGCGCGAGGGCATACAAACTCGCAAGACGCAGAGGCGACGATGTATCGGGAAGCGGGAATATCCCGGCACACTACAAACCCACGTCTTTTGGACGTCGCTAAGGCTTTCGTGATGGCTTGATGCGATCGGGCGTCAATTTGGGGATCTTAGCGATAGCGTTCGATCTGTGATTATCCGTGGTCATAACCGCATTTTTAAAATAATCGTGGTTTCGTGGGCAGGATTTACTCCAGCGTCGTGTGGAACCGGCGGAAGCTGGCGACGACGCTCACCACTGCTATAACGGCCAAGTATATGATATGGGCCACCACATAGTCCACTTCCCCGCCTTTGAGCATGATGTTACGAAGAAGGCCCATGAAGTGCGCGAGCGGATCGAAGAAGGAAAGCCACCGGAGGGCGGCCGGCATGTTTTCGAGAGGGAACATCATGCCCGAGAACATGATCATGGGGAAAATGAACAGGAACCCGGCGAGGGTCGCCTGCTGCTGGTTCCTGCAGTACGTGGAAATGAGGGTCCCCAATGCCACGGCGGTGCAGACGAAGGCGAAGGCAGCGACGAGCAAGGCAAGAAGCGATCCCCGCATCGGAACGCCGAAGGCAAACACCGCAACTCCTAAAATCAACGGTACGTTCGACATCCCCAGAAGAACGTAGGGGATGGTCTTGCCGTAAATAACTTCCGACCGTGACACCGGCGCCGAGATCAGCATCTCGAATGTCCCCATCTCCTTTTCCCGCACGATGGCCACATTGGAAAGCACCATCGTCGAGATGATCATGATCATGCACATCACACCCGGGACCAGGAATATCGATGTTTCGAGCGCAGGGTTAAAGAGCACGCGCGCGCTTACCTGGATCGGCAGCTCCGGGGGCGTGAATCCGAGATCGTCCTTGACCGTCTGCTGAAC
Source organism: Nitrospirota bacterium (assembly GCA_963769335.1). GTDB lineage: Bacteria > Nitrospirota > UBA9217 > UBA9217 > UBA9217 > JAJYKN01. Next base: position 64,052 of record CAVYLT010000099.1, on the reverse strand, counting down.
GATGTTCTGCAGATACGCTTCGATGGACTGGGCCTGCACCACGTTTACGGCGTTCACGAGGAGCTGCAGCTTTGCGTCCCCGCGGCCGAGCGCGCGTGTGAACCCCCCGGGCGGCGGAACGAGCACGGCATCGGCGTCATCCGACTCGATCAGCGTATAAGGGTCCCGGACGTCGCTCTTCGCGGGGATGAACCACTTGCCGGCAATGCTTCGTTCGTAGACATCGCGCAGGACCGTATCTTTGGAATCGAACACGGCGGCGAGCCTGATGTTTTTGACTTCGTTCGAAAGCGCGACGCCGAAGAGCGTAAGCTGGATCACCGGCATCACGAAGAGCATCACGCGCATCCTCGGGTCCCTGAGGGTCTGGATCAGTTCCTTTTTTATGAATCCGATGAGTGTTTTATTCATGATCATTTCCTAAAACAACGAGAGAATTCTCTGCCCCTTGCATTCATGGCTCCAGGTCCCTCTTGAACCGCCGCGCGGCCAGGAAGATCATGAGCGCGCAGATAAACGCGAGCGCCAGAAAGGGTACGGAAAGCTCCAGCAAGCTGGACCCCTTCAAGAACGTGTCCCTGCCGATCTGCATGAACCAGCGCGCCGGCAAAATCATCGTAAAGTACTGGAAGAACTTCGGCATGCTCTCGATCGGGAAAATGAACCCGGAAAGCAGGTTCGACGGCAGCATGCCGGACATCATGGAGAGCTGCATGGCGATTGTCTGTTTGCGCGTGACCACGGAGATAAGAAGCCCCTGGGCGAGATAGGTCACCAGAAACAGCAGGGCGCCCAGGCCGAAGACCCAAAGGCTTCCCACGAAGGGGACGCCGAAAACGGTCCGGGCGATGACATACACGAAGACCACGGCGATGATCCCGAGCATCCCGTAGGGAGCAAGCTTCCCGACGATGATCTCAAGCGGCTCGACCGGCGTGGACAGGAGCAGTTCCATGGAGCCGTTTTCCCATTCCCGCGCCACCGTCAGCGCGGTCAGGAGGATCGAGAGGATCGACATCACGACGACCGTAAGCCCGGGGATCACGAACCACCTGCTGTTCAGCTCGGGATTGAACAGAAACCGGGTCCGGATCTCATAGGGCGGCGTCATATCAAAGCCGCCGATCCTCCGCGAAGCAATATTCTGAATGCTGCCCACATAACCCAGGATAGGACCGACCGTCGAGTTGTCGGAACCGTCCACCAGGATCTGCGCCTGTGCGCCCCTGCCGTCAAAAAGGTCCTGCTCAAAGCGGGGCGGAATGATCAGGGCGGCGCGGGCCCGTTCCGCGGACACGTCGGTGATGGCGTCCTGCGGGGAAGGAACACGGTGGATCATGAAATAGTCGGAACTGGCAAAGGTATCGAGCAGCCTCCGGGAGCTTTGGGTATTGTCGGCGTCGTTTACCGCCAGAGCGACGTTTTTAATGTTGAACTCGATGGCAACTCCGAACATGATGACCATGAAGACGGGGAGGACCAGCGCGGCGCCGAGGGTCGTGGGATCCCGGAGAATATGGTACACTTCCTTTTTCGCGATCGCAGCCGCCCTGCGCCAGACAAAGCTGTTCATGTGGCCGTTCCCTCCACGGTCCGGATGAAAACGTCTTCAAGAGACGGCTTGATCCTCCGGATCGAGAATTTCTTTTCAAATTCAGCCCTCACCGTTTCCCATTCCGCTTCACTCTTGATTGCGGCGTGAAACCGAAGGCCGTAGGGTTCGAAAAAGGAGAAGGCTTCATTCCGGGCCATTGCGGAGACTTCGGCAAACGTGAGGGGCGTCCTGGGATCGAACTCGAGCATCGGAGATCTGAAGGTCGCCGCCTTGAGGCCCTCCGGCGAATCGAGCGCGATGATCTTGCCTTCGCGCATGAGGGCGATCCGGTCGCACTGTTCGGCCTCGTCCATGTAATGGGTCGTTACGAAGACGGTCTTGTTCCTCTCTGCAAGCATTCGGATAAGCTTCCAGAAGCGGCTCCGCGAAGCCGGCGTGACGCCGGCCGTGGGTTCGTCGAGGAAGATGATCTCCGGGTCGTGCAGGAGCGCGGCGGCAAGCGATACCTGCTGCTTTGTCCCGCCGGGCAGGTCGCGGACGATGGTGTTCAAGGGCCGGTCGAAGGAGATGAACTCGAAGAGTTCTTTGCGCCGCTGATCATAGACCGCCTTGTCCAGCTTCCGGAGGCTCGCCGTGAAACTCAGGTTCTCCTCGACGGTCATATCGTTGTAGAGTGTAAACTTCTGGGACATGTACCCGACCTTGGACTTGACCGCGTGCTCGCCGTGGTCGAAGCTGATGCCCGCGACGCTCACCGAGCCTTCAGTCGGCAGCAGGAGGCCGCAGAGGACCCGGATCGTGGTCGTCTTGCCCGCGCCGTTTGCGCCGAGGAAACCGAAAGTCTCGCCGCGGCGGACGTTGAAAGAAATCCGGTTCACGGCGTAGAAATCGCCGAACCGCACCGACAGGTCGCGAACCTCGACTGCCAGGTCATTCATGGGTATTTCTCCGGAGAAAGAGTTCATCGAAGGTTGACACACCCTCCTTTGCCAGGAGCTCCCGGGGCTCTCCCGCGGCGACCAGTTTGCCGCGCTCCAGCAGGTGGACGCGGCCGCACCGCTCCGCCTCGTCCATGTACGCCGTGGTCACGAGGATCAGGATCTGCTGGTCCAGGAGGCGGTACAGGAGGTCCCAGAATTCCCTGCGGCTGATCGGGTCGACGCCCGTCGTGGGCTCGTCGAGGAGCATGACGCGCGGAGACCGCAAAAGCGCGCACATGAGACCCAGTTTCTTGTACATCCCGCCGGAAAGCTGGCCTGCCGGCCGATCTATAAAATCGTTCAATCTCGTGATGTGCAGGAGCTCGTCGCGTTTCTGTTCATAGAGATCGCCCGATATCCCGTAGAGTTCCTTGAAAAAGTCCAAATGTTCTCCGATGGAGAGGTCGGGATAGAGGCTTTGGGTCTGCGGCATGTATGCGACGGCAGGACGGACGCTTTCGAAGTCAACGCGGCGAGCATCGCGGAAATAGGAAACCGCGCCTTCCGTGGGCTTGAGCAAGCCGAGCAGGATGCGCAGGAGCGTGGTCTTTCCGGCGCCCTCCGGACCGATCACCCCGTGCATGAGGCCGGAAGAGAAGTCGAGGGTCACGCTGTCAAGAGCGGGGTTGGTCCCGAAGACTTTCCTGATGTTTTGGACGGAAATGGAAATAGCCTGTAGTGACATATCGTTCAAGCCGGAGATGTTTTTCAAAATCAAAAAATGCCGCGGACACTAAAAGACACCGAGATCGAAACTGAGAGCGCGAATAAATGTACTCCTTGCCCGCCGTGAGCAGGGGATTAAATCTGCTGTTCTTGTGAACATTATTGCGGAGGCAGCTTCACTTCAATCGTCATTCCCGGCTTGAGAATTTCCTGCTCGTTCGAGCCGAGGAAACTCACTTTCACGCCGAACACGAGGCGCTCGCGCTCGGACCGGGTCTGGACGTTTTTGGGAGTGAATTCGGCCTCGTCGTTGATCTTGATGATTTTCCCGTCGAATTCACGGTTGTTCAGTTCGGGCAGATATCCCTTGAGCGTCATGCCGACTTTGAGCCGGGAAACGTCCGGCTGCGGAACGTAGATAAAGGCCCAGATGTCCCTGATGTTCGCCAAGGTCAAAAGCTTCGTGCCGGGGTTCACCCATTCGCCGGGCTCGTGATACCGGCTCAAGACCGTGCCTGAAATCGGAGAACGGACAGCGCACCAGCTCAATCGCACGTCCGTATCTTCCTTCCTGTTCTTGACCTGGTCCATGGTGTCCTGGGACGCGGTGCCGGCCCGATACAGGCCCACGGTCCGATGATAGTTCTCATTCGCCAATTCCGATGCGACCTTCACGTCTTCGCAGGCGAGAACGATCAATTCCTGGTTATCGGCAACATGGTCGCCTTCCTGGACGTTCACCGCGCTGATGGCGGAGGATATGCGGGCAGATAAATCCACCTTGGTCGATTCGAGGGTGCCGGCGTACAAAAAATCGCTGCGGAAGAACAGCAATTTCGCCGCGATCGCCGCTGCGATTGCGATCGCTGCCGCGATCAAAATTATTTTAATTCTTTTCTTTTTATCCGTCATCACTGGTCCCTTCCCGATTTTTTATATCCCGCACGTCACTTCACAATAATCCCCTGCGTGAAGATGCGAAGCGTCTGACGAACCCAAGAGACGCGGTACTTTTCATCGGTGAGCGAATGACCCAGGAACTTCCTGACCAACCGGTCGTTTCTCGTCTGATGGATGAGGTTGCTCATGAGGAACCCGGCGGCTGAAGCAGGCTCGACATCCGCGGCCACGATCCCTTTTTTCTTCGCATGATCAAAAAACTCCATCAATTTCCCCGCGTGCTTCACGAGCGGGTCGAGATACACGTTCGTTCCGGAATCCGCCATTTCAACGTCACGCTGAACGAGCCGGACAATGTCCTTTTGTCTGATCATGGTTTCAAGCGTCTGGGTCAAAAAAATCTCAAGGCGCACCTTGAAGTCGTCGATGGTCTGCGGGTCCTGGAGGGTCTTTCTCGCAAACTCCAGTCTTTCCGACGCAAACTGCCGAATGATATGACGATAGAGGTTTTCCTTGGAGCCGAAATGATAATGGATTGCGGCAATGTTCACCTGCGCGGCATCGGAAATGTCCTTGACGGAAGTTCCGTCATACCCCCTATCGGCAAAAAGGCGCGTTGCCGCGGAGACGATACGGTCGGCGGTATCTTCACGGGGATGCTGCTCCTGGGGCGTTTTCTTCTCTCTTTTCATCCTGGTCGGCGGCCTCCTCCGGGCCGGCGTGATCATAGGTTAACACGTTCACTTTAATTTGTCAATTATCCATTTGACTTTTTTATATGATCGATATATACTTTTTTATCAAGCGTCAGGAAAGAGAGTGCTAAGAAGCATGGAGAGTTTTGCATGATGCAGCTCATGAGCGTAAGAAGCCTGTTCGCGGCATTCATTATCATGGCGGTGCCGGGTTGTGTCGTCGGCCCCGACTATCATTCTCCCGAGGCCCCCGCCGCGAAGGCCTACACAGCCGAGCCTTTGCCTCCCGGGACCGTCTCCTCTCCCGGGCCGGGCGGCGCGGCGCAGCGTTTTGTCCCGGGCAGGGAGATCCCTGCTCAGTGGTGGACGCTGTTTCACTCTCCTGCGCTTGACGAACTCATCAAACAGGCCCTCCGGGACAACCCGACCCTCGCCGCGGCCCAGGCAACACTTCGCCAGTCGCAGGAGACGCTGAACGCCCTCGTCGGGTCGGTGCTTTACCCGAAGGTGGATGCCGGCGCATCGGTCACGCGGGAAAAGATCTCGGGCGCGGCCATGGGCCAGCCGAATGCCAGGTTCAGCCCCTTCACGCTTTATAACGCTTCGGTGAACGTCTCCTATTCCCTCGATTTTTTCGGGGGCGCGAGGCGCGAGCTGGAAGCATTGCAGGCCCAGGTAGACCTGCAGCGGTTTCAGCTGGAAGGCGCCTACCTCACGATCACGGCGAACATTGTAACGACGGCGGTGAAGGAAGCCTCCCTGCGGGCGCAGAGCCAGGCGCTGCAGGAGATCATGGCTGCGCAGCAGAAACAGTTCGACCTCGTCGAACTCCAGTTCAAGCTTGGCGGAGCAGCGCGCTCGGACGTGCTCGCCCAGCGGACCCAGCTCGCGCAGACGCGGGCGACGCTGCCGCCGCTCGCAAAGGAACTCGCGCAGACCCGCCATCTCCTCGCCGTGTTTACCGGAAGGCTGCCTTCCGAAGCAGGGGGCATGCCGGAGTTCACGCTCGACGGGCTGCAGCTGCCCGTGGAACTGCCGGAGAGCCTGCCGTCATCGCTGGTTCGCCAGCGCCCCGACATCCGCGGGGCGGAAGCGCTGCTCCATGCGGCGAGCGCGCAGGTCGGCGTGGCTGCTGCGGCCCAGTACCCGCAGGTGAATCTCACCGGAAGCTTCGGGTCAATGGCAACGTCGAGCAGCTCGCTGTTCTCGTCCGGGGCCGGCGTGTGGAATATCGGCGCGGGATTGCTCCAGCCTGTTTTTCACGGCGGCGCGCTGAGCGCCCAGCGACGGGCCGCGGAGGCGGCCTATGATCAGGCGCTGGCCCGGTACCGGGCCGTTGTGCTCCAGGCGTTCGAGAGTGTGGCCGACGTGCTTCGGGCGCTTGATGCGGATGCGCAGACGCTCAAGGCGCAGGCGGACGCCGACGCGGCTGCGCACGACTCCCTGGAACTTACACAAAAGCAGTTCCAGCTCGGCGCGGTGAGCTATTTGTCGCTCCTGAACGCCGAGCGCCAGTATCAGCAGACAAGGCTCGGCTTGATCCAGGCGCAGGCCATCCGTTATGCCGACACGGCAGCGCTGTTCCAGGCGCTCGGGGGCGGATGGTGGAACCGGGATGCGCAGGCTGACGCTGCGACGCCGAAGCCGCAATAAGCCCGAAACGAGCAGGAAGGAAATAGCAGAGAGACCATCATGAAGACGATCCTGTTGGTAGATGATGAGCCTGATCTCTTGGAGACCCTGGCGGAAATGCTCGGAAGGCGGGGTACAACGTCATTCCAAAACCCGATGCGGAATCCGCCCTGGACGCTGTCCGGGAAGGAAAGAAGATCGATCTCGTGATCACGGATTTGAGGATGCCGGGGATGAGCGGTTCCGAATTGACCGTGATACTCAAGCAGGCCATGCCAACGGTGCCAATCATCATGCTTACCGCTTACGGCAGTGTGGAAACCTACCTTATATCCATGAGCAGCGGTGTGTTTGAGTATGTCAACAAGCCGGTCAAGGCAGTTGAATTACGCCGTATCGTGAAAGCCGCGCTCGACTGGGCCAAGACAAAACATTCCAAAACGGGGCAGTGAACATCACCGTAGCTTTCGGAGTACGGCGATCTTTCCATGAAAAAGCAGGGTACCGCCGCGACACAGGAAGGATGGCATACGCGATTCATCGGCAACTCTCCGGCCCCTGTGTCGGTAAAAAGTCCACTACCGTCGCCTGCAGGGTCAGGAGCGTCTTCGGCCTCTTCGGATCATTGCTGACGACCTCGATCGTTTCGACAAGAAGACCTTCCTTCCCGACGGTAGATACTTTGACCGTGATGATGCCCTTCTCGTCATGCTTCAGATGGCTCGGACCAGCCATCGCTGCCGCACACCCTCAGGACGTATTGACCCTGGTTATGTCCAGGATATCGGTCCCTGCATTGGTCAATTCAAAATTAAATTCGAGCTGTTCCCCTTGCCGTATAAATCCGAAGTCATGCTTTTCCGTCTGAAATTCAATGGACGGCTGTGACCAGGCGAGAGCGGGATACAGCACCACCAGCAGGAAGATGATTTTTTTCATGAGCACATTATCCTAAAAAGTGCAGTTGGACACTGAAGAACCGGATTAACAAATGATAAAGGCGGATTAATCCTAAATCAAAGCTTTTGCCTTTTGAATGAATTGATAATTAAAGTAGCATCCGCTGTTATCAGGTCCTTATCCGCTTTTTCCGTGTCAAATGCCGTTTTTAGGATTATAGCATACCTGGACCCGACTCAATTCAACGGGTTGCGTGATCGAAATAATTTGCTACAATTGAGCTGACGACCGGAGAGGAGGGAAAAAACATGAACAAGACAAGGGCAATCATGTTTGCTGCAGTTTGTTTCACAATTGTGTGGGGAGGGTATGCCCGGGCAACCGATAAAACTCCGGACCAAATGGTTCAAGAGGCAAAGGCGCAGATAAAGGAAGTGTCCGTCGCTGACGTCAAAAAAATGATTGATACAAAGGAAAACGTCATCCTCCTCGATGTCAGGGACAAGCAGGAGTTTGACCAGGGAGGCATTCCCGGGTCAATCAATATATCGCGAGGGATGCTGGAATTTAAAGTGGCCATGATCATCCCCGACAAGAACGCCAAAGTCATCGTCTATTGCGGGCTTGATCTCAGAGGTCCGCTTGCGACCAAGGCAATGAACGATCTTGGATACAAAAATGCGGTCAACATGGCCGGCGGTCTTAAGGCATGGAAAGAAGCGGGTTATCCCCTGGTAAAATAGCGGAACCTGAATAACGCCGCATTAAGGGATGACCAGGGAAGGAGTGAAGGATGCCACAACGTTCAATCTTGGTTGCCGACGATATCGATAATCAAACCGACTCCGGGAAAAGACGTTCCCGCGCGATAAGGAGCGTTGCGTCGGTTCTGGCGCAGCGACTGAAAACAGGCATCGACCTCCTCGCTGTGGAAGATAGTAAAGCGCACCCGCCCGCTACCTTCGACGCAGCGGGCATCCGCGACTGGCATGAACGTCACGAAGAACGGCTGGAGGAGGCGAGCAGGCAGTTCCCGGTCTCTGTTCATTGTTCCCTGAAAAGCGGCTCGCCGGCAGACCGGATTTTAAAGGCGCTCCGTTCCAAGTCAGCGCCCGAACTGGTGGTCGTCGGGACCCAAGGCAGGACAGGGCTGAAGCGTTTATTCGTAGGCAGCGTGGCTGAAGAGGTGATCCGGCACTCCCGGCGACCGGTGATGGTGGTCGGACCCATGGCAGAGGAGAAGGACCGGCCTCTTACGGTTCAGAAGCAGCTGAAAATTCTGGTGGCAACCGATCTCGGGAAGAACAGCCGTGCGGCCGAGCAATATGCAATGTCCCTGGCAAAGCGCATTGGGGCGAGCGTGGTCCTGTTCAATTGTCTCGCAGACAGTATGCGGGCCATCATGGAAACCGCCGCCTACGCCGGGACAGCCATTTTCAATTTCGAGGAAATTTTCGCCCAGATCCGGGACGACGCGGTTACCGCCCTCAAACAGAAAGCCCTCTTCTTTCAAAAGCACGGCATACCCTGCGCGTACAAAGTCGATGACAGTGCCGTTATTTCGGCGTGCGCGGTCTATGAAGAGGCTGAAAAAAGCTTTTCTTTAATCGTCATGGGGACCCATGGAAGAAATGCCGTGCTCAACGCTTTTTTCGGGAGCACAGCCCGTGAAACGATCCTGAATGCTTCGGTCCCGGTGATCACCGTCCATTAGTTAAGAAGCGATTCTTCTCGGAACTGACTGCTCAGTAATGCCGCGTGCTGCTACCAAGATTGCTTCCGGAAATCACGCCCAACTGTTGGAGGATCAGTTTTGACATTTTTTTAGGACCGTGGTACTATCACGTCTGCATTCGCCCGCCCGTGAAGGTTCTCACCTATCCCCTGTAAAGACGATCCCGCTATATCGTCCCTGCTGCTCCCGGTCCCGATAGGTAAGTCAAACCAATACGGCAACCATATAAGGAGTCATAATGCTTCGCACACACGTTTTCCGCCCTTCTCCCCCTTGCAGACTGCTGCCCGGTGCTTCGCAGCGAAGGGAGGCTGCAGGGCCCGGATGGAACCTATGAGCGCATCAGCGGAACACGGCGAAACCCCTCCCGCATCACCCCGCGAAGTGCGGACCGTGGTCGCGGGCCTGATGATGGCGCTCACGCTTGCGTCGCTGGACCAGAACATCGTGGGTGTCGCGCTTCCGAGGATCGTGAGCGACCTCGGCGGGCTTTCCCACCTGTCCTGGGTCGTCACGGCCTTTCTGCTTACCTCGACGGCTACGACGCCCCTCTACGGCAAGCTTTCCGACATGTACGGCCGCAAGCCGCTCTTTATCGCCGCCATCCTCATTTTTCTTGCGGGATCCTGTCTCTGCGGCCTGTCCCGCTCAATGACACAGCTTGTGGTCTTTCGCGGCATCCAGGGCATCGGCGCGGGCGGCCTGATGACGCTGGCGATGACGACCATTGCCGACCTGGTCGCCCCGCGCGAGCGCGGCCGCTATCAGGGTTTGTTCGGCGCGGCCTTCGCCTTTTCGAGCATCGCCGGCCCGCTGTTGGGAGGTTTCATCACCGATGCCCTGTCGTGGCGCTGGATCTTCTATGTCAACGTGCCGATCGGCATTCCGGCCCTGGCCCTGATCCTGTTCGGGTTCCACCGGCCCCATCACAAGGTATCGCACAGGATCGATTATGCCGGGGTGGCGTATCTCACGACCGGCACAATGGCCCTGCTCCTCCTGCTGACCATGGGCGGCGTACAATACCCCTGGTCGTCGCCGTACATGATCGGACTGGCCGTATCGGCCGCCGTGCTGTGCTTTTTGCTTATTTACACGGAACGGCGGTCGGCGGAACCCATTTTTTCTCCGCCGATTTTTCACAACAAGGTGTTCGTGATAGCAACGGGCACCATGGGCCTGACCTTCATGGGGCTCTTCGGCGCGGCCATATTTCTTCCGCTGTTCTTCCAGCTCGTGCTCGGCTTTGCGCCGGCGCGCGCAGGACTCATGATGGCGCCGATGACCGGGGGCGTGGTGGTAGCATCGTTTCTCGGCGGACGCCTCGTGTCCGCAACAGGACGGTACAAGATCTTTCCCGTCGTGGGCCTTGGCGCGGCAAGCCTGGCCTTTCTCGCGGTCATGTGGGCCGCGACTGCGGGAGCGGGTCTTGCGGCGGTGGAAACGTCGCTCATCATCCTGGGCATGGGGTTCGGTCTGGTCATGCCGAATCTCATGGTCGCCATTCAAAATGCGGTCAGTCCCCGCGAGCTGGGCGTGGCGACCGCAACATCGGCGTTCTTCCGGTCCCTCGGCGGCACCTTCGGCGTGGCCATGTCCGGTGCCATCATGACCAGCCAACTGCAGGACCTGCATCCGGGAGCGGGGGGAGGCATGACGGGCCTCCGCAGCCTCGTCGGCGAGGGCATCCAGCAGATCGAGCAGCTCCCGCTTGCCCAGAGAGAAGCGGTCATCGCCGTCTACCGGCACGCGATCAGCATGACGTTTTTAGTGGGGTCGGCCATCACCGCAATGGCCTTTTTGATCGTCCTTTTTCTCCCCGAGCATCCGCTTAAATCAGCCCGCGACGTTGGCCCCCAAAAGCCCGCCGGCCCCATGGCGCGTTGAGCCGGGACGTATTATTCACCGCGGATCTTGACCGCAACGGGACAACCTGCGGTTGAGTTTGTGCTGAGGGATAAATTGGGAGAGCAAGAGTCTTTGCGGAATTGATCAAGGCGACCGGGAAAGTCGTCAAGAGGGGGAAGGTACATCGGCACTGCGCTTAGGGAAAAACCGCTGCTCGATTTCGAGACGGAGCAAGAGCTTCAGCTGCACGACGGGCTTTCGGACCGGGAATGCCAGGTCCGCTGCATGATCGGCCGCGGGAAGACCGTAAGCGCCCGCTGCGACCACGTTCCCGGGCGGAAATCCTTTATCCTAAAAAGAGCAGTTAACCGCAGGGAACTCAGAGATCGCAGAGAAAAATCAGACCTTGGGAATAAAAAGCCGTATCGCCGCGAAGGTGAACGTTTATAAGATTTTATTTTCTTGATTTTCTTTGCGTTCTTTGTGGCTAAACAAAAGCAACCGCCGTTTCCAGGTTTATCCCTTGATTTTTTTGATCACAGCTTTCAGAATGTCGGCCCTCGTTAAAATCCCGATCAGCGCGTTCTTCTCATCCACCACGGTCAGTCTTCTGATCTTCTTCTCATCCATCATCTTTACCGCCTCGGCAATGTTCGTATCGGGCTTTATGGTAAGCGCCGGGGACGTCATAATGTCGCCTACCAAGTCACCCACCCTGCGCTCCGGAAGCCGTTCTCCGAGCATATACTTGAGGAGGTCCTTGAACGTGTGCTCCCTGCTCACGCCCACCATCGAAAGAATGTCTGCCTGACTGATAATGCCGAGTACCTTGTTTTCCTTGTCCACGACCGGGAGCCCGCTGATATTGTTTTCCGTCAATATGTCCGCTACGTGCATGATGCTCTCATATTTTGTAATCGAGAGAACATTCCGCGTCATCACGTCCCGGACCAGCATCTCAAACCCGACCTTGGACCGTAAATGGCCGTCGGAACTACCCTTTGTTTCAGCGCTCATAGCAATACTCCTTTCCAATTTCCAACCTCGGTAGTTTCCTGTGCGTGCCTCTTATTATGAAAACGGCATACACAGGAATCGAATGCGTTTGCGCGGCGTGAAAAGCAGGCAATGTCAATAAATATAGCACAAAAAGACAATTTCATAAAGAGAAAGAGATGCGCGACCTGTGGACAATCCATCTTCCCGGGCCGCCGTCTGTTATACTTTAATTATTCCCGTGGAACGGACAGGTTATGAACAGACTTCTTATTATCTCCCTTGGTATAGTGCTCCTGCTCTGTCTTTCGACAGAGGCCCGGGAGTGGAGCGATGTCGCTCCCGGCGATACTGCAATGCTGCCGAGGGACCTTTACGCTCGAAAGGGGTACCGCATCCAGTGGTGGTATTTCACAGGCCATCTGTACGATGGGAACGGCAGAGAATTCGGATATGAACTGACCTTCTTTCGTGCAGGAGTTCAGAAGCGGAAATACGAATCCAAATTCGGCGTCAATACTGTTTATCTCGTTCACTTCGCGGTCTCCGATATACAAGGTAAGAAATATTACCGTTTCAGCAACGCCGATTCCGGGGCCTATGGTTTCGCCGGGGCGGAAAGCTCCCGTCTTCGCGTCTGGGTGGACAAGGACTCGGTGGAAGGGGACCTCGGCCGGATGCATGTCCGGGCGCAGGCAAAGGATGCGGACCTCGATCTGCTCCTCCTCCCGAAAAAGCCCTTCGTCCTGAACGGCGATCACGGGTATTCCCGGAAATCAGAAGACTCGCCCCTCATCGCTTCGATCTACTTCTCCTGTACCGATCTCGAAACGCGAGGGACCGTAAAACTGGGCGCAAACCTCTTTCCGGTGCGTGGCAAGAGCTGGTTTGACCGGGAGCTGTCGTCGCTCGGCCTGTCAAAAAACGAGGCAGGCTGGGACTGGTTCGCGCTCCAGCTCGATGACGGACGGGAAATCATGCTGTACACCATACGAAAGAAAGACGGGTCAACGGACCCGTACTCCTCGGGTACGCTCGTAGACCGCAGGGGCGGCTCCCGTCATCTCGCGAAGGAAGACTACAAGATCGACGTAATCAGCTCTTATATATCGAAGCGAACCGGCGTACGCTACCCTGCGAAGTGGGAAATAACAATCCCTTCGGAAAACCTGAAGCTCCTCGTCACGCCGTCCCTCGATGACCAGGAGTTCACGTGGGATCAGATGACGGGAAAGCCGTACTGGGAAGGCACGTGCAGGATCGAAGGCAATGCGCAGGGCCGGGCGTATGTGGAACTGACGGGGTATGAATGATTGGTGAGGATCTATGATTCAGCTTGAGAACGTCGAAAAAAATTACGGCGCCCGGGCGATCTTCCGGGGCATCAACCTCACAATAAAGACCGGGGAGTTCCTCGCGATCATGGGCAGCTCGGGCTCCGGCAAGTCAACGCTCCTGAACCTGATCGGAGGCATGGATGTTCCTGATCAGGGCAGGATCATCGTGGATACGGCCATCGTCTCATCGTATACCGAAGAACAGCTCACGGCCTTTCGCCGGGAAAAGGTCGGCTTCGTGTTCCAGTTCTTCAACCTCCTGCCGAATTTAACGGTCTATGAGAACATCGAAATGCCGCTCCTTTTAAACAATGCTCCGCGCGGTGACGGCAAGGTGGCGGAATATATCAGCCTGGTCGGTCTCGGAGGAAGAGAGAACGACTATCCCGCAACCCTTTCCGGGGGCGAGCAGCAGCGGGTCGCCATAGCGCGCGCGCTCATTCGCGGGCCCGGGATCATTCTTGCCGATGAACCGACCGGCAACCTGGACAGCAAGACCGGCGCGTCCATCGTAAAGCTGATAACGGACGTCGCCGGCCGGGACAAAAAGACCGTGGTCCTGGTCACTCATAACCAGGCTGTCGCGGAAGCTGCGGACAGGACCATCAGGATTCGGGACGGGGCGCTTTTACCATGAGATGGGGGACGCTCGTAAAACGGATCGTACTGAGGGGCCTGAAGGAGGAACGGTTCCTCACCGCCTTGTCCGTGGTCGGCGTAGCGCTCGGCATCGGTCTGTTCATGGGCGTGAACGTCGCGACAGAGCGGGCGCTTGGGTCCTTCGAAAGGAACCTCAGGGGGCTTAATCCTGCGTTCAATTACGAAGTCACGGACTCGTCAGGCGTGGATTTCTCCGAGAAGGTGTACAAGTCCGTCAGAACCATTGACGGGAACAGCCTGCCAATCCTCTCCACGAGCGCCGCTGTCTTGGCCTGGAATGAAACCATCGATATTCAGGGGATCTACACGGTAAAGGCCCTCGCCATGACCGGCTTGTCCGGTCAAAAGAAGATCGATGTCGAGCATTTTTTTAAAACCCGGAACGGCCTCGTCATAACGCAAAAATTCAGCATCGCGCACAATCTCGGGAAAGGGGATGTCTTCAGCGCAGTTGTCTACAATAATGCATACCCCCTTACGGTCGTGGACGTTATCGACAATCCCCTGGTCCCGGAGAACAGGGTATTCATGGATCTCGGTAATTTTCAGGACTATTTTAAAAAAACCGGCGTTCTTACCAGAATCGACGTGAAGGCTGACGAGAGAGAAGCGGAAGCCATCAACGGGGTCCTTCCTGCAGGGCTTGCGATCGAGAAGAAAGAGAACGTCCTCCGGAACCGGGAGTCGCTCATCGATGGTTTTCGTTTCAATCTGCGGTTCGTCACGTTTCTTGCCGTGCTGGTCGGGGTCTTTCTCCTGTACAATACTGTTTTCATTTCCGTGGTCAAACGGCGGACGGAGATCGGCATCCTGCGGGGGCTCGGCATGGGCCGGAAGACCGTCGTCGCCCTTTTCTCGATCCAGGGCATGGTCCTCGGCTTAGCCGGCTCGCTCCTCGGCATCGCTTTCGGACAGCTCTTCGCATGGTTTTCCGTTGCGGCAGTGGAAAAAACGATCACGCGCTTCTATCAAAGCGTCCTCATTCCGGATTTTTTTGTAACGGGGAAAGAGGTGCTCTCGACTTTGTGTCTGGGCCTGGGTGTCTCCTTTCTTGCTTCGATCGTTCCCGCGCTCGAATCAGCGAACGTGCAGGCGAACGAAAGCGCGCAAGAAGGGACCTTCGAACGGACTTACAAAGGCAGACAGAAGCTGCTCTCCGCCATCGGAGCTGTCGCGATCCTGTGCGGGGCCGTCTTCGTCTACGCTGACTACCGATACGTGCCGTATTCCTTTCCGTGGCTGTCCTATGCGGGGATCGTCCTGTTTATTCTGGGCTGCACGCTGAACGCGCCGGCCTACCTCGGCCTGAGTTTGCGGATATTAAAAGGACCGCTTTATACATTCTTCAAAGCAGGGGGCCGGATGGCCGTTGGAGACACGAAAGGAAGCCGTTACCGGTTTTCGCTCGCGCTCATGAGCGTTGCCGTGAGCTCCGCCCTGATCGTTGCGATCGTTACGTCGGTCTATTCGCTGAAAACCTCGTTTCTCGACTGGATCAATACGTATATTGCCGCCGACGTTTATATAAAGCCCGCTTCCTGCGCGTCGAATTTCTGTTTTTATCCCCTGGCCGATAAAATCGTAAAGACCGCGGAAGCCATGCCCGGCGTGCAAAAGGTCGGCCGCTTCCGCTCGCTCCAGCTCGACCTTTTCGGCCAAAAGGTCGTTGCCGGCTTCGGGAATTCAGAACTGCTTTCGAAATACCGGCCGAACATCAGCAGGGAAGAAAAGGAGCGGCTGCTGAGGCTTGCGCAATACCGGGAGTTGTCGATCTCCGATTACCTGAAGGTGAGATACGGATTAAAAAAAGGAGACGTCCTTCATCTGCGGACGCCGAAAGGCGAAGTCGCTTTCACGATCAACAATACGTCGATCAGCTACTCGACGATGTCCGGCTTCATCTACATGGACCGGAGATGGCTCAAGGAATACTGGGGCCTCGACGACGCGACGCAGCTGAGCGTGTATTTGGCAAAAGGATACTCCGCCAAAAATTTCATCCGCCAGTTCAAACAGGAGATCGGCAATGCGTTTGCCGTCGACATAACGGACAATGCCGATTTTCGGAGCGCCGTTCTGAAGGTCTTCGACAAAAGTTTCGCCCTCACCTATACCATCGAGCTGATCGCCATCGTCATCTCTCTGATCGGTGTGGTAAACGCGCTCCTCATCCTCGTGTTCGAGCGGAAACGGGAGATCTCGGTCCTGCGGTATCTGGGAGCTTCCTGGCAGCAGATCCGGCAGGTCATGGTCGTGTCTGCGGGCATCGTGGGAATTGCGGGAATCCTTCTCGGTTTCGTGATGGGGTCCGTCATCAGCGTCGTGATAACGCACGTGATCAACAGGATCTCGTTCGGGTGGGAAGTGAGCGTCCGGATGCCGGTACTCTCTGTTCTTCTCCTGATGGCGCTGCTGTTTATAACGACCCTCGCTGCCGGACTTGTGCCTTCCTACTTTGCCAGGAAAATCGACCCGAAGGCCTTCATCAGCTACGAATGAGATCGACCTGTTAAGCTATAAAAGGCATTTGACACGGAAAAAGCGGATAAAAACCTGATAACAGCGGATGTTACTTTCAAAAGGCGAAAGCTTTGACTTAGGATTAATCCGCTTTTATCATTTGTTAATCCGGTTCTTCAGTGTCCAACTGCTCTTTTTAGGGTTAATCGTCATCCCCGTGAAAACGGGGCTCCAGTGACAGCCTGGAAGCCGGGACCCGCACCTACGCAATGAAAGTATGATGCGGGCGTTCTCGGACGACAGCTGTCCTTCATGCTGCGTCCGGAGATTATCCACTTCTGAAAGTAAAGGCACGAAGTGTCGCTTTGTTCTCAGCTCCGGCGTTGCCCGCGGTTTTGCGAAAGCCCTCTAAAAATCAACGCCACTCTGATAACAAACACCATTAGCCGGCGTCCCAGTGGTTATGTTTGCAGAAGTTGCGGTGGTATCGCAGGTACTATTGCTGTTGACGGTGTTCCTCCATGCGGTGCAGTCCGTCAGGGTGCAAAGGGGACCGGCAGAGCCGCTGTATGCGCCCATAGCGGTGGCACACTGTGCAGAAGAGCAACTCCAATTTGCCCAATAATACCCTCCCGATGATGACGCAGTAAATGTTGCGGTAATTGCCTGGTTCGAACTCATCGTAACCGTGCAAGAGCCTGTTCCGGAACAACCGCCGCCGGACCATCCGCCAAAAGTGGAGCCCGATGCAGGCGTTGCCGTGAGAGTTACCGTTGTGCCGGTTGTCGCCGATTCGCTGCAGGTTGCGCCGCAACTGATGCCGGAGGGCGATGAGCTTACCGTTCCGCTTCCTGTGCCGCTCTTGCTGACGGTCAAGGTAGTTGTTGTCGAATTAAAGGTCGCCGTAACCGCCTGATCCGAAGTCATCGCAACGGTGCAAGCGCCTGTTCCCGAACATCCGCCGCCGGACCATCCGACGAAGGTGGAGCCGGAGTCAGCCGTTGCCGTGAGGGTTATGGCAGTGCCGTTTGTCACCGCTGCGCTGCAGGTCGCGCCGCAACTGATGCCGGAAGGCGATGAACTTACCGTTCCGCTGCCTGTGCCGCCCTTGCTGATGCTCAAGGTGTGCGAAGCCACAGGCGTTGACGGTAACGGGCCGGATGCCGGGCCTTCGCCGTTGTTGTTGACTGCCGTTTCGATGCAGGCGTAGGTTGTGCCGTTGGTAAGTCCGGTATAGGTGTAGGGGCTTGCCACGGAAGCGATCTTCGTGCCGGTGGCTTCGGTCACGCTCGTTCCAGGGGCGCAATAGAGATTATAGCAAAGCGCGCCCGTAACATTGTCCCACGCAATCGTAATCTGCCCGTTGCCGGCGCCGGCAATTACATTCGTTGGAGCTGATGAAGGGACGGTTGTTGTAACGCTGATTTTGCGGATGGTAGAATTATAATAATCCGCCACAAACAGATTTGTCCCGTCTGTGGTTATGCCATAAGGAGAATAAAATCTCGCTGCCGAGCCTGTGCCATCCGTTGCACCGGTAGCAATTGTTCCTGCAAGCGTGGTAACAACGCCCGTGGATATGACGATCTTGCGGATAGAACTGTAGTTCGCTACATACAGGTTTGTCCCGTCCGTGGTTACGTCAATAGGATTAGAAAAGCTCGCTGCCGGGCCTGTGCCATCAGCTGAACCGGTAGAGCCCGCTGTTCCTGCAATCGTGGTAACAACGCCTGTGGATATGACGATCTTGCGGACGGTATAATTATAAATGTCCGCCATATACAGATTTGTCCCGTCCGTGGTTATGCCATAGGGAGAATTAAATCTCGCTGTCGGGCCTGTTCCATCCGTCGAACCGTAAGAACCTGCTGTTCCTGCAATCGTGGTAACATCGCCTGTGGATATGACGATCTTGCGGATGGTATTATTATACGTGTCCGCAACATACAGGTTTGTCCCGTCTGTGGTTATGCCAGCAGGAGCGTTAAATCTCGCTGTCGTGCCTGTCCCATCCGTTGAACCGTAGGAACCTGCCGTACCTGCAATCGTGGTAACATCGCCTGTAGATATGACGATCTTGCGGATGGTAGAATTAAGAACGTCCGCCACATACAGATTTGCCCCGTCTGTGGTTATACCCGCAGGATAATTAAATCTCGCTGCAGAGCCTATGCCATCCGTTGAGCCGGAAGAGCCTGCTGTGCCTGCGATCGTGGTAACATCGCCTGTGGATATCACGATCTTGCGGATGATATAATTATGAGTGTCGGTTACATACAAATTTGGCCCGTCGGTGGTTATGCCAAAAGGATAATCAAATCTCGCTGCCAGGCTTGTGCCATTTGTTGAACCGAGAAAACCTGGTGAACCTGTTAAAGTAGTAACAACATTTGTATATGAACTCAAGGGATTGCCCTGTAGAGCCCCGCCCATAAGGTAGGGGGTGGCAGGAGCGGGATTCTGTTTCGTCGTAAAACTCCAGGAGAAACTGTTTGCTAGAGCATTCCCTGACCCATCCTTCACGCCCGTCGTTATCGTTGCCGTATACGCGGCGCCGTAGGCAAGCGCGCTCGACGGAGTAAAAGTGGCCTTCTTTGCGGTCGAGTCATAAGTTACAACGCCGCTTGCGCCTGATAAGGTAAAGGTTGTCGGAGTGATGGTGGCTGCGTTCATGTCTTCGTTGAAGGTTACGGAGACGGCCGCGCCGGTATCCACGGCGCAGGATGAGCCGTCGGTGCTTTTTGAGACCACAGTTGGATACATAGTTCCGATTATGCGCTGAAGAGGGTGGACGTTGGGAGTTTGCGGTCCACTTCGCGTACAGGGTGACATTTGCCGAACCCATTGCGAAGGTCTGCCCCTGAGTATACGTCGTTCCGGATCCGTCAGCCTGCGTGTTCCATCCGGCAAAGGAATAACCGGTATTTACAAGGCTGCCTGTATTGCCGAGCGTCGTAACGGTCAGCCCCTGCTGGTAGGTGGCTGAGTCAACCGGGACGCTGCCGTTGGTATTGCCGTTGCCGTTATAGGTTACGGTAAACGCGGAGCCTAAAGTCCACTTTGCGTAGAGGGTAACATTTGCCGTACCCATCGTGAAGGTCTGCGCCCCGGCGTAGGTCGTGCCGGACCCGTCAGCCTGCGTGTTCCAGCCCGAGAAGGAATACCCGGCATTCACGAGGCTGCCTTCCCGGAGCGCCGTAACGGTCTGCCCCTGCACGTAGTTGGTTGTGTCGATCGGGACGCTGCCGCCGGTATTGCCGTTGCCGTTATAGATTATCGTGTATGTGGGGGTGGAGTTTGCGGTCCACTTCGCGTAGAGAGTAACATTTGCCGCACCCATCGTGAAGGTCTGCGCCTGCGCATAGGTCGTGCCGGACCCGTTAGCCTGCGTAGTCCAGCCCGAGAAGGAATACCCGGTATTTACGAGGCTGCCCGTATTCCCGAGCGCCGTAATTTGGTATCCCTGCTGGTAGGTTAACGTGTCGATCGGGACGGTGCCGCTGATATTGCCGTTGCCGTTATAGGTAACGGTATAGGCAGCAGGTGCGTTTGTTCCGCCGCCTCCACCGCCTCCGCCGCAGGCGGCCAGGGAAGCCGCAATCAATACAACCGCAAAGAACAGTGACGCACAACGAAGTAGCTGTTTCATATTTTAGAGACTCCTTTTAAATCAGCATTAAATCGTTTCTTCGCATATAAAAACTGGGGCGTTTTATACTGCAAAGAGGGTGCTCTCAGGGGCTGGCTTCCTAAGAGCAAACAATAATGACCGTCTCGAAAAAAAGTCGGATTTAACCGCAGAGCCCAGCGGGCGCGGAGGAAACCGTTTTTTTAAGAGTGCTTTTAGAATGCACCCATCGAAATTGGTCTAATAAGGCTTGTTGCGGATAAATGCCAAGATAATGTGAACTATGAGTGCTTTATGCGAGCAAGATAACCGTTTCGCGTACTACCCGATCTTCGCAAAAACGATTCCTAAGGTAGGATTGGTGAACTGAACGTGTTTGAATAAAATAAATAGTACTCACAGGCTAAACTTTATGCAGCTTTTTGTCAACACATAAAATGGGCACTGCGGTTCGGTTCTTCGCCGTCACTTCATCCACCGCGGTTCTTTGCGTATACACCCGAGACCTTTACTAAAATCTCCAGGGGCAACCGTTTGCATTATATCTAAGAAGTGTTCAGCTCTTTTCTATCCATGCCATCAGCCATCAACTTGTTGATGCATTCTTCTTCCTTATCGTTATACTTAATTTCCACAGTACGCTCACCGTACATTATTCCGGATAAAGTCTGTACTTTGCGTGATACTCAAAAAATGCGCCCTTCAGGAAGGCATTGTTGATGCTAACTTCTACCAGAATATATGAATCCGACTGCAATCTGTTATTGTGACGGCTACCTGCAAGTTTACGGCACAGTTACTTTAGTAATGCTGAATATTACTGGTTGAAACTTGAACGTTCCGGTTCAGCGACGGCGATGCGCCGGCCGCTGAACCGGTTGGTGGCTGACCGTTTTTCGTCGCCCTGGCAGAAGCCCTCGAAGACGCTATGCAACGATCAGGCGAGGTCGAAACGGTCAAGATTCATGACTTTATTCCACACCGCTACAAAGTCGTGCAGGAACTTCTCCTGGGAGTCCTCACATCCGTAGACTTCCGCCAAGGCCCGGAGTTGTGAGTTCGAACCGAAGATCAGGTCGACACGGGTGCCGGTCCACTTGAGTGCGCCCGTTGCGCGATCACGACCCTCGAACACGTCATTGTCCTCCGCGGATGTCTTCCACGTCGTGCTCATGTCGAGCAGATTCACGAAGAAGTCATTGGTGAGCGCCTCGGGCCGCTTGGTGAAGACGCCGTGCCGGGACCCTCCGAAGTTGGTCTTCAGGACTCGCATGCCGCCCACAAGCACTGTCATTTCGGGCGCGGTCAGGGTAAGCAATTGCGCCTTGTCAACCAGCAACTCCTCGGCCGATACGGCATAGCGGGCCTTCTGGAAGTTGCGGAAGCCGTCCGCTTTCGGCTCGAGAACGGCGAAGGAGGCCGCATCGGTTTGCTCCTGCGACGCGTCCATGCGTCCCGGCGTGAAGGGAACCGTCACCTCGTGACCCGCATTCTTCGCAGCCTGCTCGACGCCCGCGCAACCGGCCAGAACGATCAGGTCAGCCAGTGATACCTTCTTACCGCCCGACTGCGCGCTGTTAAACGCACTCTGGATGCCCTCCAGGGTCTTGAGCACCTTCGCCAGCTGGGCAGGCTGGTTGACTTCCCAATCCTTCTGCGGTGCCAGACGAATGCGGGCACCGTTGGCACCGCCGCGCTTGTCGGAGCCACGGAAGGTGGACGCCGACGCCCATGCGGTCGAAACCAGCTCCGACACGGACAGGCCGGAAGCCAGGATCTTGCCCTTGAGGGAGGCGATGTCCTGTGCATCAATCAGTTTGTGATTGACCGCAGGGATGGGGTCTTGCCAGATGAGCTCTTCGGCCGGTACCTCCGGGCCGAGATAGCGCGCGCGCGGGCCCATGTCGCGGTGCGTCAGCTTGAACCACGCCCGGGCGAATGCGTCAGCGAACTGATCCGGATTCTCCATGAACCGCCGTGAAATCTTCTCGTAAACAGGGTCGAACCGCAGGGAGAGGTCCGTGGTCAACATGGTCGGCGCATGACGCTTGGACGGGTCGTGGGCATCCGGCACGGTGCCGGCGCCCGCGCCACCCTTCGCTATCCACTGATGCGCACCGGCCGGACTCTTCGTCAGTTCCCACTCGTAGCCGAACAGGGTCTCAAAGAAGTTGTTGCTCCACTTCGTCGGCGTGGTGGTCCAGGTGACTTCAAGGCCGCTGGTGATCGTGTCACCATCTTTGCCCGTGCCAAAGCTGCTCTTCCAGCCGAGACCTTGCTCCTCGATGCCGGCCGCTTCGGGCTCAGGCCCCACATGCTTCGCATCGCCGGCGCCGTGGGTCTTGCCGAAGGTGTGGCCGCCCGCGATGAGCGCAACCGTTTCTTCGTCATTCATCGCCATACGAGCGAAGGTCTCGCGGATATCCCGCGCCGCAGCGAGCGGATCCGGGCTGCCGTTCGGGCCTTCCGGGTTGACGTAAATTAGTCCCATCTGCACGGCAGCAAGCGGATTTTCGAGGTCCCGGTCGCCGGTGTAGCGCTTGTCACCCAGCCACTTGTCCTCGGAGCCCCAGTAGACGTCATTTTCCGGTTCCCAGATGTCCTCACGCCCGCCGGCGAAACCGAAGGTCTTGAAACCCATCGATTCCAGGGCGACATTGCCGGTAAGAATCAGCAGGTCGGCCCAGGAAATTTTCCGGCCGTACTTCTGCTTGACCGGCCAGAGCAGTCGACGGGCCTTGTCGAGGTTTGCATTGTCGGGCCAGCTGTTGAGGGGCGCAAAGCGCTGGCTGCACCTGCCTGCGCCGCCGCGGCCGTCGCCGATGCGGTAGGTGCCGGCGCTGTGCCACGCCATACGGATGAACAAAGGTCCGTAGTGTCCGAAGTCCGCCGGCCACCAATCCTGCGACTTCGTCATCAGTTCACGGAGGTCCTTCTTCACGGCCTTCAAGTCGAGACGCTTGAACTCTTTAGCGTAGTTGAAACCCTCGCCCATCGGATTGGGCTTGGAAGAATGCCGGTGCAGGATATCGAGCTTCAACTGGTTTGGCCACCAGTCTCGGTTCGTCGTACCGCCGCCGGCAGTGTGTTTGCGAGCTCTGCCCGTTGCCGGGCTTTTGTTATCTCCATTCATGATATTTACTCCTTTCGGCGTGTGAATTGAACAACAGCGCTACCATGAATAATTCTAGCAAAGTATGAGAGAAATGGATGCAACAGAGTGTGCTAAAAATATCTTCAGAAATCTTGTATTAGCGAGTTGAACAACGACTGCTGCGGATTCTGGCGATTCGAAAGGTATCGGATTCCAGCAGTGTTGGCTCCCCATGCTGGACTCGAACGAGCAAACCTCGTGTGAATAATGCGACGTGGCGCCTCCCGCAATGTCTGCTATTTCAACTCCGGACAATTTATTTCACCGTACTTTTCTTGCCCATTGCGAGTACCGCAACTTAAAGACCTTCCTTGCTTTAACGCATACAATCGTGCCGGAACGTAGATAAAAAGATTGCAGATGACTTCTCAAATTACGATCACACATTAATACCCGTAGAATCCTATTTCTTTATGGAAAATAAATTCACACAGTCGTATAGTGCGCACAATGTTGCACTTTGGGAATTATTCAATTTTAATTTAAAAGGAGTTTTTAAAACAGAGACAACGCTAACAATCAGTGCTGCATCAGGCAGTACGACATACATTTACTACTCTTCGACTTTGACAACTGCACAAACAGCGACTCTAGATGCGAATGGCACACTTAGCATGGATGGATTGAAGTTGACGGGGTTCATTTTTGGTGTCAGCGCTTCAGACGCTTCGGGGACGCTTACAAGCTGGGCGGCACCGTTGAGCAACGTAAATCAACCAAATGTTCCGGTGATGCTTTTTTGCGGATCTAACAATAAGTTGGCCTATGTGCTGCTGTTATCAGATGCCAATGATCCGAATAGAACAACTTCCACTGTCGTTAACTTACTATCGGCAGTTGAAAGCGCAAGTCAATATAGTGGCATCGGAGTATACACTGACTGCTCCGGCACTTTTACCTCCTCTTGGAACAATGACTTGCCGTACACAGACTACTACCTTTGGCCCAATGTGATTAATACCTACAGCTACGCATATGTTGCGAGTGAGCTGAATAATGCCTTCATTTTTTATGAAGCGGGCCAAACATCCAACCCGGATAATTACCTTGCCGTTACATGGAAGGGTACAACCCCCTTTGAAGTCTGGAAGTAACCCTAAGTCATGCTGCGCCGGCGCAGCCGGTGCAGCATGACTCGTTTTTACAAAAACGTGTGTGTTTCTCCCGGCAGTCAAGAGGATGAACATTCCAAGACACAGACCCGTTACGTCGTCCCCTGCCGGGTGACGATCATATCGAACAGCTTTTCGAAAGCGTCGAACCACTTGTCGTGCGAGATCGCGTGAATGGAGGCGCCGGTGATGAACGTGTCCTTGTTCTCGTAGCAATATCTCACCTTGATCTCAAACGTGATCTCCCGGGGAGTGGCTGTGTTGACCCGCAGGCAGCATTCCGTGCGCTCTCCCGCGGTAAACTGCCGGGAGCATTCGAACAGGATGCCGTTCCGGCTGAAATTGCCGATGACCGCTGTGACCTGTTCCTGATCCTGCTTCACCGTGAACGCGAGGTATTTCCGGCATGGGTCTGGAATTTCATGCCGCTGCTCTTTACGATTGTCGATCGTCATGAGGCCACCCTATGGGGGAGCGCCGATGCGTCAAATGCGTCCCAATTCCGAAGAAGTTTATACTTCGCAAAAGCATTTAGAAATTTGTTTGAATGATAAAGAATTAAAGACTGCAACTCTGGACCTACTCGAACGGGTAGGACCAAATGAACATCAATTCCGAAGTAAAAAAATGCTATCAGAAGCTAAAGCAACTGACCAATAGTAGAGGAAACAGGCTTGATATAAACTCCTACCGGAATTGGTTAATATACAATGATCCTCTGCGCTGTGATAGCCACCTACAATCTTGCAGCCCTGTTGACTAATAATCTATGCAATATACTGGTTGACAATTACAACGCTGCGGAACCAATCATTTTGGCGAAGTATCTTGCTTTGAGCAATCTTCTTTGGCCGCCTTAGCGTCATTCACCCAGGTCCATTTGAGGATGGAGTAGGTATCCGGCGTACGTTTCCATGCGTAGACGTCACCGTTGGATGCGATGATGGGCTTGCCGTATTGTTCTAGAATAGTTATGCGCGCTACAGGCCATGGCGGAATTGTTTCAGGCTGTCTCATGATATTGTTCTGTGGCAAATTGACAAGTCCGAGAACTTTGCCGCACTTGTTATACTTAGTCACCTGATAATACATTTTCTTACCGGATCCCATTTTAGTAACAGCATAAAGATAGCCTGACGTATCATGTGTAAAATATTCGAGCATCTTAGGCGATTTAAATGTATAGATAGCGTCAACATATTGGATCGAAATGACATAACTTCCATCGGACTGCCTATTGGCTGATTTCACGATTCCCAGTTCCGACGGCCTTGCTGTCGAAGTCTTGATGAGCTGACCGGTGGTGGAATAGAGGGAGTATTTTGGCCATTGGTAACTGCTTTTATCCGTCCACACATTTCCTTTTAATGTGCCTTGTAAATAATCTCCATCAAAATTACATTCTTCGTTGTATAAATTACTCGTTATCTCTCTGCATTTCAGCACTTTTTTTATACTTCCATCGTAGTTATAGACTTTAAATCGGGCATTGAGTACATCTCGAATAATTATGCTTCCATCGGATAGCACATAGAAAGGTCCCGCGAACATGTCATTTGTGTCGCCATGTTTAAAGCCAAGTTGATCGTCTGTTGAACCCCATCCACCACTTACGATTGCAATTGGTTCTTGCCACGATGCATACGAGTCGGAGCATGGCAACGACAAAAAGTAAATACTGAGCCAAATGAAAATAAGCGGCTTCATTACTTATCCTCCAATTTGAAACGACTATATGCCTGATTCAATCTTCTGTCAATATCGTCAAATGGTATTGTCAGCAGTCAGTACAGGTTATTATCAGATCATCGTCTATGACAATTGCTAGATGAACTGTTGATTGTTTCCAAAGGTGAAGACTCCAATGTTACAGGAAGTATCTTCGCGCGTCGCCAGAATCTTTTTAGCGGTGCCACTACAAAAGACGTTGCCGGGTTCTGGATTCAGATGGCTGGGAAAGTGGTCCACATACGGTATTTCGCAGTGCGTGATCATTCAGGGAAATACCGTGGGTGCCTTGAGGTCTCCCAGGATATTACGCAAATCCAGAAGATCATTGGGAACAAGAGATTGCTGCATTGGGGGTAAGCGAAGAGGAGGAGTCAGGAGAACTACACTTACTCAATGAGTTATCTTGGTTCATGGTTTCAAAAAAAACAAGCGTCCATTTAAAATAAACGGTCCGCAACGATTCTCCCGTGCTGCAACTGTATCGATCCCCGCAGTAACCAGCGCAAATTCAACGCTGCATGATAGCCCCTGGCGCACGCCTCTCTATCTTGCAACATCTTAAGAACAAAGGAGTGCCTCCTGAAGCACCTTATTGAACAGCCCGGCGATAAAAAAACCGGCGGACCATCTGCGGTCCGCCGGTAAGCTTGTCGTAATGCTGCCTTCAGTACAGTTACTTTAGAACTGAGCTATCGTGTTGTTCAGCACCGTGGTTACGAACGTCGGGTTATGGATACCATGGCTCATGTCGTTTTCGATGAGCATGAGGTTCCACACGCCCTTGTAGATCTTGTCCGTATTGCTGTAACTGGTGCCGACAGCGAAGTACGGGGTCGTACCCGCTGAATCCGTGGTAATGCGCGCAGTGCTGCTGCTGATGGTGGTGCTGGTTCCGTTGGACTGCAGGTTGCCGGTAATGCTGAAGTTGCCGTCACCCACCCAGCTCGCGTTTGTCACGGACATCTGGAGATGATTGCTGCCCACGTAAACCGTCGTGCTCACGCCCGACACGAGATACGCAGAGAGCTTCTGACCAAGGGTCGAGAGCAGATCATCGGTAGATGCCACGAGGGCATTGCCGGTAACGTTGGAGCTGTGGCAGTTGGCGCAGAGCGCGGGCCTAGCAGCGTCCGTGATGTACCACACATGGCTGTTCACTGTAGCTGCGCCGTGAGACAGGCGCGTCTGCGGGTTCAGGGCCATATGGCAGCCCGCGCAGGAGTCCTCCACGTTGGCGTGCTTCGAGAGCATCGGGAGCTGGGTTCCCTGGCTCTGCATAAAGAAGGCGTTCCGGCCCATCAGCACGTCAGCCTGCGAGTTATCATGCGGCGTGTCCGCGAGGGGCTTGTTCGCCGTGGCATCCGTGTCCTCGTGGAGGAAGGTCGTCGATGCATACCCTGTCGCATCGCATGCGCCAGTTGACGTCAGGGTCGCATTTTGGCAGGTCAGGCCGCCCCTGATGTTGTGGCAGACCGTGCAGATTGCGCCCTTGCCCAGACCATCAACCTGGACGCCCGACATGGTCACAAAACCTCCGTTATAGACGCGCAGCTGGTTCGGGTTCGATACGTCATGCGGGTCATGGCAAGCCGTGCAGGTCTGGGGTTGTGCGTTCGTTTTGTCCCAGACGATCTGGCTCGGTGGGATCGTCCCCGAGTTGCCTGAGGTGATCATGCCCGCATAGATCGAAAAGCCCTGTGCCGTATGGCACCGCGCGCAGACGCCGTTGGTCGATTGTGCATGACCCGGCTTGCCGGTCGCGGGGTTGATATAGGCATCAAGCTGCCATTTTTTGGAATGGCCTTGGCCTGTATCAGGATTGAGGGTGTTCCACTCAGAATAATAGTGGTGAGACGTACCTGAGGAATGGCAGGTGCCGCAGACATCGGCGCTGAAGCTGACGCGCGCCGCCTGCGAGCTGGTCTCGTTGCTCACATAGTTCGTGTCGCCGCCGACTCCCGCGGTCCTGTGGCCGTTCACGGAACCGGGCGTACCAGAAGTCATATTCGTTCCTTGAGCGCCGTGGCAGTTTTCGCATTGGATATTCGAGACGGCAGCAACCGTGCCGCTCTGGTAGGTTGCAACCGTACCCCAGCCGCCGATGCCCTTGGCATAGACGAAGCCTGTCGAGGCGACCCGGTCGTCGTATCCGTTGTTGCCGACATTGACGCCGTCGGAGCCGACCGTATGACATGCCACGCAGGAATTGCTGTTGGCCGTAATACCCTCGATGCCGCGCGCATAGAACGTGGCATGAGAGGTCTGGGACCAGGGGGAGAATTCGTCGATTGCCGTCGTGCCGTCCTGGTGACAGGCCGTGCAGTTGCTGTTGAACATGTTCGTTACTGTCGGCCAATCAGTATACGTCACCGAAGATGCGCCCGCGGGGATGGTGATCCATATGCCGTCCCACTGGGGGTCGCTTGCGGAAATTGTTTTGGTCGTATAGGCGTTTGCAACGGACGTAGCGCCCTGCAATGCGCCGACAAATTTGGCGCCGTAGACAGTAAGCGTCCCGCTGGATGACACGACCCCATATGCGCCTTCACAATCAGGCGTGAATGATGCAATCTGGACCGTACCCGTAGAAGCAGTCGAGATCGAGGAGGCGGTAAGTGCCGAGCACGCCGGAGGATTCAGGGACCACGTTTGGGTCGTCGAACTGCTGCCGCTGTTGATATAGGCTGCGACGCCCAACGTGAGCTGCCGCACGCCGGGTTGAGGCACGGCGGAGTTCACGGAAACCGAGGCGCTCGTTACCCCGCCCTGGCCGTCACTCACCTTGACGCTCACCGATTTCGCCCCGCGCGTATCTGCGTTGATCGGAAGCACGCCGAGACGGGTTTCCGGGGAGAACGGCGATACATAGCTGCCCGGATCCGTTGATGGGGCCGGGGCACCGGCGATCGCCGATGCGAAGGACTGGGACGTGGCCGTACCCGTGTTCGTTGTGGATGCCGTCTTAAGGCCGGTCCACGAATACGACAGGGTTGCGCCGATGGGGCTTGTGGCCGTGGCGGTTACGATGAAATCCTGGCCGTAACCCACGTCATTGCCGCTTGCCACTAACGCAACCGAAGGAGCGCCGCTGGCTGCTTCGGCCAGCGTGACGTTCGCGGGGGTGCCAACACCGTTTGCCACGTTCACATTAGCTGTTGCCGTCGTGTAGTGTGTAGCTGCAAACGTGAGAGTATAGCTGCCGCCCGGAAGAGACAGGCTATAGCTGCCGTCGGCAGCGGTGGTCGCCGTTGCACCTGTCACAACTGGATTCGTGGTAACCGAGACTCCTGCGAGAGCAACTGCGCCGACTGCTGTTTTGACCGTACCGCTGACGGTACCGGTTGTTGGCGCATTGAGACCGGGGGTCCCATTGGCGCCGTCGCTGCCTTTACACCCGGCAAGGGCGAGGGCAAGGACGGTAAGAAGCACAACGCACAACAGCAAAAACTTACTGCTTTTACTTCCACTTCTTGGTCTGAAACTTTGCATGCTTTGTTTCTCCTTTCGTGATCTTGACTTGCGATTTATGAACCTGGGTATTGGGCCAAGGTCTCATTTCATCGCGTTTTTTTGCTGCAACTCAAATGCCATAAATACACAATTAGTGAAATAACAATAGGTTAAATGCATCTTATTGCAATACATAGTTACTTTTTGTTCATTTTCGCTCAAATATACTGAGTATTTTCGCTCTATTTTGCAACCAATTATGTATTTATTTTCAAGATTTGACACAGGCTTGTTCCAAACCTTCGCAGCGATCCTTGCCTCTTCAAGAGCTCGGGGCATTATTTCTGGTTCCGAGTTATAGAGATGCCTGTAGAGAATTTTTAGATCACACCGCTCTAACTCCGGGAATATCTTCCTACCATGAGCCAACGTGCAGTAGTATGGCTGTCTGAAATAGATGCCCAATCGTCTGAATTCGCTCCCGACAAAACACAAGCCAAAATCGGCATAATGGGCGACCATAATGCTACCCTCGATGAATGATCTGAATCGCGACATCACTTCTTCCGCTTTCGGCTGTCCTTTAAGCTTCTCTCTTGTTATGGGCTCCATCCCGATCAGTCTCCGTCTGTTCAACAGTTCAGGAAGTTGTTATTGTCTGAAAAGCTATTTCATAAAATGCTTGATACTGATAGAATTTTGTAATCGCTTGCAGGTTAAGTGGACCCCTCTGTCAAGACAATAAAGGGTCGAGATTAAGATGGTAACCGACCAAGCCGCAGCGGAATGGCGCTGCCCCGGTTTCTAATACTCCCTGAGTGTTTTTTCGCTCTTTGAATTTATCCACAATCCTTGCTCCACCGCCGTTCGCTGTTCGATAGATCACATCCGGTGTGCTGTAGTCCAATGATTGGTGTGTTCTTTCCGTGTTGTAAAACATAAAGTATTTCGTCAGCCCCAGTTGCACCTCGGGTACGGTGGCGTACCCTTTCAGATATACGTCTTCGTGCTTGACGCTCCGCCATAGCCGTTCCACGAAGATATTGTCCAGTGCACGGCCGCGTCCGTCCATGCTGATGCTAATGCAGTGCGCCTTGAGCACGCCGGTGAAGGCCTCAGAGGTGAACTGGCAGCCCTGATCGGTGTTGAAGATCTCGGGGATGCCGTATGTCTGTAATGCCTGTTCCAGGCAGTCCACGCAGAACCCGCTATCGAGCGTGTTCGATAATCGCCATGACAGTACTTTGCGTGAGTACCAGTCGATTACGGCCACCAGGTACACAAATCCCCGCGCCAGGCGGATGTAGGTGATGTCGGTGCTCCATACCTGGTTGGGTCGTATCACCGACACGCCTCTGAGCAGGTACGGATAAACCACGTGCTGCGGGCTGGGACGGCTGGTATTCGGTCCCGGTGCCATGCCGGCCAGCCCCAGAATGCCCATTAGCCGCTGTATCCGCTTGCGGTTGACCTGATGCCCTATGCCGCACAAGTACACGGTTATTTTGCGGCTGCCGTAGAACGGATGCCGGGTGTATTCGGCGTCGATCTCACTCAGCAGGGTCGATTCCAGCTCGTCCGGTTCGGCGGTCAGGTGCGGTGCATAGAAAGTGGACCGGGTGACACCTGCCAGTTCGCATTGTTTGGTCAGCGCCAATGGGTTCTTGGTGTCTACCCACTGCCGCCGGTCCTCTATAGGCTGATCCCGGACTTTTTTTTAAGCCAGTCCAGCTCCATCTTCAGCCGTCCGATCTCGGAGTAAAGCCGCTCCGAACTGGCAGCAGGATCTACCGGCGCGGGACCGCGCGTAGTGTCAAATATGCCCGCAGCCTGATCTTGCAAAACCTTTTTCCACTGCGTCACTTGCGTCGGGTGTACGCCAAACGCCTGGGCAATTTCGGTTACCGTCTTGACGCCTCGGATCGCCTCAAGCGCGACCTTGGCTTTGAACTGACTGCTGAAGTTTTTGCGCTTCTTTTCGCTCATAACCTGCTCCTTTTTTACGGCAGGTTACCATCTTAAACTATTGTCCGAAAATTGGGGTCCACTATAAAGGGCAGTTTTCAAGGCTGCGTTTAAATGGGATGATAGTTTGATCAGTCACGACTCCCCGAAAAAAAAGACGTAGCCGGAAGGGTCTTTGACGTACTAGAAAAAATGAATGAGTTAGCGTTAAATTTTGTAACAACTTAATTGTCTTTCGATATTTTTTGTTTTTTAACAGGCAAGCAGCCTCCTCAAATTTCACTTATATATACCCCAAAAATACCCCATCGAAATCCTTGCCAGATGCATGAAAATGTCATATCCTGCAAGCACGGGAGATTGCGAAAAAGCGAGTGCGCGATGCTTTGCAAAGCCCGGATAGGTCGTGATTCGCTTCAGCTGCGAACCCGGGATCGAAGAGGTGACAGGTCTTTCCAAAGGCGGTCATTGAGAAGAACACAGCGAGGACGAAACATGGTGGAAGCTGCGAAAAGATCGAGGATCCTCATCGTTGACAACGAGGAAAAGAACCACAGGCTCATTTCGACGATCTTAAAAGACCTTCCCTGCGTCTTTGAGACTGCGAAGGGCGGCAGAGAGGCCATCCTCAAAACGGTCTCTTTTGCGCCCGACCTCATCTTTCTGGAAGTCATGCTGCCGGAAATGAATGGCTATGCCGTCTGCAAGCTGCTCAAGGAAAACCCCGACACCTGGACCATTCCGATCGTCATGATGACTTCGCTCGACGATAAAGGCCCGAAGCTCAAGGCGCTGGAGGTCGGGGCGAATGATTTCCTCACCAAGCCCGTAGACGGCGCCGAAGTGTTCTTCAAAACAAGAAATCTCCTGAGGATCAAGGAATTCGAGGATTTTTTAAAGAATAACGCGGCTTGTCGCACGGCCGAGGCCGAGAAGAAGACCGCCGAGCTCGATGCGGCGAGGAAGGACCTTGTCCGGTCCGAGAAAAGCCTGAAGGCGAGCTACCTCGAAACCATTTACCGGCTGACGGTCGTGGCCGAGCACAAGGACGAGGCCTCCGTCTCGCACGTCAAGCGCGTGGGACTCCTCTGCGCCCATGTCGCAAAACAGCTGGGATGGCCCGAGGAACGGATGGAGTTGATCAAATACGCGTCTCCGATGCATGACATCGGCAAGATCGGCATCCCTTCCGACATCCTCTTAAAACCCTCCGCGCTCTCCCCCGAGGAAGTTGCCCTGATCAAGACCCATACGACCATCGGAGGGAAGATCCTGCAAGGTTCGCAGTCGACGTTCCTCCAGATGGCGGAAACGATCGCGATCACTCACCACGAACGCTGGGACGGAACGGGGTACCCCAAGGGGCTGAAAGGCGAAAAAATCCCGATCGAGGGCAGGATCGTGGCCTTTGCCGACCAGTATGACGCGCTCAGGAGCATGCGCCCCTATAAGCCCCCCTTCGACTATGTCATGGCGTACCGGATTATGGTTGAGGGAAATGACCGGATGGGGCCGAGCCACTTTGACCCGGAACTGCTCGAGATATTCAAGGACACGCACAAGACGTTCGAGAAAATATACGAACGCTACAAGGACGTGCCTGGCCCCCTGAGATAGGCCCTCTACACGACTCCGAACCATTTCGTTATTGGAGAAAGGCCCGCGGCGCTATCCCTCGACACAGGTCATGCAGCGTGTGTTCGTCGGGTCTGTTGAAAGCCGGCGACTGTCGATTTCTTTGCCGCAGATAAAGCAGTTGCCGTAATCTCCGGCTTCAATACGCCGAAGCGCGCCCTCGATTTTCCCGAGTTGGCGCTGACGCCGCCTGGCCGGCTCCCCGGCCGCAAGCTGTGCCTGCATGGCATCCCTGCGGGAAAGGCGCTCCGAAGGGGCCTGATCCGGCGCTTCTTTGGATGATGCTTCCAGGTCCTGGAGCCCGGCCCTCAGCCTGAAAAGCGTGTGCTTGAGCTGTTCAAGCTCTGTTTCATTGATTCGCGTCTCCGACATGTCTCGTTTGCCTCACCCTTCCGAAGTCATGCTTCACTATACATCAATACACAATGCCTGACTATATGAACTTTGGGAATGTACCCGGTCGCTTGCCTGAATTTTTCGCATGAGTAAGCAGGTTCAAAGACTTATTCTGCAGCCTTGTCCCCGCGTCGCCTTTCCGTCACCCCGTCGCCTCTCGGTCGGTTTTATCCTTCATCGCCCCATCGCCTCTCTGTCGGTTTTATTTTTCTCCGCGTTCTCCGCGCCTCCGCGTGAGACGCCTTTTTTTCGTTCAGAACGAAAGGGGGGTCTCCGGTAACAGTGGAACGCTCCCCCGTGCTCGTGGTCATCGGAAGTCTCTCTCATTCGTTAAAGCGCCGCAGGAGCCAACTCACAAATATCCCAGTCGACGCGCCGTCGCTGCCAGGACGAGTGACGCGCCGATTGCTCCCGCCACAAGGAAAAAAGAGCTCAACAGGCTGTTCAGGAGAGCGGGCTTGATCAGGAGGACCGAGCCGAGCCCCAGCATCATGGTCCCGGACAGGAGCTTCAGGACCCGTGCCTGTGCCTTGGTAAGCTTCCTGCTGCTGAGGGTGATCGTGAACACCACGACGATGACGAAGAGCGGGATGACGCGCACCACATTGTACAGGGCGAGATACAGATAGGACGAGAAAGCGGACCGGTCGTTCAGCGTCAGGATCCTGGTGAATACCATGGGAAAACCCGCCGTGCACAAAAGCTCATAGAAGTTGGCCATGATCGCGAGGACCGCGGTCCCGGCAAGGACGGGGAAAAAGGACGTGGAGTGGAGCAGCCTCCGTATCCGGTCAAAGAGCCGCGGCTTTGCGCTGTCTGAAATCGTGAGCGAGACGCCCTTCTTGAAGAGAAAGAAGTCCTTGATATTGACGGCCGCGATCGCCAGGGAAAGGACGCCCGCCGTCGCTGTCACGGCCGACACGTTGCCCATGACGAGGAACAGGTTCAGCCACGCTGCCATGAACAGGAAGTAGACGAAACCGGAGATAAAAACGAACACGCTGCCCACGACCAGCATCTTGTTCCGCGACCCTCCATGGACCAGGAGCCCCAGGAGCGAAAGCAGGACGAAGAAGGCGCAGGGATTGAAGCTGTCCATGCCCGCGACAACAAGCGTGAGCATCGGAAGCGGGGCTTTTCGCAAATCGAGCGCGCCGAGGAACGGGAGGTCGAATGCAAGACCCGGCTCGTTTCCCGGCCTGCCCAGGCGCTGCAGCGCCCGTGCATGCGCCTGTCCCTTCAGGATGTCTGCGGGGTCCGGGCAGGGACCTTTCCTGCATTCCTCTATTGCCCTCTCCATCTCGCCCTGAATCTGTTTTGAAAACCCCTCGAAAACCCGGTCGTTGATGAACGTAATCGGAACGCCCGAAGTCTGCCTCGCATGGGCATGCATCAAATCGACCAGCAGTTTCAGGTTCTGCTCGTTTTGCAGGACTTCGAACTCCCTGATATCGAGATCTCGATGGTCGCGGCTGAGAGCGGACAAAAAGCGCTTCTCTTCTTCGCAGTGGCTGCACCCCTCGCCCCAGAACAGATATACTTCTATCCTGCCGTCCTGTTCCCTGCCCGGGGGGGCATGGGTTGCCTGCGCGTCCGCCCAACATGGCGCTGTCTGCGCAATAAACAGCAAGGCCAAAAAAAGCGTCATTGCTTTCAGAAAAGAATTGATCCGTGAGCGGGGGCAAAATGAATTTTCAGCGGCGAAGATGCCGGGGCGCTGGAAGTGCATGAATACATTGTAACAAAAATCGGGCCTTCCTGTTCGGGAAATGAGGATCGAGAGAAGCTCTGGCTTGTGTTCATCGAAAACCTGCTCCCGGGAGGTGGTGTTATACTAATAAGAGAGGGAGGTTTGGAAATGAAGACGAAGCAAGAAGAATATATCTCTAAAATGACAAGGGACCTCAGGCAATGGTCGAAAGCGATCGAAGCATACAAAGTCAGGGCTTCAAGAGGACCGATCAAGCTCCAGTCGGATTACGACCAAAGTATCCGGAACCTGCAGGAGAAGCGCGACCTGCTGTCCATCAAACTGCAGGAGCTGCGGAAATCGGACGGAGACGCCTGGACAGTCCTGGAGCCTGGGGTCGAGACAGCGAAGCACGAGCTGAGAGACGCGTTCGAGGAAGCCCGGTACGCAGTGAAAAAAGCCGCTTAGACGCAAAACAGCGGATGCCCCTGAGATACTACAGGCCTGGAAACATGACCTGGCAGGATTTCGGGTCCCTCGTTAACGAGCAATTTCGTGTGAGAGGCTATGCCGTAAACCTTTTGGGTCACCCGTTTACAGGGGTGACCCAAAGATGTTCGTGCAGAAAACCCCGGTTCGCGGTATAATGCTGCCGGAAACAGGGGATGGCCTCTTGAACGCGAAACGATCATCGGAGACAAAACGGACATGCATATTGTGGCGATCAACGAACTTGCCGGGGACAAGCAGGAGCTTGCCGGAAAACTTGCCGCAGCGCTGGGACAGACGAATTACGAGGCTCTCGCGCGGGTCCGGTCGCCGGGGACCGGGCCCTTCATCGTCGGCGTTTTCGACGAAGAGGACCGGGCAAACGGGCTGGCGCAGGGCCTTAGTGCGCGCGGTTTTTCCGTAGTGACGCTTTCTCCCGCGGAGCTCGACGCCGAGGCCGGCCAGCGTATCGCACGACGGTTTACGCTGGAAGACCGGCTCCTGCGCATCGACACGGCGGGTGGGGAGAACCTTTCGATTTCCTACGGGGACGTGCGACTTTTCCTGCGCGCCATCGGAATTTCGAGCAGCACCTCCATGGAGACGCGGACGGAACGCAAGTTCGACCTTGCGACGGCGGTCATATCGAGCGGGCTCAAGGTGATGAAGACGGTCAAAACCGTCCATCAGGTCAGGAACGAGGCGCGGGAGAACTTTTTCAATCTTTATGCCGGAACCGGTCCGATCGTTGCCTTTTACGAGAACACCGTGGTGTACGAGGGACTCGGTCCCTCGCGGGCGCTTTCCCGTTCAGCCAACTTCCTGCAGCTCCTCGCGGAGCTGCGCAAACGTTCCCCTGCCGCCCGTTTCGACGACCGGCTGCTGAACAAAGCGGGCGCCGCGGCCCTGCTCGGCAATCGGCTCGATCCCGAACAACATATGGTCATCGCCACCGCGCTGCTTTCCAAGACCCTCGGCCTGTCGTTTCCTATCGTTTGATCCTGTTCGCGCTTTTTAAACCTGCCGGATCTTCGTCATATTGTTCCTGATCTATCGGCCGGGATGGCGAATCAAGGAACAGAGGGGACCGAAAAGGCGGCTTTTCGGTCCCCTCTCCGTATGTATTGGCAACGATCAGGGGTTGAAGGCTCTCCGACAACGCCAAGGTATGCCGGCGCCTGCCGTACAGCCCTAAAAACGTGACGTGCTCGAGAGATCAGTAGTTATTAAAGTCATAGGTTATTTCACCGACAATAAGCGGATATTGCGCGGTATACGTGGCGAATCCTGACTTCGTCCAGGTTGCGTTAACCGTTATTGCAGTCGTGCTGTAACCAAATGCACTCGGAGACCCGGAATTGCTCGTTGTCGCCGTCAGGCTGCCGCTATAGGTAGTGCCGTTCCAGTATCCGAAAGAAAGAGAGGGGGACAAACTGATGGAAACGCCTGATATCGGGTTGCCCGATTGGTCAAGAGCATCGAGATAGAGGTACGCATAGCCTGACGGGTCCCCGAAAGAGCTCCGTGACACTAAAGGCATATCGGCATTAGTCACATTGCCCGTCACCGTGCCGATCGAACTATTTGTCGTAATATATTGCGTTCCGTTCGACGTACCACTGAATTGGAGGTACCCGGTGCTTCCCGACGGGAGCGCCAGACTGTACGTTCCGTCTGCGCGAACAGTTGTTGAGGCAATAGCTGAATTGTCTGTGGCTTTCAGGGCCTTCACGGTGAGACCCGGCAATGCAGCACTCGTTTGCATATCCCGGGCCGAACCACTTATCGTAAAATTACTAGACGAACTGCTTGATGAACTGCTGCTGCCGCAGCCGGTCACTGCGATCAGAACAACCAGAAGCGCAAAAAAAGATATAGACACGCGTTTCATTGCTTTCATTTAAATCTCCTCTTTTCATTCAGGTTTTTTTGGGACTGCCTAATATACAGGACTCAGCATCACATGAACCCTCATCGCGATGGATCGGCTGGAATCAGTGCCGTGGGAGAAAAAGGTTTCCTCGGTCCATTCTCTACGGGCAAACTCAAATATCCGGTACGAAACCCCTCTTTCTCAATGCACAAGGAACATCATGGTCTGTCACCACCACCTTTCACCACCTGATGGCCTGCGGTCTTCGGAAGGACTCGATGAGATAATTTCATCTCCTGTCTTTATCTCTGCAAAAGCCATTATGACAATATTAAAACGGTAAAACAATATTTACTGGTAGGGCGAATTTAGCATTTTCTGCATCTTTTTGCAAGTGAATTTTCACCTGTTCGTATGGGTTTCGGGTCAGAGGGGAGCAGTTCTCGGCAAAGATTCAGGATAATGAAAATTGAGGCTCAGGTCATTACTGTCACTATTATCCGCGTTCGTTGATGATCGTGCCGACGCTCGTATAGTACAGCCCCGGATGGGCGGCAATTCCCCGCTTTGCACCGGGGTACTCTACGGGTCATAGGGGATAGGAAATAGTAGAGCAGCACCAGCGTGTCCTTGTCCCGGGCGCAGAAAGAATCGATTTCAAATTCCTTGTCCGTCACGCTAAGGGTGCTCCCCTGTGATCGTGGTCATCAGAAGTCTCTCTAATTCGTTAAAGCACCGTAGGAACCAACGTCTCCCTCGTTGTACGAGGGTTAAAAGCATGCCCGCCCTCCCGGTTATGCATTGGTCAGATTTTCTTTTTCATAGGCCATTACCCGCTCACGTTCCTCTGCTATCGACAGCGACTCAAGGTACTTCTGCATCTCGGCAGCATCGGGAAAAGCAGTCGGGATCCGGGCGTCAGGCACGCAGACGACCAGGACAGTCCTCACAAGGTCCATCACGCTGAATTTGAGAAGTTCGCGGATTCTTTCAGGCGTCGCCTGTTTGAGCCAGAGGGGATCTTGATGATACCATCCATGGCCGTGAGGAGCCAGGGACACCGCGTCGATATCTTTCGTTTTTGCTACGATCATGCCTTGCTTAGCTGCAAAAGCGGAAACATGAGTGAGGAGAAGCTGGATTCCCCGGACTGCCGGATTGGAACAGATGCCGCCCTTTCTCCAGGAGAGCCGGCAGAACCGTGAAAGATTGATCCCGCAGCAGTAAAGGCAGCTGTCAGGGCCCAGTTCCGGTTCCTCCCGGATCACCACATACAGGAAAGCGTTTTTATACTCGAATGAACGGATCGGCGCGGATTGCATGATCATCATCCTTTCTTTTACTCTTCAGGGTTTTGTGTGGGTAGTTTTTCACCCTTTATCGATTTTCTTGCATATCCCCTTCGCAGCCTGAATGAAATTTTTGACCCGTCTAAGGCCACATCAGCTCGATCGCGCAAACTCGGCCTACGGCCTCAGCACCCTGCACTCGCGCCTTAGCACTCGTAAACGCCGGGCACAAGACAGTGCGCGCTCGCCCTTGCGGGACGCTTCCTTAGGCCAAGACGGGTGCCCAAAAATTTCATAGGGCCGCTCCGGGGACATGCGGGGTTGGTTTAAAGACGTTTCACCAAAAGCTTCCCATGCGAAAATCTAGGCATGCGACCGAGGACGAGGGTTAAACATTTCGGACTGTCTTGTACCCAGCGACTACGAGTGCCAGGGCGCGAGTGCAGGGTGCTGAGCCCGCTTGATAGAACCCACCCTCATCCCGTCCTTCCCCCTGAGGGGGAAGGGCTAGCGGACAAGGAAAGTTCTATCGGCGAGTTTCCGAAATGTACCGAGGACGACCAAGCATGCCGTAAAGGATTTTCGCCGGGTGCCCTTCTTTTCGGTCACCTTTCTTGGGCAAGCAAGAAAGGTGACAACAAACATGAAAAAAGGGGCGATAATACTGCATAATAAGTCATATAGGCGCAAAGGGACCTACTCCATTTTGAGCCCATGGTTCGCCGGGGAATATTCTCCGAGCTTCTTCCCGCTCTTCCGGTCGATGACCAGAACGACATTCTTTTGCGGATCTTCCGTTTTATAATAGGCCCAGACGATATTGAGTATCTGTTCCTTACCATCCATCGATAACGCGATGAATTGCCGGCCGACCAGCACGCGGGTAACAAGACCATTGTCCTCGATCTTCGAGATGATGCCGAGTGCGATCGCGCCCCGTATGAGGGAAAGTCTTTTCTGCTGCAATTCCGGATCGCCGCGGTGCGCTGTTGTCGTGCCTGCTGAAGTCGCCAGGGGAAGGGCCTTCGCGTTCGCTGAGGATACGAGGACAACCAATCCGATCCCGAGAAGCCATGACCCTGTGGAAGACAAATGCATGTTGACATCACTCCGGAATATTTAATTCATAAGATGTTCCATCGCGAGGTTCTTGCCGGGCGTTTCGATAAGAAGGTGATCGTGGCTGTCCATAAGGCAGTAACTACTGAGGGGACGGGCCATTGGAAGAGAATATCAGAGGCAAAAAACAATGTCAAACATTATAGAGCTGACCCGAAGATGTTCTCTGATGGGTGACTGGTGCAGTGAAGCCTGTCCTGAGCATGCCGAAGGGAACTGACACGGGAATGAAACTGCGGCAATGGTACTAGAGTTTTTGAACAATAGCAGCGGATGTCATGGCATCCTCAGGAGTCTTTCACTCCGCCAGATCCGAACAATACGAACTTTGTTTTTATCATGCCGGTAAACGATACGAAATGGCGGGTAAATGATCTCTCGCAGATGTTCGACATTGAACTCAGGTACGACACGATTGCTCAGCGGATGCGCTCCAAGCCGCTCGATCTTATCGACAATCTCAGCAATGAGCCGCTTTCCTACATCAGGCACGCCTTCGCCCAAGTAATAGACCTGCAGGTCCTCAAGGTCTTTAATTGCTGACGCGGCAAACGTTATCCGTGCCTGTTCAGCCATGGGATTATTTCAGGCCAAGGCGTTTTTTCGCCTCGGAGAGCGGGATCTCGCGGCCTTCTTCCAGGTCCATCAGCCCCTTCACCACCCCCTGCATAAAGGCGCGCTCTTCGGTTTCTTCCTCATAATCCTTGAGCGATCGGACCACTGCCACCCCGCGGCCCCTGCTCGTGAGCAATAT
This sequence comes from Nitrospirota bacterium, assembly GCA_963769335.1. GTDB lineage: Bacteria > Nitrospirota > UBA9217 > UBA9217 > UBA9217 > JAJYKN01. The sequence goes on along the minus strand of CAVYLT010000099.1, from coordinate 23,403 downwards.
AGGCCGGTGCGTATCCTGCGCGTGTGAGATCACCTTGCCCGGGTTCACTTTCAGGTCGCTGAGCGGAACGATGTCTTCGGAAAATTTAGTGCTCATAATAGACCTCCTTATTGGTGCTGTTAAATGGTCCAATTATAGCACTTGTATACAGGTCTGTCTATAGGAGCTTCTTAATGGAATATTAAGAAGAAAGGCCTGGTCCCACTGCCTCTTGGGGACATGTGGGGTTGGTTTAAAGACGTTTCACCAAAAGCTTCCCATGCGAAAATCTAGGCATGCGACCGAGGACGAGGGTTAAACATTTCGGACTGTCTTGTACCCAGCGACTACGAGTGCCAGGGCGCGAGTGCAGGGTGCTGAGCCCGATTGATAGAACCCACCCTCATCCCGTCCTTCCCCCTGAGGGGGAAGGGCTAGCGGACAAGGAAAGTTCTATCGGCGAGTTTCCGAAATGTACCGAGGACGACCAAGCATGCCGTAAAGGATTTTCGCCGGGTGCCCTTCTTTCGGTCACCTTTCTTGGGCAAGCAAGAAAGGTGACAACAAACGTGAAAAAAAGGTCGATAATACTACATAATAAGTCATATAGGCGCTTATTCCACCCACATGAAAGTCAGAAGAGCCTTTATTCTATGTGTGCTTTTGCCGTTTGGAGAGCAATATCTTTATCCCTGGTAAACAGCCTCCACTTCATGTTTGATGAATGAATGCCTGCTTTCTTGTCTTGACCTCTGCCGTAATACCAGTGTCCAAAGCGTTCGACCGTAGAAAAGGGATGGTTGTCTGTACAGAGGGCCCCACAAGGTTTGATCTCTTTAAAAAAAATAGTTTCCTCCGGGGCTTCCTCAAAAGACATATCTGTCGGCAATACGATTTGAGATACATCCACGTGCTCTGCTTCCTTTTCATCCAGCCAGTCTGAAATTTTCATTTGATTTTCATCTCCTCTGGTCTATATCAGGCGTATCTGGGACACATGCTTGCTGATCACGGCAGGCAGTTTTTTCGGCGACCTGATTCGGAGCTGTTTATTGACATTGAATCTGCCGAACACAACCTGAATATCCTTGACCGCCACTCCAAATTCCTCCGCGAGAAACCGGACCATGTGATCGGTTGCTCTCCCTGCCACGGGCGACGCGGTCACACTCACCTTGAGCTGCGCGCCCTTTACCTTGCCGATCGCGTCCCGGTTTGCACCGGGTTTGCCCAGAATGTTCAGCACCAGCGTGTCGTTGTCCCAGGCGCAGAAAGAATCGATTTCAAATTCCTTGTCCGTCACGCTAAAAACGCTCCCCTGTTGAAGTGGTCAGTGGAAGTCAAACAATAAACCTCCCGCAGCAAGCTGCGGTGTATCTGTTCTTAATTTTCGCCCCTCCCTGGATGGGAGGGGATCAAGGGGAGGGTGAAGTATTCGTCGTGCATCACCATCACCCTCACCTAACCTCCCCCATCAAGGGGGAGGGATCTAAGAGGTGACCTGCAGCAAGCTACAGGGAATTTCAAGTTAAAGACCCCGTGATATTCCCTGGAAAAAGCTGCCTGACGGCGACAAAGCGGGATCTGGACCTAAGAGGTTGCTGCACGCAGCTCCTGCGTGCTTGATGCGTACGGGAAGAACCATGCGGCAAGATCAACACGACCGCCCTATACGTTTCTGCTTTTTGCCTCGAACGGGCTCTTCTGCTGCTTGTCCCTCTGTTGCTGCTGTTGCTGCACTTCATGGACATGCTTTACTGTTTTCTGCTTCTGGCTCTTTTCCTTGCCCTTCCTGCCGCCCTTGTCTCCCACTGTGCGCCTCCTTTGCACCTGGATAGTGTGCATGTGATCATTATAGCATGGTTTTTTTTCGTGGCAGTTGAGGGGACATGCGGGGTTGGTTTAAAGACGTTTCACCAAAAGCTTCCCATGCGAAAATCTAGGCATGCGACCGAGGACGAGGGTTAAACATTTCGGACTGTCTTGTACCCAGCGACTACGAGTGCCAGGGCGCGAGTGCAGGGTGCTGAGCCCGCTTGATAGAACCCACCCTCATCCCGTCCTTCCCCCTGAGGGTGAAGGGCTGCGGACAAGGAAAGTTCTATCGGCGAGTTTCCGAAATGTACCGAGGACGACCGAGCATGCCGTAAAGGATTTTCGCCGGGTGCCCTTCTTTCGGTCACCTTTCTTGGGCAAGCAAGAAAGGTGACAACAAACGTGAAAAAAGGGGCGATAATACTGCATAATAAGTCATATAGGCGCTTATTCCACCCACATGAAAGTCAGAAGAGCCAAAAAGTAAAAGAAATTCCGGGTCACGTCTCGTCCCGGATTCCCATGTCAAACAGAAAGAAGCGATCCCCGATGCAATTTCAACAACAGCGTCTCCTTTGGGTTCCTGATGTACGCGGATTATACCAGATGCGGCCTGAGGTTGACCTAGGGGAGATAATCCTCTCGCACAGGAGAGAATACTTCTATTGCCACAGCCTGTTCATGGGCAATCGCATTATGCTCCACGTCGCCGGGTATACACCAGCTGTCGCCGGCTGCGACCTGATACGTTCTGTCGCCGATCGTCAGATCGATCCTCCCGGACACCAGATAGCCGGTTTGCTCGTGGGGATGCTTGTGTCGCGGCAGGATTGCCCCCTGTTCGAGCCTGAACTCTGCCATAAGCGTCTTAACGCCATACACAAGCGTTTTTAATTTTACTTTCTCAAGTGCGTCCTTGTAGCCTGCGCTGTCGTTCGGATTGAACATGAAGACCTCCTCGGGAACCTGAACCTTTGGTCAGGTCTTTACTGTTTATATTCTATTCTTCCCGGCTCAATATCTGACTTATAGAGGAGTAATGCATGTCAAGATGGTCGGCGATCGCCCGCTGGGTATAGCCGTGTTTCTCCACCGCCTCGGCGATCTTCCGATCGCGCTTCGCTTTGTCCTTAAGAACGACTGCCGAAAAGAGCTTATGCAATGCCGGTCTGTTCGCATAGCGCTGGCTTCGAGGTATCTCGGGCACATCCTGGTGTTTTTTGAGATGCTCGGCCATTTTCTCCGCGAATTCCTCTTCGCCGAGGATTACCTGGCCGCGCACTTCCGTCCAGATCGTCTTCCCGATGCCCCATTGAACAAACTGCTTATATTCGCTTTCAGCCTTTCCCCTCTTTCCGCTGAACTGGCCCAGGACCCAGTCTATGGTAAGACAGGGATGGCGGGCTTCCCTGCCCGAGGTGGCCCGGTAGCTGCTCCACTTCCATGCCCCCGGTGCAGCTGCCATCTTTGCTCTGATCGGATTTAACACCACATAGCGGCACACTTCCAGCAAATGGCTGTCTTTCTGAATGAGGATGGCCTTATATCTCCCCTGGAACAGATGACCGGTCCGCCCGTGTAGTTTGTTGAAAAGTTGCGTGTACACTCCGTTTAACTGACGCATGCCGATTGCGAGATTGCCGTCGGGCGTTTCGATGAGAAGATGATAGTGGTTGTCCATGAGGCAGTAGGCATGGCAGATCCAGTTGTAGCGTTTGTTTACATGCTGGAGGGTGTTCAGGAAATTGATCCGGTCCTGATCAACCTTGAACACGGGCTTTCTCTCGTTGCCGCGGGCAGTAATATGATAGACAGCGCCGGCGTACTCGATTCGTAAGGGGCGGGCCATGCGGGGAGATTAGCAGAGAAAAAGGAGAAAGTCAAACATTAAAGACCTGACCCTAAGATGTTCCTCGAACCTGTGACGGTGTCACATTGCCTTCGTAGCGTTTACATTGAAAAAGAACTTTGAAACTCACAAACGGATTAATTTGCAAAACGCCGTTGCCATCAATACCACCATCACCGGTTCTACCCGTTACCGCGACTTTTTCGAAGCCCGCTTCGCGCAATAGTTGCTGACACAAGCGCTCAAATCCCGCTGGAGGTAGCTTCTTTAATGTGCCGAGTAATTGAGCTTTATAGTCACCCTCTTCGTTAGGGGCAGATGCTTCCTCAACTTCAGGCGGTTTTTTCGGACCTTTTTCAGGCTGCGGGGTTTTATGAAGGCTAGATCGCGGCGTTTGTGTTTGGACTTCTATGAGGAGTTTTCGAAGTTCTTCTTCTGAGAAGGCATTAGCATTTCGTCCTTTTTCTGTAAGACGCCATACCCCCTTCTTTGATGAATCTATGAAGCCAACTTTCGATAAATAGAAGCGCGCCCAATGTACCTGGTTTTCATACCGCGATACGCCATTCTTCAACTGCTCTTCCAATACGCTGTCCGACAATTTCAAGTCCTCTGCCACAGCATTGCAGGCTTCACTTGCTCTAGCAGAACCGCCGAGCTTTTTCAACGCCACTATCAGTGGATTTATGTAAGTCGCAAATTGCGGAAGTGCCATTTTATCCTCTGTAAATAAAAGTTTATTTTAAATCAAGCTCACGAGCATAATGATCAACAATAGTATTCCTGACAAAGCCGCAGCATATTGCTTTGTCCAAAAACAGCCTACTCGAAACCTATATGTAATCCATGACTTATCATATTTATAAGTAGGATTACTGCCGCTAGCAGCTTTACACGAGGTGAAATAGCCAAATACATATTGAAGAAAATCGAGGAAGATTGAGATAATACCGAATAGTGCACAAAAAAAAGCTAGTATCTTATAGTCAGTCTGAAGTTTTTTCCAAATGACCGATTCAGATGACAAGATACTAAATATCACAGCCAGTGTTCCAAAGCTGATATACCGCGATAGTTCGCTCAACCTATTCGAAGTGAAATCCTTATCTTCTTGAATCTTCGCTTTCGATTTCTCTATGGCATCATCACCCATATCCTCTCCTACTTCGGCGGTCTCATCCGAGGCCCGGGATCGTCAGTATCGTCATTACCCTTCGGCTTGTACGTCAGGTTGAAAATCGTACTACCCAGCCAGCGGCGGAAGTCCGAATTATCGCTGAACTGCTTGAACAGTTCCGTCTGGTCCGAGAGCAACGCGACCATGACCCGCTGCAGCGCCTTATCGTGCTCTATTCGAGCATTCTGCTTGTCATGTTGTTTCTGCGCATTTTGATAGGCCTTGTCTGACGCAACTTTTTCGGGTATTTCCTCTGTGATGATCTGCCGTATCTTATCCGCGTCTTTCCAGTCGACGTTGCCGAATTGCTCATTAAAAGACCGGATGATGCTGCTCAACCTATCGAGTTCAGTCTCGGGCTTGAAACCAGCGCCGCCTAATGGTATGGGCTCAATTTCCGCGTCCTTGTCCTCAAGCGTGATGCGCATCTGCGCCTGCGCTTCAACACGATAGCTGTCCATGTCGATAGCTTCAAGAATGCCCCTTGAAAGATCCGGATCAGGCGGGGCGGGGAGCTTTGGTACAAGGAAGTTTAAGAAGATCGATAGTTTTCCCCATTCGACATTGCTGAACGGCAAAATGGACGCGAGAAAGCTGTAAGTCCTCGTGAAAGTCTTTGCTTTTCCCTTAAACTCTACCTGGCCGTCTTCATCAAGTTCCGATGAGTAGGTATTTCTGCAGAAATCAAGAATGGGGTCCAGCTTATCGCGGTCCGCCCCCTGAAGATAAAGAGCGACGAAATTTTCCACGTCACTCCATGCGTAAACTTGATACTCATCCAGCTTTGCTTTGAGGTCATGGAGTTTATTGGGATCGGTAGCCTCGCATAGTATCGTTGTGCGATAGTAATCCTGAAATGCCTTTTGAATGGTTTCGGAATCATTGTAGAAATCGAGAACAAAGGTGTCATACTTCTTGGGATAGGCTCTATTCAGGCGCGACAAAGTCTGCACAGCTTTTATGCCAGATAGCGCTTTGTCGACGTACATCGTGTGAAGAAGCGGCTCGTCATAACCCGTCTGGAACTTCTCCGCCGCGATAAGGAAGCGATAGGGCTTTTCCTGAATCTTCTCCGGTATCTTCGTACTCGGGAAGCCGTTTAACGATGCTTCTGTAACTTTTTTCCCGCCATACACGTGCTTTCCTGAGAACGCGACAATCGCCTTATATTTGCTCTTCTGCTCCTTAAGATAGGATTGAAACGCGTGAAAGTACTCTATCGCCCGTTGGATGCTCGATGTGACTACGATAGCCCGGGCTTCACCGCCGATTTTGTTCTTTGCTATCACATGATCATGAAAATGGTCGATCATGATCTCGGCTTTTTGTCGTATGGCTTGCTCGTGATTTTCAACGTACCGTCGCAGCTTCTTCTGCGCCTTGCGCGTGTCAAATTCCGGGTCGTCTTCGATCTTTTTTATGAGATGGTAGTAGCTGTTGACCGGCGTATAGTTTTCGAGCACATCGAGGATAAAACCTTCCTGGATGGCCTGTTTCATGGTATAGCTGTGAAAGGGCTTAAATTTGTCTTTCTCCCCGTCCTTATACTTAATCCCGAACAGCTCGAGGGTTTTGTTCTTCGGTGTCGCAGTAAAGGCGAAGTAGCTCGCATTCGTGAGCATCTTCCGCGTTTCGATGATCCGGTTGATAACGTCTTCGCTCGTTTCTTGCTCGGACTCTCCTTTTTCGGCAAGGACCATGTGCATCTTGGCGGCGGTCCTTCCGCCCTGGCTCGAATGCGCTTCGTCGATTATAATCGCGAAGGTCCGGTCCCGGTGCTTGTTCCCGATCTCGTCCAGGATGCGGGGGAATTTCTGCACCGTGGAGATGATGATCTTCTTTCCCTGCTGAATGAACTTCCTTAGTTGCTGCGCCCCTTCCGTAACAGCTCCAACCACCGCAGACACCTGGGCGAATCGCCGTATGTTGTCGCGGATCTGTTTGTCCAGAAGCCTCCGGTCGGTAACAACAATGATCGAGTCGAATACCGGAACATCTCCTTGCTTCAGCTCGACCAACTGATGAGCAAGCCAGGTGATTGAGTTGCTCTTGCCGGACCCGGCCGAATGCTGGATCAGGTATCGCTGTCCTGCCCCTTTTTTCCCGACATCCGACAACAGCTCCCTTACCACATCAAGCTGCTGATATCGCGGGAAGACCTGCTTTTTCTTTTTCCTCCCCGTCTTCTCGTCTTTTTCCTCGACGATCTGCGCGTAGTTTTCTATGATGTTGGCCAGGTTTTCTCTTTTCAGAACTTCCTTCCAGAGATACTCCGTGGCGATACCATTCGGATTCGGCGGGTTGCCTGCTCCATCGTTCCAACCTTTATTGAATGGCAGGAACCAGCTCTCCTTCCCCTTTAGGTGAGTGCACATCCAAACCTGCAGGTCATCCACGGCAAAGTGTACCATGCAGCGCCCGAATTGAAACAAAAGGTCTTTCGGGTCCCGGTCACGCTTATACTGCTGGATGGCATCATCGACTGTTTGTTTGGTTAGCCGATTTTTCAGTTCAAAGGTCGCAACGGGAAGGCCATTGATAAAGAGGCAGAGATCGAGAGCAAGTTTCGTTTCATCCTGACTGTAATGAAGCTGGCGGGTGACGCTGAAGATGTTGGAAGCGAACAACGCTGCTGCCTGCGGATTTCCCGGCGTAGGCGTTCCGTAAAAGAGCTCGATCGAGACCGGTCCGTGCTTCACGCCCTTGCGCAGCACGTCCACGACACCCCGCTTTGCTATTTCTCCTTGCAGCCGGGCCAGAAACTGCCGCCGCTTAGGTCCGTCATTATCGAGGCTCAGTTGGTCAAGGACTTTCGGCTGGGTTTTACTCAGAAAGGTAAGAAGCTTTACGAGGTCAACGGCGTGTTCGCGATCATAGTCCTTGGAATCGCCTGCAATCCAGCCGTTACTACCGTAGTTCGCCGGCGTTTCGCCCACTCTTCCCGGATGGCCCAACTCAACCACAGCCCGGCCGGTCATTGCGGCGACAATAAGACTTTCGAGACCCTTCTCACTTGTGTCGGATTCCATACTCATCCTCATCTCGCATGCCGATTATCATCAGACAAATTGCGTTGACATCACCAGTTAAGCGTCCGCACCTTCCATTACATCCGCTACGGTCTCTTCCGACTCGACGACTTCTTCGAAAGCCATTTCCTCTGACGCGTCCCCTGCTTCCAACGCGGTCAGTTCCACCCCGCGCACATCAAGCTTACCGGTGACAACGTCAGCAATCAGGCGAGTACGATATTCGCGAAGAAGTGAGATTTCACGTTTGGCTGAATCTATTGCCTGATCAAGACTCTTTGTTTCAGAATCTATATGATCAACGATTTGACCTTGCTCTTCTTCATCGGGCACAGGGAGCGATAGGTTCTTAAAATCGTCCCAATATAACCTATTGCGGTCAGAAACTATGCCGTGCGAATTAGCGTTTATTTCACCTTTACAAGTATCTGTTCGGAAAACAAAAACATAATAGCGCGAATTTATTTTCGGCAATGACTTGGCAACAACATAGGCAGGGCTGACCAGGCCATCAACAGGAACAACACCCACAGCTCCCTGCCACATTCGCATCATATTGTATGCAATATCGTTCTTAATTGCCAGCTTGTAGCTTTTGCGGTCCTCTATCAGACGACGCGGTCGCCCGTCCTCATCTAGCTCACCGCCGACAGTTACACCCGTATTAAGAGATACAACTAAAATCGGCAGATTTTCTCTGCCCCGTTCGTTTCTTTCGCGAAAAATTGACGTAGCCCGCTTCACATCCCAATGCTCTGGCACATCCCCAAGCCATTCAATACCTGAAGGTTGGAGGCGAATGTTGGGGTTAATGCCGCGAGTCACGGCGCGGTGGATTATGACTTGCTTCTGCTCATTCAGCAGTTTGATCAACCGCATCTTATTGCGGATCAGGAAATCGATCTGGCGCTCAAAAACTGCGACGAATCGAACGATGGCTTTTTGTTCTTCAGCGCGAGGTAGAAGAGCCTCAATCCTAAACAGGTCATCAGAATACAACCGCAATCTGCTTTCAACGACACCAGTCGAAGAAACCTTTACGCGACCTTTGTATAAAGGTAGCCTTAATAAGTGATGGTAATACCAGGGCTCAGTATTAACGTTGAAACGGTAAACGCAGTAGGCCGGACTGACGACGCCGGAATAACGAGATACGCCAAGGCTCCCATTCCAGGCCAGCATGATGTTAACAACAATATCGTTCGGCACGACCTGTTTATAACCGACCAGCGAAGCTGCCCTTGTGTCGGGCTCATCGTCGCCATTACGCGAGAGCCGTTTTGTTACTCCTGTATATTGAGAAACGCGGAGAAGCTGTTCTTGACCCTCCGCTGAATGTGCATTAATCTCGCGTAACAAGTACTTGAAGCGACGAACATCCCAATGCTTCGGGATCTGTCCGAGCCATGGCAAGCCGGAGTCCCTGTATTCGGGATATGGTTTAAGGGAGTCGATCATTAGCCTATCTTTCTAAAGGAGCGATATATGGCCGCGCGGCAAACGCTTAAATAAGATAATCTTAATTTATCAATATGTTACGTCAGTTTTCGGTATAGCCGTTGAAACTTAATTAAATAAGAAATCAAGCCCAAAATGGCAAGTAACGGGCGTACTTTCGGGAACCACCTACTTTTTCATCCGGCTTGACCGCGCCCGCTTCAATGGACGCTGAAATTATCTGGGAAACGATGGCGCTCTTACTTTCCGGGAGGTGGAAGCGGTCACGCAAAGATTGGTTCGTCATACGCTCGGACATGACCCATTTCAACGCACAATGCTGATAGCACGCCCGGATACGATCGTCGCGGTCCATATCTTCAAAATCTTTTGGCCCGTATATCGTCACAATAGTCCGGTTATGCCCGGCGCGAAAGTCCGGCGCGGGCAGCTGAAATACTTCAGCTGCGTTGATCACCTTGTCAATACCGCTGCTTTTTTCCTCACAGATGCGCATTCGTCTCATTAGGTCGGCCAGGCGCTCGTTGCGGGACTGGTAACCATCAATAAAGCGCTCCACCGGCACGACAGGTTCGCCGGGATTGCCGATTTCAACGCGGTTTGCATAAATCTCGACCATGACTGAAGCGCCGGTCAGGCGGAAGTCCTGATGGATGAGAGCATTAGCGACGAGTTCGCGGATAACGATCTCGGGTACGAGCTTGACCTCTTTTCGCAGCGCATCCTCGATGACTTCGTTCTGCGGCAACTGGGCCATCACGAAACTAACCAATCCCTGGAAACCGACAGCATATCCTTTGGTCCCAACCTGATCGAGCTTTGTTTCGAGTTTCGAGTTACCTGGATAAACCAATACCCGTGGTGCTTTGCGCGACACGTCGCCGAAGTCCTGTAAACGCTTGGCGAGCAACAACGCGCCCAACCGCCTTATCGAATACTTGCCGCCTTCAACATCCACCAACCTTTCCTGCTCAAGACGATCGAGGACGCCTGACCGGTCTGTAGGATAGGGCAGCTTCAAAAGCTCAAAAAAGGTCTGTGAGTCCAGAAGATCGATAACTTCCTGGCCTTCAAGGCCACTCTTCGACGTTTCCTCAAGCCAGTCAGGAGTACCTTCCGCAAAAATCCGGCGCAGTTGATCTTCGCTCATCGGCACCAGCTCTTCGCCGGCCCGCATCAAATAGGCGCCATCGAGATGATAAGCGGTGCCTCGGGGGCGAGATGGTATGTGGAACACGAGTACTCGACCATCCGGGTGGGCAACTTCTTCTATATCCACTCGAAACCCGACAGCCTCGAATAGTTTCTCGGCCATTGCGACCGGGTCGTTGAATGCAGCCGTCCCCACAACCGGACGCGGTGGTTTATCGGCGATGCCAAGCAAAAGATAGCCGCCGCCTTCGTTTGCCAATGCAACGCAATACCTGTAAAGCTTTTTATTGTCAAATTGGTTTTTTGCTTCTTTAAACTCCAGCCGCTGGTGTTCAGAGGGCGCACGTCGCCAGAGGTCGATCTGTTCCGGCGTGGTGGTCATTTCGCTTCTCCTTTGAACAGTGCATCGAGCATCCCTTCGGTTTCCTTTTCCAAAGCCTCGATATCCGCGCGAATTTCCTCAAGCGCTCGTAACGGCTGCGGTTTGTAGAAGTACCGTGTAAAAGAAATCTCGTACCCGGTCTTTATTGACTCCGCATCTATCCATGCATCAGACATGTGCGGCAGAACCTCTCGCTTAAAAAACGACTCAATGCCGCCTTGTTCGAGCAAGGGCACCTGTTCAGTGTCGCGCAAGTCGGTATCCGGCTCATACTCCAAAACAACTCGTTCTCCGTCAATTTCAACATGATACCTGCCATATAAACGCTGCAGATCGGGATCGTCTTCCGGTTTCGGCTTCTCTCGCTTGCCGATGACCGGCGGCGCACTTTCATCGCGCCAACTGATCGTGCGCACGATGACCTTCTTGTCTGCTGGTCCCAATTTGAGACCAAGTTCCTTTACTGCGTCATCGAATTCTTGACGAAATTCGTTGTGATCCTCAAACAGCTTGTCTCCGAGTATTTTCCAGACATCTTTGGCAATCTGATAGAGGCGATGGTCCCGCGCCCAGGTATTGGGGTCGAGCAGCTTCCTCCTAATTTTTTCCGGGACATTCTTCTTTGCAGGGCTACCGCCGTTTTCCTCGTCATCGTTATTATCTTCATTGCCAGTGAGAAGCTGATCAATTTCAGGCTTCACGGCGCTGAAGTCATCATATAGCTTTTGCCCAAAACGTCCATGAATCTCTTTGCGCAGGGCCTCATCGCCGGATGCGAAGCGCAGACCTTCAACAGCATGGCGCGTGAACTGGCTGCGCAGTCTGAGCGGACGCTCGACCGTGACTTTCCAATACCCAAAGGCTTCATTGGGGAATATCTTCGACTTATCGCTTTCTTCAAAGGCGAGAAACGTATCCATGATGCGCTTAATATCATCATCGGAAAACTCGCAGTTCTTTTTCCCCAGGTTCTTTCGAAGCGATTGATACAACGCCGTCGCATCGATCAACTGGACCTTGCCCTTCCGGCGCTCCGGCTTTCTATTGCCGATGACCCAGATGTACGTTGCTATGCCAGTGTTATAGAACATATTGAGCGGCAAGGCAATGATGGCTTCCAGCCAATCGTTCTCGATGATCCATCGGCGGATATTGCTCTCTCCCTGGCCTGCATCTCCTGTGAACAACGAAGAACCGTTGTGTACCTCCGCTATGCGCGACCCGAGCGGCGTAGCATGCTTCATCTTACTCAGCATGTTCACCAGGAACATCATCTGACCGTCGCTTGACCGGGTGAGCATTTTATATTCGTTATCGTCGTTATGCTGAACGATGAAGCGGGAGTCGCTAAAATCCTGTTTTCCGCCCATGCGCTCCATGTCGGTTTTCCAGCTTTTGCCGTATGGCGGGTTGGACAGCATGAAGTCGAACTCGCGGGAAGGAAATGCATCGTTCGAAAGCGTGGAGCCGAACCCCATATTGTCGGATTCGTCGCCCTCTCCTTTGATCAGGAGGTCCGACTTCGTGATGGCATAGGTTTCCGGGTTGATTTCCTGACCATAGAGGTGAATGGAAACATCTTTGCCGTGCCCTTTTGCAATATAGAGGAGAGTTTCTTCCGCCACCGTTAGCATACCACCGGTCCCGCATGCGCCATCGTACACAAGGTAAGTCCCTGATTCGATCTTTTCAGCAATCGGCAGAAACATGAGCTTTGCCATAAGCTTCACGACGTCACGGGGCGTGAAGTGCTCTCCAGCCTCTTCGTTGTTCTCTTCATTGAAACGCCGAATCAGCTCCTCAAAGATAGTACCCATCGAGTGATTGTCCAGAGCAGGCAGCTTTACCTTACCCTCCCCGTCCAAAACGGGATTAGGGCTCAGGTTTATTTCCGGATCGATGAACTTCTCGATCATGAACCCGAGAGCATCGGCTTCTGCGAGGGTAGGAATCTGATTACGGAACTTGAACTTGTCGAGGATTTCCTGAACGTTCTTTGAGTAGCCGTTTAAATAAGCCTCGAAATTTGCCTTGAGTTGTGCAGGGCTGTCAAGAAGACGCTTGAGCGTAAAAGCCGAATCATTATAAAAAGCCTGCCCGGCAACCTGACAAAGGGCCGCATGCTGATGAATGACTTTGGCGTCGTCGAGCTGCTTTTTCATTGCAAGAATCGCGTCTTTTTTCGGTTCAAGCAGACAGTCGAGCCTCCGGATCACCGTCATCGGCAAAATTACGTCTCGATATTTGCCACGCACATAGATATCGCGAAGAACATCGTCCGCAATATTCCAGATGAAATTTACAATTGAATTATGTTGAGCTTGGTCCATGATATTCCTTATAAGGCGGCAATGCGTTCTGTCTATTTATTGTCAAGCCTTTGCGCGTTTGCGCTTAAAAATGCAGACTCCACTTGAAGTAGTTATTGATGTATTGTTAAGACAACAAAGAAAATACAAAATATAGCCTATGCAAATAATTGGCGCCGATATAAGTGCCGACTGATTCAATAAAGGATGACTAGGATCCCAGTGTTGGGCTGCCGACTTTCCACTAACAGTGTACCACACTAATAAAGCGGTACATGCCCAGACCAAAAACTGCCGATGCAGTAACCGCGCTGATATCCATCCATATCCATTAAAACCAATTCCTGCGACTGTATCGCAATCTAAGAGAACTGGAAAATAACGTTTCCCATCATAGCGCTTCATTCGTTCTATTGCTTTTAAAACAAAATCGCGATCAACTTCTTTGGGTTTGATTGTTTTAACTCCCATGCCTGATGAAAATTCATCGTCACAACATGGTACGATAGAAATTGGTTGTAAACAGCCGTCGGCTTGCAGGTGATAAACACATCTTTCTTCACCGTCCGTTACTCTGATGCCAATATGCTTGAATGGATAAAGGCCTTCGTTTTTTTTAAGCCAATCATCAACCCATTTTATTCTACTTTTCACTTTTTTCGATCTAACGATATATTCCATTAACATGTTTTTCACTCTTAATCAGCTGTTCTTCGGGTCGAGGGTCTCGTACCGCGGCCAGTCTTTAAGGTCGCAAAATGCGACCTTAAAGACTTGAATTCATCTGCCGATAACTGGTACCAAACTTCATAGGGCCAGGTCTATAATGTTTATATTCTCGCTGCCCACCCTACTCACTGCTTCTTTTCGATGTATCTCAAAACTTCATTCAGATCCCTGCACAATCCGAGACCTCTCAGGGTAAGGGCTTTACTGTTGACATTTTACCTTTCCGAGCTTTTTATATACTGCCTGACGTTCCCGTGCAATAAAGCCGATCTTCTTCCTCGGCTTATCCTCAACCTCAGTTATCTGCCTTATCGCTTCAAAGACGATCTGGAATTGACCGTCATATTTCTTTTCGAGTTCGTTTAACTTTCTTGTCAGGTCTTTGTGCGTCGATATCATTTCCCGGAGTTTCACAAATATTCGCATAATTTCGATGTTGACCCCGTTAGAGAAAGGAAACGCTTCAGCCTGTTTTTAAGATATCGCTTTCCCAGACCAGATTTCAGATATTTTTCTCGTGACGTCGCGTCCTGGGATGTACAGCACGCCTCATAATAGATAAGCTCAAATGGCCCACGATTCTTCGTTGCAATCACTTTCCCCGCGTTATGATCGCTGAAGCGTTCCCGTAGATCGCTCGTATAGCCTGTATACCAGTTACCATCACGTTTACTCTTGATCACGTAAGTATAGTACATGATATATTCTCTCTAACGGGGTTGACCTGAATAGCGCGCTTACTGTTCAGGACGCTTGAAAGCATAGCAATTCCCTGTTCCGTGAAGGCCCGTGGCGGCTTCCGCGTTCCGCCCCAACTTGATGTTCCAAAATGGAACTTCAAGTTGTTGAATTCCTCAAGGCTCAATTGAACCATAAAATCTTCCGGAAACCGCTCTTTGTTCCTGTTGACCGCTTTATTCAGGTTGCTGGTAGAAACGCCATACAAGCCGCTAAGTCTTTATCGAGGATGACTTTTCTGCCATCGACCAACAATATCTTTCCCTCAATTACCTCAATTGGCACGAGTGACTTCATGTATTCTCCGCTTCCTACTTTTGGATACTTGAGGTCGCAAAATGCGACTCAAATGTTCGGAACCTCTTAGTGGGTCCTCGGGGGGCAAATCTTCATTATTGACAGACACCGCTTATTCTCGCCCGATGTCCCGGTATTTCGTCCACCGATACGATGTTTCTCCTTGATTAACTCGCTGCTGCCTTCCAATAAAGAAGTATAGCAACGCACCTAGAACCGGCATCACTAAAACAATCAGCACCCAAAGAATTTTATTTATATTGTTCGTAAACTCACTCTTCATAATATTCACTAGCGTCAGTATGAAGAGCAGCATATGAAGTATGCCGATCAGTACTATCCAGGCCATCAGTCTCGTCAATGGTTCCAGTGCCTGATCGACCGCTCGTTCAGCCGCCTTCTGGTCAAATGGCGTTGGGTTAATCCTCAGAGGCTGGGGGTTGGGGGCGCTGTTGGGCATTTGCATGCCGGCAGGCGAGTAAATCTGCGGAGGCGGGGCTGGAAAAGAGTAGGGCTGAGTCTGCATCGCCTTTGCGGGTCTGTTGCTATTCGGCTTGGAGGTATTTTCCGGGATGAACTCACTGTTTGACGGATTGTTCGGGTTCGGTGTTTCACTTATATGAATATTTCCGGATTCATCGGTCCATCTATAAACTGCAAATGTCCATTGCGAACTAATAATAATGAACATTATTGCTGTCGCGACGATTTTAAATAATTTTTTATTCATTCTGCAATCCTTACAGACATTTTAAAACCCGCTGAAGACCGCCGAGGGTCAGGTCTTTAATGTTTATATTCTGCCAGTATTTCTCTGAATGTAATCGCTGACTTCCTTCAGGTTATTAAACAAACCAAAGCATTTCCCGCATAGGCCTTGTTTTACGAAAGAACGGATATAAATCGGCATGAATTCGACAGCGATCCGTGTCCGTGACCGAATTACCGGGCTTTCCCCTTCTCCTTTTTTTCCATGTTCTTGATATACTTCTCCGGGTCTTTCTTGAACGCCTCCACGCAGGTCGGGCAGCAGAACCGGTACACCTTGCCTTTGTACGTGTACGTAATGTTCGTGTCCTTGCTGACCGGTTCACCGCTCACGGGGCAGACGTCGCTGTCCTTCGCGGCGTCCTGGTGAATTTCGTTCTTCATCGGCATTCCGTTGGTCCCGGGGCCTGCGTGCACTGCAGCGGTCATCGCGATGCAGAAGACAAACCCCATGATCAGCGTTCCCACATTCCGAATCATATTCTTGAACCTCCCTTGGTTTTAGAACGATAAGACCCGCCGAGGGTCAGATCTCTTTTGTTGCACAAGTCTTTCTCCGTGCATTACGCAGGCAAAGCTACGACGCACACCTTCGCGTCCTGAATATCCCGGATACAACCTCTCATCCTTCTTGCTCAACAGTACGAGGGAGTTAGACGGCAATTACTTGAACAGCTTCAAGTAGGCGTCGAATATATATTGTTTCCCGCGCTTCCCGCCGGTTATCTCTTTCAGGATGCCGAGCCGTTCCAGATCCACGATCAACTTGTACGCCGATGCAGGGGATACCCCGGTCACCTCCCCGACCTTTGCGGCGTCGATCATCGGCCGTTGATAGAGGTAATGCACGACCTTTTGAGCGTTTGCCGCTCTGCTGCCGAGGGTCCCTATTTCGGCTTCCACCTTCTGTTGCAGCTTGAGGATCTTGTCAAATGTGGCGATGCTGTTTTTCGCGGTTTCGGCGATCCCGACCAGGAAGAACTTGAGCCACTGCTGCAGTTCGTTTTTCTCCCGCACCCGCGTCAAGTTGTCGTAATAGTGCGTGCGGTTGCGCTCAAAGAAGTCCGATAGATACAGCACGGGACGTTTCAAAATTCCCTTGCTGACCAGGTACAAGGTGATCAGGAGCCGGCCCACCCTGCCGTTGCCGTCAAGGAACGGGTGGATGGTTTCAAATTGATAATGCACCATCGCGATCTTGAGCAGTTCCGGGAAATGCCTCGTCTCGTCATGCACGAACGTTTCGAGATCGGCGATCAGTTCCGGGACAGACGTGTGCACCGGCGGCACGAAAACGGCGTCATTGATCGTCGCTCCGCCGATCCAGTTCTGACTTTGCCGGAACTCACCCGGTTGTTTGTGCTTGCCGCGCACGCCTTGCAGCAGGGTTTTGTGCGCCTCCCGGATCATTCGCGCGGAAAAAGGCAATTTCTTCAGCCTTGCTATCGCCTGGTTCATGGCCTTCACGTAATTCTGCACCTCTTGCCAGTCATCCCGTTTGTCGGGAGCAACATCTTCCTTATCGAGAAGCGCCTCTTCCATCTTCGTCTGCGTGCCCTCGATCTTGCTCGACTGGGTGGCTTCTTTCAGCACATGCATGCTGATGAAGAGGTCGACGTTCGGGATATACTCGGAATACATATCCAGGCGGCCCAGCTCACGATCAGCCTGACCAAGCAGTTGGATGAGTTCCATATTGTCCAGGGCCCAGGCACGGCTGATCGGATGTGGTTGAAAGCTTTTGTAGTGGCCTTGCTGAACAAATCGGCCGGATTGGAAATGCTTCATAAAGAGGTCCCTTGTTCCGGTAAAATAAGCACGCCTGTTAATTTAGATTTTACACTAAAACTAAAATAAGGCAACAGGATATTTTACCGTTGCCCGGCGCTTCCGGGGTCGGGACGCCGACCGGATCATGGTCTGTGTCGCGTGGGAAAAGGCGAGCTTCGGATAGGCAAGGCGGTGATCAGCTCCTTGAGCGTCTGCTCGGACAGGCAATTGCGCATCGTTCCTTGCTTCAAACTTTACTTCTTCCCTTGTTCTGCTTCTGCAGGATATACGCCATCACTTCATTCAGATTGCGAAAGAGCCCGAACCCGTTCCCCGCATAGGCCTTGTTCCACGGGAAGAGCAGCCCCGCCCCGATTGCCTTGTGCGCAACTGCCTTCTCGAGCGTATGGGGCGCATCGTCCACCACCACTGCCGCGTCACCAAACAGCACGGTCTTGTCAAAGGAGAGGTGCAAATCGTCATACGGGAGCCCGTGCTTCTTGAGCCATCGCTCCGTCGGACCCTGCATCTCCGGCCGCCGATGGCTCGCGATCACCACGCGGTACCCCTGATCTTTGAGCGTGCGGAGGAAGCCTTTTGCCTCGGGATAGGGCTGGTACTCATCGCTGTCCTGATGGCGATGGACCGCGTCCACGGCACCCATGAACTGCTCTTCCGTGCAAAAGCCCTCGAAAAAGTTCCACGTCGTCCACCCTTCAACGGGCGGAAAGGCCGGGTTGATCTTCCGGAGCTCCCTGGAGAAGGCGTCGCAGAACTGCCAGAGCGTGTTGTCGATGTCGATGACTGCCGTCTTATTCATATCCATTCAGAAACCTTCGTGGCTCTGTGGCTTAGTGTGAGAAAAAGATTTTAAAGCTTTATCGCAGAGGCGTTGTTGGCGATCAACTCAAACCGAACCCTATCATTTTGCGCCAAAAAAAGCAATCAGGGAATCCCTGTTTTTCGTTATGATTTTTCTGATGCTTTTTGGGGAAGGGGGTGAAAACAACAATTAAAAATTCTGAATCACGTGTTAAATGTCAGGACATCGGCTACCCAAGTCCTGTAGTTGATTCCGGCGGCGCCTCCTCTTGGGGTCTACGATATGCCGAACGGCATATGTTCATTGCCGGTTTCTTGTGGTAAGCTGGCGGCACTCGTCGCTGATGTCACGACGGCTTTGTCCCGGCTCTCCTGCTTTGCGGGACGCGCTTCTTTGATGAACTCGTAAAAAATCAGAATCACCCTTCGACAAGCTCAGGGTGAACGGTTTAACTTATTGATTTTCCGTTCGTGCTGAGCTCGTCGAAGCATGAACGATGCCTCGAAAACGACTTTTTACGAGATTATCTTCTTTACCGAACGTTCAAATCAAAATCAGCAACACCCCGAAGGAGGAAGGAATGATGAAAATGAAACTCGTTTTTGCGATAACGGCGCTGGTTTCTCTGCCGACAGCGGTCCTTGCCAACAACGGCATCCGGCCGGGAATGTGGGAGGTCACGTCCAAAATGGAGATGCCCGGCATGCCGATGGCAATGCCTGCGGCCACGGTCAAGCACTGCTACACGAAGGAAGACGTCAAGGACCAGAAGAAGGTCATCACCAGGGACAAGGACTGCAAAGTGACCGAGCTCAAGGGCTCCGGCAACAAGGTGACCTGGAAAATGGTATGTACTGGCAAGAACGCAGGCACGTTCACCGGCGAAACCCTGTTCTCCGGAGATTCCTACGACTCGGTCATGAAGATGCAGTCCAACGGCAAGGGCAGGTCCATGACCATCAAGGCAAAGGGCAAGCGGGTGGGCAACTGTCCCTAGCAGGTCACCGAAGAAGTTGTTTGACCGTCTTTGCGAAAAAATCCCTCGCTTGTCATTGCGAGCGCAGCGAAGCAATCTCGTAGTTCGTATCCAGCTGATAAACCGAGATTGCCGCGTCGCTCCGCTCCTCGCAATGACGGCACTGAGGACTTTTTGCGAGACGAATAATTATCAAGGAGATGACCATGCGCAGCATCGCGATCGCGGCGGGCTTCAGTATGCTTCTCATGGCCGCAGGAGCCGCAAGCGGCAAAGACCTGGGGCCCTGCACGGAGGGATCGGCACAAGAGAAGGCGGGTGCCTGGAAAGGGATCGTCGAGAACGACGTGGACGTACAGGCGAGCTCCATTGCGAAAGCGGAGCAGCCGATGTGATCAAGCGGATGGCGGTCTTTGCCGACGTGCTGCACCAGGCGCTGGGCGAGCAGAAAGGCTATGACGCCAAGTGGTACCGGTCGGCCGGGGGCGAGGTCTACAAGGGCGGCCCCAAGAGCTATCGCCTGAACGTCCCGCTCTACGCCTACTCCTGCTCAGAGGGACGATTGGACCGGGAGGGCGAGTACAGCGGCGAGGTCTCGATTCACGCCAACGGGGTCTGGGCCATGGCATCCGGAGAAGGGGCCGTCATCAACGGGAAGAAGTATCAACAATTAGGATCTCCCATCGGCGAGATTCGGGGCTTTCCGGCCTTTGAGGCGGACACCCACAACTCGCCCGGCGGCGTCCAGATCACCTGGGTGGTGCTCGTCTCCCGGCCACACAAGTCTCCCTTCAAATACGCCAGCCGCAGGGAACTGCTGGACCATATGGCCGCTGCAGCCGATGTGGAGTGGCAAAAGGGCCTCAAGACTGCCGATATGATCACCCCCCTCCGGCCGAAGGACGTGCAGGAAAAGGACAAGCAGAAGGGGCTGGAGCTGTTCCTCAAGGGAGCAAAGGACGAGCAGCAGAAACAGAAGTGGACGGAACGGTACCTGAAGGATTACCGCACCGACGAACAGAAGCGGGAGGAAGCGCGGGCCAAGTTCAACAGGATCCACGACAAGACCCGGGCCTATCTTGACGGGCTCCGGGCGAAATTCACGCCTGCGCAGCTGGAGCAGCCGGCCCTGGTGGCGGCCAACACGCTGTACCCCGATGAGTACTTCAAGTTCTCGCCCACCAAGCTGGAGTTCTGCGGCAACCGGACCATGTGCGACAACACCATGCACGGCAAGCCCTTTGCCGTCCCGGACATGGCCTATTTCGATCCGAACCTGCCCAGGTCCGCTCCGCAGTTTTTGACTGTCTCGTTCACCTGGACGGACCATGTGGTCAGGCGCAACGGGAAGTACGAGCTGGAGAACCCGAAGTGGGAGAAGATCCGCGACGACTTCTTCGGCCGCCTGGACTTCGACCGCTTGGTATCGATGTTGGGGAAATAGAGGCTGTTGAAAAAGTCCTTTAGCCGTCTTTGCGAGCCTGTGCCCAGCGCTTACGAGTGCCTGGTGCGAGTGCAGGGTGCGAAGCGAAGCAATCTCGCGGTTAAATAAATCAATAAGTTCGAGATTGCCGCGTCGCGAAGAACGCTCCTCGCAATGACGTAGCCGGCGTTTTTCAACAGTCTGCCAGAGCATTGCGGCGTTCGAAGCGCAGGCAGGGCAAGATGGGTATATTCCGGGTATTGACAAAAGAATAGACTCTGATGCGGTCCCGGCACCGCACGAAAACACAAGGAGGATTTTTCAATGCGAAACAGATCGCTACTGATCGCCATCGTACTCATGATTTTCAGCATTTCCCTGATCGCCTGCAGCAGCGGAGGCGGCGGATCAGCGGGCACCTCGCCGGATGTGCAGCCGACACCGACCCCCACGTCGCAAGGCACGCCCACCGGGACGGCGACCGCTGCGGTCATCGGGGCCGCCGGAGGAACGGTGAGCACGCCGGACAGCCGGATCACGATCAGTGTCCCTGCCGGCGCCCTGGCATCGGATACGACCATCACGATCCAGCCGATCACGAATGAAGCCTTTGGCGGGATCGGCCTCGGCTACCAGCTGCTGCCGGAGGGCCAGATCTTTGCCAAGCCTGTCCAGCTCTCCTTCGCTTACACGGATGCAGATCTGGACGGAACGGCCCCCGAGGCGCTCAACATCGCAATGCAGGATGCTGACGGCTACTGGGAACTGCAGGACCTGACCACAACGCTGGACACCTTGACGAGCACGCTGACGGCCACGACAACTCATTTCAGCCGCTGGTCCATGATTGAGCGGATGCGGATTTTTCCGTCATCGGCCACACTGCATGTGAACGACGGGATGCAATTTGTGATCAATCTCAGCTACCCCATGCTGGGCACAACACCCGATCCAACGACGGGCGCGAAGCCGGTGCTCGGTTTCGGGTGGGCGAGGCTCGCCACCGACGTTGCCTCGGTCATCATGGACACGGACGCCTGGGCGGTGAATACCATTCCGGGCGGCAACACCGTGGTCGGCACAATCGCCGGTTCTTTTGAGCAGGCGGGCTACATCGCACCTGCAGCGAAGCCCTCGCCCGACACGGTCGTGGTGAGCGCTATGATCAAGGACATCCTCCACAACAACACAAAATACCCGCTTACGGCGAAGGTCAAGATCATCTCCGATGCCAAGACCTATGGCGGAGATTTCCAGTTCACGAACAACATGGGGGTCTCGGGCACCACCCACATCAGCTGGACCCAGTTCGAGGACCTGGGCGACGTGCGAAGCTATTTGCCGAGCGGGACCATCAACGGGACGATCAATTTCCCGGGCTGCGATCCCTATCCGTACACTGCAACGATCGATACCGGCACACCGGCGGCCCACTCAAGCTCGCTCGTCGTCTATACGGCAACGAACACGCTCTATCCCATGCAGTATCAGTTCTCGATCCTCGGGGACGGGCCTGACGTGACCCTTACGTGCGGCACGTCCTCCATAACCCTGCCGATGAAGACCCTGGCCTGGGCATACGGGGGATCGTGCGGCCAGCCGCCCTATGCGCCCTACACCGATGAGAACGTGCTCACCGGTTCCGGCGGGGCCTGCGGCCAGATGCTGAGCACCTCCTGGACGTTCACTGTTCAATAACGAAAGAGCGGGATTATAGGGTACGGAGCTCTCCTTATTTGCAATCAATAAGGAGGGCTCCGATGCCTGATGAAAGAAGTACTTCCCTTGACGAGTATTCCAAGTTCTCCTTGCCAGACCAGTACCCCGGCAACAAGCCCTTGAGTGTCATGTCTTGTAATTTGACATTCTTTACGCCGCCTTATGCGCTTCCACGCGGAGCCGTACACGTTCTAATCAGTTAAGGTGGGATCATTAGTAATACCTTCATCTTATTGACATTAACATATAGTTGCGCTTTCCTTTAACTGTAGAGTGGTTTTTCTTTAATTATTGCTTGATGGTTTCGTAAAAAGTCAGAATCACCCTTCGACAGTGCTTCGGCAAGCTCAGCAGAGCGCTCAGGGTGAACGGTTTAACTTATTGATTTTCCGTTCGTGCTGAGATTGTCGAAGCATGAACGATGAATCGAAAATGACTTCTTACGACTTCATCATTGCTTAAAGAATCTTCTTTAAAAGGAGAATTGCCATGGCAAAGCATGAAGGCAAAAAAATAGACATGCAGGCGATGATGGAAGTGTACAAGAAAGTGGGAACTCCGGGCGAGCATCATAAGCTGCTGGCGAAACTGGAGGGAAGCTGGACCACCAGGACCAGGGGTTGGCTGGAAGGCAAGCCGGCCATGGAATCGATCGGCACGTGCGAGCAAAAGCTGGTCCTTGACGGCCGTTATCTGCAGCAGACCTATACCGGCGACATGATGGGAGCGCCGTTCCCCGGCATAAACCTCCTGGGGTACAATAACCATACCAGGAAGTATGAGTCGATCTGGCTCGATTCGATGAACACGGCCATCTATTACTTCGTGGGCGCGGAAAGCGCCGATGGCAAGACCATTACGCAGGAATGCAGCTACGACGACCCGGTCAAAGGCCCGGCTGTGTGGCGCAGTGTGACCAGGATCAAGGACGACAACACCCTGGAGTTTGAGATGTTTATCACCCCCAAGGGCGGCAAGGAAGAGAAGATGATGGAGATGACGGTCAGCCG
>CAVYLT010000098.1:0-135194 GCA_963769335.1 Nitrospirota bacterium | reverse complement strand
TGTTTCGAGATTCTTAGTTTAAACTATATCGTTTTGAAGCAGACTAGTTTTCGACTCGCTAATTGACAAAAGACCAGATTTTGGAAGTGAATTCTGAGTATAAGATCCCATCCTTGGATTAAAAAATGACTGATAAAGAAATGGAATACATCATTTAATATTTTTGGAATTACTTATGGGGATTGAAATATAACTTCATCATGGACAAACCGATTTGTACCATAAGTGAATTTGTGTTTTTGTATTACATAATTGCTAATTTTTGATAATCCTTCGGTAATTCTTATTCTTTGTCTGTCTATCCGTCTTAAGTGATAATCTCTTCCATTTCTCCATCTTCCCCTAACACAAAAAGTTATCGAGAGTCTATCTGATTTAAAAAATTTCCTAACAATATTTGTTGTACTAAGCAATTCATAACTTCCAAGAGCTTTATGTCCTCTATTATCATAATAATATGGTAAGAAAATGACACAAAAATTTTTTTTGAGATGCTTAAAGATTAGACTATTACCATCTTCTCGGACTATTGCGTATTGGTCAGACTGGTAATGCATTATGTGGATTAAAATCGTGTCTCTTCAGTCCCAACTTATAAGGCATATATTTCTCGTTTACTTTGTGCTGCTCTTTTGCGATATCAAATAGTTCTTCAGCATTTTTTAAATTATTTTTTGCGATATCAAATTGTCCTTTAGGATTTTTTAAATTATTTTTTGCGATATCGCATTGTCTGATTGCCTCATTTAGGAAATCCGATGCTTTATTCACAAGTCTTTTTAAATTCTTCAAATTCCTTTTTGTGCTTTTCCTTATCTTCTGTCTCGAGTTTACGGATATAAGACTTTGACCTGGTTATGGCGTCATTATTATCAACTTCATGTAGTATTTTTTCTTGAACACAATCATAATATTCTAAAAAAGATGTTTCAGACTCACTTATTATTAGATAAGCAGTCTGTATTATAATATGGCGCCTACTGGTGTTTTCTACCGAAGTCTTTGCAATTATGACGGGTTCATGATTGGGTGAAGGGGGAGAATTACTTGTGTTGATTACACTACATTCTAGCTTAATTTTCATATATCCTCTATCCTCTCTTGATGCCCTTATCAGATAGAACCAGAGTAAGGTAAGCGATAATACTGCAGTTATTATTCCCGATATCAGGGTGGGTATTCCACTGAATAATATCGAGATGAGAGTTGGCGTAGTACCGTTATTCGAGTTAGTTACATTACCATCTCCAAATGCATAAGGAGTAATCAAGGTTCCAAATATTACAAGAGATAGCAAAATTGTACCATGGCGAATGATATATGACATTAGTTTTGACATGTTTTTCTATTATATCCACAATGATTATTTCATTATTTATGATTTTCAACTAATTCAGCACTTGTGATGATTCTAGTTATTGCGTAAATCTAGGCGCAAATGGATTACCAAATAGAACGCAAAAACTCCGCTTAATGCGTATTTTTACTAACTAAAGAGTTTGCTCAGTTTAGAAATGAATCTTCAAAAGCCTTGATGCATTCTCTTATGTGCATCTTCTTTGGTGGGTTTTTGAAGGCATATGCTGAAACAATGTCTATTTTTGCAAAGTCTTTACTTGAAAGGGATTTCTTTGCAGCTCTTAACGAGTCTACTATGACATTACAACCGTTTGTGCTATCGTTAGTTTTTAATGCAAGATCTAATTCTATTGGTGAATTTAGAAAACCTCCTGCTTCCATCCAGTAGTAGCTTACTCTAGAATCCCCTAATTGTTCTGCATATTCTGTGGTGCCTGCAGTAGACCTGAAAGGAATTGGCGATTCAATTGCAATAGATTCTGTTTTTATTTGTCTTTTTCTTTCTCTTGTTTCTTCTGCCATGGTATTCTGGGTGTCCTGATTTCCACCTACGTCAAGCTGATATGCTTTTTGTAAAAATATTCCTCTGCTTGCCATGAAATCTATCATGCCTCTGTGAAATGCGGTGCCTCCGAATTGGCTCATCAGATCATCTCCCAGTATTACAATTCCTTTTGATTCGAATGCTTTTCTTATCTGGTCTGTAACTGTATGCGCTGCTGTTGCATTAAAGAAAGAGCATCCTGCGTCTAATGCGGCTTTTGCATATTTTTCACTGCTTTTTTCCATCCCGGATGAAATTAGATTTAAAACAAAATCTGGTTTTACATTCTTGAGGGAATTTACAAACTCATCATAACTTGCAGATTTTATCTGACCATTTTTTGTTACATGTGGAGGTGCAGAATCATCTGCAATTCCTGGTTGTACTACGATATTGCCAAAGTCTGTCTTGTAATTTTTTACAATGTCTCCTATTTTTTTCCCTACTTTTGATGCGTCTATATCATATACTGCTGATATTGTAAAATCATTTAGTGTCAGTCCTGCTATTTTTGGATGCCACAAACCCTGTGTAGAATTTTTATAAAATTCAAAACCTTTGACAAGTGTAGTAGCTACATTGCCAACACCAACTAGTGCTAGACTTATCTTGCCTGTCACGGTATTTTTTCTTGGCGGTCACCATTTAACTCTTTTCTGATTAGTTGTAACTAACAAGTTTCCTTGATTAGTTGTGAATAAAATATACTCTTTTACCACAAATATGCCTGAGATTACTATTTTTTCATAAGGCATACGAGTGACAAAATACTCTTCAGTTTCGGCACTTTCCAGTGATGTCACGCTGTCCGTTTTTGAGAATAATTCTATTATTTTTTAGATTAATTGATACACCGTAATCTCGTAAGAGTTTGACGTTATAGTGGTTTTGTTTACCTTTTAGCGTCATAACATTCAAACTAGATTTTACTCATATTTGCAAATCAGAAGGTGGACTTTGACTCATAGGTGGTCTGAATTCAAATCTACTTACTTTTGATTCTCTGGAACTTCCCTCAGCCATAACTCGAAAAACGAAATTTATTTTACTCTCTGGTGTCTTCAGGACTTTTACGTCATCCGAAACTCTTCCATATAATTGAGAATCTGCCTCGCATCTTAATTTGTGAACCTCTCCTCTGGGTCTATCAAAAATTAAAGATCCTTTAAGATCGAATCCATAATGAATATGAGGTCTTTTTCCCTTTCTTCCTCCTAGTATGTCGTAGTATATCTGACCAGTTTTCTTATCATTCATTATTCTCAGTTTCATCCAATGATCTTTATTCTTAATTTCTAATGGTTCTTGAGATGTCCATAGTTCACTAACATCTACAAATTCTACCATGAGATCTTAATCTTTTACTTGACCTAAAGTTTTACGACGACAGCACGTTCTCAAGCGTAATTTGGGGGTAAACCATTTTTACTCGCTATCACTGTACTCGTATGGAGTTTGGATTCAAATTTTATCATAATACACAAGACATATTCCAAAAGTTTAGAATCAATACGGCAAATCTTACCTTCCTAAATTACTATGTGAAGGAAAAGGATACTAAATACAAAATTTATATGCTTTCTGAAGACTAGCTATCAATAATTGAGTAATACAAGCGTAAACCAGTCCAAGCCAGATAATCTTCCAAAACACAAGATAAACTGGGGAAGACTGGAAGAAGCCGAACGATTTGCAGAACTAGTAAAATTATTCCGACAGGGCAAGACTTCACCGCGATGATTTTAGACGTTTTAGATTACAACATGGTGCATATGGTAGCAGAATGACTGATGATTACAGTATGATTAGACTCAAACTTCCTGCTGGAGAAGTTTATCCTGAACAATTAGACAAAATTGCAGACTTGAGTGATTCTTTCTCAATAGGAAGTGCTCATGTCTCAACCAGACAAAACTTTCAACTTCATTGGGTTGCTTTAGAGGATGTATCTGAAGTTCTTAGAGGACTTGCAGAAGTAGGGGTAACCACAAGAGAAGCATGTGGAAATTCTGTACGAAGTATAATGTGTAGTCCTCTTGCAGGTGTTTGTCCAGAAGAAATCTTTGATCCTACTCCATATGCAGTTGCTGCCACCAAGTTTCTTTTACGAAATCCGATGAGTCAATCACTTCCAAGAAAGTTTAAGATCAATTTTACTTGCTGTGAAAAACATGGAATGGCAAGAATGGTAGACATTGGTTTAATTCCACAACACGCAGAAATAAATGGCAAAACACAACGTGGATTCAAAATTTTCCTTGGGGGAGGATTGGGTGCGCAATCATTTGTAGGACATCAGCTTGAAACTTTTACTCCGGAAGAAGAGTTGCTGTATACAATAATTTCTGTAATCCGAATCTTTGACAGACTTGGTAATAGAGATAACATGGCAAGGGCCAGAATGAGATATCTTGTCAACGAGATGGGTTGGGAAAAGTTCCAAAACCTAGTATTAAAAGAAAGAGCGATGGTCAAGATGCTCTTGTCTGTTGTAGTAAAATTGGAAGTTGATAAAACACCTGAAGTGTTAAGGAAGATTTCAATTAGTTCTGAAATGCCGTCTGCCCCACAAGGATATTCAAGATGGGTAAAATCAAACACTGTAAAACAAAAACAACCTGGATTTAGTTCTGTATTTCTTACACTTGAATCTGGAGATGTGACATCCAATCAACTAAGGGCCATTGCTGAAATGGCAAGAGAGTTTACTGCTGATGGCCAAATCCGTAATGGGTTTACTCAGGATATGGTATTCCGACATGTAAAAGATGGAGATCTTCCAAGACTGTATGCAAAACTGCTAGAAGTAGGTCTTGCAAATCCTGGTGCGTTGACAATGGCTTCTGTTGTTGGTTGCTCTGGAACAACTTCATGTAATCTGGCACTAACAAATTCCCACCGACTCGCAAAAGAGGTACAAAGAAAGTTCATTGAACTAAAAATTGATGAAGATGATGATCTTAGAAATTCTACCATTAAGATAAGTGGATGTCCTAATTCTTGCGGTCAACATGAAATTGCAACAATCGGATTTTTTGGCGGTGGTGGAAGACTTGGTAAAGACATGTATCCGCAGTATACGATGTTGTTGGGAGGAAGATCAGATGAAGATACCACACTTGGTCATACATGTACCAAAGTTCCAGCAAAGAGAGTAATTCCAACTATTCTAAAGATAGTAGAGATCTTCAAATCTGAAAAAAGACAAGGCGAGAGTCTTGATCTGTGGGTACGTAGAGTCTTAGAAGGAAATGGCGGTCCAAATGTTAAATCACTTGATGATATCAAAGAGTTACTCAAGTCTACTGTGGTAGCGCCTACAAAAGATCAGGACGAAGACTTTTACGCTGATTATGGAAATGACGGGAGCTATCACGCAAAAACAGGAAGGGGCGAGTGTGCAGCTTGAGCAAAGAAAAAACCACCAGAGTTACAATTGATGTCGATAATCTTAGATCTGAAATAAGAGACAAGAGTGTCAAAGTTCTAGATATAAGAAAAGAAGAGGATTACAAACAAGGACATATTCCAGGTGCAATCAATCTTCCACTTGCTAGTCTGCTTGCTGATGATAGTCCGGAGAAAGTTCTGCAATATGCTCAGTCATTTGGAATTGGAGATGAGACTCCTGTTGTAGTATATGATGATACATTTGGTGCACTTGCATCGAGAGTTGCTTGGACTCTAGAATATATTGGACATGAAGATGTATCGCTTCTTGATATTACTTTTGGTACTTGGAAGAAACTTGGGCTTGAAATAAACACTGAATCTCCATCACCTAGTAAAACTAGTCACTCCCTAAAATTACAGCCACAGATTCTTGCAACTTCTGACTATCTTGTACCTGCCAAAGAAAAGGGTGCAGTTTTAGTAGATAACAGAGAAAGACTAAACTTTCTTGAACAGCATATTCCTGGTGCAATCAACATACCATACAGAATGCTTGCATCAGGCCAAAACATTTTGAGACCTAAGGAGGATCTAAAAAGACTGATGCAAAACA
This sequence comes from Nitrospirota bacterium, assembly GCA_963769335.1. GTDB lineage: Bacteria > Nitrospirota > UBA9217 > UBA9217 > UBA9217 > JAJYKN01. The sequence goes on along the minus strand of CAVYLT010000098.1, from coordinate 129,285 downwards.
GGAATATTTCGTCTGATTCTGAAATTATAACATACTGTGGAAGTGTTGGCACTCTCTCCGGTCTTGGGTACTATGCACTAAAATCAATAGGGCTTGACAACGTAAAACTTTACGTACGTTCCTTTAAGGAATGGAAGTCCCTTGAAAAACCAATAGAAAAGCAAAAGGATGCAAACTATTGGGATCTATCTGCTGAGTAACTCTAGTAACTCTGTGCAGCTTCATTTCGAAGCTTCTTTGTAATCATCATCTCAATGTTATCCATGAGATCAATCATTTTTTGCTTATTTGCCTGGAGATACTCTGAACCTTTGTCAGTTAGTCTGGCTTTGAATAATCTTATGTCCCTATGTTCTTCAAAGAAATACTCGATCATTTGTCCGCCTTTCTTTGAGGGTTCTATGAATACATCTAATTGTGAAATTATTTCTTTTACATCTCCTTTTTCAATTGCTGTCTTTGCGGCATGTATTGCCTCGCTTATCTCTTTGAGATTTTGTATGACAATTGGTTGTGATTTTTTTGCAGTTCCAAAGAAACCTTTCTTTTCTACACCAATCTTTTCTGCCAACTCTGGAACTATTTCATATTCTTCTACCTTTTGTAATCCTAAATTCTTTTCTGTCTTGATGAGTAATCCTTTCTCAACTAATTTTCTTGCCGCATCTTCTACTTCTAATTTGCCTACCATTGTAGTCCAAACAATCTGACCAACTTTACGGTATCCTTGTCTTACAGATTCTAATACTACTACTTCGACAATTCTTCTGTATCCTTCATCTGCTCTGATGTTTTCAAAATCTTTGTCTTTTACTGCCTTCTTGGCGTTTTTAACATCGATTTCAATTGAGCGTTTGAGAGCTTCAATTGATTCTGGTATGTGATTTAAAAGCGAATGATAACATGCTTTGTTGTACCATGACATTCCATCCGTAGGATTAGAATCAATTGCCTTTTCTACGCATTCTAAAGCTTTGTCATAATTTTTTTGTCTATAATAAATCAGACCCTTCAAGTTCCAAGATTCTGCATTTGTAACATCGATTTCATGGACTTTATTGTAAGCCTCCATAGCACTTGATAAATCGTTCATATGAAAACGTGTGTCGCGGAGTCCAAGCTCGGGTACAAGTGGATCAAGTGGGTGAACCGCATCGAGCTCTCGGACAAGCCGTACCTGGGCTTCTGGGAGCAGCGCGGCTACTCGGACGACGCTGACGTTCCCAAGGCCCGGCTCGAGGCCGACTAGAGCGGCGCGGCCGTGCGCCGGTGCGCCGGCCGCCGGCGCCCAATCCCCGGTTGACGCTCCCCATCCTGTGCGTTACCGTTCCAGCGTTCACATTCCGCACGTCTCTGGCCCTCCCGACCCGACGAAAGGACCTTCCATGCGGACCGCGTTCCGGATGCTCGCTCTCTCTGCTGTCCTCGGTGTGGCTGCGACGGCCCTCGGTTCCCCCATTGTCGGCACGAGCGCGAACACGCTGCCGAAGGGCAAGTTCATGCTCGACACCTGGTGGACGTGGCAGGAGTACACCAGGATGTACGAGTACAACCTCCACTACGGCGGTGACGCCGGGTGGATCGATCTCGCCGACAACATCACCTACACGTCCGCGTCCTTTGTGCCCAGGCTCCTCTACGGCGTGACCGACTGGCTGACGCTCCGCGTGGCGATCCCCGTTGAGGACCGGTTCAAGGACTTCCCCGACGACGAGGGCCAGTCGTCGAGCACGGGCCTCGGCGACATCGTCTTCGATCCGAAGATCCGCATGTACAAGGGAGAGTCCGGCTATCCCGTGGTCTCGCTCCTGGCCGGCGTGCGGCTCCCGACCGGGGACACGAAGAGCGATATCCCCGCTCTCCGACGGCTCGACCGACTACTGCGCCGGTTTCGCGGTCACGCAGGCGGTCGGCGATCTCACCGCGCACCTCTGCTCGGTGTACTGGGTGAACGGTGAGTCGAGGGCGGCGTGGACATGAAGGACCAGTCCGTCACGACCGTGACGCTCGAGGACGCGCTCAACGAGAACTGGTCGTTCGAGTGGGAGGCACGCGCGACGTTCGGCGAGGACCCGACGAAGTACTACCGCGTGTACGCGTGTCCAGGGATCGCCTGGACCGACGGCGGCAAGCTCACCGTCGGGTTCTCCACCCTCGTCTCCGTGGCGGCGAAGGGGTGCCCCGCGATCGGCACGTACGACTTCAACCTGGCGCCTTATCTGCGCGTCTACTACCGGTTCTAAGGGGGGGGCGCATGCCTGGACCACTCGGGTTCCCGTGGGGGACGTTCGCGGCGCTCATCGTGCTCGCGGGCAGCGTCGTCGCGGCCATCGTGTACGCGGTAGCCACGGGGCGGTCCTCGGGCAAGGGGGACGGCGATGAGTAACCTCGCCATCTACACGCTCGTGATCGTCGTCTACATGGGGGTCCTCCTGGCCGCGGGCATGTGGACGAGCCGGCGGACGAAGAGCGCCGAGGACTTCTACATCGGCGGGACGGCAGCGTCGGCGCCGTGGGTCACGGCGTTCTCGTTCGTCGCCGCGTACTTCAGCTCGGTCGTGATCGTCGGCGGCGGCGCCTTCGGATACCGGTTCGGGATGTCGACGATCTGGGTCGGCGCGGTCAACGTGCTCGTCGGCTGCACGCTCGCTGGATCGTCCTCGGGAAGGCGGCTCTGGCACTTCACGAAGCGCTCGACACGATGACGATCCCGGGATTCATCGGCGGCGGTACGGCGCGCGCGCGGCGGAGGTCTTCTCGGCCGCTCATCATCTTCCTCTTCATGATCGTCTACAACGTGAGCGTGCTGCAGGGCATGGGCCGGATCTTCGAGGGGCTCATGGATCTCCCGTACATGAGGGCGGTCCTCATCTCCGGGCTCATCATCCTCTTCTACGTCGTGCTCGGCGGCTACATGGCGGTCGTCTGGACGAGCTTCATCCAGGCGTGGGTGATGATCGTCGCGCTCATCCTCCTCATGTTCACGACCTTCGACGCGGTCGGCGGTCTCGGCGCGGGAATGGAGAAGCTCGCCGCGATCGGACCCGGTCCTGTCGATACACCGGGGGTGTGGGGCTGGGACGGGGCTCATCTCGCTTCTGCGCTCGTCGTGAGCCTCGGCGTCTGGGGCATGCCGCAGATGATCATCCGCTTCTACACGCATCAAGGACACGAAGACGTCTCCGGCTCGGGACCGTGATCGTCACGCTCGGCGCGACGATCGCGGTCATCCCCTACCTCGTCGGCGCGCTCACGCGCCGCTGCTTCCCCGGCCTCGAGAATCCCGATCTCGCGATCCCGAAGCTCACGGCGATGGTGCTGTCGCCGTGGGGCGGCGCTGCTGCTCGCGGGAGTCGTCGCGGCCGGCATGTCCACGTTCGCGCGGTGCTCATCATCGTGAGCGCGCATCATCACGGACCTCTGCGGCGCAGCACGGCCTCAAGCGCAAGCCGCCGACCGGCGCGCGGGAGGTCTCCGCGAACGGCTGGCGAGCGTGGCCGCGGGCGTCGTATCGCTCGTCATCGCGTTCCGGCCGCCGGCGCTCATCCTCGTCGTGACGGCGTTCGCGTGGGCCGTCATCGCGACGGCACGTCTCTGGCCGGTCGTCCTCGGTCTCTACTGGAAGCGCGGAACGCGGGAGGGCGCGATCGCCTCGATGGTCGCGGGCACCGCGACGTCGCTCGGGTGGATGATCGCGGGAATCCCTTCAAGATTCACGGGTTCATCCCCGGCGTGCTCGTCTCGCTCGTCGTGTTCGTCGCGGTGAGTCTCGGCGACGAGGCCAACGGCTCCGGCGCTCGTCGAGAGGGCGTGGGGGCTGTCGCAGCGGCCCTGAGGACGCGGCGTCATGGACGCACCTTCCGGAACAGGGCAGGCTCCCGAGAAGCCGGGCGGCTTCCGGTCGCAGCCGCTCTGGCTCAGGGTGCTTCTCATCGCGAGCCTGGCGGCCGTCGCTGCGGGGGTCGTCCGGTGCTCGTTCGAGACGACGGCGCCGCGGGCGCCCGTGCCCACGGAGGCGAAGTGAAGCGCATGAAGCGCGCGGTCAGGAAGCGTGTCATCAAGTGGACGCGGCCGCGGCGGGTTCTCGCGCCCGCGAGGTGTACGGGCGGCTCGTGGACTACCACGTCCACACGAAGCTCTGCGGCCACGCGGTGGGGGAGCCGGAGGACTACGTCCGCGAGGCGATCGCCAAGGGGCTCTCCGAGATCGGGTTCGCGGACCACATGCCGCTCCCGGACCGGCGCGATCCGCGCATCTCCATGGCGCTGGATGAGCTTCCGCGGTACGTGGAGATGGTAAAGGACCTGCAGGAGTCGGTGAGCGGGATCCGCGTTCGGCTCGGCATCGAGATGGACTACCTGCCGGGGCAGATGGACGTGATCTGGGAGGCGGCGTCCCGCCACGAGTTCGACTACGTCTACGGTTCGGTGCACTACATAGACGAGTGGGGGTTCAACGACAGCCGCAACGTCGCCGGCTACAAGGGGAAGGACCCCGACCGCCTGTACGCGCGCTACTTCGAGCTGTTCTGTGAGGCCGTGGAGCGGGGCGGCTTCGACATCATGGCGCACCCTGACATCATCAAGAAGCACGGGCTCGCTACGACGCTTCCGATCGAGCGGCTGTACGCCGACGCCGCCGAGGCGCTCTCGCGGGCCGGCGTGGCCATCGAGATCAACACGTCGGGACTCCGCAAGACCGCCGCGGAGATCTACCCGGCGCTTCCGTTCCTTCGCGCGTGCGGTGAGCGCGGCGTGGCGGTGACCCTGGGGTCGGACGCGCACGCTCCGCGTGAGGTCGGCATGGACTTCGACCTCGCGCTCGTGCTTCTGGAGAGGGCCGGGATTTCCGAGATCGCGGCGTTCGAGGGCCGGGCTCGGACCATGACGAACATCGCTGACCTCTGGGGCGGGGGAGACGAGGCATGACGGAGGCACGCCGGCTGAATCCGCTCGCGGCGATGACGCTCGTGCTCGTCTATCCGAGGAGGACGTTCGAGCGGCTCGTCGAGAGGCCGCGCTGGATCCTGCCGCGTCGCGTTCGTCGTCGGCGCCACGATGGTGGGCGCGGTGTACGCGGCGCGCGCCGGGTTCATGGACGAGCTCCTCGCGTCGCAGTCGGCCGCGGCGGGCATCCGGGTCGAGGACGCGAGGGCGCAGGTCCTGACCGCCGGGGTCCTGGGGGCCGCGTTGATGCCCCTCGTCATGCTTCTGGCGGCCGTCCTACAGGCTGGCGGGAACGCTCGCAGGCGGGCGCTCATCGTTTCGGGTCGTGTTCTCGGCCGTGGCGCACGCGTCCATCCCCGTCGGCATCGGCGCCCTGATCGTGGCTGCCTTCATGCATTTCACGGGGACCGCGAGGGCCGGCCTCAATCTCGGGTTCATCGTCGAGCCGGTGCAGCACCCCTACCTCTGGAGTCTCCTCAGGCAGATCGACCTCTTCTCGATCTGGTTCTTCGCCCTCCTCGGTGTCGCCGCCGAGCCGGTCTTCGGTCCTCGCGCGGGCGCGCGCGAGCCGCGACGGTGGCCTTCGCGATCGCGTACGTGCTCATCATGAGCTGGTCCGGACCGGGCGCCGTCGGACCCGGGATGTGAAGTTTCCTGGTGCGCCGCCGTCCCGAGACGTGGACGATCTCCGGACTCGGGGCGCCGTTGTGCCCGTCTTCGCCCATTCGTCAAGCCGTGACCCGCGGCGAGCGCCGTGCGGCGCACATAGAACCAGGAGGGGCTCGGTGAGCAGTGGATTCCTGGCTAGCGTGGGCCAGTCGGGTCTGCTCGGCCAGATCATCGTCGCTTTCCTGCTATGGTTTCTGTGTATTCGTGGGCCATCATCATCTACAAGGCAGGTACGCTTCGCCGGGCGCAGGCGCGGTCCCAGGACATCCTGCTCCAGTTCCGCGGCGACCCGGACGGCATGATCCGCCACTTCGCGGACCGTCAGAAGTTCGAGGCGTCGCCGCTCTCGGGCGTCTTCGAGGCCGGCCTCGCGGAGCTTGCGCTCATCGCGGGGGTCCAGGGAGGGGGGGGGTCCCGCGCCTGTCGCTCGTCCAGGTGGACGGCCTTGAGCGCGCGCTCGACCGCACCATCGCGGAGCAGATCCTCGAGCTTCGCTCGAACCTCATCGTCCTCGCCACGACCTCAGGCGTCGCGCCGTTCATCGGGCTGTTTGGCACGGTGTGGGGCATCATGGAGGCCTTCACGGCCATGACGGTGACAGGGAGCGCGAGCATCGCAGTGTCGCGCCCGGAGTGGCGGCGGCGCTCACGACCACGGTCGCGGGGCTCGCCGTTGCGATCCCGGCGCTCGCCGGCTACAACTACCTCATGAACCGGGTGCGGAGCCTCACCGTCCAGATGGAGAACTTCTCCTCCGAGTTCCTCTCGACCGTGGAGCGCAACTTCGGCGACCGGTAGTGTGTCCCATCCAGCGCGTTGCCAGCGCGGGAGCGAGACGTGTCGCGTCAGAGGCAAGCGGCAGCACGACATGGAGCTTCTGAGTGATATCAACATCACGAACCTCGTGGACGTCACGATGACCCTCCTCATCGTCTTCATCATGATCGCACCCATGATCGAACAGGGGATCGACGTGACGCTGCCGACGGCGGAGCCGAAGCGCATCGACGTGGGAGAAGTGATGACCGTGGCCGTCGCCGAGAACGGCCGGGTGTACCTGGAAGGGCAGCGCGTGAGCATTGACGAGCTCAAGGAACGGCTGACCGACATCCACGCGGCGAGGCCCGATGTTCCGGTCATGATCAAGGCGGACCAGGGGCTGCCCTTACGGGAAAGTTCTTTTGACTCGTCTACCTTCTCCTCAATCTCACCCGTGGCGATCTTGGCGATCTGAATAGCGGCCCCAATAACATCAGCGGGCCTCTTCTGTCCTTGCGGTCCTTTTGGCATGTGTTGATAATAGCATGATTCGGCCCGAGGTTCAACGGGGATTATTTTCAAACTGAGACACTACCCAAAAAACCTCCCAGCATGCATCTGATCATATATAACAACATTTCTTTGCGGCTCTGGTAAGAGAAATACTTCTGAAAACTGGGGGGGATATGATAACGAAGGAGTTTGTCGAACAACTTTTCAAGACGTCAACGATACAGCGCTGGACGGATCACATACGTCCACTTGACTTGACAACACTTGGCAAATATGCTCACATGGTAACGATTGCATGGGTGCTAGGACGGCGCGCAGAAGCGGAAGCAAACGAACTATGGTTAATTGACTGGGACTACCTTATTCGTAGCAGTCTGTATGAGTTGCTTCGAGTGTCAGTTCTCACCGATATAAAATCTCCAGTACTCGACGAAATTCGGTCAAATGACGATAAGTGGAAGAGGGTAAATGCTGCGGTTTTAGTAGAGCTCGAAAAGTGCCTGCCTGGTCTACGAAGTGGTTTATTGAAGATATGCAAGAATACTACGCAGATTGTCATGCAACGCCGGAGCGTTGGAATGCTTATTTGATTCTTAAAGCAGCAAGCGCTCTCGCAACGGCCTGGGAGTTCCGCTTGATAGAGACATCGAACCCTTTCTTGCACGATCTGGCAGAAACCAAGCAGCATGTTATGGAAGGCGTTCGTGCATTCCAGTATATACCTGCAGTACTAGATGTCCACGAGAATCGAAATGACCTGGGTCGATTCTCCGATCTGTGTGGGCGACTGCGCTTCCAACTCAGATGGTCGCAAACTCCAATTTTGCCACTGCGGCCGGTTCTTGATCATGAGTTACTTGTCGGCTATTTGGCGTATGCTTGCATGGCCAAAGGACGAGCTGATGTGAACAGCCCGGAGATGTGGACGAGATATCATGCCTTCTTTGGGGCAGTATTTCATGACCTGCCTGAAGTGCTTACGCGTGACATTATTTCACCAGTAAAGGCAATTGACGGCGGAGCAATTGGAGAAATCGTTAGCGAAATTGAACAGGAGTGGTTTGAAAGGACTTTCCGTCCGATGCTGCCCAAGCGTCTATATCATGAACTTCGATTTCTTGCACTAGACGAATTTGCACAGAAGAAGTGGCCGCCCACAGATTGGCCGACCTACTTGCAGCACTTGGACAAGAATCGTGATGGCGCTATTCATCCGGGGCATGTGGTTGAGGCCTGCGACAAATTCGCTGGATTCATGGAGGCATACTATTCGTTTACTTTCGGAGTGACGAGTCCCAACATTCGAGTTGCAATTTATCCGTCTAAGGAAGTTCAGGCTAAACGAGATAAGATGAATGCAGAGGCGTATGATTTTGGAAAGTTGTATGAGACATTCACAAAAGCTTTGGGGTCGAACTAAAAAAGCAGCGCTGATATGTGCATGGCGGAATGTACTAAGAGAAATGAAGAAGTTTTCTTTCACGAGGAGATGAACCACAAAGGTCGGCAGAGTAACTATCACTGCCGGCCTTTTTTTAACGCTCAAGTTTGCATTACGCTGACTATTGCTTAAAAAAGCTTCCTACCCAACGCCAGAACCTTTGTAGAGCCCCGCCACGTTGACGATCAAGGGCATTATAGTAGGCGAGTCGGCGCTCTTCCTCATCACGGCGAGCCGAGGCGATTTGTTTAGGTGTCCACTTCTTAGCCCATATAATTTCGCCGCGATATATCCAGTAGTGTGATTGGCATGCTTGCTGCCAGTTACCCACCGAGGGGCGGAGAGTCGGTCCGCTTTCTGTCTCCTCAAAAGCCCACTCAGTTGGTCCCAGAGGTGTCATGATTTTTGCGCCGCATCTGCATGCACACAGATGCGCTGCAATACCGAATTCCTCCGAGACATACAGAACACCGGGCTTCAATTCCTTTGGCATGTAGTGGACGCGTTGCAACTCAATCTTCATGGATTTCCGATTCCCCGACGATTTTGAGATCACCTACCTCGAAAAGAAGATGATAATTGGAGATCTCTTCGAAATAAAAGCCACGCAACTGCTTAAACCTGATGATTGCCAAACAGGCGTTGAGCGCGTTGAGTTCACTGATCTGAATATTTGTCTTGTACAGATCATCGGGGTTGTCCGTGAGTGGTGCCAGCCCCTTGTCGCGTACATTCTGGCTCTGCTCGGCAGAGTAGTAGGTTGTACGCAACTGACCGTTGAGCGGGCCTCCTTGACGGCGGAGGCCCATTCCCACATCAATGAATGGGATCCCCTTTGAAATGAGCAGGGCAAAGACGCCGACCCGAGACGAGCCTTTGTCGACACACACAAAAGCGAAAGTTACACCAACGAGGTCTTCTGTAGAGGAGCCATCAAGGAATTTTGGCGTGACGGACAACCCTGTCCGAAAATTATCATAGCGCGAATAATAGACCTCGGCCTTCTTCTTGCCAAACTCATCCGGTTCAAGTCTCCCAGGTGAGCGAAAGGCGTTGTGTACATGGAACTCATCGAGGTCGAATGCTCGAATTTCCCGCACCGGTGTTTTAACGAGGAAATCTAGAACATATGCGCCTGTGCCGCCGAGGCCTATTACTGCAATCACATCGTTCTTGAATTTCGTAGATAAGTCTGTGATTTCTGCTCTACTTGTCAACATATCATGAAATTTGAACACAGAGCCGGATACCTCCTCTTTCACGACGCGAAACGTGTAGGGGTTGACGCGGTGCAATTCCATCGCTGGACCAGATATTATGGAGACATAACTTTCAATCTTTTCAAAAAAATCAACAAACTTCCCGGCAATCTTAGGCTTGTTCGAAAAAGAACGCTGCACGACCACGTCGCGACAGGCTTCGCCCAACAGAAGCTGAGTAGTACCGCCACCGAGATTAGGAATCGGCGTTCCGTCGATATTATGAGGAACAGACCCGGCGAAGAATATCTGGTGATCATCCTGAATTACGCGCACCTGATCTACGAATACGAGCTTTGTGACAATTGCGCCCAACTGCAATTGCTTGAGACCGTCCAAATAAGGAATATCACGTATCACCATGCAATTACTGTCGAAAGCAACAGCGTAGCCCTTTTCGACCAAATGTCGTACGTCGTCGTTATGACTGACCAGTATCTGAAACACTGAACACCATTCCTTCCTTGACCTTCACGGACGCACCTGGAGCGAGAATGCCTTCGGGCTTATCGCCGCGGCCTCTTTTGTATTTCACGGAGTAGGTGATCTCGGGGTGTTGCGAGTAGTTTGGCACTTCCAGAGTGACCACCTCGGTATACGAGATCTCTCCCTTTGGCCATTCGTGCGAAGTAGCGTTTACGATGATTGTCACCGTCTTTTTCTCTTCTGTCATGTCGCTTCTCCTTTTCGCATTAGATTTTTTGATAGCAACTCAATGTTTCCGGTCTCTTGGTGGACACGGATCGTTTCCATAACTGTCCTTGTCCCGGATCCGGTTATCCCGGTCGTGGATGACGAGTTCTGATTTGTTGTTTTGGGCCAAGGGGTGTCCCGCCTCGATTGCGTCGCGCTGTGAGTCGTGCAGGCTAGAAGCCCTCTTGTCCTTTTCGCCAATAACGGCCCAAGTTCCGTCTTCTCGATGAGTAATGTGGATATTCTTGCCCATAAGCTCCTCCTTTTTAGTAGGATAATTTCAACTGTTAATAGATACTATCACAGTTGTGACAGGATGTCAAGTGGTTGTGAAAAATTATTTTCACAACCGTGAACCTACACGCAGTAAAATAATTTCACAACTGTGAACGTGAAGAGGTTGACTCTGTTATAATATAGGTGTATTCTGTCGCGGGAGGATGGGATGGACATAACGATTGGAGATAAAATAAAAGAAGCTCGCGATAAGGTTGGTTGGTCGCAATCTGAATTGGCAAGAAGAGCAGAAATACAACCCTCTACAATCAGTCAGATTGAAAGCGGAGCGAGAAAAAAACCGACTATAGACGTATTGCAAAAGATTGCCGGCGCTTTATCAACAACAGTCAGTCAATTATTGGGCCAGTCAAATGCAGACGATATTAAAGAATTGCTCCAAAATAAAGAGGTGCTGATGTTTTTCAAGGATTTTAAAAATCTACCTGAGGAGGAAAAGAATTTCATTAGAAAACAAATTGAGAATCTTAAGCCCAAGGGAAAGAAAAAGTGACTCCCGAACATCATGCCACAGCCCTTCTTGGTCAATTAAATATAACAAGTTTGCCAATAAATCCATTTAATATTGCTGAACGGCTCCAAGTTGATGTGGAAGAACATGCGACCAAGAGCTATGACGGTTTATTGCTTAAGGGTGAAGAAAGCGCAAAGATCATAATCAATAGTAATATAACGAACCCAAGAAGGAAATCTTTTACGCTTGCCCATGAACTTGGCCACTATTCGATCCCTTCACATTCAGGGTCGACCTTTGAATGCACGTCAAGCTATTTTAACCCGTTTGAAAAAAATCCAGTAAAAGAAAACGAGGCTAACCAATTTGCATCGGAATTGCTCTTGCCGGAGAAACTGTTCCGTCCACTTCTGACAACATATAAGCCTGATTTTGAGGGCATTGGTGAACTTGCGGACGACTGTGGAACAAGCCTAACGGCAACAGCGCTTAAATTCGTGAAACTCACTGATGAATGCTGTGCCCTTCTGGCAATATCAGCAAGTAAAGTAAGATGGTTCCAAAAGTCTCAATCTTTCCCATACTGGATTGATCATGATGCTTCTATTATGGAAGGAACATTAACAGCTTCATATTCGTTACGCGGTGTTCCACTGGTTGCAGATACTCAAAAGGTACATGCAACGTATTGGTTTAAGGGCAGAGGCATCGATAGCAGCACAGCTCTTTTTGAAAGTTGCGTGCCGATGCCTGACTATGGAGTAATTCTTACAATGTTATGGTTCCCTGTACCACCCTATGACCGGGAAGGGAGTTTCGAAGGTTCGTCCGAGCGCAAATATGAACAAAGCCCATGGCGCTGGCACGATTCTGCTGATGATTAACCACTAGGGAGACGTTGTTGCACCCGTTGCTCACTGTTAAACGACAAAGACCGGAGAGTTTTTTCTCCGGCCTTTCTGATTGCAACTACATTCTCCACTCGATCTTCGGCTGATTCCGCGGAACCAGGCGGTGATACTTGTATTTCGGATACCCGACCATCATGAGATCCAGAGGGCCATTGTTGCACCCGTTGCGCAGCGTTTGAACGATCATGAGCCGGGTGAAACTCTCTCCGGTTTTTTCTATTTACGGTAGCGAAAGACTTGACATGTGACGTATATAATTATAAAATATGTACGTCACGTAGGAGGATTCGTTCATGACCACAAAACTTACTCTGCGGCTGGATGATACCGTTATCCGGAAGGCAAAAAAGACCGCGCGCACCAAGGGCGTCAGCCTGTCGCGCATGGTCGAGGACTACTTCAAGTCCGTTGCGAAGCAGGAGCTGCACGAGGTGCGGGAATCTCCGGTTCTGTACGAGGTAGCGGGCGTGCTTTCGGGCAAACATGACGCCGTGCAACTGCGCGCGGGATACAGAAAATATCTCACGGAGAAGTACCGGTGAAGACCGTCCTCTGCGATATCAACGTCATCCTCGATATCTTCCTGAAGCGCAATCCCTATTACGTTTCCGCCGCCCGACTGTTCACACTGATCGAAGAAAAGAAACTCCAGGGCTATCTGTCTGCACAGAGCTTCCCGACGATGTTTTATATTTTGTCGAAGGAATTGAAGCGTGAGAAGGCAATGAGGGTCCTCGAAAAGCTCCGGATCGTCTTTCGGGTCGCGGCAGTAGATGAAAGGGTGATCGATCTCTCACTCGCCTCGTCCTTCAAGGACTTCGAGGACGCAGTGCAGTATTATTCAGCGCTCCACGTCCGGGCCGACTGCCTTATCACCCGGAACAAGGCAGATTACCGTGCGGACCGGCTTCCAATTATGACGCCGGAGGAATTTCTGTCACTTGAATAAAGAGATACAGAAGGCGTAGTTGGACCCACTGCGCAGCTTGAGCGATTATGGCCGAAGAGAAAAACTTTCCGGTCTTTTTTTTTCTCGGGTTCCGGAGGCGCATTTCTTCATGATTTCATCCTTCAAGCGCGTTTGACTTCGGATGTAAAAGACAAATGGGATCAAATCCTCAGTCGTTACATTTCAGAAGAATCGTAGGGAACGTTGTTGCACCCGTTGCGAGAGAACGACCAAGGCTTTCACCGCTGCCCAACGTATAGTACCCGCGCAGCTGCGAATTAAACGTGATGACTGCCCGCCCTGTGGGCGGCTTTTTTTATTGCCATTTCGAGCTTATTGACAAACACGTCCGGCTCAAAGTAGCCTATCTTCCTGAATATTTCCGTGCCTTCGGCATCAAACACGATTATCGCGGGTTTTGCCGCCACCTCGAATCTCATGAACTGCTCCGAATCCGCGCCGGACTCATACTTGACGGCGATGAAATGCTCATGCACACATTCCCGGACACGTTCTGCCGTCAGCGTGGATCTTTTCAGTCTCGTGCATGACTCGCAGCATGGATCGAAAAACGACACCAGCACGAGCTTGCCCGTCTTTTTTGCCAGTGCCAGAGCGTTTCTGAAGCTTGTCTCCCAGACGATATCTTCCGCCATGATGGATCCCGACCCTTCTCGCTCGAAGCCATGCACTAGCTCCTCATGGATCTTCGGAATATAAGAGTTTCACTCACAAACTCTCTTCTCTAAGTATATCAGGGACGGCAGGGGGGCGCCCATGAAAAGACTGTTAGGAAACATCATGGGGGACATTGCTTCACCCGTTGCACTACGGGCCTTGAGAGACGGACCTAGGCAGTGGATTTCTTGTCAATGGTGTGTTAAAGTTTATTCAGGACCTTCAAATTCGAGGGTATGCTTGTAAGGAAGGAAATAAGCCGGGATGGACGATCGAACGCAAAAAACGCTGAAGCTGATAAACGAAGAAGGAAGGGGACAGGACCAGCAGCGACCGTGCGAGGTAAGCACGGCGGAGAGATCGAATGTCGAGCTGCGAGGGGCAGGGTCGTCGGAATCAATACGGCAATCATCATGGGCGCCCAGGGCATCGGTTTTTCCATCCCCAGCGACACGGCCAAGTGGGTCGTGTCCCAGCTGCTCTCGCTCGGCAGGGTGCGGCGCGGACATCTCGGCATCGGAGCCCAGCAGCGTCCGCTCGACCGCAGGACGGTCCGCTTTCACAACCTCACGGCCGGAGTCCGCAGTCGAGGTGCTCTCTGTTACCCATGGCGGTCCTGCTGCGCTGGGAGGCCTGCGAAAGGGAGATCTCATCGTATCCATGAACGGCACGGACATGACCAGTGTGGACGTCCTCCAGAAGTTTCTTTCAGAGTGGCCGATCGGTAAACCTGTCAAGGTCACCCTTCTCCGCGGGCCGGAGCGCCTCAATATCGAGGTCACGCCGTCCGAGGCTGAAATTAAAGAACAAGTAATGCAGAAACGGTGAAGCGTGATCTTCGTTTTCCTTGGACCCTCGATCTTCTTTACAACCCTCTTGCAAATAGAATAAACTTATAGTACTGTTTATCCAGTTCCGGCTTCGGGTCCGGCGTCCGGCGTTGATTGTGAGGTTGCAATGAAAAAAGTGCTGCTCGCGCATGACATCAACGATTTACTAGAGCAAAACCATACCTTTTTAGACCGTACAGACTTTACCGTGTTCACGGCGGCAACACACAGTGAGGCCCTCGCGATCCACCGAATTGAACAGGTGGACCTTATCATCACTCAACTCGACCTGCCCGGAATGACCGGCGAACAGTTCTGCTCCCTGATCAGGGAGGACTCGGGCCTGCGCAGGGCCTCGGTGATCCTGCTCTGTGCGAACACGCCGGAAGCGATCAAACATGCCGGACGGTGCAGGGCGAACGCGGTGCTTCTTCAACCGATCCATCCCGTTGTGCTCATGGTAAAAGCGCAGCAACTTCTCAATATCGCCGGGAGAGAGACGCTCCGTGTGCTCCTGAGCGCCAAAATGGACAGCCTCTCCGATGGTGCATCATTCTTCTGCAGGACGGTGAACGTAAGCGCCACGGGAATGCTGATCGAAACCAACAAGCATCTTGCTGAAGGCGCCAGGATGTCCTGCTCATTCTACCTGCCGAATGCAAAAAAAATACAGGCAGCGGGCAAAATCATCAGGACTGCCGTACCGGTCACCGGAGATGACGACTATCAGTACGGTCTGATGTTTACGGACATCACGCCCGAAGCTAAACAGCTGCTTGTCGATTTCATCGTCAAAACGTCGATGAAATCGCGGCCTCCCGGTTCATGAACATCCCTTTTATAGACGCCCCGTAGCTGCGGGGAGATTCATTCCCTTAAAGGTGGTTTGGCATGGGTATGGAAGACAGAGACTGGTACCAGGAAAAGCGGATCGATTGGGAACGCGGCGGATTAAAAGAGAGAAAAAGAAAAAAACGTGTGCCGTTGAGCAGCTTCTGGATACCGGCGGCTATCGGTGCGATTGTCGCAATCTGGCTCTGGAAAAGGTTTGGTGCGGGCCTCTAGCACGGCGCTCGCCAGGCATAATTACGCGGCGTCCCACGTGGGGGAGGGCGCCTGTGCTACAATAGTCGAATGCGGGATACAATCCAAACAAAGGACCTCAAAGTCGGGATGTACGTCGTGATTCCTTCATCCTGGCTCAAGCCTCCCTTCTTAAGCCGGGAGTTTAAGATCACCTCCCAGGAACAGATCGATAAGATCACAAACTTTGGTCTTGCCTCGATCGTCATTGACACGGAAAAAGGCGAGGGCAGGGAGTCTGCCACGCCTGGCAAGGAAATTTCCGCTTCGACTCCTCCCCGTACCTGGGAGCCCGACAAACTGGTCCCGCCCGAACTGCGAGAGGCGATCCACGACAAAAAACTCCCGCCGATGACGAAATCCAAGATTGTATATCAGTGTTCCCTTGACCTGATGGGGAGGCTGTTCGAGGACCCCAAAACGGAGAACATCAGAGAAGCGAAAGCGGGTATTACCGAGATCGTCGACCTCGTCATATCCGACGATGCGACATCGGCCGCCCTGCTCAAAATAACGTCCCATGATTTTTATACCTATACCCACTCGGTGAACGTGGGGGTCCTTTCCGTGCTGCTCTGCAAGTCTATTTTCGGGCGTTCCGATGCCCATGATCTTCACGAACTGGGCGCAGGGTTCTTCCTCCACGATATCGGCAAAGTACGGATCGATCCTGCCATCATCAACAAGCGGGGCAGATTGACCGATGACGAAATGAATGCTATGAAGACGCATCCCGACCAGGGGTATGCCATCCTATCGGAAACGAAGCAGTTGACCGAGGAGTGCAAGATAATCGTCGTTCAGCACCACGAGCGCCAGGACGGATCAGGTTATCCGCAGAAGCTGAAGGGCGACGAAATCCATGCCTACGGCCGCATCTGTTCGATCGCGGACGTGTTCGACGCACTTACGTCCGAGCGATCATACCAAAAGAAGCTGGACACCTTCAGTGCGCTCAAGCTTATGAAGGACAAGCTGCTGGACCATTTTCACCAGGACATGTTCGAGAGGTTTGTCCTCCTCTTCACTGTGCACGGACGGTAATCGTGATAGGGAGCGCGGGACGCATAGCGGGTCGCTCTGCGCCGCGACCGATCGGATCATCCACCGATTGATCAACGCTTGTTTATTGTGCTATAATGCAAAAAGTTGCATCACCGAACAAGGTGACCGGGCAAGCGCCGTTTTCGGCATGGACTCCCGGCATTTGAAAGATACAAAAAGGAGAGAGGATGATACGGACATTGCTCGCATCAGCAGCACTTATTCTGAGTTTATCAGTTACATCTTACGTTTCTGCACAAGTCGATCTCTGTGCAGAATATGCCGCAGTGGGAACACCCGATGAAATCATACGAGAGTGCTCAAAACAGATCAAGGGAGCCGCCTCATCGAAAAGCATCTCTCGTTCCTACTTGTATCGGGGGAATGCTTACCAACTCAAGGGGAAGCTTGACGAGGCCATTGCCGATTTCAACCGGGCGATCGAAAAAGACCCAAAAAATGATAAAGCTTACAACGATCGTGGGCATGTCTATTTGTTAAAAGGCATGCCGGAGCGGGCTATCGCTGACTTGAACAAGGCCGTCGACCTCGCGCCCAAAAATGCCCACGCTTACTACAATCGAGGGCTGGTCTATGAGACCGCCGGAAAGCTTGTGGAAGCCGCTGCTGATTACAGCAGGGCCATTGAGCTGAATCCGGGCCTGGAACGGGCATATTTCAATCGTGGGAATGTCTATGTGTCTGAAGGGCGGTACGATGAGGCCGTCGCTGATTTCACCAAGACCGTGGAGCTCAATCCGAATAACAGCCAAGCATACAACAACCGGGCTGCCGTTTATTTGACGGCAAACAAGGTGGACCAGGCTATTGCCGATCTCAGCACGGCCGTTACATTGAACCCGAACTACGGCGAGGGATACAGCAACCGCGGCGCTGCTTACCAGGCAAAGGGAGAATACGACCTGGCTGATGCCGATTACCGCAAGGCCCTGGAATTGAGCCCGAATGACGCCTCGGCATACTACAACATGGCCTGCCTCTATTCCCTGAGAAAAAAAACCGATGAGTCGTGTTCCTGGCTGCAAAAGGCTGTGGCGAAAGGATATGACCGGTGGGAACACATGAAAAGAGATTCAGATCTTGAAAATATACGCGGGGCAGCCTGCTATAAGAATATCACGGCCGGGAAATGAGTCTCACGTTTAATTTATAGTGCGGCACCTGATCGGGCAATAAGCCTGTGACGGGAGCAGGGCGGAGGTAAAACCGCAAAGAGACCTGACTATGATTTCCCGGGTCTTGCAATCAAGATGAGAGATGAGTTCGTGTGTCTTTTTTGGTACCCGTCGTTCCTTACTTACTCTTCAGTATTTTCTCCGCAGCGATCTGAGCCTCATGCACGCAGTCGCCGATACCGATGCCCTTGTACGAGCATCCGATCAGATGCAGGCCGGGATGGATCGAAAGCATCCGGTCGAGGAGGGCAATCCGGTCCAGGTGTCCTACGGTGTATTTCGGCATGCCCTTGTGCCAGCGGTATACTTTCGAGAACTGCGGGTCAGCCTTCAAGCCGAGAATCGTATCGAGCTCCTCAAGCACCATCCTGACCATGCCCGCATCATCGAGTTCCGTCACGAGCTCCTCGTGATGGCCGCCGCCGACGAAGACGCGGATCATGATCGTGTCGTTGGGCGCGCGGTAGGACCACTTGATAGAGCTGTAGGTCGCCGCGTTCACTCTTCTGCCCTCGACGCGGGGGACGATGAAGCCGAAGCCTTTGAGCGGGACTCTGACGTCGTCCTTCCGGAAAACGACGGTGACCGTGGAGGAGGACGACCACTCGATTTTGTTCATCTGCGCTGCAAGTACTTCGTCAAAGCCTCCGACCATAGAGGCGGTCTCATAGGATGCAGAAGCGATCATGACGTGGTCCGCTTCCAGTATCCCGCCGCTTTCGAGCGTGACGGCATAGCCTTTTCCCTTCGGTTCCACGGTCTTGACCCCGGAATTGAGTCGGATTGATCCGGGCCCGATATAGTCGGCGCAGGCCTGAGACAGTGCCTGCATACCGTGCTTGAAACTCGTCAAGAACGTCAACTTCGTTGCGCCGGTCTTTGGCGGAGGGCCATTGTGAGTAGCGTGGGTGCGCGTCTTCATCGACGCGATCATGCCGCGGATCAGGCTTCCGCTCTTCTGCTCCATCTGTACGAAGCGAGGGAAGGTCGCGAGCACGCTCATATTATCCGGGTTCGAGGTGTGGATGCCGGCAACGAGCGGTTCCGCGATCTTTTCGAGACATTCGCGGCCGAGCCTGCGCGTGACGAAAGAAGCCAGACTTTCGTCTTCCCGGAGTTTTCGCTTCGGTACGAACACTTCCATACCCATGCGGATTTTGCCGGGCCAGGTTATGAGGCGGGACTTGGCCATGGGCCAGAAAGAGGTCGGCACCATGAGCATGACGCCTTCGGGCAGGGAATGGAGCTGCTTTCCGGAATAGATGAACGTTCCTTTGAACTCGTCGTTCGAGGGAAGTATCTCGGGTTCGAGACCGAGATGCCGCGCCAGGTTGAGTGCCCATACTTTTTCAGGCAGGAAGCTGTCCGGCCCGCCCTCGACAAGATAGGGACCGAGCTTCTCAGTCAGGATTTTGCCTCCGATGCGGCTGTTCTTTTCCAGCAGCAGCACGTCGACGGTTTTATCGTGGGCCTTGGCCCCGGCTTTCAAATGAACTGCGGCAGCCAGACCGGCGATCCCGCCGCCTATGATAATGATTTTTGGCATAAACTGAAATCCTTAGGAAACAGATTTTCAAGAGAACCACTCACCGTACAATTATAACCTGCAATTGGCAGTCGTGAGGTGCGTTGAGTTTTTTTAACAAATCGGCGTTTAACATCGTCGGTATCGAAGCGGCTTTAGACCGATCAGTCGCGTTTTCTCCGCTGCCACGTCCTTAAGCCTTTTTTACTATATCCGCCAAAGCCTTGATGAAGAGTTTGGAAGTGTTCAGAGATTCAGCCCGTTCGAACTCGATCCCCAGCTTCTTCGCGTGTGAGCGGTGGACGACGTCAATGTCATAGAGGGTTTCCATGTTGTCGCAGGTGAAGCCGACGGGCACCTCCAGCACGGCTTCGTAACCCTCCTGCCTGATCGCGTCCAGAGTGGCTTCTACTGCGGGCTCAAGCCACGGTTCCGTCGCGCGCGCGCCCTTGCTCTGCCAGGCCATCCGCCACAACGGTATGGTAAGCCGTTCGACGAGGAGCTTGACGGTATCTTCTATCTGCCGCTGATAGGGATCTCCCGCGGCAATGTACCTTGCCGGAATACTGTGGCTCGTAAATATCACGACGGCGAATTTTCGCTGTCCCGGACGGAACCTCTTCAGACCGTCGAACACCCGCTCTTCCCAGGCGTCGATGAACCTGGTATTGTCATGCCAGCTGGGGATGAACGTTTTTCTAAGCGTGCCGTCTCCGAGCGGTTCGAAGGCCGATCGGTACGTCCCGGTCGTGACCTCGGTCTCGAAGGGCGACAGAGAAAGACCGATCACGCGTGTTGCGCCGTTCCTGACGGCCTTTTCATATGATTCCACTATGGTCGGCGTTGAGTATCGAAAGCCTTCGTAAACGCGGAATTTGGCGCCAAGTTCCTTTGCGAGAGCCCTGGCCTGCGCCTTCACGAGCTCGGGAAGCGGTGACTTTCCCCCGATGAGTTTGTAGCGTTCAATCACCGCTGAGACGACGGGCGGAGGAGCCGGACGGCCCATGAAGGCCGTCATGAACGGCCCGACATCGTCGAGATTTTTGGGGCCGCCGAGGGCGATCAGTATGATTGCGGTGTGAGACATGATAATAAAAGGGCGAGGGTCAAGGAAAATAGTGAGGACGGCGTTCAGTCTGATTAATTACCTTGGCCCTTGCTACATGACCCCATTGTTTAATCCCTATCGCTTGCTCATTTCATGGGTGGCGTTGATGAATTCAGCTGCGTTGTCGAGCGGCGTCTGCTGCAGGATGCCGTGGCCCAGGTTCATGACGTGGCCGTTCCGTCCTCCGGCGCGGTCGAGGATTTCCTTGGTCCGTTTGCGGATGAACTCTTTGGAACCGAAGAGGGCGACAGGGTCGAGATTGCCCTGGACGGCCTTGCCAAACCCGACGCGTTTCCAGGCTGCATCGAGATCGCAGCGCCAGTCGAGGCCGATTACGTCGCCGCCCGCTTCGGACACCATTTCCAGAAGATGGGTCGCTCCATGGGCGAAGTGGATGAGCGGAACCGACTTTTTGATCCCCGCGATTACGTTTTTCTGGTGCGGCAGCACGAACTCGCGGTAGTCACTCGTCCCGAGGGCGCCGACCCAGGAGTCGAAGAGCTGGACGACCTGCACGCCGGTGTCGATCTGGGCATTGAGATAGTTGATGATGACGCCGGTAAGGTGCTCCATGAGTTTGTGCCAGACTTTCGGCTCGGCGAACATCATGGCTTTGGCGTGCTCGTAGTTGCGCGAACCGCCGCCTTCAATAATATAACTCGCCAGCGTAAACGGAGCTCCGGAAAAGCCGATGAGCGGCACTTTCCCGTCCAGTTCCTTCAGTGCGATTTTGATCGCTTTCATGAGGTACTCGATCTGGGAGGCGGCGTCAATAGGCTTGAGTTTTTGCACGTCCGCCATCGTCCGTACCGGATTGTGGATCACGGGGCCTTCGCCTTTGGCGAATTCGAGGCCGATGCCCATGGGTTCGAGGGGCAACAGAATATCAGCGAAAATAATGGCCGTGTCGATCTCGAAGCGCCGGACAGGCTGGATGGTCACCTCCGCGGCCACCTCGGGAGTCTTGCACATTTCGAGGAAGGTATGTTTCGCCCGGATCTCGCGATATTCCGGCAGGTATCTCCCCGCCTGGCGCATCATCCATACGGGCGTGCAATCCACGGGCTCACGCCTGCATGCTTTAACGAATCTGTCTGCTCTGGACATTCAAGTCTCCTGAAGGTTTAAGTGTGTTCCCCGCCGAGGTACGCGGAGGGGTGTGAGGGTGAATTCGGCGTATAACGAGCGTTTACTATAGTATTTTGTGAGAGAAAACTCAAGGGATTTTTCTTCACTTTACCTCAAACATACTTTTCCCGGCACGTGATAAGACGGTTGCAACGAATTAGGGCTTACACCGGCCTTTCAGGGAGGGCACATTTCTCAGAAAGGCGGCTGATAGCACACGAAAAAGTCGTGGCAGGTTTCGGGTTGGGAGCTCACAGACCCGGCGCCGTATTGCCCGGGATTTGAGTGCGCCGCCGGAAATCGTAATGGTGCGTTTTGAGTTGTGTTTGTGGACAACGAAGCGGAGTGTTTTTCGAGTTATGGATGTCCCCTTATCCCGACGGTGGGAAACAAACATGATATATTAAATACCAGCAGTAAAAGCGGGAGGGAAAATGTTTTTGTCTCACGCTTCTACATAGAGGGAAAACGAGAAAGACGAAAGTCTGCAAAATTGCTTGACAAAGCGCGCGCTCACCGTATAAAATCACCATTCTAACTGTAAACAATACTTTTTACATCGGGGTAACGGCAATCATATGATAAAAATTTTTAACACGCTCACGGGGAAGAAGGAGGAGTTCATTCCCCTACAACAGGGTAAAGTAACCATGTATGCCTGCGGAGTGACCGTGTATGACTACTCTCACCTCGGGCATGCCCGAGGTGCTGTTGCCTTCGACTTGATCCAGCGCTACTTCCGCCGTAAGGGGTACGACGTGAAGTACGTGCGGAACTTCACCGATGTCGATGACAAGATAATCAACCGGGCGAAAGAAGAGGCAATCACTCCTGCTGAAGTGGCCCACAAATATATTGAAGCGTTCCAGGAGGATATGAAGCGCCTGGGAGTGGGACGAGCCGACGTAGAACCGAAGGCAACTGAATATATCGAAGAGATGATCAAGGTCATCGCCGGGCTCGTGGAAAAAGGACATGCTTACGTCGTGGAAGGAGACGTCTATTTCCGCGTGGCCAGTTTTAAAGATTACGGCAAACTCTCAAAACGGAATATAGAGGACTTGAAAGCCGGTGCGCGTGTCGAGATTGATGAACGTAAGCATGATCCCCTTGATTTTGCTCTCTGGAAAGCATCGAAACCGGGTGAGCCTTCGTGGCCAAGCCCTTGGGGACAGGGGAGGCCCGGCTGGCATATTGAGTGCTCTGCGATGTCGTTTAAACACCTCGGCGAAACGTTTGATATTCATGCCGGCGGGAAAGACCTGATCTTTCCTCATCATGAAAACGAAATTGCTCAGAGCGAGGCTTATTCGGGTAAAAAATTCGTGAATTACTGGATCCATAACGGTTTCGTGAATATTAACCAGGAGAAGATGTCCAAGTCCCTCGGGAATTTTTTCACGATCCGGGATATTCTCGACCAATATGATGCAGAGGTCGTCAGGC
Organism: Nitrospirota bacterium; assembly: GCA_963769335.1. Classification (GTDB taxonomy): domain Bacteria; phylum Nitrospirota; class UBA9217; order UBA9217; family UBA9217; genus JAJYKN01. The sequence continues at coordinate 106,357 of CAVYLT010000098.1, read as the reverse complement.
TTTTTCTTCTTTCCACACATTATCGGAGCCCAATCGATTTTTCTGATTCTAATTTGAAGGATGCCCGGGCAGGGCTTGACCGATTCTACACTATGAAAGAAGCGATATTGAAGTTTCTCACCGGGAAAAAACCGACTGCGGTCAAGGCCGAAGACGTCATCGAGGTGGCTGACCGGGCGCTCTATGAAAAGATCATGAACCTGCCCGCAGCCTTCGAAGAAGCGATGGATGACGATTTTAATACCGCCTTTGCAATCGGGCTCATTTATGACCTTGTACGCGACGTAAACAAGTTCTTGGCCGAAGCGGACAAAAAGAATATCGATGCAGCGTATATCATCCTGTCGGCAGCCATTGCGTCCTTCGAAGATGTGAGCAAGACGCTCGGCATCTTTCTGCGCAGCCCTGAGGACTGGTTCAAAGAAGGAAGGCTCACAGACAACAAGGTTACGCTTTCTTTGGAACGAATCGAAGAGCTCATACATCTCCGGAACGAAGCACGGGCACGCAAGGATTGGCCTGAGGCGGACCGGATCAGAAAAATTATCGACGACGGCGGCGTGGAGCTGTTTGACCGTGCCGACGGCACGGTGTGGAAGCCCAAGTGATTCCCTTGCTCTGCGGCTCATTTCCAGGGAAATTCAGTGCACGAATCTCACGAAACTGGAGAATGCGGGGCGCTTGTACGCGCATTGTATTCGTGATATTCGTGTTTATTTTTTGGCGCGAATCATCTTATGCATAGAGACAAGTTATTCGGCATCAATCCGGTGCTCGAAGCACTCAAATCAGGAAGGCCGATACAGCGGCTGTTGGTCGCCGAGCAGCGAAAATCGGACCGCGATGTACAGGAGATCCTGCGTCTTGCCAGGAGCAGCAGAGTCGAATTGAGAATGATGAGCCGCGAAGCCTTGAACCGGGAGGCACCTCATTCAGTACACCAGGGAGTAATAGCTTTTGCCTCCGCTCGAGAGTACGCGGAACTTGATGCGCTTCTCGCGATACCGGCGCAGAAGGGGCAGACTCCCTTGTTCGTGATCCTTGACGGTGTTGAGGATCCCAGAAATCTTGGGGCCATTTTGCGAACGGCCGAAGCAACAGGAGTTCACGGCGTCATTATCCCTGAACGGCGTGCAGCTGGTCTGACGGATACGGTTGCAAAAGCCGCAGCCGGAGCGCTGGAATATGTCCCGGTAGCAAAGGTCGTGAACATTGTAAATACCATTGAAACACTCAAAAAGACTGGGGTCTGGGTTGTGGGCGCCGAGGCGGGAGGTGATGCAGTCTACTGGGATGCCGATTTTATGCGTCCGACGGCCTTAGTGCTTGGAGGCGAGGACAAAGGTGTGCGCAGGCTCGTGGGCGAACGCTGCGACTACCTCGTTTCAGTACCGTTGCTGGGTAGAATCAACTCCCTGAACGTTTCGGTTGCAGCAGGGGCATTACTCTTCGAAGTGATGCGTCAACGAAGAGACCGAAATTAAGGCACTCTGCATTTGTGCCGCCGGTATTACTCGTTGTGATCGAGACCCCATATTTTAAATCCCGCGCGGCCAATCTTTTTGCTTGACAAGATTACCCACAATATCATATAATTACTATTCTTTGGCGTGATAGCCGCGGTGCGCGCATTTTGTGCGTCCAGAGGATTCTGCCACCGTAACTCAGCTGGTAGAGTAGCTGATTTGTAATCAGCCTGTCGGGGGTTCGAGTCCCTTCGGTGGCTCCACTTTTGTTACTATTTTAGTCGCATTAAATCTAAGGAATTTTGTCGCTGCGTCGGGGAGGTGCCCGAGTGGCCAAAGGGAACAGACTGTAAATCTGTCGGCGTCAGCCTACGGAGGTTCGAAACCTCCCCTCCCCACCACTTTAACTGAATTACGGATTGGAAATTGCAGGATGCTGATTTAAATTCAAAATCCGCACTCAAAAGTCCGAGTTCGAATGCGGGAATAGCTCAGCTGGCTAGAGCGCAAGCCTTCCAAGCTTGGGGTCGCGGGTTCGAATCCCGTTTCCCGCTCCATTTAATCACTTGAAGGTTTCAAGAGTTTGAATAGTTCACATGCTTCAATGCCCATGTAGCTCAGTTGGTAGAGCACATCCTTGGTAAGGATGAGGTCAGCGGTTCAATCCCGCTCATGGGCTCCAGTACTGAAGGGTTATTGAACAATAAAACCATTTTACACTTCCTTAAAGAAAGAGGAGGCGGACAGCATGTCAAAAGCTAAATTTGAGAGAACAAAACCCCATGTGAACGTAGGGACGATCGGCCACGTGGACCACGGCAAGACGACCTTAACGGCAGCCATCACGAAAGTGCTGGCATTGAAGAATTTTGCGAACTTCGTGTCGTATGATAATATCGACAAGGCGCCGGAAGAACGGGAGCGCGGCATCACGATCGCCACAGCGCACGTTGAATATCAGACAGAGAACCGTCATTATGCGCATGTCGATTGCCCGGGCCATGCGGATTACGTGAAGAACATGATCACGGGAGCGGCCCAGATGGACGGCGCCATCCTGGTTGTATCGGCTGCGGACGGCCCGATGCCGCAGACACGGGAGCACATCCTTCTGGCGCGCCAAGTCGGCGTTCCTTACATCGTTGTCTACATGAACAAGGTAGACATGGTGGACGACCCCGAGCTGATCGAGCTCGTGGAGCTTGAAGTGCGGGAGCTTCTGTCCAAATACCAGTTCCCCGGCGACAAGACGCCGATCATCAAGGGCAGCGCGTTAAAAGCGCTCCAGAGCGAAAGCAAGGACATCAACGCACCTGAGTTCAAGAGCATTCTGGAACTCATGGCGGCTATCGACAGCTACATTCCCGAGCCGAAGCGCGACATCGACAAACCGTACCTGATGCCGATCGAAGACGTGTTTTCGATCGCCGGGCGCGGCACGGTGGTGACGGGCCGTATCGAGCGCGGCATCGTGAAGGTAAGCGACGAAATCGAGATCGTGGGCATCAAGCCCACGCAGAAGACGGTGGTGACGGGCGTCGAGATGTTCCGGAAACTTCTGGACCAGGGGCAGGCCGGAGACAACGTTGGAGTCCTTCTTCGCGGCGTCAAGAAAGAAGACGTGGAGCGCGGCATGGTCCTGGCGAAGCCGGGCAGCATCACACCGCACACGAAGTTCAAGGCTGAGGCGTACATTTTGACGAAGGAAGAGGGTGGTCGCCACACGCCGTTCTTCAACGGCTACCGTCCCCAGTTCTACTTCCGGACCACCGACGTGACGGGCGTGGTGAAGCTTGCCGAGGGCGTTGAGATGGTAATGCCCGGCGACAATATGACCTGTAGTGTGGAACTTATTACGCCGATAGCCATGGACCAGGGTCTCCGCTTCGCCATCCGCGAGGGCGGCCGTACCGTGGGCGCCGGCGTTATCACCCAAGTGATCGAGTAAATCAATTGTGGGTTGCCGATAGCGGATTACGAATTTAAGAATCCGAAATCGGGCCCCGCATTTCGAAATTAAAAAAGAGTGAGGCCATTACGATGCGGGAAATCGTTCTTCTCGCTTGCGGCGAATGCAAGCGCAAAAACTACTCAACGACTAAAAACAAAAGGAATACGCCGGACAAGCTGAACCTGGACAAATATTGCCGGTTCTGTCGTAAACACACGGTGCACAAGGAAACAAAAGCATAGCTTGGAATATATGGCGATGCGGGGTTAGGACACAGGCCAGTAGCTCTAATGGTAGAGCTCCGGACTCCAAATCCGGCTGCTGGGGGTTCGAGTCCCTCCTGGCCTGCCATTTTTCCGTAATCCTGTGAAGAAAGAGGCTGGTATGCTTAATAAGCTTGTGGAATTCTACCAAGAGGTCAAACTGGAGCTCAAAAAGGTTGTGTTTCCGACCAAGAAGGAGGTCATTGGTTCTACCTGGGTGGTGATCGTCACCGTGCTAATATGCGCCTTTTTTTTGGGCCTGGTAGATATGGGGTTGGGTAGACTAATGACCCTTGCCTTTAAGTAGAGATTATGCCGATGAACTGGTATGTAGTCCATACGTATGCAGGTTTTGAGAACAAGGTAAAGACCAGCGTCCTGGAGACCGTGTCGAAACTCGGTCTTCAGGAAAGAATTGGGCAAATCCTCGTTCCAACGGAAGAGGTCCTCTCCATCAAGGCCGGGAAAAAGCGCAAGTCGCAACGGAAGTTTTTCCCCGGCTATATCCTCGTTGAAATGGAGATGGACGATAATACTTGGCATATCATCAAAGAAACGCCAAAGGTGACTGGATTCGTCGGTGGGAGTACGAACCCGACGCCTTTAAGCGAAGAAGAAGTGAAGACCATCCTCAAGCAGACCGAAGAGGGCGCGGTTGCCCCGACCCAACCGAAGCATGCATACCAGAAGGGCGACCGGGTCCGGGTTATCGACGGACCGTTCAGCAGTTTTATCGGCACGGTTGAAGACGTCAATCCTGCGCACGGCAGGCTCCGGGTGATGGTGAGTATCTTCGGCCGCTCCACTCCTGTTGAGCTTGAGTTCCTGCAGGTTGAGCGGGAAAAAGAAGTCAAATAGGCCCAAAAATTACGATTCAGAGATTTTACCTTAAAGAGGCGATAAAATAATACAGGAGTATTTCTATGGCTAAAGAGATTACGGCAAAAATCAAACTTCAAGTTCCTGCAGGAAAGGCCAATCCGGCACCGCCGGTCGGCCCCGCGCTCGGTCAGCACGGCGTCAACATCATGGAGTTTTGCAAGGCGTTCAACGCGAGGACCCAGAAGATGGGCGAGACTATCGTTCCTGTCATTATCTCGGTCTACTCCGACCGGTCATTCACGTTTATCACGAAAACGCCTCCGGCAGCCGAACTTCTTAAAAAGGCCGCTGGGATCGTTAAAGGATCGGGCGTTCCGAACAAGGACAAAGTTGGCAAGGTGACCCGCGCTCAGATCAAGGAGATCGCTCAGACGAAGCTCCCCGACCTCAACGCGGCAACTGTTGAGTCGGCCATGCGCATGATTGAAGGTTCGGCAAAGAGCATGGGTCTGGAAATCGCAGATTAACGGTATTTTGTAATCTTAATCATTGCGGGAGGCCGACAACGGCCGCTACTACCGCGAGGAGGAAACATGGCGGGGAAAAAGTATAAAGTAGTGGCAGCATTAGTGGACAGAACCAAAATGTACGGCGTCGAAGAGGCCGTCGGTCTTGCCAAGAAAACAGCGAGGACAAAGTTTGATGAGACAGTCGACCTGGCGATTAAACTCGGCGTAGACCCCAAGCAAGCGGACCAAATGGTGCGCGGAACGGTTGTGCTGCCGCACGGCACCGGGAAAAAGGTAAAAATACTCGTGTTCGCCAAAGGCGAGAAGGATAAGGAAGCAAGGGACGCTGGTGCCGATTACGTTGGAGCTGAAGACCTTGCCGATAAGATTACGAAAGAAGGTTGGACGGATTTTGATACCGTTGTGGCAACGCCGGATATCATGGGACTCGTGGGCAGGCTCGGCAAAGTTTTGGGGCCGCGAGGGTTGATGCCGAACCCGAAAACAGGCACGGTGACGTTCGACATTGCCAAGGCCATCAAGGAAATCAGGGCTGGTAAGGTTGAATACCGCGTGGAGAAGGCGGGCATCGTTCACGTCCCGGTGGGCAAGGCGTCCTTTGATGAGAATAAGCTCGTGGACAATGCCAAGGCAGTCCTCGGGTCTATCTTGAAAGCGAAGCCCGCATCGAGCAAAGGAAAGTATCTGAGGAGCGCGACGGTCTCCACTACCATGGGGCCGGGTATTAAAATTGATACTGAAGTGATCGAAAAAATCACAGAGTAACTAATAATGAATTTTCTGTAATTGTGCGTTTTGTACGTTACACGTTTTTATAAAAATACATAGTTAGGTAAAAGGTCGATCCCTCGAAAGGGGATACGGTCCGAGACAGCAGGCACTGGAAAAGAAAATGCAACTTTCCTTTTCGGTTTAATTTCCCAAAGCGGAGCCTGCCGAGACCCGGCTAAAAGAAAGAACGTTAACGACGCCGCTTTCTTTTGAGATTTCCGGGCTGGTCTTCGGGAATTCTTAAAAGAAAGGAGGAACGTGTGGATAAGAAGGAAAAAAAGGACGCAATCGATGAACTGCACGAGAAGTTCGCTCGTGCCAAAACAGCGGTTATCACCGGCTATTCCGGGATCAACGTTGAACAGATTACCGATCTCCGGGCCAGGCTGCGCAAGTCGCAGGTTGAATATCGGGTCGTAAAGAACACTCTGGCGCGCAAGGCAGCAGAAGGCACCGGTCTTGAGCCGCTCAAGGACCATTTTGTCGGTCCCGTAGGCATTGCTCTCGGCTATGATGATGTGGTTGCGCCGGCCAAGGTGCTCTTCGAATTCAGCAAGACACAGGAAAAACTACAGCTGAAAGTCGGCGTGCTCGACGGCAAGCTGTTACGGCAAGCGGATATCAAGGCGTTGGCGAGCCTGCCGTCGCTCAATGCGCTTCGCGGAAAGATCGTCGGCCTGCTCCAGGCGCCTGCATCAAGGATAGTTGGCGTACTCGCAGCGCCTGGCGGACAGATTGCCAGAGTCATAAAGGCGAAGGCGGACAAGGGTTAAGTCGGTAGAACGCGCTCACCGGAGCGCGTATTTAAAAAAAGTTTATAACTTTCAGGAGGAACAGAAACATGGCGGATTTAGCGAAATTGGTTGACGAACTGAGCGGTCTGACCGTTCTTGAAGCGGCAGAATTGAGCAAGATGCTCGAAGAGAAGTGGGGCGTGTCGGCAGCAGCGCCCGTGGCCGTAGCAGCAGCGGGAGCAGGAGCGGGCGCGGCAGCAGCGGAAGAGAAGACTGCATTCGATGTGATCCTGGCGACTGCCGGAGCGCAGAAGATCAACGTGATCAAGGTCGTACGCGAGCTTACGGGCCTCGGACTCAAGGAAGCCAAGGACCTTGTGGAAGGCGCTCCCAAACCGGTGAAGACCGGCGTTGCCAAGGAAGAGGCGGAAACGATGAAGAAGAAGCTGACCGAGGCAGGCGCAACGGTCGAAGTAAAATAACAAGACAAATCAAGCTTCACTTGCCAAGTCCTTGCCCTCCGGCAGTGGTCCGGAGGGCAGAGGACTTTTTGCGTTTATGGATAGGGTGTTCTAAAGGGGCTGAACGCCTGAAAAAAATTCGAAATGCAAAGTGGAAAATGGAAAAGGAAGCGATTCGGCACTGTGTTTTTCACGATTTGCATTTTTCATTTTGCATTTTATGATGTTTAAGGGGTGCGAAAATGTCTAAAGAAAAAAGAGAACTGGTCCGTGTACGGAAGGATTTTTCCAAAATTCCCACAATTCTGGAGATCCCCGATCTCATCGAGATCCAGAAGAAGTCTTACGATTATTTCCTGCAGAAGGAAGTTGCGTCCGACAAGAGAAAAGACATGGGGCTCCAGGCCGCGTTCAAGAGTGTTTACCCCATTTATGATTTCAACGAGACGGCGATGGTGGACTACCTCGGTTATTCGCTGGGAGATCCGAAGTACAGTATCTGGGAGTGCCTGCAGCGCGGGGCGAACTTTGCCGCGCCGCTCAAGATAAAAACGCGCCTGGTTTTTTTCGAGAAGGACGAACAGACCGCTACCAAACGGGTCAAGGACATTAAAGAGCAGGAAGTCTATGTCGGCGACCTGCCTCTCATGACCGAAACGGGGACATTTATTGTGAACGGGACCGAGCGTGTGGTGGTCAGTCAGCTTCACCGCTCTCCGGGCGCATTTTTTACGCACGACAAAGGCAGGACCCACGCGAGCGGCAAGATCCTCTATTCAGCCAGAATTATCCCTTACCGCGGTTCGTGGCTCGATTTTGAATTCGACGTCAAGGACATCGTTTACGTACGGATCGACCGCAGGCGGAAGATTCCGGCCACCATTCTCCTCAAGGCTTTCGGATATTCCAATGAAGACCTGCTCCGGATGTACTATCCTATCGAGGACATTAAAATCAAGAAGGACGGTTTTACGCGCGGGATCCACACCGATGTGCTGGCTGGTCTCAAGGCTCCGATAACCATCACCGACAAAAACACGCGCGAGCAGATCGTGAAGGAAGGCGCTAAAATCACCCGCGTTGCCATCAAAAAAATGGAGACAGCCGGTATCACTGAAATCCCGATCCCCCGCGAGGAATTGATCGACCGCATTGTCCTCCGGGACGTGATCGATCCGGAGACCGGAGAAGTGCTTCTTCCGGCAAATGAGAAGATCACGGAAGCGTTTCTTGCCGGGATTGCCGAGACGAAAGTCGAAAAGATGGAAGTGATCTATATGGACGGCATCCATGTGATCAGCGCCATCAGGGACACGCTTCTTTCCGACAAGGTTCAGACGTCCGATGAAGCTCTCCTCGAAATCTACCGGAAGATGCGTCCGGGAGAACCGCCGACGATCGACATGGCGCGGAACCTTTTCACGGGCATGTTCTTCAATGCCAAGCGTTACGATCTATCGTCCGTGGGCAGGTTGAAGCTGAATAAAAAATTGAAGCTTGATATCCCGATCGATAAAACGACACTTACTGCTCAAGACGTCGTCGAAGTAATCCGCTACCTCGTCAATCTCCGCACCGGGAGAGGTGAAGTCGATGACATTGATCATCTCGGCAACCGCCGCGTGAGGTCCGTCGGCGAGTTGCTTGAGAACCAGATTCGCGTCGGGCTCGCGCGCATGGAACGCGCCATCAAGGAACGCATGAGCCTGCAGGACGTCGACGCCCTCATGCCGCACGATATCATCAACCCGAAACCGGTAATCGCGGCCATTAAGGAGTTCTTCGGATCAAGCCAACTTTCCCAGTTCATGGACCAGACGAACCCATTGGCAGAGATCACGCATAAGAGGAGGCTTTCCGCCCTCGGTCCTGGCGGGCTCACTCGCGAACGCGCGGGATTCGAAGTGCGCGACGTACACACCACCCATTATGGCAGGATCTGCCCAATTGAGACGCCGGAAGGTCCGAATATCGGCCTTATCGTCTCGTTGGCTACCTACGCACGCGTGAATGACTACGGTTTCATTGAAGCGCCTTATCGGAGTGTCAATGCCGGTAAGGTGACTGACGAAATAGAATACCTTTCGGCCGTGGACGGTGAAAATTATGTCATTGCTCAGGCCAATACGCCGGTCGATGGCCGCGGCAAGATAGCAGTGGAAAGTGTGTCCGCACGTGTGGGCGGTGAATTTAAATTAGTCAGTGCCGAGGAAGTGCAGTACATGGACGTATCGCCGAAGCAGATCGTATCCGTGTCTGCTGCACTCATTCCATTCCTTGAAAATGACGACGCGAACCGCGCTCTTATGGGATCGAACATGCAGCGCCAGGCAGTGCCGTTGCTCAGGCCGCAGGCGCCGGTGGTCGGCACGGGCATGGAGCGCGTTGCCGCGCGCGACTCCGGCGCTATCGTTTCGACCAAGCGCGATGGCATCGTCGAGGCCGTAGATTCCACGCGGATTACGGTGAAGGGTGAGGACGCAAAGGGCAGGACGGTGATCGATACCTATCCGCTCACCAAGTTCTATCGCTCTAACCAGAACACGTGTATGAATCAGAAGCCGATCGTTCGTCAAGGAGACAAGGTGAAAAAAGGCCAGGTGATTGCCGACGGACCGGCAACGGACCTGGGAGAACTCGCCCTCGGCCAGAATGTGCTGGTTGCCTTCATGCCCTGGAGCGGATATAACTATGAAGACGCAATCATCATCAGTGAGAAGATAGTCAAGGAAGACCGCTATACTTCCATCCACATCGAAGAATTCGAGATCGAGGCACGGGACACGAAACTCGGCAAGGAAGAGATCACCCGGGACATTCCGAACCTTGGCGAAGAGACGCTCCGGAACCTCGATGAGAACGGGATTATTCGTATCGGCGCTGAAGTCATGCCCGGCGACATTCTCATCGGCAAGGTGACACCTAAGGGCGAAACACAGCTCACCCCGGAAGAAAAGCTTTTGCGGGCCATCTTTGGTGAAAAGGCCGGCGATGTGCGGGATGCCTCACTCTATGCCCCCCCGGGCATCGAAGGGACCGTCATCGACGTGAAGGTTTTCTCGCGCAAAGGCGAGGACAAGAATGAACGCCTCAAGACCCAGGAGAGCGAGGAGATCGCGCGGCTCCAGAAGGAATATCAGGATGAAGTCCGTGCAGCAAAAGAGGACAAGTACAAGCGCATTCGCAGGATCCTGATTGGCAAGACCGCAGCCGACAAGATCGTCAATTCCAAGACCGGGAAAACCGAGCTGGCTAAGGGCAAGAAGATCACCGTAGAGATTCTCGATAAGCTTCCGGAGAAAGACCTTGCAAAGATCAAAGTCGAGTCCGAGGACTATCCCACGAAGCTCCAGGAGATCCTGGACAATTCGGAGAACCAGCTCAGTATCCTGGAGTCCATCTACGATGAGAAGATCGGGAGGCTGAAGCGCGGCGATGATCTTCCGCCCGGCGTGGTCAAACTCGTCAAGGTCTATGTCGCCATGAAGCGCAAGCTTTCCGTGGGCGACAAGATGGCTGGCAGGCACGGAAACAAGGGTGTCGTCTCCCGGATCGTTCCTGAAGAGGACATGCCCTACCTCCCCGATGGCACCCCGGTCGAGATCGTTTTGAACCCCCTTGGCGTGCCGTCGCGCATGAACGTTGGACAAATTCTTGAAACCCACCTCGGCTGGGCCGCAAAGGCGCTCGACCTGCACGTCGCGACACCGGTGTTCGATGGGGCATCGGAGGAGCGCATACGAGCCATGCTCAAGGAAGCTAAGCTTCCGCTCACCGGCCAATCGCAACTTTTTGACGGACGGACGGGAGAACCCTTCGACAAGCCGGTGACGGTTGGCTATATGTACATGCTGAAGCTTCACCATCTTGTCGATGACAAACTCCACGCGCGTTCCATCGGGCCTTATTCGCTCGTGACCCAGCAACCGCTCGGTGGCAAGGCGCAGTTCGGCGGCCAACGTCTCGGAGAAATGGAAGTCTGGGCGCTTCAGGCTTACGGTGCCGCTTATTGTCTCCAGGAATTCCTCACGGTTAAGTCCGATGACGTTTCCGGACGCGCCAAGATCTACGAGGCGATTGTGAAGGGCGAGAACACGCTCGAACCCGGTCTCCCCGAATCTTTCTACGTGCTCATCAAGGAGCTGCAGAGCCTCTGCCTCGACGTTGAGCTTATCGAGCGCAAGAATGAGAAAGAGCGGGTGATCGGGCTGGAAAAGATATCATCCGCCCGGTAGCGGTTCCCCGCGGAGGTAGAATCGCCGATCACGCTTCGGCGATTGGACTGGCTGAGGCAGCAGGGTAGATTAATGATTAGGTCATGAGGGCATTGCCCTCTCCTATGGAGGTCCACTGTGGAAGAGAAACAATTATCAGAAAATAAAGCCAGAGCAGATGTCATGAGTCTCTTTGAAAAACCGAAAGATATCAGCTTCGACGCTATGCGAATAAAGATTGCATCACCCGACCGGATCAAGGAATGGTCTTTCGGCGAGGTAAAAAAGCCGGAAACCATCAATTATCGCTCCTTCAAGCCTGAGCGAGACGGCTTGTTCTGTGCCAAGATCTTCGGGCCAATCAAAGACTGGGAGTGTTTGTGCGGCAAATACAAACGGATGAAGCACCGTGGCATCGTCTGCGACAAGTGCGGCGTTGAAGTCATCCAGTCCAAGGTGCGGCGCGAACGCATGGGGCATATCGAGCTCTCGTCGCCGGTTGCACATATCTGGTTTTTGAAAGGCCTCCCGAGCCGGATCGGTACGCTCCTCGACATGACGCTTCGAGCACTCGAAAAGGTCCTCTACTTTGAAGGGTACGTCGTCATCGAGCCCGGTGATACGCCGCTCAAGCAGAAAGAACTCCTGACGGAGGAGAAATTCCGCAAGGCCCAGACGGAGTACGGCTCTGCCGCGTTCAAGGCAGGCATGGGCGCCGAGGCGATCCGGGAGATGCTGAAGGCCATTGACCTGGAATCGGAATCGGAAGACATCCGAAAGAAAATAGAAACAGCCACATCGATGGCCACGAAGAAGAAACTGACGAAACGGCTCAAGGTTATCGAAGCGTTCCGCAAATCCGGCAACAAGCCGGAGTGGATGATCCTTGACGTGATCCCGGTGATTCCTCCGGAGCTCCGCCCGCTCGTTCCTCTCGAAGGCGGCCGGTTTGCTACCTCTGATTTGAATGACCTCTATCGCCGGGTCATCAACCGCAACAACCGCCTGCGAAGGCTTGAAGAGCTCAAGGCGCCCTCGGTCATAATCCGGAATGAAAAGCGGATGCTCCAGGAAGCCGTGGACGCACTCTTTGACAACGGGCGTAGGGGCAGGGTCCTGCGCGGGCCGAATAAACGGCCGCTCAAGTCGCTGTCAGACATGCTCAAGGGTAAACAGGGACGGTTCCGCCAGAACCTTCTGGGAAAACGTGTGGACTATTCCGGACGTTCCGTGATTGTTGTCGGTCCCGATCTCAAGCTCCATCAGTGCGGTCTTCCGAAGAAGATGGCGCTTGAGCTGTTCAAACCGTTCATCTTCAACAAACTTGAGGAAAAAGGGTATGCTACGACCATTAAAAGCGCGAAGAAGATGATCGAACGCGAGCGCCCCGAGGTGTGGGACGTGCTCGAAGAGGTGATCCAGGAGCATCCCGTGCTCCTGAACCGCGCCCCGACGCTCCACCGCCTCGGCATCCAGGCGTTCGATCCCGTGCTTGTCGAGGGGAAGGCCATCCGACTTCATCCGCTCGTGTGCGCAGCGTTCAACGCGGACTTCGACGGCGACCAGATGGCGGTCCATATTCCCTTGTCGGTCGAGGCACAGCTCGAAGCTCGCGTGCTCATGCTTTCGATCAACAACGTGCTCTCTCCGGCGAACGGACGGCCGATCACGGTTCCTTCTCAGGACATCGTGCTCGGATGCTATTACCTGACGAAATCGCGTTCCGGCGTTCGAGGCGAGGGGAAAATATTCTCGAGCCGTGACGAGGTGCGCATTGCCTATGACCAGGGCGTGGCCGACATTCATGCCCGCATTCGCGTGCGGATAAACGGCAAGATCGAGGAAACGACAATCGGACGAGTGCTCTTCAGTGAGCTTCTTCCCGAGGGAATTTCCTTCTCTTCGGTGAATAAGGAAATGACCAAGAAAGAACTCGCGAAACTGCTTGATGAGTGCTTTCGCAAGCTTGGTTTACGACGCACGGTCGTTTTGATCGATGATCTTAAGGAAATGGGATTCCGGTTCGCGACGCGGTCCGGCATTTCTATCTCTATTGCAGACATGCATATCCCGAGCAAAAAACAGAAGTTTATCGAGCAGGCGCAAAAAGAGGTCATGGAGATCCATCACCAGTACACCGAAGGCCTCATCACCAACGGCGAGCGCTACAACAAGGAAATCGACATCTGGGCGAACGTAACCGAAAAAATCGCCGATGAAATGATGGCGGAACTCGGCATGGAGGCCGTTGAGATCGGGGTGGCCAGGAAATCAGAACTCCAGGAAGCCCGCTCCTTCAATAACATCTTCATGATGGCCGACTCGGGAGCACGAGGCAGCACCCAGCAGATCAGGCAGCTCGCAGGTATGCGCGGGTTGATGGCAAAGCCATCGGGTGAAATCATTGAGACGCCGATCACGGCGAATTTCCGCGAGGGCCTCACGGTGCTGCAATACTTCATCTCGACCCACGGCGCCCGGAAAGGTCTCGCGGATACGGCGCTCAAAACAGCAAATTCAGGGTACCTGACAAGACGCCTTGTAGACGTGTCCCAGGATGTGATCATTACGCAGGACGACTGCGGCACGACGGACGGCATCATCGTCGGCTCGCTCGTCGAGGGTGGTGAAATCATCGAGCCGCTGTCAGAACGTATCCTTGGTCGTGTTGCGGCTGAAGATATTAAAGACCCGATTACGAAGGAAGTGATTATCGGCACGCGCAGAGAGATCAACGAGGAACTCGTGAAGCGGATCGATGAAGCTGGTATTGACCGAATCAAGATTCGTTCCGTGCTCACCTGTCAGTCTCTGCGTGGCGTGTGCCGGATGTGCTACGGCAGAGACCTGGGACGCGGAAAACTTGTTGATATCGGCGAGGCCATCGGCATCATTGCGGCGCAGTCCATCGGCGAACCGGGCACGCAGCTCACCATGCGGACGTTCCACATAGGCGGCACTGCAAGCAAGGTCGTTGAACAAACGGTACTCGAGGCCAAGAACTCCGGCATCATGAAGTATCTGAACCTGAATACCGTAAAAAATAAAGAAGGCGATTACGTCGCCATGTCCCGGAACGGCAATATCGCAATTTATGATGAAACGGGCCGTGAGAAGGAAAAGTATGCGGTCATCTACGGCGCTCGCATCAAGATTCAAGACGGTCAAAAGGTTGAGATTGGCCAGAAACTTGTGGAGTGGGATCCTTATTCATTGCCGATCCTTACGGAAATCGGCGGGAAGATAGCCTTTGGTGATATCATCGAAGGTGTCACGATGCGCGAAGAAGTGGATGAAGTCACGGGTTTGTCACGCAAAGTGATTATTGATTATCCAAACCAGAACCTCAGGCCAAGAATCTCGATCAAAGATCAGCATGGCAAGACCGCGAGACTGCCGGGATCCAATGTCGTTGCACGATATCTTCTTCCTGCAGGAGCGCACATTCTCGTGGACAAGGGCGATGAGATATTCCCGGGCGACATTTTGGTTAAGATCCCGCGTGAAACCACGAAGACCAAGGACATCACCGGCGGTCTTCCGAGAGTAGCCGAGTTGTTCGAGGCCAGGAAACCGAAAGAACAGGCGATCATCAGCGAGATCGACGGCACGGTGGAGTTCGGCGGCTTTGTGAAAGGCATGCGCCGCATCCTTGTCAAGGACGGCATGGGAAACGAGAAAGAATATCTTATCCCCAAGGGCAAACATGTAAACGTTCACGAGGGAGACTGGGTTACTGCGGGTGAACCGCTCATGGATGGTCCAGTCGATCCGCATGACATCCTGAATGTGCTCGGTCCCAAGGAACTCCAGAAATACCTTGTCGACGAAGTGCAGCAAGTCTACCGGCTTCAGGGCGTGAGCATCAACGACAAGCATATCGAGGTCATCGTGAGGCAGATGCTCCGGAAAGTCAGAATTGAAGATGCCGGCGATACTTCATTCCTCATCGGCGAGCAGGTGGACCGCTTCTCTTTCGCGCGGGAAAATGAGGCCATGATCGCAAAGGGGGCGAAACCGGCGACCGCACGGCCGATCCTCCTCGGCATCACCAAAGCGTCTCTTACGACGGACAGCTTTATTTCAGCAGCATCATTCCAGGAAACTACTCGCGTGCTGACTGAAGCGGCGATTACCGGAGCAGTGGATGATCTGGTCGGCCTGAAAGAGAATGTGATCATGGGAAGATTGATTCCAGCAGGCACCGGAATGACCGAGTACCGCAACACCTATGTAGTTGTTGATGAAGATACCCCGCAGGTGGAGGCATCGGGAGCGGAGTAGAGTTAAATTAACAAAACAAAAATAACCCTTGACAACAGGCGCTTATATCGATATAATCACCAGGTTTTGACTCAACGTTTTTGAAAAATTGCTATAATTGTGTTTTTAAGGAGTAATTTCCGTGCCGACAATTAGCCAATTGGTAAGAAAAGGCAGGACCCTCGCAACAAGCAAGACGAAAAGCCCTGCGCTCAAGAGCTGCCCCCAGAAGCGGGGTGTTTGCATCAGAGTCTATACGACAACACCGAAGAAGCCGAACTCGGCTCTCCGGAAGGTGGCCAGAGTGCGGCTCACGAACGGGATGGAAGTGACAACCTACATTCCCGGCGTGGGGCATAATCTTCAGGAGCACTCTATCGTGCTCATCCGCGGCGGCAGGGTGAAGGATCTTCCAGGCGTGCGCTACCATATTGTACGGGGTACACTGGACACCGTTGGTGTGGCAAATCGTAAGCAGGGTAGATCCAAGTACGGAGCAAAACGGCCGAAGTAACGAGATGGCAGGGAACAATGGGCGCTTAAGAGCGCAATTGCGTAAGATAAGGAACAAATCATGCCGAGAAAAAGCATTGTCGTAAAAAGAGAGTCTCTACCTGATCCAAAATATCACAGCCAGATGCTGGCGAAATTTGTGAACGTGCTCATGCGCAAGGGCAAGAAGAGCACGGCCGAGGCGATTTGTTATAAAGCGCTCGACCGTATTCAGCAGAAGACGAATAGTGATCCGATTGCCATTTTTAAGAAGGCAATTGAAAATCTGAAGCCAACACTCGAGGTGAAGTCGCGCAGGGTCGGCGGCGCCTCATATCAGGTCCCTATCGAGGTCAAGCAGCCGCGTAGGATGTCGCTGGCGTACCGCTGGCTCAGACTCTACGCCTCACAGCGGCCTGAAAAATCCATGGTTGAGAAACTTGCTGGGGAAATTCTCGATGCGTCGAACAACACCGGTGCAGCCGTGAAGAAGAAAGAAGATGTGCACCGCATGGCGGATGCCAATAAGGCATTTGCCCATTATCGCTGGTAAGATTTATCATTTAAGAAGCGGAGGAAGTTTTGGCTAGGCAGTATTCACTCGAAAATACCCGCAACATCGGGATCATGGCTCATATCGACGCCGGGAAAACGACGACGACGGAGCGTATCCTTTATTATACCGGTGTTTCCTATAAGATCGGCGAAGTGCACGATGGTACTGCCGTCATGGACTGGATGGTTCAGGAGCAGGAGCGCGGTATCACCATTACGTCAGCAGCAACAACATGTTTCTGGCGCGATAAGCGCATCAATATAATCGATACTCCCGGTCACGTCGATTTCACCATTGAAGTTGAGCGCTCGCTCCGCGTACTCGATGGCGCAGTTGCGGCATTCGATTCTGTAAGCGGCGTTGAACCCCAGTCCGAGACCGTTTGGCGCCAGGCAGATAAATACAAAGTCCCCCGTATTGCTTTTATGAACAAAATGGACCGCATCGGCGCGGATTTTTATATGAGCGTACAGTCCATGATTGACCGGCTCGGTGCGAACGCGGTGCCAATCCAACTTCCCGTCGGCGCCGAAGATAAGTTCCGAGGTTGCATCGATCTCGTGAAGATGAAGGCAGTTTTATTCGACGACGAGACGCTCGGTGCAAAATATGTAGTTGAAGACATTCCTGCAGATCTCCTTCCCAAGGCAAAAGAGTACAGGGAAAAAATGATCGAGAAAATTGCCGATGCCGACGACACCGTCATGGAAAAATTCCTGAACGGAGAAACGCCGACGGAGGCAGAGATCATGGCCGCGATACGCAAAGGTACGATCGCGATGACCATTTTCCCGGTGATTTGCGGATCGGCATTTAAGAACAAGGGCGTCCAGCTTCTTCTCGATGCGGTTGTTGACTATCTCCCGTCTCCTTTGGATATCCCCCCGGTAAAAGGTATCGGGCCCAAAGGTGAGGAGATTGTCCGTACCGCTTCCGATGGCGAGCCGTTCGCGGGTATTGCATTCAAAATCATGACTGATCCTTTTGTCGGTCAGCTCACCTTTGTCCGCGTCTATTCTGGAACGCTGACTTCCGGATCATACGTGTATAATTCCACTAAGGGAACAAGGGAGCGTGTCGGCAGGCTGCTCAAAATGCATGCTAATAAGCGCGAAGAAATCGAGCAGATATATGCAGGCGATATTTGTGCTGCCGTGGGACTCAAGAGTACACTGACTGGACATACGATTTGTGATGAAAACAAACCCGTTATTCTGGAAGCTATGATCTTTCCGGAACCGGTCATCTCCGTTGCTATCGAGCCGAAGACCAAAGCAGACCAGGAAAAGCTCGGATTCTCATTGCAGAAGCTCATGCAGGAAGATCCGTCGTTCCGCGTGCATACTGACACCGAGACTGGCCAGACGATTATTCAGGGCATGGGTGAATTGCATCTGGAGATTATCGTCGATCGGCTATTGCGGGAGTTTAAAGTTGATGCGAACGTCGGTAAGCCTCAGGTTGCTTACCGAGAAACAATCAAAAAGAAAGTTACTGCGGAAGGCAAATTCATTCGTCAGTCTGGCGGTCGCGGTCAATACGGCCATGTGGTACTGGAGCTCGAGCCACAGGAACCGGGAAAAGGGTTTGAGTTCGTTAACAAGACTGTTGGCGGCTCGGTACCCAAGGAGTATGTTGCTCCGACTCAGAAGGGTATCGAGGAGGCCATGCAGAATGGCGTGCTCGCCGGGTATCCCGTTGTGGATATGAAGGTCACGCTCATAGACGGTTCCTATCATGATGTCGATTCTTCGGAAATGGCTTTTAAGATCGCCGGCTCCATGGGATTCAAGGAAGGTGCGGCAAAAGCCAGCCCGGTACTCCTCGAACCGATCATGGCAGTTGAGGTCGTATGCGCCGAGGAATATATGGGAGATATCATCGGTGACCTCAGTTCGCGTCGTGGACGTGTGCAAGGCATGAATATGAGAGGCGCAGGTAGAGTAATTACAGCGCAGGTGCCGCTTTCGGAGATGTTCGGTTATGCAACCGACATCAGATCCAAGACCCAGGGAAGGGCGACTTACACAATGCAGTTCGCTCACTACGAAGAAGTGCCCAAAACCATATCAGAGCAGATTATTGCCAAAGTAAAAGGCGAAGCAGTTAAGAAATAATTGCGTTATTGATCATATTTGAATTTACACTTCCTTAGAGGAGGCGGACAGCATGTCAAAAGCTAAATTTGAGAGAACAAAACCCCATGTGAACGTAGGGACGATCGGCCACGTGGACCACGGCAAGACGACCTTAACGGCAGCCATCACGAAAGTGCTGGCATTGAAGAATTTTGCGAACTTCGTGTCGTATGATAATATCGACAAGGCGCCGGAAGAACGGGAGCGCGGCATCACGATCGCCACAGCGCACGTTGAATATCAGACAGAGAACCGTCATTATGCGCATGTCGATTGCCCGGGCCATGCGGATTACGTGAAGAACATGATCACGGGAGCGGCCCAGATGGACGGCGCCATCCTGGTTGTATCGGCTGCGGACGGCCCGATGCCGCAGACACGGGAGCACATCCTTCTGGCGCGCCAAGTCGGCGTTCCTTACATCGTTGTCTACATGAACAAGGTAGACATGGTGGACGACCCCGAGCTGATCGAGCTCGTGGAGCTTGAAGTGCGGGAGCTTCTGTCCAAATACCAGTTCCCCGGCGACAAGACGCCGATCATCAAGGGCAGCGCGTTAAAAGCGCTCCAGAGCGAAAGCAAGGACATCAACGCACCTGAGTTCAAGAGCATTCTGGAACTCATGGCGGCTATCGACAGCTACATTCCCGAGCCGAAGCGCGACATCGACAAACCGTACCTGATGCCGATCGAAGACGTGTTTTCGATCGCCGGGCGCGGCACGGTGGTGACGGGCCGTATCGAGCGCGGCATCGTGAAGGTAAGCGACGAAATCGAGATCGTGGGCATCAAGCCCACGCAGAAGACGGTGGTGACGGGCGTCGAGATGTTCCGGAAACTTCTGGACCAGGGGCAGGCCGGAGACAACGTTGGAGTCCTTCTTCGCGGCGTCAAGAAAGAAGACGTGGAGCGCGGCATGGTCCTGGCGAAGCCGGGCAGCATCACACCGCACACGAAGTTCAAGGCTGAGGCGTACATTTTGACGAAGGAAGAGGGTGGTCGCCACACGCCGTTCTTCAACGGCTACCGTCCCCAGTTCTACTTCCGGACCACCGACGTGACGGGCGTGGTGAAGCTTGCCGAGGGCGTTGAGATGGTAATGCCCGGCGACAATATGACCTGTAGTGTGGAACTTATTACGCCGATAGCCATGGACCAGGGTCTCCGCTTCGCCATCCGCGAGGGCGGCCGTACCGTGGGCGCCGGCGTTATCACCCAAGTGATCGAGTAAGAAAGAGAAGGGACCGCACGTGACACAAAAGATCAGGATACGACTCAAAGGATATGACCACAGGTTGCTCGACCAGTCGACGGTAGAAATTATGGATACTGCGAAAAGGACTGGTGCCAAGGTATCCGGACCGATTCCGCTTCCCACCAGGATCAACCGCTGGACTGTGCTCCGTTCTCCACACGTGGACAAAAAATCGCGTGAGCAGTTCGAGATCCGGACCCACAAACGTCTGATGGACATTCTGGATCCTACACCGCAGACCGTGGATGCGTTGATGAAACTGGATCTTGCTGCAGGTGTCGATGTCGAAATAAAGCTGTAACGAGAAGCCAAACCGCGGGAAGGCTAGTGATGTTATGGATCATGGCCTGTCGGGCGGATGAGGGGAAATACGATGAGCAAGGGTATTATCGGAAAGAAAATAGGCATGAGCCAGCAGTTCAGCGGCGGGGAGTTGATCCCGGTGACCGTCATTCAGGCTGGCCCCTGCACGGTTGTTCAGAAAAAAACCTCGGCGACAGATGGTTATGATTCAGTACAACTGGCGTTCGTGGAGGAAAAAAAGAAAGAACGAGTGACGAAAGCAGTTGCTGGCCACTTCAAGAAGGCGAATGTGCAGCCCCATCGTTTTCTCCGAGAGTTTCGCACGGGAGAGTTTGAACAGGGTCAAGTGGTTACTGTTGAAATGTTTAAGAAAGGCGAACGAATTGCGGTGAGCGGCGTCAGCAAGGGAAAAGGCTTTGCAGGCGTGATGAAGCGGCATAATTTTGCCGGCGGTCCGGGCGGCCACGGATCCATGTTCAATCGCAGGCCCGGCTCCATCGGTGCGAGCGCTTATCCTTCGCGGGTATGGCCGGGCAAAAAACTTCCCGGTCATATGGGCACGGTGAACGTAACGATAAAAAATATTGAGGTTGTCGATGTCCGACCTGATCAGAATCTCCTGTTTGTACGCGGAGCGGTACCAGGCGGCGTCAACGGTCTTATCCTAATTTACAAGGCTGATTAAGAATAAGAGGATTAGCACATGCCGTCAGTCGTAATGGTTGATCAAAACAATAAGAAGGTTAAGGATGTCGAGCTCCCGGGTCTGTTCGGAACGGAAGTGCGGCCGCATCTTCTTCATTCCGCGGTCGTGAATCAGTTGGCGAACAGGAGAGCCGGCACTGCAGCCACCAAAAATAAAGCGCTCGTGAGCGGCGGCGGGAAAAAACCGTTTAAGCAAAAAGGTACGGGCCGGGCACGCGCGGGCAGTAATCGTTCTCCACTTTGGAGGCACGGCGGAACGGTATTCGGCCCGATGCCGAGGGACTATTCCTATGCGCTGCCTAAGAAAGAAAAGAGAGCAGCCCTTGCTGATGCGATTTCATCAAAGGTCGCTGATAACCGGCTCATCCTTGTGAGCAGCCTTGATCTGGCCGAACCGAAGACGAAGCTAGTTTCGACGCTGCTCACCACTCTCGGCGTCCAGGAAAATGCCCTTGTCCTTATCAAGGCGGAGAATAAAAATCTGACGCTTGCAGCCAGAAACATCCCATCGATTAAAGTGCTCAGGATGGAAAATATCAACGTCTATGACCTGCTTAAATACCGGTACCTCATTACGACGCAGGACGCGATCAACGCCATGCAGGAGGTGTACGGTAAATGACAATTGATCTCTACGACATCATCCGGGTGCCTCGGATAACCGAGAAGGGCGCGCGGCTGAAGGAAAAAAATAATGTGTTGACCTTTGAGGTCAAGGTTGATGCAAATAAGGTTCAGGTAAGGAAAGCGATCGAGGGAATTTTTAAAGTCAAGGTCGCTGATGTTACAACGGTTAAAAACGCGGGAAAGAACAAGCGCGTCGGCCAACGCATCGGACGCAGGTCCGACTGGAAGAAAGCGTATGTAACGCTCAAGCCTGGTGAAAAGATCGATATATTTGAGGGTGCTTAAATGCCGGTAAAAACGTACAATCCAACATCTGCGGGAAAGCGCTTCCAGACAACGTCTACCTTTGAAGAGGTCACACGAAGTACTCCTGAGAAATCGCTTCTCGTCAAGCTCAGCCAGAGCGGCGGAAGAAACAACCGTGGCAAGATAACAGTCCGCTACCGTGGCGGCTGGCACAAAAAAATATACCGGGTGATAGACTTCCGTCGGGATAAGATCGGCGTACCTGCGAAGGTGGCTGAAATCGAGTACGATCCGAATCGCACAGCAAGAATAGCTCTCCTCAATTATGCCGACGGAGAAAAGCGTTATATTCTCGCGCCGCTCGGTCTTAAGGTGGGAGATAACGTCGTGTCTGGTCCGGACGCTGACATCAAGCCTGGAAATGCGCTGCCGATGAGTGCCATTCCCGTGGGTACTAACATCCACAATGTGGAGCTCAAGAAGGGTGCGGGGGGCCAACTTGCGCGGAGCGCCGGTTCCACCGTGCAACTCCTTGCCCGAGAGGGAGAATATGCCACGCTGCGCCTCAACTCCGGGGAAGTGCGCAAGGTCCGCTCAGAATGCATGGCGACAATCGGCCAAGTCGGCAATCTCGACCATGAGAACATAAGCATTGGCAAGGCTGGCAGGGCCCGCTGGATGGGGATGAGGCCGAGAGTACGCGGCGTGGCAATGAACCCGGTTGACCATCCTCTCGGTGGCGGCGAGGGAAAGTCCTCAGGTGGAAGGCCGGGCTGCTCTCCATGGGGGTTGCCCGATGGGAAGAAAACGCGGAAGAATAAAACGACGACTAAATTTATTATTTCAAGAAGAACGAAGAGCAGATAAATGACGGTGGTTTGAACGGTTGAAGTCGTTCGAGCTGCTCAAACGGAGGGTACGGTGCCGAGATCAGTTAAAAAAGGCCCTTTTATCGATGAAAGTCTCATGAAAAAAGTTGAGACGATGAACACAGCCGGTGAAAAGAAAATACTCAAGACCTGGTCCCGGAGATCGACGATAACGCCAGATTTTGTTGGTCACACTATGGCTGTCCATAACGGCAAGAAGTTTATCCCCGTGTATATCACTGAAAATATGGTAGGTCACAAACTGGGGGAATTTTCACCAACCCGGACGTTCAAGGCACACGGTGGATCAAAAGCGGCGGAAAAAGCGAGTGCACCGAAGTAGCAGGACGCAGCGTGCGTCGTTCTTGAGAGTGAGGAAAGTCAGATGGAAGCAACCGCAACAGTCAAACATATTCGTATTACGCCGCGCAAGGCGAGACAGGTAATAGATCTCATTCGGGGCAAGATGGTAGGAGATGCCATTAACATCCTCACGTTTACTCCGCTCCATGCTGCGCGGATCGTCAAGAAGCTCCTCGATTCGGCCGTGGCCAATGCCGAGCAGAAAAAAGTCGGCGATCTCGATTCCCTGAAGGTAACCAAGGCCTATGTGAACCAGGGCGTTACGATGAAGCGGATGCGCGCCCGTGCCATGGGCAGGGGCAATGTGATCAGGAAGAGAACAAGCCATATAACGCTGGTTTTGTCAGCGTAGTTTTACGGAGGCGTCATGGGACAAAAGGTTCATCCAATCGGGCTGCGGCTCGGGATCATAAAAACATGGGATTCGCGCTGGTTTTCCCAGAAGAACTATGCTGCCCTTCTTCATGAAGACATAAAGATCCGCAAGATTGTAAAAGAGCGGCTCATGCATGCCGGTGTCGCCAAGGTCGAGATCGAACGTGCCGGTCAGAAGGCAAAGATCAATATCCATACTGCGCGTCCGGGCATTATCATCGGTAAGAAGGGTGCCGAGGTTGACAAGCTCAAGAAAGACCTCGAAGCCATGACGGGCAAGCAGATGTATATCAATATTCAAGAGATTAGGCGCCCGGAGCTCGATGCGCAGCTCGTTGCGGAGAACATCGCGCTCCAGCTCGAACGTCGGATAGCCTTTCGGAGAGCAATGAAAAAAGCCGTAACGTCAGCGTTGCGTCTCGGCGCGCAGGGCATCAAAATTACTTGCGCAGGCAGGCTGGCAGGGGCGGAAATTGCCCGGACCGAGTGGTATCGCGAAGGCCGCGTCCCTCTCCACACGCTTCGTGCTGACATACAGTATGGATTCTTCGAGGCAAAAACCACTATGGGACAGATCGGTGTAAAGGTTTGGATTTATCGGGGAGATGTCCTGCAGCAGCCGACAACCGCTGCATAATAAAATTACCAATTTGAGCGAGAACGCTGGACTAAAGGATTGTCAATATGTTAGCACCCAAACGAGTAAAACATAGGAAAATGCATAAAGGCCGGATGACGGGCATTGCCTACCGCGGCGCGGAAGTCAGCTACGGCGAGTACGGGCTGAAAGTACTGGAACCGGGTTGGATCACGAGCAGGCAAATCGAAGCAGCGCGTATCGCTATGACCCGCTATGTCAAACGAGGCGGGAAAATATGGATTCGTATTTTTCCGGACAAGCCAATCACCAAAAAACCTGCAGAAACACGTATGGGAAAAGGAAAAGGTGCGCCGGAGTACTGGGTGGCGGTAGTGAAACCGGGGCGGGTGCTCTACGAGATGGGCGGTGTTGACGAATCCGTAGCAAGGGAAGCGTTTCGACTGGCGGCATATAAATTGCCGGTTGCAACGAAGTTTGTCTCCCGGGAGGCAGATATATGAAAACTAGAGAATTGAGGGATCTGTCGCACGAAGAACTGCAGGCAAAGGCTGCTGATATAAAAAAAGAGCTGTTCAACCTCCGCGTTCAGCAGGCTATGGGGCAGATTGAGAACCCGATGCGCCTGAGGATTCTTCGCAAGGACATCGCAAAAGCAAAAACCGTGTTAAAGGAAAAATATGGACGAGGCTAAAAAAAGAAAAGCGTACATTGGGCAGGTCATCAGCGATAAAATGGACAAGACCGTTGTGTTGGCGGTGACAAGACGTATCGCGCATGCGCGATACGGAAAAACTCTCAAACGCACGACCAAGTTCAAGGCCCATGACGAGAAGAACGAGTGCAAAGTCGGCGATACAGTCCGTTTCATCGAAACACGGCCACTTTCTAAGGAAAAGCGCTGGAAGGTGCTTGAAATTATCGAGAAGGCAAACTAAATCAGGACGAAAACTCTTCGCAGAGGATTGAGATATGATTCAGCAACAGACGGTACTGGACGTGGCCGATAACTCCGGCGCAAAAAAAGTAATGTGCATAAAAGTGCTTGGCGGAACACGCAAGCGGTACGCCACCCTTGGCGACGTGATTGTTGTGGCCATCAAGATGGCCATTCCTGAGGGCCAGGTGAAAAAAGGGACAGTAGCGAAAGCTGTAGTCGTGCGGACGACAAAAGAGGTTCGACGGCAGGATGGATCATACATAAAGTTTGATCGCAACGCGGCTGTACTGATCAACAATTCGAATGAGCCGATCGGGACGCGCATCTTTGGACCCGTTGCCCGGGAACTCCGCAAGAAAAATTTCATGAAGATTATTTCCTTGGCACCCGAAGTGCTGTAGATGGATTTTAAATTATAAATCGCTAACGAAAAGCAGGACAGGAATTATGCAGATAAAGAAGAACGACACTGTGATGGTCATTTCTGGCAAGGAGAAGGGGAAACGAGGAAGGGTCATTGCGGTTTACCCCACGGCCAACAGACTTCTCATCGAGAAACTGAATATGATCAAGCGACACACGCGGCCCAACCAGCAATTGAGGCAGGGTGGCATCGTGGAGAAAGAAAGCCCCATTTCCGCGTCGAATGTGAAACTGATCTGTTCCAAGTGCGACAAGCCAACAACTACAGCAAGGCAGGCCCAGGGAGAAGGGGCGCGCGTACGAGTGTGCAAAATCTGCAATGAAACTATTGACTAGGATTCACGCGTTTTGCAGATAGATTTAAAGAGAACCGGTAAAAAACAGGAAAGACGATCTATGGCTGATAAAAAAGACAAGACAAAAGAAACAAAAGGCGGGGACCAGAAAAAGGTCTCGGCCAAGGCTCCTAAGGCAACTGCGAAGGCAAAAACTTCCTCGGCGGAGACGGACGCTTCCTCGGCAGCGAAATCGAAAAGCGCTCCCGAGCGTATCCCGATTCCCCGGATGAAACAGCGGTACCAGGATATCGTCGTACCCGCTATGATGAAACAATTTCAGTACAAGAACCCCATGCAAAGCCCGAAGCTCGTGAAGATTGTTCTGAACGTCGGCATGGGCGAGGCGATCTCCAATGCGAAGGCACTGGACTTTGCTGCAGAGGAACTTGCAAAGATATCGGGTCAACGGCCGGTGATTACGCGAGCCAAGAAGTCCATTGCGACCTTCAAACTCCGCGAAGGGATGGCGATCGGGTGCATGGTGACCCTCCGGCGCGAACGCATGTATGAGTTTCTTGACCGTTTTATCAGTGCCGCACTTCCTCGTATCAGGGACTTTAAGGGAGTGTCGTCCAAGTCCTTTGACGGCAGAGGAAACTACACGCTGGGCATCAAGGAACAGGTGATTTTCCCGGAGATCGAGATTGATAAAGTTGACTCGGTCCACGGAATGGATATCGTAATCGTTACAACGGCAAAGACCGATGAAGAGGGCAGGGCGTTGCTCGGCTATATGGGCATGCCCTACAGGAAGTAGTCCGCCTCAGCGGACGTGATGGAGGAGCAATGGCAAAGAAGTCATTGATAGCAAAAGCATCAAGACCATCGAAGTTCAAGGTGCGCGAGTATCACCGCTGTCCGCTCTGCGGACGGTCGCGGGGGTATCTGCGGAAGTTTGACATGTGCAGGATATGCTTCAGGAACAGGGCGCTCCGGGGAGAGATTCCGGGCGTGATCAAGGCTAGCTGGTAGCTAAAAGGGGTTTGACTCAATGATGACCGATCCGATCGCGGACATGCTGACGCGTATCCGCAATGCCAGTAAGGCAAAACATGAAAAAGTCGATATTCCCTCATCGAAATTGAAGATCGAGATTGCAAAGATCCTCAAGGATGAAGGATATGTAAAAAACGTCAAGCTGGTGAAAGACCGCAGACAGGGTTTGATCCGGGTTTATCTTAAGTATACCGACGAAGAACTGCCTGTAATCCAAGGCATAAAACGGGTGAGTAAGCCTGGTCGTCGGGTATATGCAGGCAATGATTCCATTCCGAGTGTTTTGGCCGGTATGGGCACTGCGATCCTTTCTACTCCCAAGGGTGTGCAGACGGGGAAACAGGCAAAAAAGGATAATGTCGGCGGAGAAGTTCTCTGTCACGTGTGGTAACTGCAAGTAGCGAATTCGTCCTTTCAGGAGTGTGGGAGCCGTCATGTCAAGGGTTGGTAAAAAACCGATAGAGATTCCTTCAGGCGTCGAGGCCAAGTTGGAGACCGGTAAGATCACCGTCAAGGGTCCGCTGGGCGAGATCAGCCAGGATGTGAATCCGAAACTGATGTTAAAAAAGGAAAATAACAAATTGCTGGTGGAGCGTCCCTCAAACCAGAAGATTTACCGGGAACTGCATGGATTGACGAGGAACCTGATCGCCAATATGGTGACCGGCGTCAGCAAGGGATACGAGAAAATCCTGGATATTTCCGGTGTCGGCTTTAAGGCCTCCGCTCAAGGAGCAAACCTGATGCTGAACCTTGGGTTCTCGCATCCAATCGTCTATCCTCTTCCCAAGGGGATCAAGGCGACCGTGGACGCCAAGCAGACCCAGATCACCCTGAAGGGCGTTGATAAGCAGCTTGTTGGTCAGATTGCTGCAAATTTGAGAAGCCTGAAGAAGCCCGAGCCGTACAAAGGGAAGGGGATAAAATACAACACAGAAGTCATCCAGCGTAAAGAAGGCAAGGCCGGTAAGGGCGGTAAGTAAGTAGGGCTAATACTGAATTGCGGACTGCGGATTTCGGACGGCATGTCCGAACGCTATCAGCATGATGGAGAATAATCGTGGCACAAAGTAAATTAGTTTCGAGACAACGAAGACGCGAGAGAATCAGGAAGAAAGTGGTTGGTACTGCGGTCAAACCTCGG
The DNA here is from genome assembly GCA_963769335.1 of Nitrospirota bacterium. Taxonomy (GTDB): domain Bacteria; phylum Nitrospirota; class UBA9217; order UBA9217; family UBA9217; genus JAJYKN01. The sequence goes on along the minus strand of CAVYLT010000098.1, from coordinate 78,514 downwards.
TTGAGCGTGTACAAGAGCTTGAGCCATATTTACGCCCAGCTTATTGATGATACGACGGGCAAGACGATCATTGCCGCTGCGTCTACGGAAAAGGTCGTCGGAGAAGGGTTGAAGCACTGCGGCAATGTAGCCGCAGCCAAGAAAGTAGGAGCGAACCTCGCGGAGCGGGCGCTCGGGAAAAATATCAAAGCTGTCGTGTTCGATCGCGGTGGGAATCAATATCACGGCTGTATAAAGGCATTGGCTGATGCAGCACGTGAAAAAGGTCTGAACTTTTAAGGAACAGATTCATTACGGAGGCGGCATTGGCAGAGCGATACCAGAAAGACACGGAAGAGGGCGACGGCCTGAAAGACAAACTGGTCTATTTGAACCGGGTAGCCAAGGTGGTCAAGGGCGGCAAGCGGTTCAACTTCAGCGCTCTTGTGGTCGTAGGCGACGGTAAAGGTAAAATCGGCGTCGGCAAAGGTAAGGCTGCTGAGGCGCCTGTTGCTATCAAGAAAGCCGTTGAGCGGGCAAAGAAGAACATGGTCCAGGTTTCGCTCAAGGGTGATACGATACCCCACGAAGTGCTTGGCCATTACGGGGCCGGAAAAGTGTTGCTCAAACCGGCGTCGGAAGGTACGGGTTTGATCGCTGGTGGAGCGAGCAGGTCCGTGCTCGAAGTCGTGGGTGTGCGAAACGTGCTCTGTAAATCGTTGGGCTCCAGCAACCCCCATAATGTCGTGAGTGCAACGATCAATGGTTTGGTGCGATTACGAAGCGCCGCTCAGGTGGCAGCGCTTCGGGGAAAAACCGTAGAGGAGCTCGTATAGGCATGGCTAACACTGATGTAAAAAAATTGAAAATTACTCTCGTTAAGAGTAGCATTGCCAGACCAGGGAAGCATAAAGTTGTTTTGGTCGGACTCGGCCTCAGGAAATTGAACCACTCCGTGATCCGCGTGGATTCTCCGCAGATCCGGGGAATGATCAATAAGGTTTCTCACTTGGTGCGGGTGGAAGAAGCATAGCAGGACAGAGCTGATTAAATTTTAAATACCGACAGTGATGGTAGCGAGTAAACTATGAGATTAGAAGACTTAAAACCCGCAAGCGGGTCAAGGAAAAAAGCAAATCGCGTTGGCCGAGGCTCCGGCTCTGGCAACGGTAAGACCGCGGGGAAAGGCCACAAAGGGCAAAAAGCCCGCTCTGGCGGTGTGAAGGGAGCGGGGTTTGAAGGCGGCCAGATGCCCCTTCAGCGCAGGCTTCCTAAGAGAGGGTTCACCAATATCTTCCGCAAGGAATATTCGGTTGTTAACATAACAGATCTCGAGAAAATGTCCGGTGCCGACCCAGTGACGCCGGAAGCTCTCGTACAGCAAGGATTAATCAAAGACCTGAAAAACGGCGTTAAGATCCTTGGAATGGGTGAACTTAAGGCAAAACTTACCGTGCGGGCACATAAATTCAGCAAGAGTGCTCTCGAAAAAATCCAGGCTGCCGGCGGCAAGGCCGAGGTGATCTAACCCGTGTTCACCGGACTAAAAAACATATTTAACATTCCCGAGCTCCGGAAGCGTATTATTTTCACACTTTTAATGCTGGCAGTATATCGCATCGGCGCGCATATACCGACCCCCGGTGTTAAGGGCGAAGCGCTCAGTCAGTTTCTGCATCAGTCTGCTGCAGGACTGATGGGATTTTTCGATATGTTTTCAGGCGGGGCGCTGTCCCGGGTAACGATTTTTGCCCTCGGGATCATGCCCTATATTACAGCGTCTATCGTATTGCAGCTTCTAACCGTGGTCATTCCCCGGCTTCAGGCGCTGGCCAAGGAAGGCGAGGCAGGCAGGAAGAAGATCACGGAGTACACGCGGTACGGTACTGTCGTTATTGCCGGATTCCAATCATTCTGGATGGCTGTTGGCATAGAAAAAATGGGCGGCGGAGCTTTTGTCGAATCAACGGGATGGTCGTTCCGTATTCTTACCATGATCACCCTCACCGCAGGCACAACGTTCATCATGTGGCTCGGCGAGCAGATAACCGAACGCGGTATCGGCAACGGCATTTCCCTGATTATTTTTGCGGGCATCGTTTCGGGTTTCCCGCGTGCGGTCAGCAATACCGTAGGGCTCATGAGGTCCGGTGAAATCGCCTACTTCATGGTTTTTATCATCATCGCATTGATTATTGCGGTGGTTGCTGCCATAATCTTGATGGAACGCGGACAGCGCAAGATAGCCATACAGTATGCACAACGTATGGTCGGAAGAAAGATATACAAGGGCCAAAGTACGCATCTGCCCCTCAAAATTAATTCTGCAGGCGTGATTCCCCCTATTTTTGCATCATCCATACTACTGTTTCCTGCAACGATCGCTGGTTTTGTGCAGGTGGGATGGCTCCAATGGGTTGCTCACCAACTTGCACCGGGACAGATCCTGTACACTGCTGTATACGTTCTTATGATCGTGGGATTTGCCTATTTTTATACGGCGATCGTGTTCAATCCCGTGGACATTGCAGATAACCTGAAAAAATACGGCGGGTTCATCCCCGGAATCAGACCAGGGAAGAAAACCTCCGATTACTTGTTTCGAGTGTTGAACAGGATCACCTTGGGCGGTGCATTATACCTCGCTGCGGTTTGTGTTCTACCAGACATTTTTTACAAGTTCTTTAATGTCCCTTTTTATTTCGGCGGAACGTCGCTGCTGATCGTGATCGGTGTTGCACTAGATACCGTATCCCAGATAGAGTCGCATTTAATTCAGAGACACTACGGAGGTTTTCTGAAGGGCGCATCGATCAGAGGGAGGCGCTAATACTTGGTGCCCCATGATCATTCTCAAGTCCCTTCAGGAGATTGAAAAGATCCGGAAAGCCTGCCTGGTCGTAGCGGAAGTTCTCGATCGTATCCGCGGCGAGATTCGGCCCGGGGCTAGTACTCAGTCACTCGACGAATTCGCCGAACGGATGATTTTAGCGGCGGGCGCCAAGCCGGCTTTCAAGGGCTACCGAGGATATCCGAAGACCCTGTGTACATCCTTGAATAACCAGGTAATTCATGGTATCCCATCGAAGGCAGTGGTGCTGAAGCCGGGTGACATCATTAGCGTCGATGTGGGAGCAATCGTTGAAGGCTTTTACGGAGACGCGGCCAAGACCTTCCCGGTGGGAGAGATAGCCCCGGAGGCGGCTCGTCTGTCTACGGTAACAGAAGAATCGCTTTTTCGTGGAATTGAGCAGGCGAGACCGGGCAACAGGTTGTATGATATTTCTCATGCAGTGCAACGCCATGTAGAGTCGCATGGATATTCCGTTGTTCGTGAATTTGTCGGGCACGGAATCGGGCGCAATATGCATGAAGACCCACAGATACCCAATTTTGGCCCATCGGGACAGGGTCCCAGGCTCAAGCCGGGGATGGTTCTTGCGATAGAACCCATGGTGAATATGGGGGGCAGCGCAACAGTTGTCACAGAAGATGGATGGACAGCGGTTACCGTTGACGGTAGTTTATCGGCGCATTTTGAACATACAGTGGCGGTGATGCCCGACGGGCCGTGGATTTTAACGAGAAAGTAACAGCGCAGTCGTTGTTAACCGTGAAGAGAATGAATGCGGGGATATGGCAAAAGAAGATTCTATAGAAGTGCAGGGTACAGTACTGGAGACGCTTCCCAACGCGATGTTCCGTGTTGAGATGGAGAACGGTCATAAAATCTTGGCTCATATATCCGGCAAGATGCGGATGCATTTTATAAAGATACTCCCGGGTGATAAGGTGACGGTTGAGCTTACTCCCTATGATCTGACCAGAGGTAGAATTACATACCGGTTCAAATAGGGGCAGGTAAGGATGTTAGGCAGACGTAAAATTTTTTAATGAAATGGAAGTACAGAACCATGAAAGTTCGTTCATCAGTCAGAAAAATTTGTCCTAAGTGTACCATTATCCGCCGCAAAGGCATTGTACGGGTGATTTGTGAAAACGCCCGCCACAAGCAGCGTCAAGGATAAGGACTGGGAATACGCTGTAAAACGGGGAACAATCGCTTGCCAGGTGCTTCTGGCCCGGGATGATGACTGGAACTCGTTTTACGTGAGGAGGAAATGTGGCTCGAATTGCTGGGGTAGATCTCCCGAAAGACAAAAAAAACGAGATCGCGCTCACCTATATTTACGGAATTGGTCCAACGTCCGCTAAAAAAATTCTTGCAGAGGCCGGGATTGATCCGAATATGAAGAGCGGGAATCTTACGGAATCCGATATCGTCAAGATTCGCGCGATTTTGGACCGCGATTACACGGTGGAAGGAGATCTCCGCCGGGATGTGACGATGCACATCAAGCGTTTGATGGACATCGGCAGCTACCGCGGGTTGAGGCATCGCAGGGGGTTGCCTGCACGAGGGCAGCGGACGAAGACGAACGCAAGAACACGAAAAGGTCCGAAGAAGTCAGCAATGGCAGGTAGGGGCAAAAAGAAGACCCTGGCCAAGAAATAAGCGGCAGGACAAACTTGTAGCAGCGAATTCGGCAGAGCGTAATTTTACTCATTGGAGAGCAGATGGCTAAGAAGGGTAAAGAAAGAAAAAATGTGGCAAATGGCGTAGCCCATATCCACGCCTCCTTTAACAACACGATTGTGACGATCACGGATACGGCAGGCAACGTACTTACCTGGTCCAGCGCCGGGAACAAGGGCTTTAAAGGGTCACGCAAGAGCACACCCTTTGCGTCGCAGCTCGCTGCCGAGGCTGCCGCTAAAAAAGCGATGGAGCACGGCATGAGACAGGTCGAGGTTTATGTGAAGGGCCCGGGTACCGGCAGGGAGTCGGCAATCCGCGCGATTCAAGCCGCCGGCCTCGAGATCGTGGCGATCAAGGACGTTACGCCGATCCCGCACAATGGGTGCAGGCCGCCGAAACGAAGACGGGTGTAAGGTTTATTTTTTTTCGTAGAGAAACGGTCCACACAGGAGGAGAATCACTTGGCACGGTATATTGGATCAGTCTGCAAGCTCTGCAGAAGAGAGGGCATGAAGCTATTTCTGAAGGCTGAGCGCTGTTATACAGATAAGTGTGGTGTAACGCGGAGAAGCTATCCGCCGGGACAACACGGTCAGGGAAGAATAAAACAATCGGAATACAGCCTGCAGCTCCGGGAAAAACAAAAAATCCGGCGTGTGTATGGCGTGCTCGAGCGCCAATTCCGCGGCTATTTTGAAAAAGCCGAGCGGATGAAGGGAGTTACTGGCGATAACTTGTTGCAGCTTCTGGAAAGACGGCTGGATAACATTATCCAGCGCATGGGGTTTGCAGGTTCCAAGAAGGAAGCGCGGCAGCTCGTAAGGCATGGTCATATGCTGGTGAACGGCAGAAAGGTGAACATCCCGTCCTACCTCATCAAGGCAGGAGATGTGGTGGAGCTTCGGGAAAAGAGCCGCGGTATCGTTCAGGTACAGCAGACACTTGCCGCAATTGAAAAGCGCGGGTTCCCCTCCTGGTTGGAGATTGACAAGACGCAGTTCAAGGGGAAGGTGCTTTCCTTACCTGCCCGTGATGAAAGTACGTTGCCGACGGTGAAGGAACAACTCGTCGTCGAGCTTTATTCGAAGTAAATTCACGGTGGTAGCAGCATATTACCGGTGGTTGGCGGGCGATCATATTGAGAGCCTGACTACCATCATAGGAATTAAAAGGTTTTTTTACTCCGTTATGGAGGAATCATGCTTAGAAAAGCAAAAGATTTCCAGATGCCCAAAAAGCTACAATATGATCCCAAAAAAATAACGGACACGTATGGGAAGTTTATCGCAGAACCTTTGGAGCGCGGTTTTGGGACCACCTTGGGTAATTCATTGCGCCGGGTTCTCCTTTCCTCACTTGAGGGGTCTGCGGTCACTGCGATAAAAATTGCTGGCGTGCAGCATGAGTTCTCGAGCATTCCCGGCGTCGTGGAGGACACCACAGACCTTATTCTGAACCTTAAGGAAATCAGGCTCAAGCTGCATACGGATAAATCCAAGACGCTGACTCTCAAGGCGAAAGGTCCGGGAGCAGTGACGGCGAAAGATATCGAGGCCGATGCTGAAGTGGAAATCCTGAACCCTGACCTGCACCTTGCCACGATCGACAAAAACGGCAAGCTTGAACTGGAAATGCGTGCGCGCCGCGGCAGGGGATATGTTTCCTCTGATAAGAACAAGGAGCCGGGACAGTCCATTGGTATTGTCCCGATTGACTCGGTTTTTTCACCGATCCGGAAGGTGAATTTTAAGGTTGAGAATGCCCGCGTCGGTCAGGAGACCGACTACGATAAACTCGTGCTCGAGGTCTGGACCGATGGCAGTATCCGTCCGGATGACGCCGTAGCGCACGCGGCCAAACTTCTCAAAGACCACCTGACGTTCTTTATTCACCTCCCCGAGGAAGAAGAAGAGATTCCTGCGATGGAGGAGGAAATCAAGAAGGCTCCGACCTTCAATGAAAATCTTCTTCGCAGCGTTAATGAACTGGAGCTTTCCGTGCGTGCGGCAAATTGTCTCAAGAACGCAGGCATAGAGACCATCGCTGAAATGGTTCAAAAAACCGAAAGTGAGATGCTCAAAACCAAGAATTTCGGAAGAAAATCATTGAATGAGATTAAAGAAATTCTCGCAGAGATGGGGCTTTCTCTGGGAATGAAAGTGGATGATAAAATAGTTGTGGAAGCACGACGGCTGTTAGCGGAAAAACCAAGCGAGTCATAATACTATAATAATTTGACAGGGATAATGAAATGAGACATGGATGCGCAGGCAGGCAATTTGGTAGAAACTCCGGGCACCGCAAGGCGCTGCTCAGGATGCTCGTAACCTCATTGCTCAAAAATGAAAAAATAGAAACGACGACTGCAAAGGCGAAAGAGATTCGTCCGCTGACGGAAAAAATGATCACTCTTGCGAAGCGGGGAGACCTGCACGCACGGCGTCAAGCACTCAGTTTTATTCAGGATGAAGCCGTAGTAGGCAGCCTTTTTGCTCAGATAGCACCGCGATTTACCTCCCGAAACGGCGGCTATACCAGAATTGTTCCAACCCGAACCCGGCCCGGCGATGCGGCACCCATGGCCGTGATCGAACTTGTGGAACGTCGGGCGAAAGAGGCCGCAGAGGCGGCGGGTGAGAAAAAAAGAAAGCAGAAAAGACGCCGGCAGCATAGCATAGAAGAGACATACAAATTATTTCTGATGTCCGACTCACAATAAACACGAAAGGCAAGGATAATGATCCTTGCCTTTTTTAATTGCATTTACACCATAGCGCTTTTATGTTACTATAAAATTATTTCGTTCTGTGCTGCGACTATGGCAGATGTAAATAACATACTTCCAGCCTTTTTTGCGCGCGTGCGTCTTGCTTTTTCCCGATGGTGGGGCGGTATCGGCCGCAGAATCTCTTTTTTCATGACGACGGCGCTCATTCTTGTCGCAACACTGATGGGAGCCTTTTTTTTCTGGGAAGGGGAAAAAGCCATAGATGCGGAGATCAGGGGGAGAGCTCTCGTCGCAGCTCGTGAGCTGGCAGCCTTGACCGCGGAAGATGTCGTTGCCGGAAATCGGTTTGAACTTTATAAAAAATTATCACCGTCTTTTGCAGCAGCTGAAGATACCCGGGCCGGCAAAGCACTTCTCTATGCGATGATATTCAATAGCTCCTGCGACCTTCTTATCGGCAGTACGGCTTCAGAGGTCTTCTTTGGCAGCGAATCGTATTTTTACACACTTCCTTCCGGAAAGGGCCGGGTCAAAGACGATGCTGTCCTCGCCTGCGTGCCCGCCCCCCAGGCACCGACCTATGTGATGAAAAAGAACGGCGTTTGCGACCTCACACTTCCTATCCGCTCGGGGCGCGAGCTTGTCGGGTACGTCCGGGTCGGCGTTTCAGGCGATCTCTACGAAAAAAAAATCCTCACTATCATGAAAAAATCAGCAGGAGCGCTCCTCGTCATCCTGCTCATCGGAATAGCATTCAGCCAGATCATAGCGATAGGGATTTCCAAGCCCATCCTGCGGCTCAGCGATGCCGTTGAAAAATTGAGCCATCAAAACTGGGACGCCCCTTTTCCCGTGAAGGGAAATGACGAAATCAGCAAACTTGGTCATGCTTTCAACCAGATGGCGCTTACCCTGAAACAGCGTGAGATGAGTCTTTCGCGGGGGAATCGAGACCTGTTTATTCTCCATACAATTGGCCTGGACCTCATGGAGAACCTGGACCGCGAATCCCTTTTTGCAAAGATCGCTGCAGGCGCAGAAGATCTTGTGCGGGCCGATACGACGACAGTGTCCCTTGTCGATAAATCAGATCATATCTTGAAATACGTAGGGATATTCGGCAGCAAGAAAAAATCCATCAAAGATATGGATGTGCCGCTCGAAGCGGGCGGAATTTATAACTGGCTGGTGAGTTACGGCACCCCGCTTCTCATCACCGATGCCCAGAATGACTTCAGACTGGACGGCCCACGGATGAAGACTCTCGGCGTCAAGAGCATCATGACGGTCCCCCTCTGGTCATCGAATACGATGATCGCACTCCTCACGGCCATCAACAAGAAGGGAGGACCACATTTCGACAAGCACGATCTGAGGCTGTTTACGGTGTTTTCCAATCTTGCGTCTGCCGCTCTTCAAAATGCCTCACTCTACAGCGACCTGAAATGGAAAATGGTAGAGTTGAAAACCACGCAGGAACAGCTGGTGCATTCGACGAAGATGGCGGCAATCGGAGGCCTCTCTGCTAATGTCGCGCACGAGATCAACAATCCGTTGACAAGTGTTCTCGGTTACACGACGCACCTGTTGAAGACCCTCGACCTTCCCGAAGCCCAGCGGAAGATCCTCGTCACAATGGAACAGGAAACGCTGAGAGTCCGGAAGATCATACGTAACCTGCTGGATTTCGCCCGCCAGCGTCCGTCATGGATGGGGCCCGGAGACATTTCGCTGCCTCTCAAGGAGACCGTTGCTCTCGTCCAGGGAATTGCCGATGCATCCTCTGTAGAAATCCAGGAGGACTATCCTGCCGAACCTGCCCTCGTGAATATGGACCACAATGAGATGAAACAGGTATTCATCAATATTGCCAATAACGCGCTGCAGGCAATGCCCCGTGGGGGGCGGCTCCGGATCAAGGCTGAGGTAACGCGTGAAAACGAGGTGGTCGTGGCCTTTGCGGATTCCGGGACTGGAATTCCACCAGAGCACATGGACAAGATTTTTGAACCCTTCTTTTCTACCAAGGGGAACGGCAATGGCACCGGTCTGGGACTTTCGATCAGCTATCGCATTGTGCAGAATCACGGTGGTAAGATTGAGGCAGAGAGCATCCTGCATCAGGGCACGACCTTCCGGGTGGTGCTTCCTCGATATTGGAAGCATCTGGCCGTTTAGATGATCGGGCCGATAACGGACGGAGTCGAAATTATAGGTTTAACCTCATCGATTTGGAGGCACGGTTGAAGGAGTATAAACATGGCTGGTGAGAAGATTCTCGTGGTTGACGACGAGGACATGATCAGAGACCTGTGTAGCCACATCCTTACTGCAGAGGGATACGTTGTGTCGACGGTTTCGAACGGGGCACAGGCGCTGGAAGAGCTTGGCCGTGTGCCTGCTGATCTGCTGATCACGGACATCAAGATGCCGGGCATGGACGGCCTCGAATTGTTCGAACGGGTTAAAGTTAAAAAACAGGACATCGTGACGATATTCATAACCGGCCACGGCACGCTCGACACGGCCATTGAATCTCTCATGCGCGGAGTTGACGGTTTCGTTCTGAAACCATTTACTCAGGAAGAACTGCTTGGCGCCGTGGATCGTGCGATCAACCGGAGCAGACTGCAAAAGGAAAACATCAGGCTCAAAGCGCTCATCCCCCTGTTTGAGATAAGCAAGCTGCTTGTGACGGAAATAGACCTCGCTCACCTGTTCAAGCTCATCACGGAGGTCCTGATTCAGGAATTTACCATTGACCGCGTGTCGCTCATGTTGATGGATGAAAGCAGCGGCACCCTGCTCATTCGAGCCTCACATGGGTTGCCGACCGATATGGCTTTGAAGTCGCGCCGGAAAATCGGCGAGGGAGTCGCGGGGCTGGTGCTCAAGTATCGAAAGCCGCTTATCATATCGGCAGGTAAACACCCCGATCGGGAGGTGATGGATGCGATCAACCTCGAGAATATGCCGGCTTCGTCCATGTCGGTGCCGCTTATCGGAAAGAACAAACTTTTTGGCGTGCTCAACGTGAGTAAATTTTCAGGGCCGCCGTTTACGACCAGCGATCTGCAGATCGTATTGATCCTTTCCAGCCAAGTCGTTACCGCCATGGAGAATGCAGCTCTCTTTGAAGACCTGAGGGAAAATTATTTTCGTACCGTCCAAGCCCTCGTGGCCGCTGTAGAGGCGAAAGACCCCTATACTCGGTGGCATTCCACCAACGTCGCAAAATACGCCGTGGCAGTTGCGCGGGACATGGGGATGAGCCCTTCGCACCTTGAGGAAATCCATATCGCCGCAATTCTCCACGACGTGGGCAAAATCGGCATCAGCGAGCTCATCATCAGCAAGCCGGAACGGCTGAGTCGTGAAGAATTCGATATTATGAAAGACCATCCGGGCCATGGCATCCGGATTCTGGAGCCCATCGGTTTTTCTGCTGACATTATCAGCGCCATTTACCAGCACCATGAGCGGTACGACGGGAAAGGCTATCCTCAAGGGCTGGCTGGAGAGCAGATAACGCTGCCGGCCAGGATCTTGAATGTCGCTGATACGATTGACGCAATGGTCTCTGAACGGCCGTACCGCGGGACGATCTCCAGCCACGAGGTTCTCATGGAACTGGAACGGGAGTCGGGCCTGCAGTTTGATCCGCAGGTGGTTGCTTCCGCCAAACGACTTATCGAAAGGGGATTGTTGAAGCTCGGCATTCACTCGTATCAACAGTACGCCTCGGGTGCTGATAAATCGGGGAAAAGTGAGCAAGGAGATAAATCATAAGGGGTGAAATCCGGTTTCTGCCCGCGGTCGTTTTGCTTTGCGAACACCTTGATGTCGCAGTTTTTGTTGGTGGTCATTGACCCTGGATGGGGCAACCGAAGGTAAGGGGTCGCAGGAGATGTAGCGCACTATTCGGTTCAGCCGTTGACTAACCTGCTTTTTGCCCAGAAGGCCCATGTCTCAGACGTTCGTGGAACACACCGCGTGAAGTCTTTGCTTTCGTTTTTTTCCTACAAGAGAGAGCAACAGGAGAAAGAGAATGGAGAAACCGAGTGAGTTGAATACGCGATTCTCCTTACCAAACAGATTTGTCAGGACCATGACGGGAAATCCGATCAGCATCAAGAGCCAGCCTTCTCTATAGCCGAAGCGATATGCCTCTTTGCCCGCCATTCCTCCCGCTCCAAGGCACACGAATCCGATGCCGATGATAATGGTCATTCCTGCGTATTGTTCGGGCAGAACAAAGGCCCCCGCCCCCTGCAGCGCTATACCGGCAACCACGGATACGAGCATGATTTTTTTTACCGGCCGCATCCAGACCGGCAAATAGACGGCCGAGAAAAGGACGCCGGCCTCAAATATCATGATACCGATCGTGTAGAACGGGTTCTCAAGAGGATAGAGTACGGCGAGGACAGCTGCTCCCAACACCTGGATAACCAGACCTGCCCGGTACGATATGTCGTGGCGGCGGCCGTACGTAAGGCCGGTCATCGCAATCTGTTCTTCAAGAGTCGGCGTCGTCGGCATGAGATTGTTTATATCATGCTGTTGCTGTTAAAGCAAGCGAAACCAGAACGTCAGTTAACAGGCGCAACCGGGTACCTGCGCAGTCATCTCAGATATAGGCTCCTTTTTTGCAATTGAGAGGGATTTCTAGCGCGGGACCGCTTCAATGATTTTCGAGACCGAAAAAACGGGGAAAAACGAAATTAAGCATGCGTCAGTTTCAAAATAGTGCAGAATCCCAGTTGCAACCATTCGCAACTTGAAACTTGCTTGTCTCTGCTACTTCAAGTACTAGAAAACTCTTGACTTCACCATATGACTTTGCTATAGTCACTTTAAGTTTCTTCCGAAATATCAGCATTAACACTTCCGTTTTTGAACCGCATCCAATAAGCATAGCAGTGTAGCAGTTTGTAATAGTGGTAGATTCAAACGACTTTTACTAGCATGATACCCACTAGCAGACCTACATATGAGTTGCGCCCACGCATTCCTGTTCAGAAGTGCGACGATGTATGCGCTCGCACTCCCACAGGATACTTCGCCGGAATTAAATTCCAAACAGCAGAAATAAGAGTTCACGGAGATCCTAAATGCAAACTTGGGGTCTTTCCTTTCGCGGTCCCATCGTTTTCGCACTATGTTTTCTTAAGGAAAGGGGGGGTGGACTGAACTCATACAATCTCGCTTTTGAAATTATTGAAGTCGTTTTCTACACACACACTACGAGGTTAACACGCGTTCCGAACAAATCGGAACAAATCTATTTTAGGGAGGATAAACGATGAAGAAGTTTCTAGTAGTAATGGTAGTACTGGCAATGGCTCTCGTTAGCTCGGTGGCCCTTGCTGCAGACATCACCGTAGGCGGCATGATCGGCCTTCGGAGCCGCATGTTCGACAACCTGCTGTTTGATAAAGATGTTCACACTGACGCAAATAAGACGGTTGACACCCAGGAGAAGGTACGGATCAACGTAGATGCAAAGGCCGGCGATGATGTGAAGGGCAGGATCTCGATCGAGAACTACTGGGATACTTGGGGCAGATTTGAAAGCTACCAGGGTTCCGGTAGTGATGTGACAGCCGCGGGCGCCGACAAAAACACCGCCGGCCAGGACACGTTCCTCAGGATTCGTGAAGCCTGGATGAGCTTCAACATTCCCGGCGTCCCGGTGAACGTGACGGGCGGTCATCAGCTTGTAGGCCTTGGCAACGACTGGTTCCTGCGCAGCAAATATTTCGGTTCCGATGCCTGGGTCGTGGCGAACGTGACCGGCAACAACACGTTTGCAGTCGCCGACATCAAGGTAGCCGAGGGTACCGCTGCATCATCTGCCGATGATATGGACGCCTATGCAATCGTCGATGTTTTGAAACTGAACGAGAATGCCACCGTCGGTATTAACCTTGACAATGCGCATTTGGGCTCAGGCAATGACTTGTATAACATCGGTCTTACTTTTAATGGTAAATTGGGCCCCGTGAATCTGAAGGCCCAGGCTGACGTCCAGACCGGGAAAAATAAGACCCTTGCAAAAGAGCCTAAATACTCGGGTAATCAGATCGTGATTCAGGGCAACGTGCCTGTGGATCCCGTGACCATCAACTTCACGGTTGCCCGTGGTTCCGGTAAAAAGGCCACAGACACAGACAGAAAAGATTTGCAGACCTTCCTTGATATCGACACGCACTACACCTATCTCTATGAGTATAAGATCAAGACTGCGGAAGGTGCCGCACATACCGGCTTCGCGAACACCACGGCAGTCAGCGTCGGCGTGAGCGCGGATGCATCCAAGAGTGTAAATCTCGGTCTCGATATCTGGTACCTACAGGCCACCGAGAAGATCGTGAACGGCCAGGGTGACGAGTCCAGCGATCTGGGAACGGAAATCGACGGAACGGTAAAGTGGAAGCTTTACAACAACCTGAACCTGCTGTGGACGCTCGGTTATATGGCACCTGGCAAAGCTTACAAGGACGCAGCGGGCAAGACCGATGCCGCAACCGGCAGCCAGGCCTACCTTATCTACACGTTCTAAAATATGCGCACCACCGTTCGGTGTTCATAAGGGCATGACAGAACCCCCGGAGGATCAACCCTCCGGGGGTTTTTTATCGTGTGAGTGTTTTTGCGGTACGAAACTGCGCCTTGCCTTTCTGCCTGCTCAATCTTTCAGAATTAACCAAGTCATAAACCTAACCGCCTCGCAAACTCATTTTTTTATGAAAGAATTTGATTGACCGAATATTCTATAATCTGGTTTCGATCCTAAGATCGATTTACGGATAAAATACTCTTGAGTGCTGCAACTAAATGTGATAATATGTCACTTCGTATCTGAGCGAAAAACACCTGCTTGTTTCCCAGGAGATGATCCTGTGGGGTTTTTCAAAAGTTTATTGCAGTTTCGGAGATACAGGTTTGGGGAGGCGGAATGGGGTTGCGTCAGGAAACGGGTACGGTCCTTGTCGTTGATGATGAAATAATGGTGATGGAACTTGCGCGGGATATTTTGCAAAGGTTCGGCTACACCGTGCTGATGGCTAACAGCGGAGAACAAGCCATGGAGCTGTACCGGCTACGATCCCGAGAGATTGCGGCGGTGGTTCTGGACCTTGTCATGCCGGGCATGGACGGCAGAGAGGTTTTTCGCGGTCTCCGTGCTATCAATGCAAACGCAAAAGTAATAATGTCGACAGGCTATGGAAGTGAAGTTGACGACCTGCTGGACCTTGGAGCAGCCGGATATGTTGAAAAACCATACCGTATCAGGGAGTTGCTCCAGGTGGTAGGGGAAGCGGTTGATGGAGGAAAATAGGATCCGGGGTTGAGGGGCCAAGGCTCGGGCAAAGTCCTGAAAGCTATCAGCCTAAAAAAAGCATTTGACACGGATAAAAGCTGATAAGAAACGGATCAGAGCTGATAATTCAAAAAAAGGAGCTTCACCCTTTTGGTGAGGCTTCAAGTTCTATCTTTATCTGCATTTATCCGCAGTTAATCCGATTTTTCAGTGTCCAAATGCTCTTTCTAGGATCAGTGCACATGGCGATCGGCCCCGAACCGTGACCCCTGGCCGGCTGTTACGGATTCTGCAGTTTTGCAGCCTTTACCACATGTTTTAGCAGCACACGAGTCGTTACCGTACCTACGCCGCCGGGCACGGGCGTGATTGCCCCGGCCACCTCTTTGGCCGGCTCCGTGTCCACATCCCCGAAGAGCTTGTCTCCTTCCACGTTGATGCCGACATCCATCACTGTTGCGCCGTTTTTAATGTAATCTTTCGTGATCATTCGTGCTTTGCCAATCGCGGCCACCAGGATGTCGGCCCGCCGGCAAACCCCGGGAAGGTCCTGGGTCTTTGAATGGCAGACCGTTACCGTGGCGTTTTCTCCGAGGAGGAGCATCGACATGGGCTTGCCTACAACCATGGACCGGCCGATGACCACGGCCTCTTTCCCGCTCATGGGAACCTGGTAGAAACGGAGCATTTCCATCACGGCCTGGGGAGTAGCGGGCGGAAATCCGGTCATATCTCCGGCCATGATCTTTCCGGCGTTGACCGGGTTGAAGCAGTCCACGTCCTTTTCAGGGGACAGGATATACTTTACGACATCCTCACGGATCTGCTTGGGGAACGGCCGCATTACAATGATCCCGTGGATGTTCTTGTCCGCGTTCCTCTGTTTCAGCGTTCCCACGAACTCGTCCTGGCTCGTGGCGGCCGGCAGCTGTTCGATCTCGCATGCGATTCCGTTTTTTTCGGCCATCTTTTTTGCGCTGTTCGCATAGGCGAGCGAGTCAGGAGCATCGCCCACGATCATGATCCGGAGCGCCGGATTGACGCCTCTTGCCTTGAGTTCCTGAACATCCTTCTGAATGTCCTGGTCCATCTTCTGCGCCACTTCTTTACCTGTCAATAATTTTGCAGACATATGATCTCCTTCGGAGTAAGGGTTCGGGATCCAGGGGCCGGGGTTCAGGTTAACGGCCAAAGAACAGAAGCTTCTTCCTGCACCCTGGCTATTGGACCCTGTACCCTGTCTTTTTTATCCCATTTTTTTATACGTCGTCGCCATCACTGATCTTTCGAGCGCACCAACCTGGGCAAGGACGTTCTGCATCTTTGTCCAGGTATCTTTATTGAACGCATCGTCTTTGATGCTGTTCACATTGATCTTCACGTTGAGCGCAGCGCTTTGGGCGCACGCCTGGGCAAGGAGAACGGCAACGCCGGCGTCGCTCACGGCGGCAACATTGCCGATATCAGCGGCGCGTTCAGCGAGTTTTGCGACTTCCAGGGACTTGAGGCCGATTTCGAAGGGGACCTGGCAGGCTTTTTTGAGCGCCTCCTGCATCCTTGCCGTGCGTGCGGCCTTTTCCGCATCGGTAGTCTTCGGCATTTTGTACACACCGGAGAGAGCCCCGTATGCTTCGGTGTCTTTCTGAATCAGGTCCTGCATTTCCACGCGGAGCTTTTCGGATTCTTTCAGCAATGCCTCCACCTGCTGCTGGACGTCTTTATATTTTTCCTTACCCAGGGTCAGATTGGACACCATGCTCACCAGCGCTGAACCCATCGCGCCGGTCAGAGCGGCAACGCTTCCCCCTCCCGGCTCGGGGGATTTGCTCGCCAGCTTGTCCATGAAGTGCCGCAACGGCTGATCTATATACAAAGTCTCCTCCTTCGATTCCGTAATGGTTGGCGTGAAAGAAAAAAGGATAATGAAATAGTGTTTTTTTGTCAATAAAAAAATATCGATGCGTCTTTTCGCAATCATTCCGGAAAGGCTGTTAGGAGATAAGTCTCAGGGAAAGTTCAGCATTTATTGGCAATCATAATTTTAGATTAAGTCAAGCCGAAAACAGTAAAACTTTTTCTTGACTCCCTTTCGTGAGCTTTGGTATTATGTAGTGCTGGCCTCGGGAGGATTCGAAAGGCATGGATATTTCACACGGATTGACGCTCTCCGTTCTTTTTTTCTCACTGGCCATGGGCTTCATCTCTTTTGCGTCTCCGTGCATTCTTCCCTTAATCCCATCCTACGTTTCCTACATTACCGGCATAAGTTATGATGAACTCGTGAGCCGTGAGTCGCGTAAAAGGAACATGAACATAACGCTGCTGCATTCCGTTGCATTTGTTGCGGGCTTCACGATTATTTTTGTACTTTTGGGGGCAACGGCGAGTTTTGCAGGATCAGTTCTGTCGCAGCACCTGGACATTATCCGGATCGTGGGCGGCGTCCTCGTCATCATCATGGGTGTTTTCGTCATGGATATAGTGAACATCCCTTTTCTCCAGCGCGAAGCCAAATTGCAGCTGAAAACGCGGCCCGCCGGTTACGCGGGGACCGTGGTCGTCGGCATGATTTTCGGGGCAGGCTGGACACCCTGCACCGGTCCTTTTCTCGGTTCCGTGCTGGCGCTGGCCATGGCCACGGATACGATGGGGCGGGGTATGGCGCTTCTCACCTTCTACTCTCTCGGCCTGGGGATACCGTTCATTCTTTCGGCAATTGCCATTAGCATTTTCCTGTCGTCGTTCAACAAAGTCAGAAAACATTTCAAGATAATAAAAATAGCGAGTGGGGCCATTCTTGTCATTATGGGCGTGCTTCTCATTATGGACAAGATGACAATTCTAATACCGCGGTAAAAATCGGGGAGAATAAGAAAGCGTATGATTGCAGACGGCTTGGATGTCTTAAAAGACAAGGACGCGCCACTCTATACCATGGGAGTTGCCGCGAAGCTGGTCGGAACCACGGCACAGACCCTGCGGCTTTATGAAAAACATGGATTGATCCTTCCGACGCGGGAGCGCAGGAACAGGCTTTACACGGAAAACGATATTAAGTGGCTGCGCTGCATTCGTGAGCTGATTCACTCGAAAAAAATCAGCATCGAAGGAATCAAAAAACTCCTCGACTACGCCCCCTGCTGGGAGATCAAGGATTGTCCTGATGAACGGCGGGTCGTCTGTACTGCATTCACGGACAAGGGGAAACCCTGCTGGGAGACCACCAAGTGCCGCATGGATAACGATTGCTCGACTTGCGTGGTATTTCTGAAAAACAGCAAGAAAACAACCGTTAAAAAGTAGTTATGGCGCGGGCCGACGGTGTTGGCGCATGAACGATACCACGGCGGCCTTGGGCCACATTCACGGATGTTCCGCCACCCACACCTCGCCGTCAGGCGTCGTTTCTTTCTTCCAGATGGGCGTAATGCGCTTCAACTCGTCAATGCAGAAGCGGCACGCCCTGAATGCCTCATCACGATGTTCTGAGGCGACCAGGATCAGCACAATATTGTCTCCTACCGGTATCGTGCCGACACGGTGAATGATCGAAACATCGATTACACCATACTCCCGGATCGCCCGGTCCCTGATCTCTGCCAGCCTCTTTTCGGCCATGCCGGGGTAATGTTCGAACTCCAGTTTTGCAACCTGTTTATCCCTTGAGACGTCGCGCGTAGTCCCGAGAAACGCGACGACCGCTCCGATGGCGGCCGACGTTTTTTTTAATTCCTCGATTTCCCGCTCGATCGAAAACGGTTCCTGCTGGACCCGGATATGTCGTAAAGCAGCGCTTCCTCCCGAGAACGGCGGCATGAGCGCAACCTCGTCGCCGTCCTTCACCTTCGCGTCCATTTTCACAAATTCCTGGTTCACCGAGACCATAATGCCGCCGCAGGAAAGACTTTCTGCAAGCGCAGGGACTTCATCGGTTATCTGCTTCAGTAAACCTGAGACGGTACCGTTGCCAAAGGCAAGCGACAGCTCGCTCCGGCCTGCTTTGTCCTTCAGTATGGCAAAAAGTTTGACAATGATCATAGGATGCTCATCCGGAATAATACTCGAAGCGGTTTCATCATCCAGCCGATTGCTATGCGCCGGGGTCTGGTGCGAGCCGGCTCTCGATGAGGCACTGCAGCATCTCAAGCTCGTTCTTTTCGAACCAGGTAAATCCACAAAAACTGCACCGGTCGATTTCGATCAGATACGCCTGGCTGTAAAATCCCCGGTACATGGGATTGGTGCATTTCGGGCACGGAAGGCAAGGGACTGCCTTCCGGGACCCTGTGCTCAATTTCTGCCGGGAATAAGTGAGCTGATTTTCCGTTGTGAGCGCTTTTGCAAGAGAGGTGATGCGCTCTGAACACGGCCGTTCCCGCCCGGCCCGAGCAAGGATCCTCGGTATTTTGTCCGTGTCAACGAGAATGCCGCTGCAGAACCGGCACTGATAAATCCGGGTCCCTTCATAGGATTCTACCACAAGCTGCTGCCGGCATGCAGGGCAGGTGAGGCTCGAGGACTGGTTACCTTGTCCCGAAAGCCTTGATGCAAAGATCTCGTTGATGAGCAGTTCTTTCCATGCCCGGCCTGCGGGTTGTTGAGGGCCCTTCGTTATCCAGGTAAGCGGTGAAAGCCACGGCTGTGCTTCGAGTTCTGCGATGGCGAAGGGGCCCTGCCATTTCTGCTGGGGGTCCATGGCGTAGTAGTGCGGTTCAGGCGTTTGCGATGCGTTTACGGCTTTCATCTCAAAACGCGAGCTTAAGTCGGATATGCTCGTGCGGGCCATTGAGAGCAGGATGTCCATCCTCTTCCTGAGGGGCGGATGGGTCGACAGAAGATCGGCCCAGAACCCTTCTGTTTCGTCCAGCGCAGTGGCCTGGGGGTTCACGATGCAGAGCATCTCGAAGCCGCTCCCGATGAAGCCCGCCCCGCGCCAGCTGCGCGAGAGCAGGTAAAGTGTCTCGGCGAGTGCAATCGGGTTGCGGGTCATGCGCACTGAGGCTGCGTCAGCGCGGTATTCGCGTTCGCGGGAGATGAACATGTTCAGGAGGTAGCTCAGCTGAAGCAGCCCCCGGGCAAGGAGGAGGGCCGGCGCAACAACGCTTCTCCCCTGTGCCGGGCCGCGCAGCTTTTCAATGGCTGAAGCGTACGTTCCGAACAGGCTTGCGGCAATCGTGGTCTCGAGGCAGTCGCCGGAAAGGATATGGTGCGCTTCGTGGGCAATGACGGTTTCGAGTTGGGGCCGCGTCAGGCGTGAGAGGAGCCCCTCGGTTATGCCGATGGCGGCTTCTCCCCTCACGTCCGCTACTGCAAGCGCATTGAGCGACAGGGACGGAATCACCACGCACTGCATCTTTCGTTTGTTCCCGGTCACGACATGGATTTCCTGCATGACGTTCAGGAGTATTTTGTGGATATCGTCCTGCGGGTCCGGCGTCTGGGCGTTCAGGCCGTTCATGACCGTTGTGACCGTATCATAAGCGGAGAACCAGAAATGGATTCCCGCAACCAGGATCGCAATCAGGCCTGCCGTTACCCAGAAGCGGAGAGAAGCGTGCCACGGGAGATGCAGAAACATCGCCAAGAAAAGAGTAGTTATGACGAAGTAGATGAAAAGAAGGAACAGAAAGATCACCCCGATGCGCCAGCTCTTCTGTTTTTCTATGTCGATGAACGTTAAAGGCATGAGTGTAAAACAGGGAACAGGAACAAGGGCGATGGGCGAGGGAGCTGCCCCCGAACCCGTGCATTAATTCCTTAAACTTAAATTCACCCCCGGTACGGCCCGGTCCGCTTCTTCAGCGGCGAAGTACTCCTCTGTCCGGAAGTTGAATATCGATGATATTAAATTATTCGGAAATACCTGCAGCCTCGTACGGTAGTTGGCGACCAGATCGTTATAGAGCTGGCGTGAGAAAGCGATCTTATTCTCCGTTGAAGTGATTTCCTCCTGGAGCTGCATGACGTTTTCGCTGCTTTTGAGGGCGGGATAATTCTCCATCACCGCAAACAGTTTCCCGATGGTCTGTGTCAGCATATTCTCCGCTTCAGCTTTTGAAGCCGGAGACGTCGCCGATACGGCCCTGGCCCGGGCGGAGATCACTTTTTCGAGTGTGTCCTGCTCGAACTCCATGGATCCTTTGACCGTCTGGACAAGGTTCGGGATCAAATCATGCCTTCGTTTCAGTTGAACATCAATTTGCTTCCATGCATTTTGAACGTCGTTCCTGATCGATATAAGCCCATTGTAGATCAGAACAAGCCAGATCAGGATCAATCCGAGAACTGCGAGCACTATCCAGCCGAACATAGGACCCCCCGGGTAACTACATCGTTAACGCATGCACGCCATTATAGCACACTTTTCTCGCAGCTGATCCAATGAATCAGCTCTCGTCCGCCAGAAGCGATGCATCGGAATGCGGAAAAATCCCCCGCCTTTCGGCCTCGGCAAAAAGCCTGCGAACGGCCGCCAAACCTTCCGGGCCCAGGTCCAGTGAAAAATCATTTACGTAGAGGTCGATATGGCTTTTC
Organism: Nitrospirota bacterium; assembly: GCA_963769335.1. GTDB lineage: Bacteria > Nitrospirota > UBA9217 > UBA9217 > UBA9217 > JAJYKN01. The sequence goes on along the minus strand of CAVYLT010000098.1, from coordinate 57,406 downwards.
ATCACCTGTTCGTCCATCTCCTGGCTGTGCTGCACACAGTATTTCAGGACTTCTTCGGGGTGACTATTGGCGTAGTGGAGGCTTTCCCGTATGCCCGTCTCCACCTTCATCAAGACTTCGCGGCCGAGGGAACGCCTGCCGAGGATTCCGCCGAGCGGGATCGGGAGCCCTGAATAGTGTTCCCACCACTCACCGAGGTCCTGGAGCTTTACGAGGTTGTAGCGCGGATAGGTGAACCGGCTCTCGTGAATGATCAGGCCGGCGGCAATGTCTCCCTTCGATACCGCGTCCATGATCCGGTCAAAGGTCATGACCGTTACGTTGGTCAAGGCGGGATTGAACAGGCGAAGCAGAAGATTGGCAGTCGTGAGCACACCGGGTATCGCAATACGTCCTGTGTCGAGATCGGCGATATCTGTTCCCGGCCGCGCCACGATGAGCGGTCCGCATCCGCGCCCCAGGGCACTGCCGGAACTGAGCAGGGCGTACCGCTCTCTCAGGTGGCCCAATGCATGGTAGGAGATTTTTGTAAAATCAAGTCTGTCCTCGAGCGCCATCCGGTTCAAGGTCTCAACGTCCTCCAATTGCTCGCGAAATGTTATCCCCGGGATTGTTACCTTTCCGTGAATAAGCGCATAGAAGATGAAGGTGTCGTTCGGACAAGGAGAATAGCCTATGGTGAGCGTCTGCGTCATTGCTTCCATCCTCCCAGGATGTGCAGAACCGCCTGTTGTGCCGCCTGCGCTGCGCGGGGGATGTCCCATTGTTGAAGATCGCGGTCTTCCACGATATTGGAAATCCCCCGCACCTCGATCCAGGGAATGGCGTGCAGTTCGGCCACCTGAGCAACGGCAGCGCCTTCCATATTTTCGCACAAACCGTGATAACGCTCCTCCAGTTCCCGGGCACGCGCACTGGTCCCGGTGCAGGTCGACAGCGTTACGAAGGTCCCAAGATGCACCCTGCTGCCGTCGCCTTCCAGATTTGCCGGGAGTGATTGAAGGGCACGCTTGACCAGAGAATCCGGTGCCGGGTAGGTAGTATAAATAACCGCTGTCGAGGTCTTGAGCAGCGGTATGCCGATATACTCCGTGTCTTTAAAGCCGTCGAGCGTCAACACGCCTTCGTCACCCGCAATCTCCTCTTTTGCAATTGCCAGGTCCCCGATTTTTGCAGCTGAAGAAGGGTAGGCTCCGCCGATTCCAAAGATGACGACAGCTGCCGGATTAAACCGGGAAATAATTGTCGCCCCATGGGCAGCATTGACCTTACCCATACCGCTGACACAATGAAGGACCCGGTGTCCGGCGAGGGTGCCCTCAATAATCGACTTTGACCCGATTGTCGAGGCCCTGGATACAGACGTTTGAGCCAGGAGACGTTCTGTTTCAGCCTGGACAGAACAGAGGAGGGCGATCATGGTCCGTTATTGTATCTCCTTGACTTGGATGATGGGATGTTAAATTTCAAGTTGCTGTAGTAGAAAGAGAACTCTTCTATTTTTGTATCTTATTGAAAAAATGTGGTTTGTTATCTATGAAGAGTAAATGTCCCCTGTGTCGACAAACGAAAGATCACTGTATACCCTAAAAATACCCTTATTTATACCATACTTTTCATTGCACTTCCATGACAAATTTGCTATGATGAGCCCGATTTTACAGGTGTTTTTCTCTCATCAACCCCTGATTCAAGACGGGAAGCAGGAGAGCCGATTATCTGCTCCACGGGAGGGTCAAGATGTTGCGATTTCTAACTGCCGGTGAATCTCACGGCGAACTTCTGATGGGGATCATCGAAGGTATGCCGGCCGGCCTTTTAATCCGGGTTACGGATATTGACCGCGATCTGTCGAGAAGGCAAGGGGGGTACGGCCGCGGCAACCGGATGAAAATAGAAAAAGACCAGGTGAAGATTTATTCCGGCGTACGCTGGGGCAGGACGCTCGGCAGTCCCGTTGGTCTCATGATCCGGAACAAGGACTGGGAAAATTGGCGGGACAAGATGTCGGTCGACCCCATGTTCCTGAATTCCGCAGACCCGCTGACGCGGCCACGCCCGGGGCATGCCGATCTGGCGGGGGCCCTCAAGTACGGCACCGCTGATATTCGAAACATCCTGGAGCGCTCGAGTGCGCGGGAAACAGCCATGCGTGTGGCCGTGGGTTCGGTGGCAAAGCGGCTGCTCGAAGAATTCGGCATCGAAGTCATCAGCCACGTACTCGCTGTCGGAGGAGTGTATGCCAAAGTGCCCAAAATCTCCGTTCCTGAATTGAAAAAACGCGCTGAGGCATCGGAACTGCGCTGTGCAGACCCTGATGCGGAAAAGCGGATGATGCGGAAGATCGATGAGGCTAGGCGTGCAGGCGACACGCTCGGCGGCCTGTTCGAGATAATCATAAAAGGAGTTCCCGTGGGTCTTGGCAGCCACGCTCACTGGGACCGCAAGCTTGACGCCAAACTCGCCGCTGCGCTGATGAGCGTTCAGGCGATTAAAGGCGTCGAGATCGGCGCCGGCTTCGGCGTTGCGAACAAGCCGGGCTCACAGGTGCACGACGAGATTTTCTGGAGCAGGAAAGAAGGATTTTATCGCAAGACCAACATGGCGGGCGGCATAGAAGGCGGGATCAGCAACGGCGAGCCCATCGTACTGCGCGCTGCGATGAAGCCGATCCCGACGCTCATGAAGCCGCTCCGCTCCGTCGACCTTGCGAGCAAGCGGCCCTTCAAGGCGAGTGTAGAGCGGTCCGACGTCTGCGCAGTTCCAGCGGCCGGAGTCGTGGCCGAGGCTGCAGTGGCTTTTGAAATGGCGTCCGCCCTGGTGGAAAAATTCGGCGGCGACAGCATCGACGAAATGAAACGGAATTTCTCCCAGTACGACAGGCATCTGAAAGCGCGGATAGGCACGGAAGAGCCGGTGGAAAAGAAGTAAGGGCAGAGAGAGCTCTAAGCCGATGACCATGTTTAAGAATATCATCCTGACCGGTTTCATGGGCGTGGGCAAGACCCGGGTGGGCACGCAGCTGGCGAAAGACCTGGGTTACCAGTTCGTCGACACCGACAGTCTCATCGAGGCTGATCAGCAACTGGCCATCACCTCCATTTTCGCGAAGTTCGGCGAACCCTATTTCCGCGAGGTCGAAGCAAAGATTATCCAGGAAGTAATGCAGCGTGAAAGCCAGGTCGTTTCCACCGGCGGCGGCGCCGTGATCCGGGACATGAACCGTGAGGCTTTCAAAAAGGCCGGCCTCGTTGTCTGCCTTACTGCACGGCCTGAGGTGATCTACGAGCGTATCAGGCAAGAGACCCACCGCCCGCTGCTCCAGACCCCCGACCCGCCGGCGAAAATACGGGAACTCCTCGAAAGCCGGGCAAAATTCTACGCCCAGGCGGACGTGACCATCGATACCTCGGAAAAAACCGTGGACGACGTCATCAACGCGATCAAAGAGAGAATCAAGCATGCATATTGTTAAGGTTAATCTCGGCGACAGGAGCTACGATATCGAGATCGGCTCGGGCCTGGGCAATGCCGGTGCGCGGCTCCAGGGGCTCGGTCTCGGCAAGAAGATGGCACTGGTCACGAATCCCGCGGTCAAGAAGCTCTATGGCCAGAAACTGGCGGACAGCCTCAAAGAATCAGGCTTCCTGGTCATGTCGATAGATATTCCCGACGGCGAACAGTATAAAAATCTCGATTGGGCAAACTCCATCTATACGGCGCTTCTCATAAATGGATTTGATCGGAAGTCCGCGCTGGTCGCTCTCGGCGGCGGCGTGATCGGCGACCTTACCGGTTTTGCGGCGGCCACCTTCATGCGCGGTGTGCCGTTCATTCAAGTGCCGACCACCCTGCTCGCCATGGTGGACAGCAGCGTCGGCGGAAAGACCGGCGTGAACCATCCCCTGGGCAAGAACATGATCGGCGCTTTCTATCAGCCGAAGAAAGTCCTGATGGACCCGGGCGTACTCAGCTCCCTGCCGAAAGAAGAACTGCTCTCGGGCATGGCAGAGGTGATCAAGTACGGCGTGATCCGGGATGCAACGTTCTTCGAGTACCTCGAAGGGAACCGCGAGAAGATCCTTGCGCTCGATCCCGATGCGCTGGGCCACGTCATTCGCCGCTCCTGCGAGATCAAGGCGGACGTCGTGAGCAGGGACGAACGCGAGGGGGGGCTCCGCGCGATCCTGAACTTCGGCCACACCGTGGGCCATGCGATTGAGACCGCTGAAAACTACACCATGCGCCACGGCTATGCTGTCGCGATCGGCATGGTGTATGCCGCACGCCTGGCTCAGAAAACAGGCCTGTGTGACGCCTCGGTGCCTGACCGGGTCGAAAAACTGATACGGTCCTATGGACTGCCGACGGACCTTTCATCCCTCAGCCGCAAGCCCGCGGCGACCGAGCTGATGAGTACCATGCAGATTGATAAAAAAGCTGAAGGCGGCAAGGTGAAGTTCGTCCTGCCCACAAAGATCGGCGAAGTCGTCATCACGAAGGAATGGGACGAGCGTCGGCTGCAAGAAATGGTCGCCTGACATCGTCAGGAGTTCATGGAGGCAAACATGAGCGAATATCTCTGGCATTGCCCGTTCTGCAACAGGGACCAGACCGTCACCGACGAGGGGCGGCAGATAACCTTGGCAGATCTTACGCTCGGCAACGCCGACGGACCGCGCCGGCTCGTGACAAAGTTTGTCGTCTGTCCTAACCCCGAATGCCGCAAATTTTCCCTCAGTGCCTCGCTTCATAACCTCGAAAGTTCAGGCAATCGTTCTTACACGGGAAAGCACCTCAAGACATGGTCTCTCGTCCCTTCGTCGCGGGCCCGTTTCTTCCCTGTCGACATTCCTCAGCAGGTCCTTCAGGACTACCAGGAGGCCTGTCTTGCCATCGAGTTCAGCCCGAAGGTGTCTGCAGCCCTTTCGCGCCGCTGTCTTTCTGAGATGGTGCGGGACTTTTGGCAGGTGCAGCCCGGGAGGCTCGGAGACGAGTTTCGCCAGATCAAGGGCGCCGTGGACCCGCTCACCTGGGAGGCCATCGAGTCCGTCAGGAAAAACGGGATGATCGGTTCAAGGATGGACACCGAAGGGGCCGAAATTCTCGACACCGAGCCGGGAGAGGCTGAGCTGCTGATCGGGCTGATCGAGACGCTCATCCAGGACTGGTACGTGTCCCGGGAAGAGCGGCGGAAACGGCTGGCGAAGATCAAAAAGATCGCGGGCGAAGGAGCGCAAGAAAAGACGACCGAGGAGTGACGGCACATAGCTGAAACTCTTTCGGCTCACTATGAAAACCAACAATTCCATTATCAAATTTCCCTGCTCTTTCCCTATCAAGGTTATGGGGCCAAACTCAGAGGCATTTATATCAGCGGTGATGACCATTATCCGCAGACATCTGGATCCCGAAAGTTTCTCACGGAACACCAAATTGAGTAGCAGCGGGAAATACCTATCTATAACAGTAACGTTCACCGCCCAAAGCCGGGATCAGTTGAATGCCATATACGATGAACTGAACCGCCACCATCTGGTGGTCATGACGCTTTAAGAATTTGCTCAACAAGAGGGGGAATTGCAACCCATAAAGACTCTCGCCTATTATGTGCAGTGCGATGATCATACCGTAGTTGTTGCGTTCAGGGCTTCAAGCGCATCGACACGTAATCATAACTATTTTACCCGTGGATAAATCGCTCTTTCCTCTGAAATACTTCTGCTGTATTAACACTCATAAACAAAAGGAGGGCTTATGAACCGAAATGTAACTTTAATTACGATTGGGCTCACCCTGGGCGTCTTTATATCCGGCGCATTACCGGCCCATGGCGAGAGCACGGTTTTACGCTTTGCTCAGGAGCGCACTGATGGAAAAGCGACACCAGCAGTTAAGGAGGTCTGCCCGGTCAGCGGCGAGGAGATCGGTAAAGAAACGAACATAACATACGAGTACAAAGGCAAGACATATAAATTCTGCTGCCCCTCATGCGTCGAAGAGTTCAAGAAAGATCCGGAGAAATATATAGAAAAAATGAAAAAGAAGGAAAAGAAAAATGACTCGAAATAAATCAGCTTGGTAATACATGTCTGTCGATAATACGGAGGGGCTGATTTGCTTCAGGCAGTTCACTATGGCAGCTCTACCGATTCTTCCTCTTCTAAGGAAGTTGTATTTCTTTGGAACATTGCATGGTACATTCCGCAGTTGATGTCTCAACGTTTATTCACTTGGTCGTTTCGCACATCAAAGCTACACTTGACAATTAATAATATTCTGCAATACTTTGTTTATCAGGTGTCCTGATATCATCTTGAGGGATGGCGTCAGCTGTCGCAAGCAAATTCCCATCTTCTCAACGCATAATTTCACAGGAGAATCACATGCCAATCCGGCGTACTCGATTCCACCTTTGCCTGGCCGCAGTGATTTTGACCGCTGCTTTGATACTATCCTTTGGTTGTGGAGGTGGCGGCGGAACAACAGTCACTACGCCGCCTCTGCCGACTGCCGAGATCTGGCGGATGGCAGGGATTGCCGTGACCTGGACATTGCCGAGAACTTTCCCCATCACGAGGGTCAAGCTTTCGGCGGAATCGTTTACCGGGGCGGACAATACGGGTATAGATTGCAACACCGACGGGCCGGTTTTGGGGATTACCGCTACAACGGGCGCGATCACCATACCCGGCACGTGCGGCGGCCAACCGGTATTGGATGTAAACCTGAACGTTGACATAGAAGGAGTGAACGGTGAACGGGAGACCATCATCGGCCAATTCAAATAAGCAGATCTGCTAAGGTAAGGTAGCTATCGGAAACGGCCCACGGGAAACCGTGGGCCGTTTTTTTGGCTTTAAAAAAAACGCTGCGAAATCGCATTGCGTCCTCACCACTCGAACGAATCGCCGAAATCAGGTATAATAAAACCATGCATCCTCCGGCGCTGACATACCTTTCGCACCTCACAGCTCTTACACCTCAAAAAATCTACCTTGTCGGCGGGTCCGTGCGCGATTTGCTGGTCGGCAAGGAAGACATCAAGGACTTCGATCTTCTGATGCCCGCGGGTTCTGAAGCCGCCGCGCGCCGCTTTGCCGGTTCGATCAGCGGCAGTTTCTTTTTTCTCGATGAAGAGCGAAAGATCACCCGCGTCGTAAAGCAGACAGATGATGAAATTATCCAGTTTGACTTTACAAACTTTGAAGGAGCGGACCTGAACGCTGATCTTGGGCGCAGGGATTTTACCGTGAACGCCATGGCACTCGATCTGCAGGCGTTCATTACGGCCAAGTCCTTCAGCGGACTCATCGATTTATTCCAGGGGCGGGAGGATGTTCAGAACAAGTTGATCCGGATAACGAAGCCCGAGGTCCTGATTGAAGACCCGCTCAGGCTTTTGCGTGCGGTCCGCTTTGTTGCGACACTGGGATTCACTATTGAAGAATCAACAGCCGAACATATTCGAAGGAGCGCACCGCTCATTGTGCAACCGGCGCCTGAACGGACCCGGGACGAACTCTTCCTGATCCTTGCTGAAAGAAATGCGGAGAAGCACCTGCACCTCCTGGATTCCCTGGGGCTGCTGTCAAGGCTTCTGCCCGAACTGGAGCCGTTGCGGGGATTTGCGCCGGGGATGTATCATGTCCATGATGTTCTGACGCATGTGATTAAAACCGCGGGATACGTGGACGGCGTTCTCGACGATCTGCAGAAAATATCGCCTGAACCGGGGACGGCGGTGCTTGCCCATCTCGAAGAGCCCGTAGAACATCTCATTCCGCGGAAGGCGGCGCTTCGATTTTCCTGCCTGCTGCACGATATGGCAAAGCCCGAGACCTTTACAAATGTGGACGGCCGGATCCACTTTTACGGCCACGACAACGTGGGCTCGGAAAAGGCCGCCTTCGTATGCCGGCGCCTGAGACTGTCGCGGAACACCGAGAAAACGGTCACCGCGGTGATTAAGCAGCATATGCGGCTGTTCAATCTGTCCACTCCGGGAGGGCTGAGCAGGAACGCACTGTACCGGTACTGCCGCGACCTCGGCGATGCCCTGCCCGAGAGCCTCGTCCTCGCCCAGGCGGATGCCCACGCAACCTACGAGATCATGCCGAAAGAAAAATTTACGGACACGCAAAAAACCATGGCGGCGGTGCTCGACTACTACTACACAAAATTCTTAAAGACCGAGGCCAAACCGTTCGTGACCGGCAACGATCTGATCAGGCTGGGGCTCGCACCGGGACCGCGGTTCCGTGAGATTCTGGAAGGCGTCAAAGAACTCCAGGCAGCAGGGACGCTCACCAGCCGTTCGGAGGCGCTTGACTATCTTCAAGGTTTAAAGTAGTCTTTTGCAGACGTCGGCGGTAATAAACCGAAAAAAAGCATTTGACACGGATAAAAGCTGATAAGAAGCGGACCAGAGCTGATAATTCAGAAAAAGGAGCTTCACCCTTGTGGTGGAGCTTCAAGTTCGACCTTCATCTGCATTTATCCGAAGCAATCCGTTTTTTCAGTGTCAAATGCTCTTTCCAGGATAAATCGTTTTGAGGGATTGTATGACAAAAAGAATCGAAGAAATGTCTATCGACGAACTCAAGGCCGAACTCAAACGGCTCAAGGACAACCTTTGCGATGTCGAAGATATGCATGCGTTCACCTTCGGGAAGACCTCGGTGCATATCGGCGCAGAGCAGGCTCAGAACATGACGGCAGAGTATGAGGAAGAGTGCCGGCTTTTCAACGATCAAATCAGCGCAATTGAAAAGGCGCTCAAGGCGAAAGGGGCGGTGTAGGCTTCTTACGTCAGCCTGTTTACCAAACTGAACAATTCCGGATATTCGCTTCGCGCGGCCGCTGTTTCTTCCTTGAGCAGCCTGAGCGCCTCGGGAATGTGTTTCTCAAAGTACGTTTTCCCTTTCTTGGAGGACAGGAACCCGTAGGCGCCCAGGGCCTGCATATGCCGCTGCAGGCGGCAGGAGAGCAAACTGCTGAGGAAAACTTTTTCAATGAAATCTTTCGAAGCATTTTTCATTTCACTTATATAATAGTCGAACAGTCTCGTCCGGACGCCGTCGTCCAGGCGGCTGTAGGGGTCCCAGAGGATTGACGCGAGATCATAGGCAGCGGGGGCCATACGCGCGCCCTGGAAGTCGATGACACGGGGGATGCCTCCGCGCGTGATCATGATGTTCTGACACTGAAAATCGCGATGGATCACTACCTTTGGATACGCATCCGTCTTTTGTGCAAGCCGCTGAAACTCTTCATCGATTGCCGTTCGATTGGTGATCGAAATCTTCCGCAAGCCACAGACGAAGTACGCAAGAAAATAATTCGTCTCCCACCGTAAATACTCATAATCAAAAATTCGAGCCCGGAGCAGCGGGCATTCGTCAACATGTTCGGTGACGCGGGAATGGAGCTTAATCAGGATGTCGAGCACGTTGCGGTAGATGTCTTCGATATGGTCGCGATCATGCGGGAGCTTCAGGTAAGCGTAGAGGCTTGTGTCGCCGAGGTCCTCAAAGAGCGCGGACTTGTCGATATCATCGGACGCAATGAGGCCGGGCACCGGTACTGAATGCGCCTCAAAAAAACGGGTGTACGAGAGGTGGCGCTCGAAATCGGGGTCGTCGGGCCTGCACTCCATATAGACCGCGGTCTTCCTGCCGTTGCGCACGCGAAAATAACGCCTGTCCGATCCGCCGAGGCCGATGAGCACCGCATCGGCGTGGTCGTCTTCCTCCGTATCGGGCGGGAGGCCGGTTATGCCGAAGTAGAAGGCAAAGAGCGGGTCGGCAAGCGAAACCCTTTTCTGTTCCCGGGCATGGAGCGACGGTTGCATCGCCGTTTCTTCGAGATCGACAAGGTAGTCCGGCCCGATGATCCGGTTCTGGTGCATGCCCGAGACGGTCGCGCCGGGCATAACGATACAATTTCTGAGATGGGCCCGGTCCCTGACCTCGCTGCCCGATTCGAGCACGACATACCCGTCAAGGCCGATCTTGCCGCACCGGCTGGCCGGGGAGACATACACTGTTTCACCGTCTTCGCGCAATGCGTCCAAGGTCCCGGCAACGTACGAGGCCGGCGTGCCGATATCGTTCCAGGAGGCCCCGGTAAAGTCGAGCGCCTGCACCCGGCGTCCCGCTTTTGCCGCATCGATCCAGGCCGACGTCGCGTGCGATACGCCGGGAGGAAGGAACTTCAGGATCTCCGGCGAGTACAGGGCAATGCCCGTATAGGCGACCTTCTTCGCGACCCTGGCCGGGTCCGGCCTCGAGTCCCCCGGATTTTCCACGTCGATCACGAGATCGGTATTATCGATGACCACGTTGCTGAATTTTGGGTGTTTGTGCGTCACGAGCGTGGCGATATTTCCGGACGCGAGATGGGTCTCGATCAAACGCGTAAAATCGATGTCCAGCAGGATATCGGAGTTGTGTACGATGAAAGGACCGCCGGCAAGGAAAGCTTCCGCGTTCTTGAGAGCGCCGCCGGTGCCGAGAATGGGGTCCTCGGGAAAGAACCGGATGCGGTCCGCATAGCGGGAACCATCGGCCCAGGCGCGGATCATGTCCGACTTGTAGTGGAGGTTGATGCCGATCGCGCCTGAACAAACTGCCGTGAGCCGTTCGAGAATGATCTCGAGCAACGGCCTGCCGAGGATGGGGAGCAGCGGCTTGGGCAGATGGTTCGTTATCGGCCTGAGCCGTTCGCCGAGTCCTGCCGCAGGAAGAAAGACGGTGATTGGGTATTTAGACATAGATAGTATAGTGTAGCAGAGAGAATGAAAAAAGCGGCAAAGAGCTTTTTCCGGTTAAGAATAAAGGAGAAAGTTCTTACGAATTTTTTCAAACGCTCGCGCTTCTTCCTTCCACCACGTCTCCATTTCATCGAGGTCCTTCCACGCTTCGATGTCCTTCCGCAGCCGGTCGCTCCCGGCCAGAATGTCGATCGGAAGATTGACCTCTTCATACTCGTAGGGCGGCTCCTTCCACTTGAAGTCGCGTGGATAGGTATTGTGGATTGCCTTGAGGATCGCCACGCCGGTCTTGAAGGGCTTGAACTTCCCACGGTCCGTGACATGGATCTGCGCGCCGCCGCAGAGAAAGCCGGCGTGCTTCTGGAATGTCGGCTGGAACGAAAGCGGCCTGAAAACGACGCCGGGCAGCCTGCATTCCTTGAGTACGTTTACAATCGTCTCAGGATGAATGAAGGGTGCGCCGAAGATCTCAAAGGGCCTGGTCGTACCCCGTCCTTCGGATACGTTGGTAGCTTCGAACAAGCACATGCCGGGGTAGACGAGCGCGGTATCGAGGGTGGGCATGTTGGGGGACGGCATGACCCACGGCAGGCCGGTCTCATCGAACCACATTTTTCTCCTCCAGCCCTGCATCGCGATGACGCGATAGTCCAGGCGGGGATGAAAGGCCTCCCGCAAGTATGCGCCGATCTCACCGATGGTCATGCCGTGACGCACGGGAAGCGGTCTCAAACCCACAAAGGACGCGAATTCCGGCTTGAGCATCGGGCCTTCGACTGACTGGCCGTTGATCGGGTTTGGCCGGTCGAGCACGATGACGGATTTGCCCGCTTCGTTGCAGGCCTGCATACAGAGCTCCAGCGTCCAGATGAACGTATAGTAGCGGCTGCCCACATCCTGCAAATCGATTACCAGGACGTCGAGATCAGAAAGCATCCCGGCGCGGGGTTTCCGGGTCGCGCCGTAGAGACTGTAAACCGGCAGACCCGTGGCCGGATCGCGGAAACCTTCCCACTCGACCATGTTGTCCTGGGTCTGGCCGGAAATACCATGCTGGGGACCGAAGAGGGCGGTGAGCCGGCATTTTCGCGATTTACCGAGGACCGCCACGGCATGCTCAAGCTTTTTGTTCACTGAGGCCGGATGGACGACCAGTCCCACGCGGGCCCCCTTCAAGTCCCTGGGCCACTGCTTCTCGGTCCCGTCAAGGCCGCTCCCTGTTCCTTTCGCACGTTTCGGCATGCCCGATTATATTTCCGATGATCGTGAATAGCAACTGGAATTTGCATCACGGTAGATACCGATCCGCTGTTACGCTTCGGTGCCGGGTATGCTTTGTTATCGTTTTCTGCGGGCCTGATGAGATCTGATGCAATCCGAATAGTCGTTGAAAAAACAATCTCCCTCATTTATAATGGGCCATGGTTTACAAGGTCGTTGAAACGAGCATCGTGACGGACGAGGAGGTTGAGCGGATCCTGAATGAGTTGACGACGAAGGGGTATGCCTTCGAGAGCATCCAGTTCGTCACTCAGGTCTCGTCCAAACGGCCAACGATGGCGTTCCTCTTTTTTACGAAGAAAGAGTGACCGCCGAATTCAGGATTAAAACCCTCTTCACCGGAGATACGCACATGAATGTCCTCATCATAAAAAATGTTTTCAGCGAAGGCCCCGGCACTATCGAGGACCATCTGCGGGCCGCGTCAGCGTCCTATTCCGTCATCGACCTGAGCGTCGGCGATGCCGTGCCGGCCCTGGACCCTTTTACCCACCTCGTCATCATGGGCGGCCCCATGGCGGTCTACGAGATGCATCGGTACCCTTACCTGGTCAACGAAGCGCTGCTCATCAACGAGGCGATCAAGGCGAACAAGCATGTCCTGGGCGTCTGCCTTGGTGCGCAGATGCTGGCCCATGTGCTCGGCGCGCGCGTCTATCCGGGCCAGAAAAAGGAGATCGGGTGGTATGATGTGGCGCTTACGCCTGACGGCATGCGTGATCCTCTCCTGTCGATGCTGGCACTGCCCTCCAAAAACGCCGCCCAGGTCTTTCAGTGGCATGGGGACACCTTCGATCTTCCCCCGGGGGCCGTGCGGCTTGCTTTTTCCGATCTTTTCCCGAACCAGGCGTTCCGTTACAACGACCGCGTCTATGCGCTCCAGTTCCATATCGAGGTCACACCGGTGATCGTCCATAACTGGCTTGCCGCCGAGAAGGGTGTCGATTTCGCAGCAATCGCCGCTGATTCGGAAAGGATCTACGGCGCCTATCGGGAACGAGCGGAAAAATTCTACGGGCTTTTTTTCAAATAAGGGCATTGGTGGCGGCAGCTGCGGCCCTTGAATCCAGGCTTTGTCTGGGAATATGGTTCATATGAGCGGGAAATCATACTATTATCAAATTGTTAATAATTGACAAGAGCAGTGGTAAAAGAGTATAATTTGCGGTGGATTTGAGGGAAAGGGAACCGCATACTACTTAAGTTATGAAAGAAAAAACACTCTATACGCTGGTTCTGGTAGCGCTCCTCACGGTTTCAGCATACTTTCTCGCCGATACCGTGGACGCCATGATCGGACGGAGCCTCGAAGCTGCGCCGATATTCACGACGCCTTTGGCGCGTGACCGTACCGCGTTACAGCCGCGTCGGGAACTGAGCGAGTATACGTCGATCCTGGATCGGGGGCTTTTTGGCGAGGGTAAGGGTCCGTCGAGCAGCCCTGCCGCAGCCGCGGCCCTGTCGTACAAGCTTATCGGCACAGTAGAAGGAGAACGGTTTGCCGGGGCCGTACTCGAGGACAGCACGGGCCAGGCTTTCTACCGCATCAATCAGAAACTGCCGGATGGGTCGGCCATTGTGAAGGTCATGCACGACAAGGTCTCCATCCGCAGGTCCGACGGCTCGACGGTCGATGTTGAAGTCGTCGACGACACCAAGATCGTCACCATGCAGAATACCGGCGGAGGCCCGGGCGTCAAGAAACTTTCCGATGGGAAATTCGCCGTCGACCAGAAGGAAGTGCTCGCGAGCACCGAGAATATGAGTCAGATCCTGACCCAGGCGCGGGCCCTGCCCTACCAGGAGCAGGGGAAAACAGTAGGGTTCAAGATCAGTGAGATCGTCCCCGGCAGCATATACGAGAAGATCGGGCTCCAGAATGGAGATGTGATCCAGAAAGTCAATTCACAGGACGTGGATGACCCGGGCAAGTTCTTCCAGCTCTATCAGGGGCTCAGGAACGAGCGGAGCATTTCCATCGACCTGCTCCGGGGCGGTCAGCGACAAACACTGACCTACGAAATACGGTGAGTTGCTCTACGGTTCCGACAACCAACATTCCGCTTCGACCAAAATCCCTATAATAAATCGGGTAATTGCTGAGAGGCCGGTGAGTGCCGATTTGTGATTTGGATTTCGATATTTTACCCAAATAGATCCGGAGGACAAGAGTGAAAAAATTAGCGGCCCTGCTGCTTGTTATCGGGCTTGTGAATGCACCGGTAGTATTCGCGCAAGAAGCAGCGCAGACATCCCCACCTTCCCCTTCCGCACAGAGCGACAGCAAAAGAAGCAAGGCCAGCGACGATTACGTTACGCTGAACTTTACGAACATCGACATCGGCGCCCTGGTGAAGGTCATGAGCGAACTGACGCGCAGAAACTTTCTCCTCGATGAGCGCGTGACCGGCAAGGTAACGCTCATGACGCCAAAAAAAATATCACCGGAAGAAGCATACCAGGTCTTCCTTTCCGCTCTTGAGATCAAAGGGTTTACAGCAATCGAAGACGGCTCGGTCACCAGGATCATTCCCGCAGCGACGGCCCGCCAGAGCGGACTCAAGGTATTCCAGGACGGCAACACTGAGGGGGAGGGGTACGTTACCAAGCTCATCCGGTTGACCTTCGTGAACCCCCAGGAGATCGTCCGCACGATAACGCCCCTTGTCAGCAGAGACGGCACCATCATCGCTTATCCCACGACGAATTCCATCATCGTCACCGATTCCGTTTCCAACCTGAGAAAGCTTGAAAACCTCATCCGCATCATGGATGTCGCCGCGCCGGAAGGCAAGGGGAAGATCAACGTTTATTACCTGAAGAACGCAAACTCGGAAGACATGGCCAAAGAGATGCAGGCACTCGTATCCCGGTTGCCCGTGCCGCCGGCGGGCGGGATGTCCGCAACCGGGCCTTCAACTATCCTGGAAGGACATGTCAACATCAGCGCCGACAAGGCGACCAATTCGCTGATCATCGTCGCCTCGCCGTCTGATTTCGAGGTCGTGAAGGACGTAATCCAGAAGCTCGACATCAAGCGCCGGCAGGTTTATGTAGAGGCTGCGATCATCGAGATGAGCCTGTCAAAGATGCGCGACCTCGGGTTCGAGTTTATGTACGCGCCCCAGCAGATACAGCAAGGGCCCGGCGCCCCGACTACTGCGCTGGGCGGCACCAACTTCGGCAATATAGGGAACGTCGTTGCAAGCGGACCTGCGGCACTCGCCAATATGAACGGCCTGGCGGTGGGGGCGATCAAGGGCACCTTCACCTATAACGGTCAGACGTACCTGAATATCGGCGCGCTCCTGCACGCGCTCCAAACCGACGGCGACGTGAACGTGCTCTCGACGCCGAACATCATGACCATGGACAACCAGAAGGCCGAGATCATGGTGGGTCAGAACGTGCCTTTTATTACGGGCCAGACGCAGAATGCAACAACGGGCACCGGGACCTTTTTCAATTCGGTTGACCGGAAGGACGTAGGCATAAAACTGACGATAACGCCGCAGATCTCTTCCGATGAAAGCGTCCGGCTTGAGGTCAACCAGGAAATCTCCGATGTGATTGCGACCTCCACGTCGAATCCTGCCGGCCCCACTACCAGCAAACGGTCGGCAAGCACAACCGTCGTGGTAAAGGACCGGCAGACGATGGTCATCGGCGGCCTGATCCGTGACAATGTCACCTCGTCCGCCTCGAAGGTGCCGTTCCTGGGAGACATTCCCATCCTCGGCTGGCTCTTTAAATCAAAAACAACGAGTGTTGAAAAAACCGATCTCATGATTTTCATAACGCCTTATATCGTCAAGGATGAGGATGAGGCAGGTGAACCTGACGAGGCGGAAGAAAGAGTCCCTCGAAGAGTTCCGTAAAGAATACCGGATGGAGAAAAAAGCTGTCGAGCCCCTCATTCTGCCGAAAACGAGCGGGGCAGCAGAGCAACCGGCGGCAGCCGCAAAGGCAGCTGAAAAGTCCGAACCCGCGCTGAAATCGAATGCGGTGACGACCGCCCCTGCCCAGGCCCCGGCGAATGCTGCGGAAATGCCGGCGCCGGAGCTGAAGGGCGCCGTTCCCGCTGCCCCCGCTCAGACTATCCCGGAGCTGAAATCGAACGCGGCGACCACTGCCCCCGCTTCCATCGGGCCCGTGAAGGAAGTGGAAACGCCGGTGACGGAGTTGAAATCGGGTGTGTCCGCAACCGCTCCGGAAACAACCGCGCCCACCCAGCCCGGGATGCTGCCCGTCGTACCGGGGTTAAAGTCAGATGAAACGCCCACAACGCAGCTTCCCGCACCTGCCGGGACTCCGAAAGAGGATTCGCGGTGAGACGCCTGCTCGGCGAGATACTCGTTGAGTCAGGGCTTTCCCCGGAGCGGCTCAAGAAGGTGCTCGACCTCCAGAAAAAACGGGGTGGCCGGATCGGCGCGCTGCTCATACGCCTCAACTTCGTGACAGAAGAAGAGGTGCTGAAGGCGCTCGGCCAACAACTCGGCCTGTCCTATCAGTCCGACCTCGGCGAGATCGACCGGGAACTCGCGCTCAAACTGCCGATTACCTATGCCAAGAAGGCCGTGGTCCTGCCGCTGCGCCGCAATAACGGCACGGTCCTTGCGGCAACGTCAGAGCCGCTGAACCTGTCCGCGCTCGACGACCTGTCCGCGCTGCTCGGCAGCGACATAGAGCTCTGCCTTGCGAACTCCGAAAAAATCCTCGATATGCTGAACCGGCTCCACAGCGAGGACATGAACAAAGCCGAGGACACCGTGCAGGAGATGGAAGAGGAAGACCTTTCGTTCCTCGCGGCAGAACTCGATGAACCCACTGACCTGCTCGAAGTCACCGACGACGCTCCGATCATCCGGCTGGTGAATTCGCTCCTGTCCCAGGCCATCCGCGAGCGGGCCAGCGACATCCATATCGAACCCTTCGAAAAAGAGATGGTCGCGCGGTTCCGTATAGACGGCATCCTCTACAACATCCTGACGATCCAGAAGCGGTTCCAGGCGAGCATCGCGTCGCGCGTCAAGATCATGTCCGGTCTCAACATCGCCGAGAAACGGCTGCCGCAGGACGGCGGCATGCGGATCAAGATCGGCGGCCGGGACGTCGATATCCGTGTCTCCATCGTTCCCACGGCCTTCGGCGAACGCATCGTCCTGCGTCTCCTCTACCGGGAAAGCGCCCTCCTGCCGCTGGACCAGATCGGTTTCTCGGGCGACACGCTGACCCGGTTCAACGCAATGATCGACCGGCCCCACGGGATCATCCTGGTGACGGGCCCCACGGGCAGCGGCAAGACCACGACGCTCTATGCGTCGCTCTCGAAGATCAATTCCCCGGACAAGAACATCATCACGATCGAAGACCCTATCGAATACCAGCTCAAGGGCATCGGCCAGATCCAGGTAAACGCAAAGATCCAGCTGACCTTTGCCGCGGGGCTCCGCTCCGTTCTCCGCCAGGACCCCGACGTGATCCTCGTGGGCGAGATCCGGGACTCGGAGACCGCCGAGATCGCGATCCAGGCAGCGCTCACCGGACATCTTGTGTTCTCAACGCTCCACACGAATGATTCGGCCGGAGCAGTGACGAGACTCATCGATATGAAGATCGAACCGTTCCTCATCTCCTCATCGGTCATAGCGATCCTCGCCCAAAGGCTGGTGCGCGTGCTCTGCAAAGAGTGCCGGGAACCCTACCAGATGACACCGTCAGAGATCGCAGAGCTTGAGGTCAAGACCGGCGCGCAGGGCGCCACGGTGTACCGGGCAAAAGGCTGCGAGGCCTGCTTCAATACCGGTTACTTCGGCAGGAGCGCCATCTACGAGCTCCTGACCGTGGATGATGAGATGCGCCAGATGATTATGAAAAACTCCGACGCATCCATGATCAAGGCCCTGGCCATGGAGAGGGGCATGCGTACCCTCCGGCAGGACGGTGCCGCCAAGGTGCTCGAAGGGGTCACCTCCGTTGATGAAGTGGTAAGGGTGACGCAGAAGGAAGCGTAAACTTAGTTCACAGTTCAAAGTTCAGTGTTCAGAGTCGTAAGAACGGCGAACCCGAGTTCAGAGTTCAGAGTAAAGGACGGGATGGGGAACGCTGATCTTCACTTTGAACTTTGCACTCTGAACTTTGAACTGGATTAGGAACCATGCCCGTATTCGAATATAAAGGCGTTACTGCTGCAGGGAAAAAGGTTTCCGGCGTTCAGGACGGGGAAAGCCTGAAGGGCATCAAGACGAAGCTCAAAAAAGAGGGCGTCATCGTCCTGGAGATCCGCGAGGCGGCTTCCGCCCGCGCCGCCCGGCGGGGAACGACGGCGATCACGTTCGGCAGCCGCGTGAAGCTTACGGATCTTGCAAATGCCACGCGGCAGCTGGCCACGCTCCTGTCCTCGGGTCTTCCGCTGATGGACGGGTTGTCGGTGCTCGTGGACCAGGAAGAGACCGCAGCTCTGAAGGCGGCACTCTCCACGGTGCGCGATTCGGTTCGCGAAGGCGCTTCCCTTGCAGATGCGCTCAAGGAAAACCCCAAAGTCTTTTCGCAGCTGTACATCAACATGGTATCCGCCGGAGAGGCGAGCGGTACGCTTGAAATAACCCTGGACCGGCTTGCCGATTTTCTGGACGAACAGGTCCGTTTCCGCGGCAGGATTTCCGCCGCCCTTGCCTACCCGGCGTTCATGACCGTCATCGGCATCAGCATGCTGTTCTTTATTTTCAGCTTCGTCATGCCCCGCGTGGTGGGCATGTTCGAGGACATGAAGCAGCAGCTTCCGCTCATTACGGTAATGCTGCTCGGCACGGTCCGGTTCCTGTCGACCTTCTGGTGGGCGATCCTGCTCGCAATCGGCGGGGCTGCCTACTACATTCGCCGGTATCTCGGGACGCAGGCGGGCAAGGAGGCCTTCGACGCGCGGATACTCAAGCTGCCGGTCTTCGGCACGCTGATCAGGATGATCGCCGTATCGCGGTTCACGCGCACCCTCGGTACGCTGCTGCAGAGCGGGGTACCGACCCTCGCGGCGCTCGACATTGTGAAAAGCGTCGTGGGGAACTCCGTCCTCGCAAACGCCATTTCGCAGGCCCGGGAGAACGTGCGGGAAGGCGAGCCCATCGCCGATCCGCTCAAGAGGAGCGGCCTCTTTCCGCCCGTCGTTGTCCAGATGGTCGCCGTGGGAGAAAAAAGCGGCGAGCTGGAGAAAATGCTGCTCAAGATATCCGATTCCTTCGACCGCACCGTCGAAACGCGCCTCACGGGGTTGATGGCGCTTCTGGAGCCGGTCATCATCCTCGTCATGGGGCTGATCATCGGGTTCATCGTTATCGCCATCATGCTGCCCATGCTCCAGATGAGCTCGGGCGTGCAGTAAAGCATAGGACATTTGACCACGGATAAACACAGATGGACACTGTTAAAGACTTGAAGATTTCCTTAATTTGATACCTGTGTTAATCTGCGTTCATCTGTGGTTTCAATTTTTATGAGGAGGTTCGCATGAAAAATCAGAAAGGTTTTACCCTTATCGAAATCATGGTGGTCATCATTATTCTCGGGCTGCTCGCGGGGCTGGTGCTTCCCAAATTTTTGGGGCAGGAAGAGAAGGCAAAGGTCGAAATCGCCAAGACCCAGATCCGCTCCCTCGAGGGCGCGCTCGATGCGTACAAACTCGACAACGGGTTCTACCCCACGACGGACCAGGGCCTCGACGCTCTGATCAAGAAGCCCGAATCAGGACGCATTCCCGACAAATGGCGGGACGGCGGCTATCTGAAACCCGCCAGGATCCCAAAGGACCCCTGGAGTCACGATTATGTCTACGTTTCTCCGGGAAGCGAGAGCAGAGAGTATGAGATCACTTCCTACGGCGCTGACGGTGAGCCCGGGGGCGATGGCAACAACGCCGACATCGAGAGCTGGAAGATGCAGTAACGTATGAACGGGCAGGGGTCAAGGAGCAAGGGGCCAGGGGAAAAAACAGCTCAGGGCTTCACGCTCATCGAGCTTATGATCATCATCGTGATTCTGGGCGTCATGCTTTCGCTGATCATCCCGCGGCTCGGCGAGCTGGGAGAGGCAAACCTGAAGCGAAGCGCGAGGCACCTCACGGGTATGATCCGTTTTTTACGGGACGAATCCCAGGCGCACAAAACAGTGTACCGGCTCCGTTTCGACATCCAGGGCGGCCGCTACTGGGCCGAGGTCATGACTCTGACGAGCGAGAAGGCCGTGGAGTTCAGGCGGCTGCAATCCGAGCTCGGGTCCGAGGGGAGCCTGTCAGGCCAGACGACCTTCCGCGATGTCCAGGTCGCCAGCCACCCGGACGATCCCTATATCCAGTTCACGCCCGACGGGTGGGTGGAGAACGCCGTCATCCATTTGCGGGACGGGGACGAGAAGAACTTTACGCTCCTGGTGAATCCGCTCATGGGAACTACCGAACTTCGCGAGGGCTATATCGAGGAGCGTGAAAGTTAGCCGCAAGAGTTTGAAGGGCCTATGGAGTTGCTTTGTGGAAAAATGAAGATGACCCCGTGCAGGCGGAGGGGGCGAGGTTCCTCCCTGGTGAACGCTGAACTCCGGACTTTGAACTTCAGGGGTTTCACCCTTCTCGAAGTAATGGTCGCGGTGGCGATCATGGCCATGGTACTGGTCACTCTCCTGGGGCTGAAGAACAGGAGCATGCAGGACGTGCTGCTGATACAGCATATGACCACGGCCACCATGCTGGCAAAACGGGAGATGGTTGAAACGACAACCGAGTCAAAATTCCATATCCCCATGGAGGACGATGGTGTGTTTCCCGAGGAAGAGTTCAAGGATTACACCTGGAAGAGGACGATCGTACCCACACCGCTCATCCGGATCATGGAAGTGCGGGTTGCAGTACTGTGGAAAGAGGGCACGCGCCCGGAATCGGTCGAGCTGCTGAGCTATGAATAGAATTTCGGATTTCGGATCTCGGATTTCGGATTTAAAGACGTCAAGGGGGCTTAATTTTTCCAATCCGCAATCCGTTTATGCCCGCGCTTACGAGTGCCTTGCTCGAGTGCAGGGTACAATCCGCAATCCGCAATCGAAAAAAGGCTTCACCCTCCTCGAAGTGCTCATTGCGACGGCGATCATGGCGGGGATCGTGACCGTGATCTATTCGAGTTTTTTTACGGCGAGCCAGAGCGTTGGACAGGCCGAGGAAATCAGGGACTCGTCGGACCTGGTCCGCACTCTGGTGGCGAAGCTCAGCAACGACATAGCGAATGCTTACGTGAAACCGGAGATGGATCCCCTTACTGTTTTTTACGGCAAGAAGGTCCAGTCTGAAACGGCCAGCGATAAGACAATACGGTACGATGAGCTCTACCTGACCACCCTGACGAACTGGCGCAGGCCGGGCACAAAAGAAACGGACCTCTGGGAGGTTGGTTACTATTTCAAGGAGAAACCGGACGGATCGGGACAGGTCATGATGCGCAGGGAAAAGCGTCAACTGAGCAAAGACGTTCCTGCGCTCGAAGGCGGCGTCGAGTACGCGATGACCGATGCGGTGGAAAGCCTTCGGTTCCGGTATTATAACGGTTCCACATGGACCGACGAGTGGAACAGCAGGAACGTCCTGCCAAAGGCCGTGGAGATTTCCCTTCTGCTCAAGGACGGTTCCGCCTATATCACGAAGGTGGACGTGGGACGGTAGCGAATCCAAAGCGCAGGTTCAGGGCTCAACGTGCAGAGTGCAGAGTTAAGGAGACTGTTGAAGAAGCAAGTCGAGCCGTTCGACAGGCTCATCACGAACGGAAAAGAATCAATGACGGCAAGGTACTCTCCCTTCGCCCTGAGCTTGCCGAAGGGGGAACGGAGCAATATTCAACAGACTGTCGGCGTGCAGGGAAGCTCCGGGACCGGAGAACCGGGAAAACACGACCGCGGCGTTGCGCTGATCATCGTGCTGCTGGTCACGGCCCTTCTCATCGCGCTCATTTTCGAGTTCGCCTACGGTACGAGGATCAGTTTGCGGTCGGCCGTCAATTTCCGGGACAGCCAGCGCGCCTACTACCTGGCCCGCTCAGGCGTGACCTTTGCCGGGTTGCTCTTGAGCGATAATCTCAAAAAGGGCAAACTGCAGGACAACATCGAGCAGCGGGAGTGGCAGGTCGTGCCGATCATGACGGGCAGCAACGATACCGAGCTCAAGGTCCGGTGGGAAGACGAAAGCGGTAAGATCAATATCACCAATGTGGTCAGGGACAATGATACCTATAAGCGGCTGATCATTCTTTTTACCAACAGAGGGGTCAATCAGAACATTCTTGATCTGATCGCC
Source organism: Nitrospirota bacterium (assembly GCA_963769335.1). Lineage (GTDB taxonomy): Bacteria > Nitrospirota > UBA9217 > UBA9217 > UBA9217 > JAJYKN01. The sequence goes on along the minus strand of CAVYLT010000098.1, from coordinate 35,027 downwards.
CAATGGCAGCAGACTGAACAGCGGAAATTTTACCTGCTCACGGAACTTCATCAGTTTATGAGCGATGAGGATTTTCGAAAGGTGTCCGATGCGCTGACGCTGGCGCCGGTGGCGCAGATCAACATCAATACGGCCTCGGTCGATGTGTTGCAGAGCATCGGCTTGAGCTCCGGCATGGCCGAGATGATCGTCGAACGGAGGAACGACGAACCGTTCTCCTCACCGGAAAAAGTGGCCGATTTCCTCGGGCCGTCGAACACGATGGCGGCCGGGCTGCTGACGACTACGAGCAACATATTCAAGGTCAATTCCTATGCGACCGTGGGCGGCTTCACGAAGCAGATTGAAGCCGTCATCACCCGAAGATCTGATGGGTCGGGAGCCGACATCAACTACTGGAGAGCGCTGTGAAAATAGTCGGTCTGAAAATCGAGAAAGGCAAGCTCGCCGTGTCGGTCGTGGAAAAGGGCATGCGCCAGACGGAGCTCAAGGACTCCTACAGCGTTCCCTTTTCAACGGACACCGAACTGACGGACCTGCTGCGGGCAAAATCGCGTGAATGGGCCGGCGCACGCATTGTCTCGTCCATTCCCGGCAACAAGTTCAGCCAGCGGACCGCAATGTTCCCCTTCAGCGACCGCAAGCGCGTGGAAAAGGCCCTGCCTTTCGAACTGGAAGACAGCATCCCGTTTTCTCTCGACGATGTGGAACTGGACCATATCGTGCTTGACCGGCCCGGCGCCGGGGCCGAGAAAAAGAAGGAGTCAACCGTACTCGGGATCATACTGCCGAAGACCGTCCTCCGCCAGCACCTGGACCTTCTCGCCTCGGCAGGAATTGACCCGCAGGTCATTGTCCCGTCCTATATCGGTCTTTCCAGCATCGCGAAGATGATCCCGGGCGAGGGCGCAGCCGTCCTCATCGACGACAGCGATCTTTGCTTCAAGATCGGGAACGGCGTGATCGCATGCAGAAATTTCTCCAGCCTGCAGGCAACGGGCGGCATCAGGCACACGATAAAAGCCTTCGAGACCGAGCAGGGAGTACAGATCGAGAAAGCCTATCTCCTTTCCGAGAACAACGGGCTCCAGGCCGACCTTGCGGACCTGGGGATCGCCGCCGAGAGGATCACGCCTGACTTCGCAGGGAAAAAACCGGCGGATCCCGCGAGCCTGGGTCTCGCGCTCAGCGACCAGATCAATTTCCGCAAGGGTGAGTTCGCGTACCGGCTTGTCGACGTGGGCGTGCGCAAGAGACGACGCACGCTCATTATCGCAGGCGTCCTGGCTGCGGTTGCGGTCGCAGCGAACCTCGGCGTGAGATATTACCTCGTCGAAACCAGCTTTGGCAAGCTCGACCGGGAGATCAAGGAAATCTACCGCCAGACGGTCCCCGATTCCAAGTCTGCCGCCGACCCGGTGCGGCAACTCCGCGCCAAACTCGACGAAGCGAAGAAAAAGTTCGGCGCCCTCGGATCGGGAACGTCCGCGCTCGACGTGATGAAGGCCGTGACCGACGGGGTCCCCAAGGAAGTCCGCGTGATTTTCCAGGATTTCCTCCTCGAAGGCGACCATCTGAAGCTCCAGGGCGAGGTCGCATCATTCGAGTCCATCGACAAGATGAAAGCGGAATTGCAGAAGTCCGCGGCCTTTGCCGACGTGCAGGTCCTGGACACGAGAATGGGCGTGGACAACAAGGTGAAATTCCGGTTCGACATCAAGTTGAAGCAGGCGCTATGAGCTCATGAAACCACAGATGAACACAGATTAACACGGTAAAAATGATGCGGTCTGAAAAGGAGTTCCTCTATAAAGATCTGACAAGGGAAATTATGGACTCGGCCTTCAAAGTCCACAATGCATTAGGCTGCGGACTGCTAGAAAAAGTTTACGAAAATGCGCTTGCGTGGGATTTGAAGCTTAAGGATAAGAAAGTCACTTCTCAACATGAGTTTAACGTGCTTTATCGGGACAAAGAAGTTGGTACATATTACGCTGACCTCGTCGTCGGAGACAGCGTGATAGTTGAAGTAAAATCTGTAGAAAAAATCGACGATATCCATCGTGCACAGATATTGAACTATCTGAGGATATCAAGGCTCCGCGTGGGGTTGCTTTTAAACTTTGCAAAGCCTAAATTAGAATATCGAAGACTTGTTATTTGACAGTGTCAATCTGTGTTTATCTGTGGTTCCCATAGCATTTGAGGTGTTTCTTGAAACTAGAAGAACGGGATAAAAAGTTCCTCATCTACGGCGGCGCGGCGGCGGCCGCGATTCTGCTCTATGCACTCGTACTGTCTCCGCTGTCATCGGACCTTTCACGCAAGCGTGACTTGATTCCGAGAAAGGAAAAAGACCTCGTTGAGATGAAGGCCCTGCGCGAGGAGTACACGGAGATCCAGAAACAACTGCAGCAGGCCCAGGCGGAAGCGGCCAGACGCGGACCCTTGCTCACGGACATCGATAACATCACGAAACGGGCGAGCCTGAGCAGTAAGATCGTGTCGCTCAAACCTCAGGCGGGGGTGGAGACCACGGGCTTCAAGGAAAGCATCGTCGAGGTCAAACTCGATAACATCACGCTCTACGATGTCGTGAACTACATTTATCTGCTGGAGAAGGACACGCTGCGGGTCAGAAAACTCCAGTTCAAGCCCCGTTATGACAATCCCAAGCTGCTTAATGCAACAATCCTCGTTTCGAGCGCCGGGTAGGCCATGATCGATAAAAAACTGCTCATCAGACGCGCATCGTTCGTCGCATACTTCGCAGCAGCGTTCCTCGTTTTCCTTCTGCTTTTATTTCCCTTTGATCGAATCAAGGCAAGGCTGGAGTCGGAAGTCCGTCAACGCACGCCGGTGGAGCTGAGCATCTCCCGCATTTCGCCGCGGTTCTTCAACATCTTTCTCCTTTCCGATGTCGTGGTTTCGGATCAAACCGGCAAAGTTTTGTTTGAAAGCCCCTCGGTCAGAACGAGCGTCTCGCTCTTCAGCCTGCTGCGCGGAAGGCTTGCCCTCGACCTGAAAGCCAAAGCCTACGGCGGCGATTTGCTTTTGAAAGTGCAGCAGGGCCCCGGCCGCCAGTACCTCCTGTGCGACGCGAACGGTCTGGACATAGCGTCTTATCAGCTCCTGAAAAATTACGGATTGAAGCTTGCAGGCAAACTCGGTGGAAATTTCGAGATGACCAACGCCGTCGGCACGGGGAGGATCTGGCTCAAGGGCCTGGCCTTCCGCGAGCTGAAGATCAAGGGTTTCCCCATCCCGGACATGGATTTCGACGAATGCTGGCTCGAGGCAGATCTGAAAGGCGACCGGTTGACGATCAGGAAACTGGAAATGAACGGCAAGGAGCTCAAGATACAGTGTCTCGGCGACATCGTGCTCCGGGAACGCGGCTCGATCAACCTTACCGTGAAGCTGAAACCGTCGGAACGTCTCGCCCAGGAGCAGTCGGGAATTTTGTCTTTCCTCAAAAACAGGGATGCGGAAGGTTATTACCAGTTCAGTCTCGGCGGCACACTGTCGGAGCCGATGCCGAGGTTGTAGCGTTTTCGCGATGGCTCCGACAACGTCGTATCGCCACCGCTGTTCCAGCCGCGATCAATCGGATGTCACCGCGGGTGCGGCCCTGCGTTCCACTCAAAACTTTAACATCACCGCTGCGTACGCGCCGTGCCGCGTCACCGTGACCCAGTCCAGCCTGTCCTGGTATTGAGTGCCGTCGGCAAAATAGGTCGTATCCTGTCCGTTTCGGGCATATAAATAAAAGTATCGGTACCCCGCCGTCAGTTCCAGGTTCTCCTCCACCACATAGGTCAAGCCCAGCGAGGCGTCGTATCCATATCCCGCCGTGGAGGTCTGGATGAAATTCGGAGATTGCATCCTGAAGCTGTTGGGAGTGGTGCCGGCCCGCAGGTTCCAATATCCTTCTCCTCTGTAATTCACGTAGGGATAGACCGAGAGCGTGCCGGAGAGGGAAAGGTTCTCGGTCAGTTTGGGCTGGCAGAGCACCCCCAATTTGAGCATGTCCCAGGTGAAATCATAGGTGGAGTTCAGCCCTGAAAACGGGCCGGCCGGCTGGGTGATCCCTTCAAAGTTCAACGGCAGCGTCTGGACCCCGTTCGTCATGTTCAGGCTGTCCGTGTAGTGGAGATAGCCCAGTACCATGCCCCACGGTCCGGTCTCGGTGCCGCCGTAACGCTTGTTGTTATAGTAGAAATTGATGCCCCATTCTCTCACATCGCCGGTGATGTCATTCGTGGACTGCGAGAAGTCATACCCGCCTCCGGTGTCGGGAATGAACCGGTCCGTATCAACACCGTGCCCTCTGCTGATAGACCCTGTCCCATAGAGCAGATCGAATGAATAATCACTTTCAATCCGGCTGCCTCCCGTAAATATCGTCATCGGGCTGTTGATCTTCTTGAACTCGAGTCTCGACTGGATTGCGCCGGGTTCCCCTGCTTTGGTAATATAAGGAAAGGATATCTGCCACTTTGCATCAGCCTGCGAAAGCCAGCCTTCAAGACCGAGAGCAGCACTGATCTCTTCTTCATCATTATCGGAAAACCGGTCAGCCGCGTGTACGTCGAAGGGGAGCAGCAAACACAGCAAACACAAAATAACGCCCAGTGATGGAATAATCTTCAAAAAACACCTCACAGCGAAAGGTAAGCAGGTGAAATATCATCCGTTATGCAGCGACAAGCATAATAAAGCATAACGACAAGCATATCCTTTGTCAAGAATTGAATTCTCTCCCGGCAAGATCCTTCTTTTTTCCCCACACTGTATAGTTTCCCATCACCTGCTCTTATCTTATTCATCCGTTTCTGCAGCAAACCTTAAAAACACCTGCAAAAATGCATTTTTTGAATTGGCACGGCTGTTGCTATAAGTAAAGCAAAACAAAACCTATTCACAGGAGGAACACAATGAGACAGATAGCTATCTACGGCAAAGGCGGCATCGGAAAGTCCACGACGACCCAGAACCTGGTCGCGGCGCTTGCCGAGGCAGGGCATAAGTGCATGATCATCGGGTGCGACCCCAAGGCGGATTCGACACGCCTCATACTCAATCGCAAGATGCAGAATACGGTCATGGACATGGCGCGGGAAAAGGGCACGGTGGAGGACCTGGATCTGGAAGAAGTGCTGCTGACGGGGTTCAAGAACATCAAGTGCGCCGAATCCGGCGGACCTGAGCCGGGCGTGGGTTGCGCAGGCCGCGGCGTGATCACTGCCATTAACTTTCTCGAAGAGAACGGCGCGTACGGCGATGACACGGACTTCGTGTTCTACGACGTGCTCGGCGACGTGGTCTGCGGCGGATTTGCCATGCCGATCCGGGAAGGCAAGGCCAAGGAGATCTACATTGTGACCTCCGGAGAGATGATGGCCATGTACGCGGCGAACAACATCTCCCGCGGTATCCTGAAGTACGCCCAGAGCGGCGGCGTGCGCCTCGGCGGACTTATCTGCAACAGCAGGAAAACGGACAAGGAGTTCGAGCTCATCTCCGAACTGGCCGCGAAACTCGGCACACAGATGATCCATTTCGTGCCCCGGGACAACGAGGTGCAGCGCGCCGAACTCCGGAGAAAGACCGTGATCGATTACGCGCCGGACCATCCGCAGGCGGACGAGTACCGTCAGCTTGCCAAGAAGATCGCTGACAACAAGAACTTCGTGGTGCCTACACCGATCACCATGGATGAGCTGGAGAAGCTGTTGATGGATTACGGCATCATGGAGAAGGAAGAAGCGGTGGCATGATTCATGGTTTAAACCGTTTGAATCGTTTAAGCTGTTTAAACCGAATGAAGGAGGAGTCATGAGCACTGACATAAAAGACAAGGCAACCGGGGATGCAAAACCCGCAAGCGGGAAGATCAGAGACACCCAGAAAATGATCGAAGAGGTCCTGGATGCATACCCGGAGAAATCGAAGAAGGAGCGGGCCAAACACCTTGCAGCCAACGACCCGACCGGGCAGTGCAGCACCTGCCAGGTGAAGGCGAACGTCAAGTCCCGTCCCGGCGTCATGACCGTGCGCGGCTGTGCCTACGCGGGGGCCAAGGGCGTGGTCTGGGGACCGGTGAAGGACCAGATCACGATCAGCCACGGTCCCATCGGCTGCGGCCAGTACTCCTGGTGGTCGCGCAGGAACTACTACAACGGCCAGACCGGGATCGATGCCTTCGGAACCATGCACATCACGACGGATTTTCAGGAAAAGAACATCGTGTACGGCGGCGACAAGGGGCTCGACTTGGCGATCAAGGAGTTGCACGGGCTTTTCCCGCTCGGCCGCGGCATCGGCATTCTGTCCGAGTGTCCCGTGGGGCTCATCGGCGACGACATCGAAGCGGTGTCGAAGCGCGTGGCGAAGGAGATCAATATCCCGATCGTGCCGGTGCGGTGCGAAGGGTTCCGCGGCGTGTCCCAATCTTTGGGACATCACATCGCGAACGATACCATTAAGGACTACGTTCTCGGCAAGGGAACGCTTGAAAAGACCACTCCCTACGACGTGAACCTGATCGGCGATTACAACATCGGCGGCGACGCCTGGGCGTCGAGAAAGATACTCGAAGAGATGGGGCTCCGCGTCATTGCGCAGTACACGGGTGACTCGACGATCAACGAGATCGGCATTGCGACCAAGGCCAAGCTGAACCTGATCCACTGCTACCGGTCGATGAACTATATCTGCCGCCACATGGAGGAAGCGTACAACATTCCGTGGATGGAGTTCAATTTCTTCGGCCCGACGAAGACCTTCGACAGCATCAGAAAGATCGCTGCCAAGTTCGACGAAAAGATACAGAAGAACGCCGAGGCGGTCATCGCCAAGTACACGCCGCTCATGGAGAAGGTCGTCGCTCAGTACCGGCCAAAGCTCGAAGGCAAGAAGGTCATGCTCTATGTAGGCGGTCTCAGACCTCGTCATACTATCGGCGCCTATGAGGATCTCGGGATGGAGGTCGTAGCTTCAGGCTATGAGTTCGGCCACAGCGATGACTATAAGCGCACCTATCCGGAGATGAAGGAAGGCGCGGTGATCATGGACGACGCGACCTTGTATGAGCTGGAGGAGTTCACCCGCAGGCTGAAGCCTGACATGGTCGGCTCGGGCATCAAGGAAAAGTATTCGTACCACAAGCTCGGCGTGCCGTTCCGGCAGATGCACTCGTGGGACTACTCGGGACCGTATCACGGATTCGACGGGTTCCCGGTATTCGCCCGGGACATGGACATGACCGTGAACAGCCCGACGTGGGGCTTGATCAGAAGAAAGAAATAAAAACATTTGTAACCACGGGTTCTGCTTTCGCAGAACACACAGATGAACACTGGTCAGCCAAAAAAGATTTGAATTCGGTTTTAACCGTGTGCGGCGAAGCCGCCTGTGGTTATAGAGGAGGGTTCTTCATGAAAATCAGAGACCATAGCGAGCTATTCAAGCAGCAAGACTACCAGGACCAGTTCGAGCGCAAGAAAGAGTTCGAGAACTGCTGGCCCCCCGAGAAGGTGAAGGAAGTTGCAGAGTGGACCAAGACCGAGGAATACAAGGAACTCAATTTCAAACGGGAGAACGTCAAGATCAATCCCGCCAAGGCCTGTCAGCCGCTCGGAGCCGTGTTTTGCGCGTCGGGCTTTGAAGGTTCGATGCCGTTCGTACAGGGTGCCCAGGGATGCGTGGCGTATTTCAGGAGCCACCTCGCCCGTCACTTCAAGGAGCCCTTTGCCGCGATCTCGACCTCGATGACGGAAGATGCCGCCGTATTCGGCGGCCTGAACAACATGCTCGAAGGCCTGGAGAACGCCTATACACTGTACAAACCCAAAATGATCGCGGTCTCGACGACCTGCATGGCAGAGGTGATCGGCGATGATCTGAACGCGTATATCAAGACAGCGAAGGAAAAGGGCGTTGTGCCCCAGGACCTGCTCATTCCTTTTGCCAACACGCCGAGCTTTGTGGGCTCCCACATCGTGGGCTACGACAACATGCTGAGGGGCATCCTGAAAGCCCTCTGGCAGGGGAAGAAAGGCGAGTCGAACGGAAAGATCAACATCATTCCCGGGTTCGATACCTATACCGGCAACTACCACGAAATCAAGCGGCTGCTGGCGCTGATGGGCATTAAGGCCACGGTGCTTGCCGACGTGAGCGATACGTTCGATTCCCCGAACACAGGCGAGTACAAGCTCTATCCGGGCGGCACGCCGCTCCCCGACGCCATGGACGGAGTGAATGCTCTGGCCACCGTCGGCCTTCAGAAGTACTCGACTGTGAAGACCATGGATTATATCCAGAAGGAGTTTGGTCAGAAGACGCTTACGCTTTCGCCGATCGGCATCAGGAACACGGACGCGCTCTTTGCAGAGCTTTCAAAACTGACAGGCAAGCCGGTCCCCGCCGAGATCGAAGCGGAACGCGGCAGGGTTGTGGATGCAATGGTTGACTCGCATCCGTATGTTCACGGCAAGCGCTTCGCCCTGGTTGGCGACCCGGACATTCTGCTCGGGATGATGAGCCTCATCATGGAGATGGGCGGCGAACCGGTGCACGTGGTCAGCACGAACGGGGACAAGCATTTCGAGGCAGAGGCGAACGAGCTGCTCGCGTCCTCTCCCTTCGGAGCGAACGGTAAAGTCTATATCGGCAAGGACATGTGGCATCTTCGCTCGCTGTTATTCACCGAGCCCGTGGACGTCCTGATCGGAAACTCATATGCAAAGTTCCTGACACAGGACACGGGAACGCCGCTGGTCCGCATCGGTTTTCCGCTTTTCGACCGGCACCATCTGCACCGCCGGCCGATCATCGGATACCAGGGCGCGTTGAACCTCGTGACAATGCTGGTAAATACGGTGCTTGACGAGCTGGACAGGAAGACCGAGGGTTCGGCGAGCTTTGATGTGATCAGATGAGGATAGCTCAGAGCTGAGAGAGATGGAGCACTACCATGGTCAGCACCATTGACAAACTGACGGCACAGGGCTGCGCAACAGGCAACAAGGACAAACTCTGCCGAGCGCGGGGAGGCGAATCTTGCGCTTTTGACGGGGCCATGATCGTGCTTCAACCGATCGCGGACACCGCGCACATCGTGCACGGCCCGATCGCGTGCTGCGGCAATACCTGGGAGGGCCGGGGGACCCGCTCATCGAAGGGCGACCTCCATACCATGGGGTTCACCACGGACATGGGCGAGATCGACATCGTCTACGGTTCGGAGGAGAAACTGCTCAATGCCATCAGACGGACCAATGAGACGGTCAAACCCAAGGCGATCTTCGTGTACTCCACCTGCGTGAGCGGGCTCACGGGTGAGGACATCGATGCCGTCTGCAAACGGGCCGAGAACGATCTGGGCATCCATGTGATACCGGTGAACTCACCGGGCTTTGTGGGACCGAAGAACCTGGGGAACCGGATAGCAGGCGAAGTCCTGCTCGAACAGGTGATCGGGACGGGCGAAACGCCGGTCATGACCCATACCGACATCAACCTGATCGGTGAATACAACATCGCCGGCGATCTTTGGCTCGTGGAGCCCCTTCTCGCCCGGGCCGGGATCCGGGTCCTGTCGAAGATAACCGGCGATTCGACGTTCGAAGAGATCACCTGGGCGCACCAGGCAAAGCTGAACGTGGTTGTCTGCAGCCGCGCGCTGATCAATGTGGCCAGGGAAATGGAGCGGAAATACGGCATTCCTTATGTGGAGGTGTCGTTTTTCGGAAGCACGGAGATTGCAAAGGCCCTTCGCAGGATCGCGGAGAACCTGGAGGGTAAAGTCGGCCGCGACGAACCGAGACTCGCGTCTCGCGCTGACGAGCTCATCCAGTCCGAGGAAAAGCGCCTCAAACAGCTGCTTCATCCTTACAAGCATTTGCACGGCAAAAAGGCCGTGCTGTACACCGGCGGGGTCAAGAGCTGGTCCTTCATCTCCGCGCTGCGCGACCTCGGTATCGAGATCGTGGCCGTAGGTACGAAAAAAAGCACCATCGAAGATGAAGAAAAGATGAAGGAGCTTCTCGGCCCTGATGCGCCGCTCCTTGAGGATGTTTCGCCGAAAAACCTGGCGAAGATATTAAAAGAACGAAACGCCGATATCCTCGTTGCCGGAGGACGGAACCAGTACCTGGCGATCAAGGAAGGCTATCCTTTTGTCGATGTGAACCAGGAGCGGCACATTTCTTATGCGGGGTATCCGGGGCTCGTGAACCTGGCTGAACAGATCAGTAATGGTTTGCATTTCTATGCAAACAGTTCGAGGTTGGGAACGGAAAGTTCGGGAAAGGAAGAGTCTGCATCAAAACAAACGTGCAAGCGCTCCGCTTTCCGAACTCTGAACTCTGAACTGAGAATCAATCCCCTCAAGCATTCCCCGTCGATCGGTGCGGCCATAGCGCTTCAGGGCGTGGACAGGGCTTTGCCGATCATTCACGGGGCCCAAGGCTGTACCTTCCTGGGCAAGGTGCTCCTGACCAAGCACTTCCGCGAACCTATCGCACTCGCGACGAGCAGGCTTTTTGTTGAAGACGTGGTCATGGGGAGCGAAGAAAAGCTGACCAAGACCATAGAAGAGTTTATTGCAAAAAACAATCCCTCGCTCGTCGGGGTCCTTACATCGGGATTGTCCGAAGTAAAAGGGGATGACGTTGCGGCGGCAACGAAGCGGGTCAAAGATCAGGGGCCGGGGATCAAGGTACTCCATATCCCGACACCGGACTATGACGGCGGGCTGGAGTCCGGGTACGCACGGGCGGTAGAGGCGGTTGTCGGGTCGATTGTGGAATGTGCCCTGCCCGCTTCTCCGAGGGTCGAGGGAATGATTGGTAATGAAAAGAAAAGAATCAATATCATCGCAGGATCGCACCTCACGCCGGCTGATTTCACCGAGATCACGGAGATTGCCGAGTCCTTCGGCCTGAGAGTGATTATGCTTCCTGACCTGTCCGCCCTCGATGGGAGCAGACAGGTTTTTTCTCCCCTGGCAGTCGGCGGGACGACTGTGGAGGAACTATCGGCCATGGCCGACGCAACGTTCACGCTAGGCCTGGGAATGAGTATGGAGCCTGCGGCTAAACTGCTGCACCGGAAATCCGGCACCCAGTACCGCATGTTCGACAGCGTTGCCGGCCTCGCGGATTCGGACCGACTGATGCAAACGCTCGCGGAAGTGAGCGGGAAGCCTGTGCCCTCCCGGTACGAACGACAGCGCAAGGTCCTGGTGGACGCCATGCGGGACGCGCACTTCTTTTTCGGAGGTAAAAAAATATGCATCGCCCTCGAGCCTGACCTTGCAATCCAGACCACGAAGTGGCTTGATGAAATGGGGGCCGCAACAGACCTGGCGGTGATACCCACGCTTTCCGATGCTGCGGACCGAATCCGTGCGCAGGAAGTGCAGATCAATGATCTGTTCTCCATCACCGGTGAATTCGACGCGCTTATCTCAAACTCCCATGCGGAGAGCGCGGCAAAACGGCTCAACACGCCGCTTTATGAAATGGGGTTCCCGGTGTACAAAACGTTCGGCTATACATCAAAGGTCACGATCGGTTACCGGGGGACGCTAACGATGATAAATGAGATGGCGAATCTGTTGATGAAGAAGTGATGCAGCGGGGGCAAGGGGCAGGGAGCAAGGAACTCCTTTGGAGGTAGATATGAAAGTGGCTTTCGCAACAATCGACGGGAAAAATGTGGACGAGCATTTCGGGAGGGCGGGGATGTTCGCGATCTACGAGTTTACGGACAGCGAATTCCATTTTGTCGAGATGCGGAAGTTCAGCGACGGCATGGACAAGTCTGTAACGGACACGAAAGACAGGGGACCGCTGCACGATACTGCCGTCCAGAGCAAAGTCGACCGCCTCGCTGACTGCAAACTTATCTATCTTACGGAGATCGGCGGGCCGTCGGCAGCGCGGCTGGTGAAAAAGGGCATCATGCCCATGAAAGTGAAGGAAGCCATTTCGATCGAGAGCGCTCTCCAGCAGCTTGGCCAAACGATCAGGCAATCGCCTCCGCCGTGGCTTCGGAAGGCGATGAATAAACAATAGTTCAGCGTACAAAGTACAGAGTTCAGAGTACAAGGAGGAAATACCATGAAGATGATCAGAGCATTTATTCGTCCGGAAAAAGAGCAGGAAGTGGTGCTGGCGCTGGAGGGCGCGGGTTTTCCGTCGCTTACCAAGGTGCCGGTGTTCGGCAGAGGCAAACAGAAAGGACTGACGGTCGGTCCGGTGCATTATGACGAACTGCCGAAGGTGCTCATCATGACGGTGATCGACGACAAGGACCTGGACAAGGTAATGAAGGTGATCCAGGACAAGGCGAGGACAGGGTTTATCGGTGATGGGAAAATATTCATCAGCCCTGTAGAGAGCGCGTACACGGTCAGGACCGGCGAAGCAGGGCTGTAATTTTTAACCACAGATGGACACGGGTGCGGCATTGCCGCACAGATGGAATTATTAAGAATTTACCCGTGCGGCAAAGCCTGTGCGAACGAAGCCCCCGTGGTTCCCATGATTGATGCACAAGGAGACCTTGTTATGAAAGAAATCACCGCCATCATACGCCGGGACAAACTCCCGGAAACAAAAAAAGTTCTCGATGATCTCGGTTATCCGTCGCTCACGATCCAGAGCGTGGAAGGGCGGGGACGCCAGCGGGGCGCCATGTGCGCCGAGATGGATTCGGAAATGCCGGACAGCTTCTGCACGGCAGTGAAGCTGAAGTCCACGCCATCCACCTATGCACTCGACCACACGCTTCCGAAGGTGGCGCTTTTTGTGCCGAAACGGCTGCTTACCATCGTTGTCCCTGATGATGTCGTGACCACGGTGGTCAAGTCCATCATCAAAATCAACTACACCGGCAAAGCCGGGGACGGTAAGATCTTCGTGTCGCCCATTGAAGGCGCGTTGCGCGTCAGGACCGGCGAGAAGAACGGAGAGGCGATTTCGTAAAGGCAGGGTACAGGGTCCAGTAGTCAGGACCCAGGCAGTTTCTCAATCCTGGCCCCCGGACCCAGTCCCCTGGACCCAGCATTTGGAGGTTTATCATGTCCCCCATTACCGGAACCACCCGGGGCGGCAAGCCCTGGACACCGAAGTTTGTCAATTCGATCGAGGTCGACAAGTGCATAGGCTGCGGCCGTTGTTACAAGGTCTGCGGCTTCGATGTGCTCGAGCTTATCGAAAAACCGTTTGAAGGCGAGGACGAGTACGGCGACGATATGGGAAACAAGGTCATGTCCGTTGCCCGGCCCGAGAACTGTATCGGATGTGAAGCCTGCGCACGCACGTGCACGAAGAAATGTCATGTCCATGTGACGTTGTAATAGTTTTGATTCACCCTCCCTCAATCCCTCCTGGGAGAGGGTAGAAGTGAGGGGGCTTTCGGAGTCAATTTGTCTGCAGTGGACAAAAACATTGCTATTCGTCCCGCACAACCGGGTGACATCCCTCGGATGAGCGAACTGCTGTCCGCGCTCTTCACCATCGAATCTGACTTTACTTCCAATAGGGAGAAGCAGGTGCAGGGCCTTCGTGCGCTCGTCGCCGATCTACCCGGGAAAACGCTCGTCCTCGTCGCAATCAACAACGGGACGGTCATCGGCATGGCAACAATCCAGACGCTCATCTCCACGGCCGAAGGCGGCCGGGTCGGCCTCATTGAAGATGTGATCGTGGGCAAGGAACATCGCCGAAGGGGCGTCGGCACGCTCCTGATCGCGGGAATCGTTGACTGGAGCAAAAAAGTACGGCTTAAAAGGCTGCAACTTCTGGCCGACCTTGATAATCAACCTGCCCTGGATTTTTATTCATCCCAAAGATGGATCTCCACTCGTCTAACCTGCATGAGAAAAATGTTTTAATCGTCTAACCCTGGATTGATGTTATTACGTCCGCCTGTCGCTTAGACAGTTTAGGCATTCGAGGCAACGCCACTGTTTACCCCCATCCGGAAGCGGGAAGCGCTCCATTCATGCATCTCACAAATGCCGCACTTTGCCCTCACCCTGTTCCCTTTAATGATCCACATAGTTCGAAATGATTACAGCAATGCAGGAACCTGCCTATTTATGTGACAGCTCGGTTGGGTTTTGATATAATGCCACGACTGCAAAAGAATATCTGTTAAGCTTGGAATGTTGACAAGGCGGGTGTTTAAGGTTAGTCTTTTTGCCCAACCTGTCGACCGAGGACGGAAAGGCCTATGCCTAAATTTTCCGATATCAAGTTCAAGGCCGTCATTGTGGGGGCCGTCGTGGACAACGCAGCGACATTGCTCTTAATGACGATCCTGGCGGGCGCGCTGGTATCAACAGGCCTTTCCGAGGGAGAGGTCTTGACACGGATGAAGACCATGGGCGGCCTGCTGCTGGGACTCATCCTCGGCCTGAGCTGCACCGTACTGGGCGGGTACGTCGCCGGCAGAATGGCGGGCCGGGCGGAGGTCCTGCACGGAGTGCTGGTCGCTGCCCTCGGAATGATTGTTGCGCTGATCTTCCGGGAAGGCGGCATCCCGGTATGGTTCGACATCGCAGGGTTCGTTGGTATGCTTCCGGCCGGGATGGCCGGGGGGTATCTGGCCCAAAGGCGCCGGATCGACCTCAAGTGAACAGAACGGCGCAAAACATCCGGGACGGAGTGCCCAAATGTTTTTGCGGTTTCTGTGAAATGAGAGGCGGCAAAGGATATTTCATTTATGCGTAATAGTTTTTTTTCGATAACGTATCGAATTTCAATGGACCCGCCGAGTTTTTCTTTAAAGCATTGACCCCGCCTGTAACGCATGTTATCATATCCACGGCACAACGAGAATAAGCAAAGTGGGCTTTAAAAACGAGAAAATGAATGGGCGCTGAAGAGAAAAACAAGAACGAAATCCTTTCCCGGATAGCTGCCGATCTCTTTGTGAAATCAAAGGGCGGCGAAGAGCTGTCATCCACAATCCACCGTCTGCACGATGAAATAAAAAAAGTAATTGAAAGTGAAGATACCTTATTCGGAAAATTCCGTGGGCTCGTGGAATCGTTCCGGGAAATCATTCCTGAAGAGAAGCAGCGTTATAATGCCGCTATCAAGGCGTTGTCGACGACTTCGAAGGTAAGCCGACAAGATATCGTTAAGGCCGTTAGCAATCAGCTTGAGGAGCTTAAAATACTTGAGAAGGGCTTATTGAGTGCCCCCTTCGGCTGGCGCGACGATCTTAAGGTCATGGAAGCCAAATCGCGGGAGATGAGAGAAGAGATATCGAAACTACGGGAAAGAATTGGGCGGCTTGAAAGTGAAGAAAAAGAGATCCTCAAGGGCATGGCGATACGGGAAAAGGATATGGAACTCGTCTCGAAGGCAGTGGGAGAACTCTTCAAAGATATTACGTCAGAGATAACCTATATCAATAAGAAAGTCGCGGAAGTTACTGCTGAAAGCGCCGCCTCTCAGCCAAGCCTGCCCAGGGATTCTATTAAAACTGATATTCCCAGCCAGGAAAAGCGAGGCGGCGGGCAGAAAAGCGAAATCCTTGAGTCTTCTGCGCCGCAGGACACAGAGCTGCAGAAAAGATGCCCTATGTGCGGGGGGCGAATGGACTTCTACAGCAGTGAGAGGACGTGGAGGTGTTATTCCTGCGCATACGAAGAATTAAAAGAGGGGAAAAAAGTCGAGGAGCGGAAAAACGAGATCCCTGAGCCTTCTGCGCTGCAGGATACGGAATGGCAGAAAAAATGCCCCATGTGCGGGGGGCGAATGGACTTCTACATTAATGAGAAAAAGTGGATCTGTTTTTCCTGCGCATTCGAGGAATCGGAAGAGGGTGCCGTTCAGGATAAAAGCGAAGAGAAAAGTGAACAGGCTAACGAACCTAAACCCGCTCCGGCTTCTCCGTCCTTTGCCATCCCTTTGGCAGACCTGCCTTTCGATGAATACCAGGAACCAAAAAAGAGATCATCACCGTCCCATAGCCAACCATCGTCCAAAAAAAAGCCTTGCCCATCCTGCCGTAAAAAAATGAATTGGCACGCGGAGGAGAAGGCCTGGAGGTGCCCCTTCTGCGGATACGAGAGAAGTATTTAGACAGGCAAATACAGGGTCTGGCTGTTCTGATAACCTCAAATGCTCCGCTCCGGGCGGTAAGCCTGCCGGATTTAAATTCGAGTGGAGCGTCCCGAATCGGACCATGTCCCGATCTCAAGTACGATTTCAGCAAGACATTCGAAGAGGATCGGGCGGAGAATGCCCGCCCCGCCACATTGACCACGTAAATTGTCCAGCCACAGAATATCGCCCGCGCAAAAAAGGCCCAAGTCGCGCGTGAAACGCCCGTTGACAGCACCACGTCGTTCCCTCTGAATTCCGATAATGACCAAGAGTCGCATGGAAGCTTTCACCCGGCCCTCAGCTTGCCGGGGTGGGAAAAAAGTCGTAGCCTCCTTATTATAATACCAATCAAATCGTACAACTCATGAACAACCTACCGTAGACTACAATAAACTGCCCATAATCTGTGCAAGTGCCTCTTTTTTCTTTTCCTGTATTCTCTTCCACCTTCGTAACTCCTCAATTCTCCGCGTATTCTCCCTGGCAATGATATTGCTATCGTTACGGGTAAGACAACACGGAGGAAACCATGAACAATCCGGCACGTGCCAACAAAGACTTTATCAAGGTACATCCTTGTTTTTCCGAAGAGGCCCATGACAAGTTCGGGAGGGCCCATCTGCCCGTTGCGCCGGCATGCAATATCCAGTGCCGCTACTGCATAAGAAAATTCGATTGCGCCAATGAATGCCGGCCCGGGATCACCAGCCGGGTCCTTACGCCCGATGAAGCCCTTGATCGCACACGGGCGCTCATTGAGCGGAGCGACCGCTTGAGCGTGGTCGGGATCGCGGGCCCCGGCGACCCGCTCGTGAACGCGCCTACCTTCGTCGTGCTCAGGCACATTCACTACGAATATCCGGATCTCACGCTCTGCGTTTCCACGAACGGTTTGTTGCTTCCCGACCGGCTGGAGCAGCTCATCGCATCAGGTGTGCGGAGCCTGACCGTCACGATCAACGCGGTTTCTCCAGTAACAGCGGAACAAATTTATTCCTGGATCATCTACCAGGGGCGGCGGCATACCGGACGAGAGGCCGCGGAGCTGCTCCTGGCGAACCAGTGGAAAGGACTTGCCGCCGCCGTTGAGGAGGGTCTTATCGTCAAGGTGAACACCGTGTTCATCCCCGGGGTGAATGAGGCTGAACTGCCGCTCATTGCAGAACGGGCCGGGAAACTCGGCGCGGACATCATGAACATCATTCCGCTCATCCCGCAGGCGGAGTTTGCCCATTTCGTGCGGCCGTCACACGCCGAACTCAACAAGATGCGCTTGCAGTGCAGGCCCTTCATCAAGCAGATGACGCACTGCAAACAGTGCCGCGCCGATGCTTGCGGCATCCTCGGGGAGGACAAGGACATGGAGCTTGAAGTGCTCATGACCCGCATCGGTGAGGAATATACCGAATCGGTTTATTAACCTAAAAACGGCAGTTGGAACCACGGATGAACACGGTTAAAACCAAAAAAACAAAAACTTCCAGAGAAGTGGAACCTCACCCGGAAGGTGATACCTGTTTTCTCCTGAAGATTTTGAAATATCCGTGTTTATCTGTGTTCATCCGTGGTTAAATGCTCTTTTTAGGATTAAAGGTTTTTACTGGGATCCCTTTTGAAGTTTCAGCCGTTAAAAGTTGAAAAAGCGTTCACCGCGGAGACGCAGTGGCGCGGAGAAAAGGCCGGACCGTTAATCCATGGAAAAACAGCTTACCCATACTGAACGCGAGCGGTATCGCAGGCAATTGATGCTTCGCGGCTTCACACCGGAACATCAGCAATGGCTCATGAACTCCACGGCCCTTGTCGCCGGGGTCGGGGGCTTAGGCGGGACTGCAGCTCTCTACCTCGCGGCAGCGGGGATCGGCAGGCTGATCCTGGTGCACGCCGGGAACCTGACGCCGTCCAATATGAACCGGCAGATCCTGATGAAGCACGGCAACATCGGCAAAAGCAGGGTCCTCCAGGCGAAAAAGACCATCCGGGAAATGAACCCTGATGTGGAGATTGAGGTTTTCGACGAACGCGTCACTGCCAAAAATGTTCAGACCCTGCTTCGCACGGCGCAGATAGCCTTGTCCGCCCGTCCGAATTTCGAGGAAAGAAGGATTTTGAACCGGGCCTGCATCGAGAAGGTCATTCCCATGGTGGAGGCCGCCATGAACGGGATGGAAGGATACCTCTTTAACGTCATTCCGAAGGTCGCGTCCTGTGTCCACTGCGTCTATCCGGAGGACGATGCGTCGTGGGAGGAACTGGGGTTCCCGGTGCTCGGCGCCGTCTCCGGCATGCTGGGGTGCATGATGGCCCTCGAAGCGATCAAGCTGCTCACCGGTTACGGGAAACCGCTGCTCTCGGAAATGCTGGTGTTCAATACGCTGGACATGGATTTCAGGAAGGTAAAAGTCCCCAGGAACGAACAGTGCGAGGTCTGCGGGAGCGGCTAGCCCTATGGCAGGATTCGGTTTTTTGTTTCTTTTCCCCGAGGAGGAAGGAGATGAGTTCCATGCTGATATTCGGTGTGTTGTTTTTTTCCATTCTTACGTTCTTCATATCGTTTCTGATCACGAGAACGGCTGATTTCGACAAGGGGAAGATCGCCTCGTACGTGACGATCATTGCCTGGAGTTCGCTCATTTGCGGACTTTATCTGGGCCGGACAATCCAGTAATGATCCGGACGATTTGACGAGCAACGTCCACTCATCGCATCTGACTACATTTTCATCATATGCTTACAAAATCAACGCACGATCTTTATGCTTTCCCGAAGAGCAACCGGATGAATGCAAAAAATAGCGCAAGAAATCAATTCAGTGATTAAAAATATCCACGACATCCCGGCGTGGCATGTGCCTTGCAAATTGTCACTGCAAAGAAGTTGATCAGGAAGAGAATTTACGAAAGCTCCGGAGGCTTTCACAAAACACCGCGCCCGCTGAAAAATCGGGCAGCAATCGACGTCTAATAGGGAGGGAGTATGAAAAAGATTCTCAGCATTACGTGCACCGCACTTCTTGCGGTCACCGCAGCATTTGCAGTACCGGTTTTCGCAGAAGATGCGAAGCCGGCAGCACCGCTGGTGAGCGCAGACGATATCAAAAAGGCGCTCGGAATGAGCATCTATCTTCAGAGCGGGTACACGTACAACGGCAATGCAAGTATCGGGCAGATAAATGATCTGCGCGCTTTCGATACAAAGGCGAACAGCTTCGGTCTCGATCTTCTGGAACTGGGTTTTGCGAAAGACCCCGCAGCGGGTGTGATCGGATACAAGGTGAAAATCTCCGCAGGGAACACGGCGCAGATAATAAACGCAGCGGGTTTAGGCGCCCCGACACCGGATTCCATCGACGTTACCGAGGCCTATGTAAGCTATATTGCCCCAATCGGCAAGGGACTTCGAGTTGATGCCGGCAAAATGGGCACCTTCATCGGCGCAGAAGTAATGGAAGCGATCGACAATCCCAACTACTCCCGCTCGTTCCTGTTCACCTGGGCTGAACCGCTGACCCACACCGGCGTGAAGGGGAGCTACACGTTCAACGACAAGGTAAACGCGGCCCTTTTCGTAGTGAACGGCTGGGACAACATGAACGACAATAACAACGGCAAGTCCGTGGGCATCTCCGTCAACTTGACGCCGAATGACAAGATCTCAGGCTACGTGAATTATTTGACCGGCCCTGAGGAGACCAATAATACCCGTGACAATCGGTCGCTTCTCGATCTTATTGCGACGATCACGCCGATCAAGCCGCTTTCGATCATCTTGAACTACGACAACGGCCAGGAGCAGCATCTGTCGACAACCGGCGGCACCGCGGAGTGGTCCGGCGTGTCCGCCATCGCGAAGTATGACTTTACTGACACCTACAGTCTGGCGCTTCGGGGTGAGTACTTCGACGACAAGGACGGCGTCAGGACCCTTACGGCCCAGAAATTGACCGAAGTGACGCTGACCCCTACAATCAAACTGAGCGGCGGGCTGGTGCTGATGCCTGAATACCGCCATGACAGTTCGGACAAGCAGTCATTCGACAATAAGACGAAGAAATCGCAGGACACAATCGCGCTCGGCGCGATGTATAGATGGTAGGGAAAAAATAATTAGGAATTAGAAATGAAGAATTAGGAATGAACAAAGCAGGATTAACAAAGATACCTGTTACATCAGGTACTCTACGTAAGGAGAATACCATGGCAAACGAACAACCTGTAACCAGAGGAACATTAGGATTAACAGGTCTCACCATGAACGCAATGGCCCTGATTGCACCCGGCGCGTTCCTGTGGCTGACCTTTCAAATGCAATCGTTGTACGGCGCGCCGATGGCGGGCATATCCATGTGGGCGGGCATTTTCTTCGCGCTGCTCCTGTGCTTTGCCACGGCGATCAGCTACGCGGAGCTGGCAAAGCTGTATCCCGGTCCCGGCTCATCGTACCTGTACGCTGAACAGGCGTATCTTTCAAAGACCCATGCGTACAAGTTCGCCCGGATCGCCAAGTTCATCACCGGCTGGGCGAGCCACTTGTATTATTGGGTGTATCCCGGGGTCATGGTCGGCGTTACCGCGCTTCTGGGCAGCTATTTGATGAGCATTTTTTTCCCGGACACCTTCAGCGGCATCTATGACAGCCCGCTGTTCATGATCCTCTTCTGCACGGTGTTCGCGCTCGGCGTGGCGTACATCGCGTACCGCGGCGTTACCGGGACGACTACCGTCAACATAGCGATAAATATCGTCCAGATCTCGGCGCTCCTCGTCTTCTCCGTGATTGCCATCGGTTACCGGGTCCAGCATCCGCAGGGTGCGACCGGGTACCATCTTTCCAACGGTGTCGCGATAAACTACCAGGTCGCTCAAGTGGTCCAGAAGGACGACAAGGGCGTCCCGGTCCCGGTATTGGACGCAGCCGGTAAGCCCACCATGGACAAGGACGGCAAGCCGGTCTACCAGATGGCTGATGCGCAGGATAAAGACGGCAATCCCGTGCCAGCTGACAAGGACGGCAAGGCGGTGACCGATCCGAAGCTCGCGGCTCCGTTCACCGTCGACTATACCGACGGCGCAATCACTAAGGACGACAAGGGGAATCCGACGTTCAACTACCACAAGGACGCCGCATCCGTCGTAGGTCTGCACGGGTTCAACTTCATCTTCATTCAGGCGGCCATCGCGATCCTGATCCTGGTGGGTTTCGAATCCATCACCTCGATGGCGCCTGAGGCTAAGAACCCGAAAAGGGACGTTCCCCGGGCCGTGCTTCTGTCTCTTGCCATCCAGGGCGCGGTTTGCTACCTGATCGAGTATTTTGCCGCGAACTACATGCTGAATAACGGCTACACCATGCCGAATGCCGGGGCCTCGGGCGCGCCGCTCGGCGACATGATGGTCCTCGCGGGCACGTGGCTCTTCGGGAGCTACGCGGCAGGCAAGGCCTTCATGCTGGTCCAGGCCTTTACGGTGTTCCTGGCCCTGATCGGCACCACGCTCTCGTGCCTCTCGACCGGCGCTCGCGTCACCTATGCCATGGGCCGCGACGAGGAAGTGCCTTCGCACTTCGGCATGCTTCATGGCAAGCACGCATCGCCTCATCGCGCAATCTGGATTTTGGCTGTTATCTCAGCCATTATCGGGATTATCACGGTGACAGTGTATCTCGGAGGCACCACGCCTGCCGCGCTCGATAAACACAACATCTGGTACAGCTTCGGCATCTTCGAGCCGGCGACCTATGCGGCGATGCCGAACACGCTCGTCATCATGACGTTGATCAGCAACTTCGGCACGTTCCTCCTGTACATGATCACCTGCTGGATCGCGATGGTGGCTTTCAAAGAGCACCACAGCTTCAACGGGATCAAGCACGTGGTCATCCCGGTCCTCGGGCTCCTGGCGAACCTCGCGATCATGCTCTTCTACCTGGTCGGGCCGTTCACGGTCGCCGGCATGAGCTGGAAGGAACCGTACATCGCGCTCGGCATTTGCGCACTGTGGGGCATCTACGGTGCTATCTACTTCCTCAGAAGCAGCAAGGCAAAGGGCAAGGAGATCCTGCTCACGAGCAAACCGGCGCATTCTCTCTCGTAAACAACGCAAATGCATATCTGATACAATGGACGGTCATCCGCAGGGTGGCCGTCCTTTTTTCATCACCTCCTTTTCATTCAGTGGAATACATGTTAAGATGCAGCAGAACTTGAGAGACTTTTTTCAGGTGTCATTCCTCTATGTTAAAAGTCAAGTCTTCTTTTGGTGGCAGACGGACTCTTTCTGGATTTGTTTTATGGCAGAGCTCAATCTTCAAAACCAATCTTCTATAAGCAGACACTTCTTCGCATGGAGGAAGGCTGCATTTCTTAGATTATGTTTTAAAGGCGTGGGTTCGCAGTCTAGCTAAAGCAGACACGATCCTGAGATCCGCTGCAGGAATGACATAGCGTTACCCACAGATAAACAAGTTATTGAGATTGACCTCCATAAAACAATCCGGCTTTTTATTGTACTACCGCCAGTACGTACTCATGCTGGTTCTTCAAGACGTACCGGATGCGATTTAGAAGCTTTCGCGCTATATGAACGATGGCCTTTGTATTAGTCATATGCTTACTAAGCTTATCGAATGCCATTATCAGCGTCGGGTCTTTACGGGCAGCGACCCAAGCACTTTCAATCAATATGCCCCGTAGCGAAGGATTGCGTCTGTTGGTGATGCCGGTGGTGTTGTTCTTTTCACCGCTGGAGTTCGTGTTGGGGATAAGGCCGACATAGCTCGCCAGCTTATCGAGCGACGAAAAACGACTCATGCTGTTCAGTTCCGTTAGGAGTGTCATGGCAGTCAGCGTGCTGATCCCCGGCACGGTCCTTAACAGCAAGACGTTGACCCGGTAGTCATCAGTGCGGGAAAGGGCCAGAATGTTCCGGTTCAACTCGGCAAGTATCCGGCGGATATGGTTCAGTTCGTCGAGATACGCCTTGAGAGAATAATTCCCGCTGGCCCTCTCCATGCGGATTTCATCGATCCAGTTGATGAATTTTCTGGACCAGCGGCTTTCAGCAAGTTCCTCGGGTATATGAATGCCGTAAAAAGCGAGCAGGGACTTTATCTGGTTTTTGCAACGGGTCTGCTTCTTGACCATACTGCGACGGGTCCTAAGCAAACTGCGGTCCTCGACAGCGGTCCGTGAAGGGACATATATCCCGTCAAGTTGGTTGCTTCTGAGACAATGGGCAAGTTTGCGGCAATCGACCCGGTCGGTTTTGCCTGCTCGCTCCTTGTCCTTCGTGGGGACGTCGGCCGGATTTGTAACGATGCAGTCAACACCCAGTTCACTCAGACGATCATGCGTCCAGAAGCCTGAGAAACCCGCCTCGTAGACAGCATGATACGTCGCGCCAGGGAAATTGCGCTTCAGATAATCGACAAGTATGCCGACATCCGGCGGTTGGGTAAAGGTCTTATGTTCAAACTTATCTGTCAAGATGCAGATGCTCCAACTTTTCTTATGAACGTCCATGCCGATGTAAAGATGTTGACCTGTGAAATCGAGTTTGCTAATGTTGTTCATGGCAAGTCTCCTTTCGGTTTTATTTGTGTCCGTCTAGACTCAAATATACCTTAAGGTAGACTTGCCTTTTAATCATAAAGTCTGGCTTGTCCGGAATCGTGTTGCCGTAGGCAATTCTAAAAAGAAGGATTCCGGGCAAGCCGGAATGACACTAAATATAAGCAAGAGCCTAAACTATGGATTTAAGCTACGCAGAACTTTCCTCACCCGGACCGGCCCGCGAGAACAACGAGGATTACGTCGGCTCCTGGCAGCCTCAGACGCTGGAAGAGAAACGCAGCCGTGGTGCCGTCGCGATCCTGGCTGACGGCGTGGGCGGCATGGACCGCGGCGAGGTGGCGAGCCGCCTGGCGGTGGAGACCGCCCTCAAGACCTTCCAGGAGGCCCGCGGGGAGCAGAGCCCGCAGCAGCTCATCACGCAGATGTTCAATGCGGCAAATCTTGCGGTCTACGATAAGGGCATGGAGGAGCACGGCAAGGCCCGCATGGCCACGACCCTGGCCGTGGTCGTGCTGCGCAACAACGAGATCACGGTGGGCAACGTCGGGGATTCGCGCGTCTATCTCGTCAGGAAGGCCACGATCAAGCAGCTGTCCACTGACCATACTTACACCGGCATGCAGCAGAAGTTCGGGCTCATCTCCGAACAGGAGGCCAAGACCAGCGACAAACGCTCCGTTCTGACGCGAAGCGTGGGGGCTGAGCCCGTGATCCGCGTGGACGTGGAGACTGCCACGGTGTTCAAAGGCGACAAGGTCGTCTTGTGCTCCGACGGGTTGTACGCACACGTGGCGGACAGCGAGATTGCCGAGATAGTGTCCCGTCTTTCACCGGCCCAGGCCTGCCGACAACTTGTGGCCCTGGCGGAACAGCGCGGTACTGACGATAACCTTTCGGCCCAGGTCGTGCAGATCAACGAGGTCGAGAAGGTAGCGTTATACCGCGGCGTGGCCATGTACCAGGAAACAGCGGACCCGACGAGACGCTACGAAGTTAAACCGGGACAGGTCCTGGACAATCGTTTTCAGATCCTCGAAACCATTTCCCGGAGCGGCATGGCCACCATCTTCAAGGCAACAGACCTGGAGACCAAGCTGTTCGTGGCCATCAAAGTGCCGCTTATCCAATATGAAAGCGACCCCGGTTTTTACTCGCGGTTCCTTCGCGAAGAGGAGATCGGGCGCCAGTTGCACCATCCCTACATCCTGAAATTTTATCCCGTGCCCGAGGAACTTCGCACGAGGCCGTATATCGTGACCGAGTATCTCCGGGGATATACGCTCTCGCATCTTTTGACCAGCGTCAGCCCCATGCCGGAAAAGGACGCGATCAAGCTCGCCTCCCGTGTGTGCGAGGCGCTCGCGTACATGCACGAGCAGGGCGTGGTCCACCGGGACCTGAAGCCCCAGAATATCATGCTCTGCAACGACGGCACGATCCGGATCATGGACTTCGGCATTGCCAAAGCAGGGGGCAGGCGGATGACCTTTGCAGGATTCACACCGGCCGTGGGCACGCCCGATTATATGGCCCCCGAGCAGGTGAAGGGAAAGCGCGGTGACGAGCGGACCGACATTTACAGCCTCGGCGCCATGCTGTATGAAATGGTCGTGGGTGTGCCGCCGTTCCAGTGCGAGACCGACAACCCCCTCGTGATCATGAACGCCCGCGTCCACGGCGACCCTGTTGCCCCGCGGAAACGCAATCCCAGGGTCTCTCCGCAGATCGAGGAGATCATTCTCCACGCCATGGAGCGCGATCCCAGAAAACGGTATCAAACAGCCGCTGCAATGAAGGCGGAGCTGGACGCACCGGCTTCCGTGCAGCTTACCAACAGGTGCGACCGGCTTCAGGAGCCGGTGTTTGGGAAGCAAGGCTGGAAGAAAGCGCTCTGGATCGCGCTGGCGATAGCGGTCCCTCTCGCCATTCTCATCCTCTTAATCCTGCTGATCATCCACCGCGGTCCTGCGCACTGACGCCTTAAAATTTTTCGGATAGATTGGTTTTGCAACAGGAAGAGACGGTGTGGGAAAAATGTTGCCTGCATCGAAGGGTTTATTTTTAGGACAGGATCATGTGTCTAATTTTTGCAGTTAACACCTACAAAGTCGCAGCTTTGATAGATTGAGATTCTAACATATTCCAGTTGTACTACGCCATTTGTTCGAGTCTGATATGGCTCCTCAGAGATGATAAACAGAGCAATGGGAAGAACTTATCCCGCTATAACACGGAGGAAAGACGCGCTCCTTTTGTGCGTCAGTCTCGACCGACAAGTCACTTTCTGAATACATCCTGCATTGATATTTGCTAAACGCACGCTTCCGCTAGAGGGTATTGTTAAGCCTTGGTGTTTTTAGCATAAATATCTTTTAGTATCCTTACTGCAATGGCCGGTTTTTTTCGGTGAGCCATTGCGTGACAATTAGGGCAAAGAGGAATCAGATCTTTTATAGGGTCGACTTTATGAATCGCGTTTTTGGTCGCTATGTCCACATGGTGGTGGACATGAATAAAACCTTCACCTAGCGCCCCGAAGTTTTCTTCAAAATCATAAGTACAGATGGTGCATTTATATCCATAGTGATCAAGACATTTTTTGCGCGCGAACGGGTTGCGCTCTATTGCTGTTGAAATAACAGAAAGACGAGCACCTTCGGTGTAAATTGCTTTTTTAGCCTTTTCTGAAATAAAACAGGCAGCCAAAGTCCACCGTATGTTCTGCCCCTCAGCGACAGCCGAGCCAGATTTATTCCAGAGTTCTTCTGGGTCGATATCGGTTAAGCAAGCGGGCCTCTGATGTGAGTAGCCTAAAATATTACCTTTACCCCGATCAAAGATGTATGGGCCTGTTACTTCAAAGACACATTTTCTTTTTCCGTTTGCGTTTAAGATAACAAAATCACCAACATTCATTCTTGAGTAAAGATTCCAGAGGCTTGGCCCTCCCAAGTTTGCGTTATCAAGATCATTGTACTCTTTAGTTATAATTTTTGTTATTTCTGACTGATTATTCGGACACAACTTATTTAAGTCTCCAATCGCAGACCAACCAATCGCTATTCGATCGGAAACCTTCATCACTTCAATTGCTTCTGGGGCATTTTCATGATGGGCAATTAAGCGCCAAATATTCATAGACTTTCCTCATAGGTTAACGCGCTCCTGACGCGCCGCCTTGGCGCGTCGCTGTAGGCGCAGGTTGGGCTACTTTTTAAGCATTGATATGACAAGTGATATATTATTAGCGCGACTATACGGTAGTGTGGAAATGGCTGATGAAATCGCAGACCTATTTGAAAATTGAGAACCTAAAATGCCGCTCAAGACAGAATAGTCAGCGATTCCGGAAGAAGAAACCACACAGGATTACTAGTACGCCGTCAACTTAATTGCTGATGGTTTCGCGCTGTCATTCCGCCTAAAATCGTGCTGGGATGACGAGAAAAAAGGGCGCAACTACATCAAGAACTACGTTTACGGTGTACTAGCACCATTATAAAAACTGCGGTCGCTTTCTTCATATGTTTAATTCTGGGGAAGGCCGGTTGGATATCCTGATCTTCGGAAGCTACCCTAGCCCCTAGTGCCTGCTATCGTTTTATTTCTGCTCCTGAATCTCCATGAATCGGCAGAGCTACCAGATGATAGACTCCGATTCATCTGTTATTTCTTTCAGGACATGCACCTTGATTGCGGTAACTGCACCACCGGATGCGGACTTATATTTAAACGGCTTTGAATCTCCCTTGACTACAAATGCTCTCGATTGTCCATGTACAGGGGCAGATTGTTTACTGAAGTCTGCATAGACAACTTGGTCTTGATACATTATTAATCCTATAGAACGGCTGAGAATTTGAATGTTGGACGCTGAAAATGTGCTCAACAAATAACACTTACCGCCTACATCATAGGGATTTTCAGCTAACAACTGCTGAGTAGAATATACTGAATGGTTGCAAAGCTTGAGTGTTTTTTCTCCAATGATTTTTGCCCATTTATCAGATTCTTCTTTTTGCTGCCTCTGTTGCTCTTTTTCTGCATCTTGCTCAGATGCCAGTGCTGCCTTTTCTCTTGCCGCACGATCCTCCTGCTCGGCTTTATCCCTTATGTCTTGCTCTGCCTGTACTTGTTTTCTGTTCTCCTCGGCGCGCTGTTGCTTGCAATTGTCGAAGCATTTTTTTCTATTAAGCATGGCCTGTTCATCGATATGATGAGTTTGATTGAAGTTGGCAGAGGGATCCGGTAAGGTTAAGCATGCGGCATTGCATTGCTCGAATGGTGTTTTCTGTTTATTGGCATCTTGAGCAAACGCATGTACTGCTATTAATGTAAGAATAAAGCATGGAATAAAATAACGCATATTATCTCCTTTTCCTTTGTTCCCAGAATATCATCCTGAGAAATGATCAAGATGTAAGTGGTGTGATTTTAGTACGAAACTGACTTTGCTGTAAAGAAAATAATCGGGGTATTTTTTTGGGTATGCGCTGCAAACGTTCTAGATGTAGTGTTGACTATTGCTAAGACTGGAAACACCACACCTTCAGGAAGAACTGATTGCTTTGCGGTTAATGGTCGTTTAACGAAAAAACGGCGCCTGAAAGAGCAACAGATACCCGTTCAGCATCAGGACCGTGCCGAGTGATGCGGAAGCAATCGCGAAATAAAATAGCTGGCGAGAGACAGCCAGGATCGAGATCGATGCCATGACAATGGATATCTGCAGCAAGACCTCGGCATAGTCGAAATAGGGGTCCTTGCGGAGGTCCTTGTCCCGCTCAGCTTCGAGATGTTTGGCCTCTTCTTCTACATTTTTCTTCTCCTCGCTATATCGCGATTCTTCCGCACGCATGTCCTTGAGCATAGTCTCATACTTCTTTTTTGCCTCCGGCTTCATGACCGCGCCCCGCTCAAGAAGGTTCGCCTCGATCAGCAGGCTGTTCGATTTATAGAGATGCTCCCGCAGAACTTTTGACTGGTAAAAGGCCCACTGGTCCGAGGCCTGCTGCTGGGAAAGCAGCATTTCCTTCATGGCATTATTGCCGCCCAGTGAGGTGATGGCGAGGAGCACGGCAAATATTGCCGTGGTCAGTGCAACGCGTCTTGTAAAAGTCTTTGCTTTGATCTCTTCGAGCTCTGCAAGGTTGGGAAGTTCTATTTCGGCCATGGGTTGTTTCCTCTCCATTTGATTGACGGCAGATTTAAGTAGGAAGTCTAAGCTTATCTTAAATCTTTGTCAACTGGATGAAGGTGAACAATGAATTGTGAATGGTTGACAGCAACTGTAATGGTGGTTTTTTGACGAAAAACCATCGTTACGTTGAGGTCAGTCAGGTGAATTGGGGATTGAAATGGAAAATGGAAATTGACCGTACAATCGATAAAATAAAGAAACTATCGGAAGAGTATCGTGAGCAATGTAAAAAAAGCAACGACGAGTTTGAAAAAAGGATGGAGGAGTATAGAGTATTGGAAATAGAATGGGAGAGAAAGAACAATGAGGAGGAAAATCATCAGGACAAATAACTCCTCCTCCTCTCTCCACCAGGTAATAGTGATTAAATAAGAAGTTTCAATTCCACCTTCGCACATGATTCGTCGCTGCTTCTCTCTAATGCACCACAATATATAGTCATCATTTCTCTGTCTTCGTCCACTGATTATTTCAAGGTCTACGTACTTTGAAACACCTGGAATGATGGCATTGTTAAAAATATTAAAAAGACTTTACGCGTTGACTCATATTAAAAGGTAACCGAGGGGAGAATTATTTGAAAGGCAAAGGATGCGTCATAGAGTGTAGGTTTCAGCAGAGATAAGAGAATCATAGAACTTTATCAGTTAATGTATATTCACTATTTTAGCTTTTCAGGCATGAGCTGTAAACCATTTTTATTGTCAGTGCAGACATGATACTGAGTTTTTCAGAAGCATAAGTAGAAAACGGCTTTCATATTTGCCCTGTGAACCACGATCTCCGCCCCGCCCATAGCAACACATGGGCTGATTTGGGGGTTTTGGAGATTATTGTGCAGTGACGCAGGAAGTTTTCTGCAGGGCAGCAAAGATGATTTTAAGTTTTGATTCAATCTGTTTTTTGAGCGTAAAAGGATTAAGGAGTCGGAAGGTGTCAGTAAGTTTTTGTTTGGCTTCCGGGGAAACATGAGCAGAAGCCATCAGGCGCTGATACGGGGTTTTGGGTGTATCATATTTTTTGATGTATTTTGATTTGATACGTTTTTTTGATATAAGCTTCATGGAAGGGCAGAAGAAATTGTTGTAGAGGCTCCATTCATTTTTATACAGGTCATTGAGCAGGTCAACCAGCTGGGGCTTATCAAAGCGGTCATAGCCCAGGAGTTGTCTGACATGGCTCCAGTTTTTCTGTTCCACATGGGCGTTATCGTTTTTTCTATAGGGGCGAGAGCGGGTAAATTTGACCGGGTTTGTGGGGCGCTTGGTAAAATAGCGGTGGAGGTGGTAGTTTAAGAATTCAGAGCCGTTATCACAATCAAAACCTCGCATCGGGAAGGGCAGATTTCCTTCGATGTCTTTGATTTGCGTAAACACGCCGTGAGCGCCCTTGTTCCACACCGCCCGGTTTTCCGTCCAGGTGGAAGCAATATCGGTAAAGGTAAGGCTCCAGACAAAGC
Source organism: Nitrospirota bacterium (assembly GCA_963769335.1). Classification (GTDB taxonomy): domain Bacteria; phylum Nitrospirota; class UBA9217; order UBA9217; family UBA9217; genus JAJYKN01. The sequence continues at coordinate 4,662 of CAVYLT010000098.1, read as the reverse complement.
TACCGGCAAGAGAGTTGCCGCAATGGGCCACGGTATCAGCCTCAAAAAATCCCGGTTGAGAGCTCTCCCAGGTGTCGGTTTGAATGGGGATCTGGTTTTTCAGAAGCGTTCCGGGTTTGGTGCCGCAGCGGCCTTTGCTGGTGTAGCGGGTACGCACGGGTTTTAACAGTCGGTCTATGGTTGAGGGGCTGATGGTATAGCAGTTTTGCTTTACTGTGATCATCCAGAAAACCATATTCCTGCTCATAGAAGGGAAGAAACAGGGGAATGGCAGCCTGAAGTTTCTTTGAGCACATCTGATCGGTAGCAAACCAGATGCGCTTCAGGCACACCAGAAGGTCCTTGTCCTGGTAGACCGGTTTGGGACCAGACTTTGTTTGAGACTTTTTCTTCGTTTTCTTACCCTTGAGCAGACGGATGGCATATTTGCGATGGTAACCACAATTTATGCAGAACTCATTGAGGATTGGGGTTTTCTCCGGTTTACTGGCATGGTGATAACGTACCCTGATAGCCTGAAGATATTCTTTTCTTGATTTTATGGTCATATTGCAGGGTCTCCTTTGGGTTACCTGTAATATGACGCAACGTTACCTTTTTCACCATCTCCTCTTTTGGCCTTCGGTTACATTTAATATGAGTCAATTTATCCTGAAATACCTTTGACTCAGAAAACGATATAGTGGTAAAGTTGCGCCATGAATGTCATCTGGCTCATCCTTATCGCTGTCAGCGTTATCACCGCAGCCTTTACCGGAAGGCTTGAGGAACTCACCAAGGCCATCTTTGAGGGAGCAAAGACTGCCGTTGAAATATCCCTCTACCTGCTCGGCATCGTGTCGCTGTGGCTCGGCATTACAAAGATCATCGAGGATTCAGGGCTCATCCACCGGATCTCCCATCTGTTCCGGCCCCTGATCACCCGCCTCTTTAAAACTATTCCTGATGACCATCCCGCGATATCCTCCATCACGCTCAACATGCTGGCAAACTTATTCGGCCTCGGCAATGCGGCAACACCGCTGGGCATCAAGGCCATGCAGGATCTCCAGACGCTGAACGAGGAAAAGGACACCCTGAGCTTTGAGATGATGCTCTTCATTGTCGTCAACACCGCAAGCGTCCAGCTGCTGCCCTTTACCGTGGTCGGTATTTTATCATCCTTCGGCGCGGTTAACCCTTCGGGCATAGTGCTTCCGACGATATGCGCAACCGTGATCTCCGCGGTCATTGCTCTCTGCATCCTGTTTCTCTTCAGGAGGTTTGCCCGGTGAAGACCATCACGTTTATTTCCCAGCTCATGATCCCGGCTTTTATCCTGTTCACCGTGCTCTACGGCGCTTGCAAAAAGGTGCGCGTGTATGACTCGTTCGTCGCGGGAGCAAAAGAGGGCATCCAGGTGACACATAAATATCTTCCCCTATCTGCTCGCCATTTTTATCGCGGTCAAGGCATTTCAGGCATCCGGAGCTTTTGATATTGTAAGGACTGCTCTTGCCGGCTCCCTAACAGGGCTGGGGATTCCCCCTGAAGTGCTGTCGGTGGCGCTCATCAAGCCCCTCTCCGGAAGCGCGTCCACGGCAGTATTTACCGATATCGTCAAGAGTACCGGCCCTGATTCGCTTGCCAGCAGGATTTCAGCGGTTATCATCGGCAGCGCGGAAACAACCTTTTATGTGCTTGCGGTGTACCTGGGAGCTGTGGGCATCCGCAAAACAAAGTACCTGGTGCCGGTGTGCATTATTGCTGATGCCATAGGCATCATTGTCGCCATCGCGGTCGTGCGGCTGATGTTTTAAAGTGACTAAATAAAAGAAACAGGGTATAGTGATTACCGGGGCAGCTCACGGTAGTGTATTGGAGCCGGAAACCCGGGGAAACAGAGTGAGCGGTTGCGTGCCCTGCCGCAAATTAAGAGGGGGTTCGGGATATATAAATTTATAATACGTGAGATGATTAAACGTTCTGCGCATGAGGCATGATAATGCGTGATTACGGGGACCACTCACATGATGGGAACTATCAGTACAGAGACTTTTCCGTTACCAGCCGCACATAACGAGGCCACGTGAAGCATAGTATCTTCACGCGGCCTTTATTTATATATAACCATTCAAAACACAATCCATCCCAGCGACTATCCTATTGAAGGAGACAGCGATGCGAGTAACAAGAATTTGCTTAATATGCACTATTATATTTTTGCTGCCTTGTATGGTAAGCGCCCAGTTAACTCCGACTAAAGATAAAGTTGCCGTCCTGATCACCGACTGGGGCATGCCCGCGGGCTACAACTTTGAGTATTCATATCACAGCCATGATTACTCGCGCATTGGCGACCTGACCCTGTATCCCGGTCAGCCCTGCAAAATCGGGCATGTCGGTGAATTCCCCCATGAAATGCACATGGGTCTGGTGCCATGGGTGCTGACCGCTTCATATCCCGGGACTGATGCGCTGTTTGACAGCTACGGCATCTATAAACTGGAGAATGGCATATATGTAAATGTCAACCCGGCGGTTCCCTCTGTGAGCGCTGATATGATACCTGCGGGAGTTCCCATAACGCCGGTCAGTCGAGGTGATAAGCGCCATGACCGGACAATTAAGCTATCCTCCTGACCCCCGGACCGGGGAAGATCTGCTTGCCGGGTGGTACATGATAGGTTCGAGCCAGGTCCCGTTTCCCAATGGAGCGTGCGATATGTTTGAAGGAAGCTGTTTAACCTTCATGCGTTATTATGGAATAATGGGCGGCGCCACTGAGCCGCCCGAGTCAAATGTGCCCGCGGCCAGCGCTGAAGCAATTATGGCCTCCACCAGGCAGCAGCTGGAAGCGTCTTTCGGCGACCGGATTGATGTGCGCTTCGGTATGTATGAAGCGGTGAAGGGATACACTGAGCATGAAATGGATGTGGCGCAGCAGTTCGTCAGCGAAGGGTTCACGAAGATGCTCCTTGCCCGCGAGACCACAGACCACAACCGGTATGCCAATGAATTCTTCACCGGGAATTACGTGAAGGAGCGCCTCTGCGAACTCGGGGTGCTGGATAAGGTCGAGCTGTACCAGACCCGCCAGGTGGGAAGAACCCCGGAGTTTAACGCGATGAACATCATAAATCTCAAGCCGTTTATCGAGGCATTCCCGGAGGGCAGCACGATTGCCATGATTTATGTGACCAGGGGACTTAACTGGCCGGCTGAAGGCGCTTCCGGGCATCCCTGGTGCAACGAGGTCTACCACGAGAATGCCTATCTCAACTATCTCTCCTGGAAGAAGGCGCTCAAAACCGCTTTCGGCGGACGCTATAACCTGGTGTTTACCAAGGCGGGGGTTGAGAGCGACCTCCTGGATGATAACTTTTACAGCTACGGGGTTACCTTCGGCAAGGACCTCGGCGGTCACTTTAAAAGCATCCGGGATAACATTCAAGCGGTAAAGGAAGACGGCATTGACAAGATGATCATTGCCCCCTGCCACTGGTATTATGATAACTTTGATAATATCCTGGTTATGCGGGAGCCCAATAAAATCCCCATTGTTCCCAAAGCAGACCTTGAGGCGGGGAAATACGATCTTACCTACTGTGAGGATGCGGCAGGCAACCAGGTAAGCTGCGGCTCCGCGAATGCCGCGGCAACGATAACTGCCGCGCCGTCCTACAGCGGCGTGGGGCAGCTGTTTGCCACCGCATACTATGTAGTGTTACGGGGCACGCTGGAACGATTCAATCTTTTCCCCCGGGAGACCGGCATCCGGATCGCGGCTTCACAGCTCATAAAAAAACAGGATGGCGGTGTTGTTGAAGCAACCGCGCCTTTCAGCATGATAAAAGGCGCCAGGATTGAAATCCCCAAAGACCCGTATCCTGAACGGCCGCAGACATTCACTCCGGAAACAGCAATTCCCATTAATGATCCGAAGGACACCAATGACTGCATGTGGGAAGATACGGTGATAAACATCGGCCAGCAGCTGAATCCGCCCGCCATGAAGAGCGCCCGGTCGGCAGGGCCGGCTGTACACTTCGGGCCCTACCGGAACTTTTTTAACCGGGATGTCACCATCACCATCCCCTATAGAAATATGCTCGCAGGGGGCAAAGAGGTAAATGTGTATATCTACAATCACGTCACCAGGGACTGGGATGAAATCAAGGCTGAAAAAGCTGAAAACGGACTGGTGACATTCAAGACCCAGGTCCTCGGCCTGTTCAGGGCCGGGGTTAAACGATAATTCAGGGGTTCGAGACAGGATGGTTTAAGAAGCATATATACGCATCACCCCCTTTTTCACTTTTTACGCTTTAAGCTCACCGAGTAACAGGGGGTTTACCTTTAACAATTTTATCACTACAAAAATAACATCTGCTAAAATATTCATGTAAATGGGGACGATTCTAATTAACGGAAAATAGCCTCATAAAATTACTTAAATCACTCTTGCACATCGAAAAGGGAGAAACATACTCTCTTAATGAAGTATATCAAAGTAACCGCAGGAGCCGGAATAGATGAAACTCAACTGGGCAGAGCGGTGGGCGGTCAATAATCCTGCCCGGGTTTTCGAGCAGCGGTTGGAAATCAACGCTCTCCATCGGGTCGCAGCATTAAGACCCGGCTCAACAGTTCTTGAAATCGGCGCGGGAAGGGGGGCCGGGG
>CAVYLT010000097.1:0-16209 GCA_963769335.1 Nitrospirota bacterium | reverse complement strand
ACAAGACCCTTGCCGCCCAGATCCTCGGCATCGACCGCGTCTCGCTTTGGAGAAAGCTTAAGAAGTACGGCCTCGAACCGGAATAACGGCCCTCGAAAGCCGGACAGACCCGTCGCGCTCGAATTATTCAAGGCAGGCATCCGTTCCCCAGGCCGCTGAACAGGACTCCCGCATGCAGTCCAACGTCAGGGGATGGTGATAAAGTCCGGGGATTTAAAAATAATGCTTGTGGACGCGTTGAAAAAGATTTACAGTATAGGCGAAGATTTTTCGATTATGAAAACGGATAAAATTTTACTCGTCGGCGCCCTCGTGCTGGCCGGCAGTTTGGTATTAAAGTCGATCAAGCAGTTTATTCTCTTGTCGTTCACGCTCCTGACTTTAAAATTTGTCTGGATCCTGATCATCATACTGGTTGTTCTCACGTCATTGAAAAAAAAGACGCAATCCTCGCGCGAAATTAAAAAGTAATCCGAATACAGGAGGACAGTAAAATGGGTAGAGGACTTTTTCAACCGATGCATTTGCTTTTGATTCTCGTGATCGTCCTGATCATCTTCGGACCGGGCAAATTACCGGAACTCGGGGAAAGCCTCGGAAAAAGCATTCGGGGATTCAAAAAAGCCATGTCTGAAAAAGAAGAAGACACGGTTGAAGCGAAGAAACTGGAAGAAAAGAAACCGTAAGACAGAGTATCCGGACAAGGCAGGCCGGACGTTATCAAGCCCGGCCTGCCACAATAATTCATTCCTGCCGCTCAGTCTTTCCTTTCCTGCACTCCCTTCTGATCGATTGATGACGTTTCCCGAGAGAGCACTCTCAGTCCTTAAAACCGGCATTCACCGGTTTGATCAATAGTGTCCTTGCACAAGGTGTTGTGGTCGCTGCAATTCCGGTATATAATCAATTTAGAGAAACCGGGCAAGGAGGGGACTATGCAGACGATCAGGAAGTTCGCGGCAAAGGACGGATCTGAAATAACGATCAGACCGGCGCAGCTTGATGACTCCTGCGCCATTATCGACACCGTTCGGTCAAATGCAAATGAGCGCAGCTACGTCCTCATGGAGCAGTACGGCAAGGATTCCGCGTCAGAGAGAGAATATATCAGCGGCCTGGACGGCACGAAAAACCTTCTGATCGTTGCCTCTGCAGCCGAGGAAGTCGTTGGATGTCTGGCGGCATTACAGGCGGACGCGGGGATGAGGCCGGAAACCGCCCACATCCTGCACATCGGACTGCACCTGAAAGAAAAGTTCCGGGGGCTCGGCATCGGGGCCAACCTCCTCGCCTATTCGATTGAATGGGCCCGGGAGTCCGGATTTCATAAGCTTGAGGCAAATATTTTCACGACAAATGACCGTTCCCTCAGCATGTTCAAGAAAGCCGGTTTCGTTCAGGAAGGCGTGCGGCAGAACAGGATTCGGATGGGCAGGGACTTCATCAGTGAAGTGCTCATGGGAAAAGTATTGTAACCGGAATCGGCCTGGGCCGCATGACCCGATGTAAACCACGTTCGCAGACATCGGCTCGCAATTTCCACCCCGGTCCACATCGACGTTCCCCCTCGAAGGGTCCTCACTTCACATTCTTTCGTCACGAGATTCCGCGCTGCGCACCCGGCACAATTGACCAGTTTCTCCTGTCCGCGAGGCGATATTTCGCGCAACCCGGCGATGGTGCCCGGCAGCACCGGGCCTGGGCAGGATCGCCTCGTCTGCCAAGTGCTCGAAGCTGCTATTTGACCGTTCGACAATTGGTTTAGTATTTGCCGGCAGGCCGTAAGTCGACTCGGGTGGATTAACTTTTCTCGACGAGCACTTTAAAGTAGTTGTCAGTCGGCGTCACGAGCAATACCCGGTGCCCCTCGTCTTTGAGGCTTCGAGTCACATTGACGATCGGCTCGCCGTCGTCGAGGTAGAACTCGATCGTATCGCCGTTTTTGATCTTGTCCATTGCCAGCTTGGCTTTCACAAAATTAAGGGGACAGCAGACGCCCCGCAGGTCGAGGAGGTTCTTTTTTATTGGTGATGCCGTTGCTGCATCCGCAGGTGACGGTTTCTCGATTCTATCTGAAAATATCTGCGCCAGAGCGGACTCCACTCCGACCCGGTCGAGAGTGTGGCCGAAGCGTTCCTTTTTCTTTCCCTGGGCGACGTAGAAATCGTATGCCTTGCGGACAGAGGCTGCAAGCTCTTCCTTCGATTCTATCAATATTTTTGCCTTGGTCCCGAGGCGGGGTTTCTTGCCCATGGTCCCTCCGAGGTAGAGCGTGTAGCCGGTTTTCTGCGCTGTCCATGCCGATGACGGGCAGTTATTGATGCACAGACCGCAAAGGATGCACTTTCCCCTGTCGAGAACGAAGTCCTCTTCCCTTCGCTCGATCGCCTTTGTCGGGCAGATGTTCACGCAGAGCGTGCAGGCGGAGCAGGTTTCCCGAGACCATCCCGGCAGCACCCCTCCCATGATGCCGATATCATTTTCAACCGGCTTGGAGCAGTTGTTCGGGCAACCGGAGATGCCGATCTTGAACTTGTGCGGCGCCGGAATGCGCAGATAGGACTCATCGAACTCGGCAGCCAGTTCTTTGGTCTCGATAAGACCCGAGGTGCATGTTGCATTGCCCGGGCAGGCCACGATCCCCCTGCCGCGCGGACCGCATACGCCAAGCACGATCCCGCCCTGCTCTATCTCTTCGCGTGCAGCCTGAAGATTATTTACATGGATGTTATGGATCTCGATTGCCTGGCGCGTCGTGATGTGAATCCGACCGTTTCCATATTTCCGCGAAACCTCGGCGACCGTATTCAGTTCTTCGGAGGTCATATCGCCGCCCACGGTCCTGAGCCGGATAAGATAGAGGTCTTTCTGCTTCTGGCCGATGATGCCTACCCGCTTCAGTTCATCGACGGAAACCTGCGCTGCCGTAACTTCGCTCATTTTTTTCACCTCATAATATAGTTCGCCGCAGCGCGGCGAAGGCACGAAGCAAGAATTACCTAAGGGGAGGGAAACTCGCTTCATGCCCTCGCTTTTCGCGGCAAAGACACTATGGCTGATATAGCAACATGCGTGCCAGCGGAAAAGACCGGGAACTCGGCGGGTTTGGCAGTTGAGAGACTTCCAAATTGTTTATTTTTTATATAAGTTGTATATTTTTTATATGCAACGCGGGCGTCCGATAGACTGCCGGTTGGGAACTCAAAATGGTAAGGAGTGTCCCGAAAACCGGGAGAAGAAGAAAGGTGAGTTTTACGGCAGGACGGCGACGAATAGAGGGATGCGATACAGCGGGTAGACTGCGGACCCTCTGGGCATCAGGACCTCACCGATGAGGACACCGGAAGTAATAACAAAAGCATTAGCAGGTAGATATTTATCTTTCCTTTGCGGACGCCTCAGTCATACAACCGATTCCGGTTTTCCTATTGGAAATAACACGGGCTTGAGAATAATTAGCGATGCTCTGGGGCCTTTTTTTTCGCTGCTCTTATCGGTTCAAAGGGCCCGTACTTGTGTTGTTCCCGACTAAAGTTATCGGCATAAGGCGGGTAGGGGCAGTCCACCGGTTTTTTGGTCACGTCCGGCCAGTCCCGAGCCTCATTCGGCAGCACCGGCCGCTCGAAGGAATTGATGTAGGCAGCAATATCGTATGCCTGCCCGTCGGTCAATACCGGCCGGTCCCAGGGAGTGCCGAGCGGCATATTGCCCCTGATAAAGGCGGAGGTCATGAGTATCCGGTGCATGCCTGCCCCCGTGTTGAAACTCCCCGCCCCCCAGACCGGCGGTGTCACGAAGACGCCGTCAACAGCCGATGACCGGGCCCGGTAGCCCGCACCGTCAGCGCCGTGACAAGCCTGACAGTATTCCCGGTACAGCATCGCTCCCGCCGTCCGATCGGCGCTCCGGTCCGGTACCGTCAGCTTGACCTTTAACAGGCCCTGAAGTTCCGGCTTCAGTTCCGTGCTGAGCCACGCGAAGTATGCGATGATGGCTTGCATTTCCCTGCTGTCCTGCGGCAGGCCGCGGCCGTTCATGCTTCGTTCCATGCAATCGTTTATACGGCCATCCAGCGTGACTTCGCCATTCGTGCGGCTGCTGAACTGAGGGTATCGCCCGATAACACCCATCCAGGGTATGCCGAACATCTTGGTGCCGCCTTCCTGGTGGCAGTTGCCGCATGCCAAGTTGCAGCGGGTATAGATCATAGCCGGCGTTTTTGCACCCAAGCCGAGGTACGCCTGCGTCCTGGTGAGAAGTTGCTGTCCGTATCGAATGAGGTCGCCCTGCTCGCCGGAGGGGATGGCTTCTCTTTTCGGCGGGTTCCACCCCGTGGGCTTGATGGACGGCTTCACAGGAACCGTTGTACGATCAACGTCGGCAAGAGTTGTTAGAAACCGCAGAATCGCATCGATTTCGGTACTCTCCAAAGTGATACCCAGTTCGAGCCTCGCCATTTCATCCACTGCTTCGGCAAGCGTTGCTACCCTGCCGTCGTGAAAGTACGGCGCAGTCAACGTTACATTGCGCAATGAAGACACCTTGAACACATACCTGTCGTTCTCATCTTTTGTCAGGGCGAAGCGGCCGGTATCACCTGTGTTTCTATAGGAGCCGTAAAGGCCCAGCTTTTGGTAGAGCATGCCGCCCAGGAGCGGTCCGTTGTGGCAGCGTATGCACCCCTTGTTCATGAATAGACTGAGACCGGTTTTTTCACGGTCGGTGATCGCATCCGTATTTCCTTCCAGGAACAGGTCGAAACGGCCGCGCGATACAAGCGTCCGCTCGAATGCCGCAATGGAGGAAGCGAGGTTCTCGTACGTAACCGGCTCCGCCTGTCCCGGATAAGCGGCCCGGAAAGCCCGTTCAATCCGCCCTAATCGCTTCATCCGCTTGAGGCAGAAATCAACGTGCGGCATGCCCATCTCAACTGCGTTCAGTATCGGTCCTTTTGCCTGTTCAGCGAGGTCGTGGGCGCGGCCATCCCAAAACAGCGATATCTGAAATCCGGCGTTCAGTACCGTGGGGGCGTTTCTTGTGCCGATAATTCCCAATGCGCCGGGTGAATAGGAAAGGTTGTCCGCACCGCTTCTTTTACCGTCGATCGGATGACAGGTGTTGCAGCTTTGAGTTTTGTTGATGGAGAGTTCGGGTGCGAAGTACAACATTTCCCCGAGCGCAATGAGCTCAGGCGTATCCCGTTCGCTGCCCGGCATGCGCTGAGGCAACAGGCCGAAGACAGCCCTTGCCTGTCTGACTAGTACATCTTGCGTATCAGCGGATTGGCGATCCGATCGCAATTCTATCTCAGAGCTGCCGGATGCCTGCGCTGTTGTCGATACGAGCAGGATGATGCAAAAGAAAATAAATGATCGCATGGCCCCCTCCTGTCACATGGACGCTGCTGAGAATTTCAGCGAGTATGGTACACGCAGGCGCGTTGAACATATGGTTGAAACGAATCTTGTTCGATCCCGCATCAAGCGGTTCCTATCACCTCGCGCATGTCCTAAGCCAAACCTCTTTAGCGCTTCGATCTCACCGGAATACAGGATACTATTTTTTTCTCATTTTCCCCTCATCTTGAAAAAAGCCCTAAGACGAACCAAGCTCCGTTACCAGCTCCCGGAAGCGCCTCCGCCGCCCGAGGACCCGCCGCCGCCGGAAAAACCCGAACTGCCGGAGCTACCGGAACTCCAGGAGCTCCCGGAGCTTGCGGATGAGATCGCGAAACCGCCGATGGAGGCATGCCCCTTGGTGCGGAGATCTTCCTTTGCCTTTTTGTACCAGTCTGAATTGCTGAGCAGCAGCTTAACAATGGGGAAACTTATGACATAGGTTGCGAGCATGATGAGCGCGCCCGTGGTCCCGACAACGATGATGGGGAACATGGCCCAAAAAGGGATGAGGAAGAAGTAGAGGAACCACCCGGTCCCGGGCGTCATGACGCCGATCACCGTGAACAGTCCGATAATGCCGAAAATGAACGCGCCGATGAGGACCCGTTCGGGGATCGGCATATCCGGCGCGTCGATGTTGAGTCCCGATGAGCCCTGCTTCCCGCCTACCGCGTCGCCCCCGAAGTCCGGCGTCTTTCCTCCCTCCAGCGTTGTGATAATGGCGGTCACGGCAGCCTCGACGCCGCCGTCGTAGTCCCCGGCCTTGAACCGGGGCGCCATAACGTTGCGGATGATACTGCCGGCCAGGGAATCGGGGAGCAGGCCTTCCAGACCGTAGCCCACCTCGATGCGCATCCGCCGGTCCTTTGGCGCGACGATGATCAGAACGCCGTTGTCCTTCCCTTTTTGCCCGAGCTTCCATGTCTTGAAGACCGAGTCCGCGTATTCCTCGATGCTCCCGCCCTCGAGCGTGGGCACGGTAAGAACGGCGATCTGGTTGCCCGTAGCGTCCTCGTGTGCCTTGAGGCGCTCGGTCAATGACCGACGCACGTCCTTGGTGAGAATATCTGCGTTGTCTGTCACCCGCCCGGTGAGGTACGGAACATCCACCCCGAAAGCAACAGCCGTGACGAGGAACCATGCCGCAATGAGTGAAAGACGCAGAAAGGTTTTCATGGGCCTTTCTCCTCTACGATCCCGTCGGGAAGTTCATTTTCCACTGACCCCACAGGAGCTGCAATGGACAGGACTTCTTCCAGGCCAACGAGCCCTGTTTCCAGCGCGCGGGCTACCTGTCCCGATGCAAGGGACACCGCCATTCGGGCAATGATCCCCTGCAGGGAGTCTGTGCTCAGGCGTTTGGTCAGTCCCTTGTCAGGAAGCACGACGACCTGACGTTCGAACAAGCTGACGAGCATTAACACGCCCGTCCGATGACGGGTTGCGAACAATTCGCGGGAGAGAAAGAGGGACTTGGCGTATTGGCGCGCCTCTGTTTCAGCGCAATGAGCGGCAAGGAAAAGTCGCGCGAAGCCCTGCACGTAAACGGACAGCAGGGCCAAAGCAGCGCCCGTTGCAAGCATCGACACCACGGCAACCAGCACTGCAGTGCCTGAAGTCCATCCGGGACGGAGCCGGTCCAGCACCGTGACCGCAGGACCGGCGATGGCCGCTCCCAGAGCGAATGCTTTCCAGGGGAGTTCCGCATGCACGTCGCTGCGTTCGACAACCGCAAGTACGATCTGTGCGCCCGTCCGCTTCTCCACCTCCGCAATGCTTTGGTCCAGGTGGAGGCGTTCCTGATCGCTCAGCGTTCCTTTCATGCTATACCAAGACCGGTTTTCATAGGCCCCTCCGTAAAACACAAATGAAATATCTCACACACTTCTCTCACAGCCACTTCTTGCGCTTGAAATAATAAAGCATGAAAACGGTTACTCCGATCATGGTGAGCCAAACGAGCGGATAGCCGTAGCGCCATTCAAGCTCAGGCATGTTTTTGAAGTTCATGCCGTAAATACCCACAACGAAGGTCAAAGGCATAAAGATCGTGGCGATGATCGTCAGGACCTTCATCACGGCATTCAGCCGATAGCTCACACTGGATAAATACATGTCGAGCATGCCTGAGATCATTTCCCGGTAGATGTCGACGCTGTCAATAACGTGGATAACATGATCATAGACATCCCGCAAATAGGGGGCCGTGGATTCCCGAATAAGCGATGACTCGTGCTTCCCAAGCGAGTTCAATGCCTCCCGAAGAGGCCAGACAGCGTTATGAAGGAATATAACCTCTCTTTTTAAATGGTATATACTCTGGACGGTCTTCTGCGTCGGGTTCTCTATCAATTCTGCTTCGAGCAATTCGATCTTATCGCCGATCTTTTCGAGTACTACGAAGTAATTGTCCACCACCGCATCAAGGAGCGAATAGGCAAGGTAATCGGCCCCCATCTTCCGGATGCGGCCCTTGGCGTTCCGAAGGCGGTCCCGGATCAGGTTAAACACATCTCCATCGTTCCCCTCCTGAAAGGAAAGCACAAAATTTGCGCCGAGGATCACGCTCGTCTGCTCCGTGACAATGTCTCCGGTCTTGCTGCTCGAAAGCATCTTGAACACAATATAGACGTAATCGCCGTAATCCTCCATCTTTGGCCGTTGGTCCGTGCTCAAGATGTCTTCCATCACAAGCCGGTGGAGCTCGAAACAGTCGCCGAGCTTTTCGAGTATGGCGACATTATGGACTCCGTCAATATTGACCCACGTGACCGTTGGTTTGTTTTTATAGGGAATGCATGCTTCTACTGTGAAAAGTTCAGTCTCGTTAAACGTCGCCTCATCATAATCCATGACGCTAATCTTGACGGCTTCGTCTTTTTTTTCGCCGGTATAAACCAGGGTCTCCGGAGGGAGGCCTGTCTTCCTGGTCCTTTTTCTGGTCGGTTTTGGCATAAGCGTTTTTAGGGGGATTCCCCGGTTATTGACTCAAACAATCCCGGCGCCCGGACACAACAAGGTTCCGAGCAGGCCTTACAGAAGTTTATAGATCAGTTCGTTGTCCGAATAATCGATGGGAATGTCGATGATGACGGGCACGTCCCCTGTCAGGGCCTCCCTAAGCATGGGCTCGAAGTCCCCTGCTGTTTTCAGTCTCATGCCCACGGCGCCGAAGCCTTCGGCAACTTTGATGAAATCGGGATTCGTAAAATCGACGCCGTAGGACGTGCCGAACTTTTTCATGGATTTCCATTTGATCAGGTTATAGCTGCTGTCGTTGAAAATGACGATGGCCATGTTGAGCTTCATCCGGACTGCGGTCTCGAGGTCCTGCAGATTCATCAGGAAGCCGCCGTCTCCGGACAGGGCGACCACTTTGCTGTCGGGATGCACAATTTTCGCCACGATGGCCGCAGGAAGGGAAAACCCCATGGAGGCGAAGCCGTTGGACAGGATGAAGGTGTTGTTGTCATAAACGGGGTAGAATTTTGCCGCCCAGAATTTGCATGTTCCTACATCCGAGATCAGGATATCGGAATCGGCGAGCACCTTCCTGATGCCGTACAGCACCTGGGGGGGACGGACGGGCCAGCTCTTCTCCGACCCGATGCGTTCGAATTCCCCACGGAAGTTGCTGTGGAGATCGATGGCACACTGGCTCTTCTTGTTCGTGCTGAGCATGCCCTGGAGGAGATCAATAGTCTCCCGGATGTCCGACACGATCTCAACTTCGGGCACGTAATGGAGGTCGACCTCGCTCGGGGTGAAATCGATATGAATGATCTGCTTGTCGATTTTCGGGTTCCAGTTCTTCGGGGCATATTCGACGAGCCCGTACCCGGCGGCGATGATGAGATCGGCCCGGCTGAAGACGTCCTCGATCTGGCGGTCGTTCGCAAGGCCGAGGGAGCCGATGCAGGAGGGGCTTTTGGCGCTGACCGCCCCTTTGCCCATGAACGTCGTCACCACGGGAATGCAGAGCATTTCGGCAAACTGCTGGAGCTGGGCGTTCGCCGCCTTGCGCACGATGCCATGGCCTGCCAGGATGATCGGAAATTTCGCGGACTCAATCAGGTCCGCAGCCTTCCTGAGGGACTGCCGGTCAGGCGAACTCCTCCTGGCCCGGATGGGCGGAATCATGGCTGCGTACATCTCGGCCGTTTTCATGGATGCGATGTTCTCGGGCAGTTCCAGGTGCGTGGGGCCCGGTTTTTCCGCTTCAGCGAGCTTGAAGGCCTTCCGGACCATCTCGGGGATGACCTCCGGCGTCTCGATCCTGCCGTTCCACTTGGTCACGCTCTCGCACATATCGACGATATTGATATACTGGTGCGATTCCTTGTGGATCCGCTTGAGGTCCGCCTGCCCGGTGATCGCGACCACGGGTGAAGCGTCGAGATAGGCGTCGCCTATGCCGGTCAGCAGGTTCGTGGCGCCCGGTCCCAGGGTCGCAATGCAAACGCCGGCCGTTCCGGTGAACCGTCCGTACGCGTCTGCCATAAACGCCGCGGCCTGTTCATGGCGGGTGATGATGAATTTTATCTTTGAGGTCCTGAGCGATTCCATGAGGTCGAGCGTTTCTTCGCCGGGAATGCCGAAGATGTACTCCACACCCTCGTTTTCGAGACATTTGACGAGCAGGTCCGATGCCTTCATAGTATGGACACCTCCCCCGGATGAACAAGGCGGAAACAAGACGGAAACAGGACGCAGATCATTTTCATTTCTCCTGCCTATTCGATTAATATCACATTCCGTCGAACAAAGCAATCGTCAGCATAAGGAAAATGTCTCTGCAGGGAGGGGCCGGCAATAGGAAGCCGGCAAAACAGCGAAACGAGGCGGGATGGCGCGGCTCACGCGACAGCGTGCCGCACCCACGGGCGCAGACAGCCCTTTCGGTATATTCCAGCGCAAAAAGAACGAGTTTAGGTTTCGGGATCTTTGTAATACTCGGGATACAGCTTTTGAGCGCATTCCGGGCACATGCCGTGGCTGAACTCCGCATCGGAATGTTCGCTGATATATGCTTCCAACTGGCCCCAGTATCCGCTGTCGTTGCGGATCTTTTTGCACGAAGAGCAGATCGGGATCAGTCCCTTCAACGTCTTGACGCGTTCAAGGGCTTCCCTGTAGGAAAGAATCAACTGGTCCCGGTCCTTTTCCAGCTCTTTCTGCTCGCTTATGTCCCGAAAAGCGGTCACGGAAGCGACGACTTTCCCGTTTTCAAAGATCGGGCTGCTGACCGCGGCTATCGGGAAGACGCTTCCGTCCCTCCGGACAAACACCTCATCGGTTGAAACGAACCGTTCCCCCGTCTTCATGACGTTATGCATCTGGCACGCTTCCAGCGGTATAGACGTCCCGTCGGGTTTCCGATTATGAACGAGATCATGGGCGCCCGCCCTATTCAGTTCTTCCATGTTCCATCCCATGAGACGCTCCGCCTCGGGATTCATGAACGTGATTTTCCCGCTCAAATCCAGTACAAAGAGTCCCTCTGCCAGCTGCGAAGTGACGTTCCGTAATTTTTTTTCGCTGTCGAAAAGTGCGTCCACAAACCGCATCTGGGTCTCGGCCATTTTATTGAAAGCCGCTTCCAACTGGCCGACCTCGTTATGGGATCGCACCGGGACCCTGGTGTTGAGATCCCCGCGCTCCAGCGACTGGGCTGCGATTGCAAGGAGGTGGATCGGCCTCGTTATTGAGGCGGCGAGAACGACAGCCGCGCCTCCTCCGAGGACCAGAACTGCGACGAGGGTCCACACCATGAGCATCACGACATTATTCACGCTTGCCCTGACAGGCTCTTCCGAAAGCCCCAGGTGCACCCGTCCGAGCGTACCGTTGAGAAGAGGAGAGGGGAAATCGAGGATCCCCCCCCGCTCGCTGGCGAGGCGATGGATCTCGTTCGACCGGCCGTTCCCGTTGCCGCTCAAGTGCCGCAGGTCTTCCGGAAAGCCGTTCTCAAAGGTGTGCGCCAGGATACGTCCGTCCGGGCTCTGAACGAAAATATATTCTATATCATCCTCGGCGCCTTTCAGGTCTTTGACCCGCATTTGGAGGGTAAACAGGTTTTCCGTCAGGATGGGATCGATGCTGTCCAGTGCGATCTTGTTCGCCATGAACATGCCCCGTTTTTCAAGATTGACATACAACCTGTTATACAGGACGATCCTGACGAACAGGACCATCGACAGGCCGAGGAGGAGGACGATGCTGATGGTCCCGATAAGGAATTTTGTCTTGAGTCGCAGTGATTGCATATGTTTTTGCCTATTGACCGGCTTTTTTCTGCTGTTTCGCGATCCATTTCCCCATTTCCCTGATGGAGTTGTACGCACTGTCCCGGATGGGGACGAACTTATCGATCATCATGCCCGCCAGGATTTCTTTCCCTTTCGAATCGAGATGGACATTCAGGATGACCCGCCGGACTTTCTCCTTTAATTTTACGTCCAACCCGGGACGAGCGACCACGGGCGGGATGCCGTAGGGAGGCGACTTTTCAATAATTTTTGTCTTGGAGGTGAACTCCGGGTTCGTTCGGTTCTCATATTCCCAGATGAGACTGTCCACAGCCGCTGCGTCCACGATTCCCTGCGCAACGGCTTTTATCGACTTGTCGTGGGCATAGGTGAATATATACTGTTTAAAGAAGCTGTCCGGGGTCTCGTGCATCTTTGCCAGCATGTACGTTGGCACCAGTGTTCCGCTGTTTGACAGCGGATCGGAGAAAGCGAAGCTCTTTCCGCGAAGCCCCTCGAACCCGGTGACGGGACTGTCCTTCCGGGTGATAATGTACGAATAATAAACGGTCCCGCCATAAGCCTGGGGTGCAGCCAGAAGCTCCATGCCGAACGCATCGTGCCCCTCGACATAGGGCCCGCCGCAGACAAAAGCAATATCAACATCACCGGACTTGACGAGGTCGTTGATCTCCGCGTAATTCTCGCGGGCCACGAATTCCACATGCATGCCCACCTTCTCGCCGATATAGTCCAGTAATTGACGGTAATACCCATATCCGGCCTTCGGGGTGATCATGCTGCCGACGGCAATACGGAGATGCTTCTTCTGAGGCTCTGCCTGTTTGGCCTGGGCCGGCTCCTGCCGCTTCTCAAGGCTGATTTTTCGGGGCGCTTCTTTTCCGCTGCATGCGCTCAAACAAAAGACGCACAGAAGAACGACCCCGAAACCGGTTCTGAATCCGACCACGGCAAACCTCCCACCAGGGAACGCACCCCTGCTTAACAAGAGCCTTACTTAGTTAGTATAACATTTCTCTCGAAAACTGACTGTCTTTTGTCCGATTGGTATCCTGCAGGACACTGCGCTTTAATTAAATTTCAAAAAGTATGATATCGGTACAGTATGATGCAGTCTATTCCGTAGACCTCCAAATCACGCACACGAGTGGCCGTAAATACCATGGAACAGCCAGGATCTTTTTCCCCCGATCAAACCACAAAGTAACAGATATTCTATTTTTTGTGACAGCAGGGAAACGATGGGAACGCGAGACGCAGGGAGTGATCAACCTGTAAAATTCTGTGCCAGTGACAAGAAAAGGGGCAACGGCAAGCCCGAGCGCCCTTCGTGCGGCATCTTGTCGTGAGGGATGCGGCCAACCCAAGCACACGCAAAAAGGGTTTGATTTAATTATATACATCTTGTATATTTATTAAACACTGGAGGCGTCATGAAAAAAATACTACTGCTGACGAAAGACGGGGCCCTGGTGCAGGAGGTTTCCGGCGTCCTGCCGAAGGGCTACAAACTGGTGAACGGGCGCAAAGCTGGCGTTTCGGGCCGCGGCGAATACTTCGTGCTCGTGGACCTCGACTCGATTGCCCCTCAGGTGATCAAAGAGTACAGCGACCAGACGTTCGTAATCGCCGTCACGGACCAGGAGCGGACAGGGCCGGTCATGGAAGCGGCTACCTGGGGCGCCTATGAAATCATGCGGAGACCGATCAGGAAGGAACGCTTCGACCGGCTCGTGGCGGAGCTTCAGGGGCTCACCGCGGAAATGGACCATACGGTGACGATATCGAAGGACCTTTTGGCTCCGGCCGCCACGTGCGTCATCGTGGGCCGGTCCGCGCTCGTCATGAGCCTGTGCGAAAAGGTGGCGCGCATCGCGCAGGTCGAAGTCCCTGTTCTCGTCACCGGCGAGACAGGCACCGGGAAAGAGCTGGTGGCGGAGGCGATTGCCCAGCTGTCGTCCCGTTTCGGCAAGCCCTTCGTGGTGATCAATTCTGCGGCCGTACCCGACGCCCTGCTTGAATCGGAACTTTTCGGCCATGAGCGCGGCGCTTTCACGGGCGCCGTGGCCTCCAAGGAAGGCATGCTCAAAACGGCCGACGGGGGATGCGTGTTCTTCGACGAGATCGGCGAGCTCCCTCTGCAGCTCCAGGGAAAGCTCCTCAGGTTCCTCCAGACCCAGACCTTCTATCCCGTGGGCAGTACGAAAGAAGTCCAGGTGAACGTGCGCGTGATCTCGGCAACGAACCGCGACCTTGCCGACATGGTGCGCGAGGGAAAGTTCCGGGAAGACCTCTATCACCGGCTTCGCGTCGCTTCGATCGAGGTGCCGCCGCTGCGCGATCGCAAGAAGGACATCGCGCCGCTGGTCCAGTGCCTGTTTTACCGCCATGCTCATACGGTGCAAAAGCCGATCAAGGGCGTGACCAAGGCGTTCATGGACCGTCTTCTCGCCTATGACTGGCCGGGCAACATCCGCGAACTGGAAAACACCCTTCGCTCCGCGATTGCGCTCTGCAAAACGGACTACCTGACCACTCATGAACTCCGGGACCTGGGGACGCACTCCACCGCCAGGCCCTTGGCAGGCGATTCAGACGCCCTTGCGGCCGTGCTCGTTCCTTTTGTGAAGAAGGCGCTCGACAACAAAGAGAAAAACATCTATGACAAGGTCCACACTGAGGTGGACCGGCATGTGTTCGCCTATCTTCTGTCCCATACCCGGGAGAACCAGTCCGAGGCAGCCCGGCTGCTCGGCATCAACAGGCTGACACTCAGAAAAAAACTGGGGCTGTCATAGGTTTCAGACCGCTCGCTGCCGTTGGGAGCGAGGCGTGATCCTAAATAAAAAAGGCTGGATATTTTACCTATCCAACCTTTTTTGGTTTCCCTGCGGTTATTATTGAGCGGCCGGCGCCGGTTTCCGACGACGCTCAAGCGTCCCGGTGCGGATCAGCTTTTTGAGCTGATAGTTTCCCATTGCCACAACGCGGCTTTTCTTGAAAATGACCGGCCACAGCATCCGGTCCGTAATGGGCTTCCCCGGGCGCGGCTCCCTGGTGAGATAGAACAGGATCTCGTAGACGCCGCCATCGGTTCCGGCGATCTTCCTTTTCCGGTATGGATTGCGGTCCGAGCCCATGATCTTCTCCACCGTCCTCTGGTACATTCCCGTGAACACGTTCAGGCTCTTTTCATCGTTAGCATCGGCAAGCTCCGTGAGGGAGCGCAGCTTACGGTCCGGGACCGGCTTTTCCCGCAGTTCTGGGGCGGGCTTTTTTGCCTGTTCCAGGACCGGCGTTTCCGGCTGTTTCGATGCGACGACGGGAGGGTGTGCCGGCGCTTCCTGTTTCCCGGCCTCGACGGGCGGCTTCTTCGGTTCTGCCTTTTCAGCGGTTGTTGGTTGGGAGACCCCGGCAGGCGCCGGAGCAACTGAAGCAGGTTGTACGGCTGTCGGAGCCGGCTTTTCAGGAGGTGGTAACGGCGCCGGTTCAACACGGACCGTCTCCGGCGGAGCAATCTCAGGGGCCGCCGGTTCCGGAGCGCGGGTGACGGCGCACCCCGCCACGACAATGAGCAGAGCAACGATAAGCTTCTTCATGAATTTTCCGCCTTCCCCGTCCTACTTCTTTTTCCTGCTCGTCTTGGTCTTGGCGGCTTTTTTGCGGACCCGCTTCTTCTTGAAGGTCTGCTCATAGGACTCCCTGGCCATGGTCCGCACCCTGCCCAGGATGTTGTTGAATACCATCGGCGTTTTGAACGCCTGGTTGGAGGCTTGGGGACGGGCGTGCTCCCAGTAGCGAATGAGCACCATGTTGCTGGCGATCGTGAGCGTAATGGCCAGAGGATCGGCAACAAACACGAGCATCAGGATCGCAAAGAAGACGACCGTGTCCTGCGGCTTGTTCAGCATGCGGGCCACGTAGGCGATCGGCCCGATATGGGACTCAAAAGCAAGGCGCTTGACCTTCAGTGCTTCGACCTTCGGCCCGATCACCGCCAGCCGGTCCCGGATCTCGGCCTGTTCATCGCTGAACTCGCGGGACAGGCGGATCTTGTTCGTTACCGATTGGGAAGGAAGCAGGTCGATCTGGGAGTTGATGTCCTCCAAACGGGCCGTTTTGACCTTATAATCGTCCTCGAGGTTTTTCAGTTCCAGGGACAGGAGGTTGAAATCCTCCGATGTTTTCTGATAGCCCTGGCTCAGGAAGCCGAAAATACCGACGGACGTTATGAACATGAGCGAGACCAGGAATACGACCAGGATGCTCTTGAACAAACGGCTCATGAGCGTCCAATAGCGGAACAGGTAGACGGCAACGCCGATCTTGCTCGATTCGAGCGTTATGCCCATAATCATGGCTGGAATATAATTGTAGGCAAACATGCTGGCAATGCCGAAGACCGAAAAGTAAGCCGCAGTGCTGATAAGGCCCGCGGTCACGGTTACGAGAAACACGATATACATGTACAACCTCCAATTTGTTTGATTTTAAAGAGGTAATGATGATTGAATTAAAGCATCCTTATGTTCAGTTGTCAA
>CAVYLT010000096.1:0-71248 GCA_963769335.1 Nitrospirota bacterium | reverse complement strand
CATCTTCATCGCGCTCCGCGGTTTGCAATAAACGCAGGAAAGATTGCACCGGTCCGTGACCGATATCCTTAGATAATCGATACTCCGGTTATGGGTGTCGATG
This sequence comes from Nitrospirota bacterium, assembly GCA_963769335.1. Taxonomy (GTDB): domain Bacteria; phylum Nitrospirota; class UBA9217; order UBA9217; family UBA9217; genus JAJYKN01. The sequence continues at coordinate 71,145 of CAVYLT010000096.1, read as the reverse complement.
AGCGGCATAAGAAACTGTACCACAGCGAACGGGGGACTTCAAGCATTTTGGACACAAATATTTTGATTTGACCTTGACCGCCATGCCTAAAGACCGGTATAATCATACCATTCGCAGTAATGCCGGTCCATAGATAATTCCGCCGGTTTCCGCTGCTTGCGTGGAGCCGTCTTCGAGGCCGGTATTGCCCGTCGCCCTTGAAAATCGTCCGAGCAAACAGAAGGGACTGGTTAATCCGTCCGGAAGCACCGAGGACACATATGCAAAAATTAGGAAAACGACACATGTTGAGCCGGGGTAAGAACCATCTGATCTCTTTTTCGGGATCTCAGCTCCGTTTCATTATATTTCTAATTTTGCTTCTCATATCCTACACGGTCCTCCTCCGGGTGTTTCAAAAAATCGCCGAGATCGTCCAACTTCCCATCTTTCTCCCCATCGCGCTGATCTCGCTCTTGATTTTCATCGGCATCGTCGGCATCTTATACTCCCGGCGCCGCTTCGTCGGTCCCCTGCTGGCGGGTACGGGCCCTTGAACGAATTTCCTGCGGCGATGCGAACGTTTCGCTGCGGCTCCGGGAGTCGGACGACCCGGTGCTCAAGGAACTGGTTCTGGTCATCACGCAGTTATGCGAGAACAGCAGGCATTCGCAGACCCTTCTCCAGGAGACGTCGCGGGAGTTCTCGGCGGACCTCACGGCGCTCCAGGACAAGATCCAGCAAGGGCGCCGGCCACGCCGATATTCAGAAGCAGCTGGACCTGGTGCGGAAGAAACAGGAAATTCTGGAGAAGACGATCAAGACCTGCGGACTGAAATAGGAGCTGCCATGGCAGAGAGCGGATTTCGGGGGAAAAGCATGAAGTCGGTGGCCTTCGACGTGGCGGAAGGCTATGTTGCGGTGAACCCGCTGTTCCTCAAAAAATTCGACAAAGATATGATCAAGGAACTGTACGAAAACCTGAACCGGGCGCTCACCGCCACGAGGAACGAAAAGTTCGAGCTCAGCGACCAGGCGCAACTGAGGACGAGGAACATGAAGCTCCAGCGGCTGCACAACGCCATGATCATCCTGCGTAATATTGCCCGGGAGAAGAGGTTCCCGCTCTGAAAAAAAGAGGTCAGCCGATGTGCAGCTGACCCTGTTGATTTACCATGCGACCTTCCCTCGTGTACCCTACACGGCCACGCAATATCTCTTCTTAAAGTCCTCGGGAGAAAGTTTTGTCACCGCAGCCAGCTTCTTGAGCGACTCGCCCTCAAGGTCTTCCGGTTCAAGCCTGATCATATAACGCCGCGCCATATGGTAGTCGTCTGAATTGATGTCCACGGTGCGGATCCTCGTTTTACCGGTTTTGGGGTCGAGAAGGTCGGCAAATTTGATCGGATGGCAAACGCCGTCCTTCAGCATGATCATGGCGCCCGAGCCGCCCCCAATCAGGAACCGCACAGCACTGAAGCCCAGGTAGCGCGTATACTCGCGGTCATAGGAGATGGGAGGATGGCAGCGAAGCTCGTAGCCGATGTCCTTGGCAATGATCGTAGTTTTGAGCCCGATCTCGTTCAACTCGGCGGTCACGCGCTGTTTCAGCGTGTCGCCGAGCGGCACTTCGGCCAGACGGATGTTGCCGTGCTCGTCGCGCGGCACATCCTTCATGAACGTGAGTTCCTCGGGGTCGAACCGGATCGCCACGCCCTCGGCGATGATCGCTACGCCGTGGGCCCTGCCCAGGGCAGCGCGTTTTACGATGGCGCCGGTCAAGATCGCCACAACCTTGTTGAGTGAAATTTTATTGCCCAGCTCCTCGGGGATGAGCGTGAGCGTTGCGCCGGCGCCCATGCCCATGCCGAGCGCAAGGTGACCGGCGGAGCGGCCCATGGCCACAACGAAATACCAGCGGAACGCCGTCTGCGAGTCCTCCATCAGGTTTTCGACGAGCTGCGAGCCGAGCTGCCGGGCGGTTTCGAACCCGAAGGTCGGCACGCCGTGCGGGAGCGGGAGGTCGTTGTCGATGGTTTTCGGCACGTGGCAGACCGCGATCCTGCCGCCGCCGGCTTTTTCGACCTGCGTGGCCGTGAACGCGGTGTCGTCGCCGCCGATCGTCACCAGATATTTTACGTTGAGCGCGGTGAGCGCCTTAATGACATTGGACATCTTGGCCGGGTCCTTCGTGGGGTTCTCGCGTGAAGTCCGGATCATGGACCCTCCGCGCGTGTGGATGCGCGATATATCGTCAGGATGGAGCGTCACGACCTGGCTTGTGTCGTCTTTCGACAACCACTTGAAACCGTCATAAATGCCGATGACCTCCAGACCCTGCTTGACCGCCTCGAAGGTGACTGCGCTGATCACGCCGTTGATGCCCGGGGCCGGACCGCCGCCGACTACCACTGCAAGTTTACCCGCCATAACCGCCTCCCATAGTTTTTAAATCAATTGACTATGTCGCTGCGCCCCTTCGCGCACCGCGCAACTGTAACAAAATGGGGAGCGCTTGTCAATATGAAACAAGTCGGAGAGGGCAGGGGAAAACCCTTGCAAGCTTATCCCCAGTTGCTTCATAATTAAATGTTACCGGAAGATAGTTAGTAGTATGGATTCGGTTTTTACGGTTTGAAGATCTTTTTAAGTTTAACCTCCAGGGCTTTTCTCAGTTCAAAAGGGTTCAGTGTCTTATACTGTTCTTTGAGTTTGTTCTTTGCTTCATCGGAGATATCGGGTGACTCCAAGAACTTCTCCGGTAAGGAGTTTTGGGCTTATCATAGCGTTTCACGATCTTCGAGGCAACCCGTTTCTTTTCCAGCAACTTCACTGAAGGACAGAAGAAGTTCAGAAACAGCCTCCACTCGGTAGTATAGAGCTCATTCATGAGAGGAACGACATCGGGAGAGTCCAGGCGATCATAGCCAAGCCATTGCCTCACGTGAGTCCAGTTTTTCTGCTCGATATGAGCATTATCGTCTTTTTTATAGGCGCGGCTTCGGGTGAACTTAATTGGCCGTTTCCTCTCGGTCAGATAGCGAAGCAAGTGATGGTTTAAGAACTCACTGCCGTTGTCTGAGTCAAAGCCCAGGATCGGGAACGGAAGGGATTGTTCGATATCCTTGATCTGGTCGATGACACCCTGATAGTTCTTGCCCAGACTGCGCGCTGTTCTGTCCATCCGGTGGCGATGTCCACGCAGTCGACGGTATTGGCGTATATGCCTTCTGTAGTACTTCCGCAGTGGGCAACGGTATCGGCTTCCAGGAAGCCCGGCCGGGATTCATCCCACTGGTTAGTCTTGACCGGGATATGCCTTCTTAAGAGCGTTCCCGGCTTGGTTGTGACCCTGCCGTGCTTGGTATACTCTGCACGGATCGGGTTTAGTATCCTGTCGATGCTCGACGGAGATATGTTAAACAATGCCACTGCCGTCTTCTGAGAGATAGGGCCGTAGGTTTTGATATATCCCGGTAGCCACTCAGGGATGATGGCCTTGAGGCGCTTTGAGCAGGGCAGATTTGCCGTCAGCCAGATACGCTTTAAGGGTATGAGGAGCCTCTCCGTGTCATACACCGGCTTTCTACCCCTCTTTGCCGGAGTCTTTTGGGTAAATCGGCGAAAGGTCCGCAGAAGCCTGAGGGCATGCTTTCGGTGATACCCGCAGGTTGAACAGAACTCGTTCAGGATCGCTGTCTTTATCTTCCGGGAGGCGGCCCGGTACCGTTTGACGATTGCAGCCAGGTACTCCCGTTTGGATCGTGGACTCATCGGAACTAACCCTCCTTTTGGGTGTATAGTTCCGGTAACATGCATTATGAGTCAACGATACTTTTCAAAATGCGCTTGGGTAACATTTATTGTGAGTCAATTCGGTCCTTCGCACCGTCTTGAAAAAAATCTATAAACGTGTATACTCGGCGGCAGCCGCAGAGTACGGGAAAGGGGGACGAGCAGTTCGTGTGAAGTGATCTTCACCAGTTCACACAGGAGTAAGGGAAGAGGAGTGGAAATCTCCCGCTGCCCCGCAGCCGTGAAGGGAACGAAAGCCCGATAGCCACTGTTATGAATAACATCATGATGGGAAGGCGGGTGAGTAGGAAGAGCCCGAAGCCGGAAGACCTGGAAAAAAATTCCCGCGGGAGGAGTTGTAATGAACCATCGGTATTTCGTGCATCAGGACTGCGATTATTTTCCGTGCCACAAACTTTCGGAGTGGAAGTCCTGCCTTTTTTGCTGGTGCCCCCTTTATCTGCTCGACTGCGGCGGCAATTTCAACATGGGAAAAGGCATCAAAGACTGTACCGACTGCGTCATCCCTCATACGGAAGAAGGATACGATTACGTCCTCAGAGTCGTGACCAGTAAGATTTTCCAAAAATAATTACGATGAGCCGGTCTCGTCCCGCCGAACGAACCTAAAAACGGCAGTTGGAACCACGGATGAACACGGTTAAAACCAAAAAAACAAAAGCTTATAGAGAAGTAGAACCTCACCCGGAATGTGGTATCTGTTTTCTCCTGAAGATTTTGAAATATCCGTGTTTATCTGTGTTCATCCGTGGTTAAATGCTCTTTTTAGGATGAAGAATGTCAACCCTGCAACACAAGCCCTTTGCCTTCTTCCGGTGCGCCCGGGAACATTCTACAGTCAGGGGCGACGTATGAATTTTGCGATCAAACCGATGCTCCAGAGCACTGAAAATCCGATGTACACGGCGATGCTTGCCACGGGATGCTCCAAAGCCCGGGCCTTGCCGATCTGCACCATAAAGGACTGGTGAAATATATCCAGGAGCAGCAGGAACGTTGCGGAACCGAACCAGAGGAATTGCCGCGACAGAAAATCGATGGTATCCTGCCCGCGCTCCGGCGACAGCCAGTAGTCCTTGTTCGGCAGATTGATCAGCGAGGCGGGGGTCTTTCTGAGGATAAAGCCGATGCAGGGGAACAGGACCGCGATGAGAGCGAGCACGGCGAGATAGATTTTTAAGAAAGATTCTTTGCCCATCCATGCGTTCGGCCGGCCGGATGCCCCGAAATGCGAAGCGACGCTTTCGGGAAGGAGGGGGTAGTAATAGGCGGCCTGGCCGATGCAGAGCAGAAAGACCACGATAAATACGATGCGGGATATTTTGTGCATAGGCATTTTTGTTGCGGAGACCGGTTTCCTCACTTTACTTTGCCCGAGTATATGACTGATTCACGGCAATGTCAATTAAGTGAGGAGGGTTTTTGGCGGGAGATGACAGTATCCGATGTTATACGAATTCACTGATCTTACTTGCCGGTGTTTTCCCCGCTAAAGGACCGGCACCATACATAATTGATGGTATCCACTTTGCCGCCGTGCAGGAGGATGTCCATGTGGCCCGCGTCGCTTACCTCGTCGCATTTCATGTCGTGCCCGATATCCGGTTGTTCAAAATGGTTGAGGATGAAGAGAATGTCCGCGCCCAGGGGAGATCCTGAATACCACGGCCTGAAGCGTTCGTCGGCGTTGCCGAGGAGGAACACTCTGCTTTTATAGGGGATGTCGTAGTACATCGTGCGGCTGACGTAGGTCCAGTTCGTGACCGCGATCGCCTTGTTCGGGGCCGGGTCCTGGGCAAGGATTTCATTCGCGCGCTTGACAATGTCCGGCATGCCGTAGATGTCGCGGAAGGGGGATTGATAATCAGGAAAGCGGAATGCCTGGGTGCCGAGCTCCGCCTGAACCAGGAGAGCGACTACAACGGTGAATCCGATCGAGAAGACAAGAATGCCCCGTTTCCTCCTGATGTCGCTCTGGTCAAGCAACGCAACCCCCAGGGGGACAAAGAGTGCGAAAAAAACAGCCGACCAGTGCGGCAGCGCGAACTTGAACAACGATGAGTAGAGGAAGAACAGCAACAGCACGCTGCCGATGAGCGCGGCCAGGAGCAGGGCATCGCTTCGGCTTTTGAACGCTTTGTAGAGTCCGTAAAAAGCAAGACAGAAGAGTGGGGGGCTGTAGCCGCCGAACTGCGCCCCCAAGCTTTGAAAAAATTTTGCGAAGTTCGGTATATGTCCGCCCACGACATGGCTGCTCTGGTAGCGGAAGCTCATGAAATCGGTGTGCACATTCCAGTACAGGACCGGTGTGATGAGGACCAGGGCGATGACGGCGGACAGGAGCAGGCGCGGGTTCAGAAGGATGTCATAGCGCTTCCTGATCAATCCGTACAGCAGGAGGGACGGGACGAACAGAATGGCCGTATATTTGGCCAGGCCCGCAAGGCCGAGCACCAGGCCCAGAAGGATGAAGTTCCCGGTGTCCGGCGAACGTTCGAGCCGCAGGACGGTAAAGAGGAGCGCGAATACGATGGGCAACAGCAGGGATTCCGGCAGCAGCATGAGCCCGAGTCCGCCGAGCAGGAAGGAGCTGTTCAAGGCGGTCAGCGCGAGGAGTGCGGACCTTTTCGCGCTGACCGACAGAACGAAGCGGTAGCATAATAAGGACGTGACGATGAAGAGGAGGATCGCGGGCAGGCGCGCCAGGAATTCATTCGTCCCCAAGGTGTAATAGAACAAGGCATGGGTCCAGCCGACCAGGGGAGGGTGGTCGAAGTAACTGAGGGCCAGGTGCTTGGCATAGAGAACATAGTGCGCTTCATCGGTGCCGAGTCCGAAGGTCGGCGCGACGGCCAGGCGCAGGGCGGTGAAGGCGGCTATTATCCAGAGCGCCTCTTTGTTCTCGTCGTATCGTCGGGCAAGTGAGTTCATTTGATCTCGTCGAGCTTCGGCCGCAGAATTCCGAAGACCTGTTCAGGCGTGATGACCTGCAGGCAGACATTGTCCGTGCATGCGGTCTTGCGGTGGTTTGACGCGGACACGCAGGGAGAACAGGCCAGGCCGGCGTAAATCGGCGTGGCACTGCCGAGCGGTCCGTAGAGCTTCGGCGTCTCGGGCCCGAAAAAAACGAACGTGGGCATTTCGGTCACCGACGCGAAGTGCGGCGGCCCGGAATCGTTGCTCAGCATGAAATAGGCCACCGAGTACAAAGCGGGCAGATCGGAAAAGCTTGTGTGACCGGCAAAGTTGACGCAGCGATCGTCCTTGACTGCGGCAATGATCGTTTCAAGCCCCGCGCGCTCGCTTTTCCCGCCGGTGAGCAGGAGGATTACTTTCGGGCAGTGTTTCAGGACCATCCGCACGAGCGCGATGTAATTGTCCTGCGGCCAGCGCCGGATGGGCAGGAGCTCAGACGCGTTGGCGTTAAAGAGCACGATCCGGTGCTGGCCTTCGTCGAAAGAAGGGCAGACTGCCTTGATTTTCCGGCGGATCGCCTCTTTCGCTTCTTCGGCCACAGCGACCTTAGGCAGCGTTATCTCATCGTCGGCAACGAATGTTTTCGAGTACGGCAGCTCGGCCTTGTCGCTGATGAGCGCATTGGCAAGGGCGACGAAGTTCTTTGAGATGTGGAGGTGGGGATTGTAGGCCACTTTGTGGGTCAATAAATTTCCGCGGTACAGCCCTTCGTTGTGAAACGCGTGAAAGCCGATGGTCTTCTTCGCACCGGAAAGTCCGGTCAAGAGAGCGGTAAAACGGGAAAAAAGTTCCATGTCGATGACGGCGTCGATCCGGTTTCTGCGCGTCCACAGGAGGAACTTGAAGGCATCCGTAGCCAGCGCGACGATCCCGCCGTCGTCCAGCGTATAGATGTTTTCTTTCGGGATTGTGCCGAGGAGCTCCAGGCTCGGACTGTTTTTCTTGAAGATCGCGAAGTAGAGGTTGGCACTCAGAACACGTTTGAGCTTCCGCATGGCCGGATCGGCCAGGATAGTGCTTCCCATTTCCGACATCTCGAGCAGGAGGATGTTTTTCGACTTGGGGCCGGTCCCCGGGGAGGAGAACAAAGAGAAAAGTTTTTTTACGATCGTCAAGACGAAGCAAAGCGGTACGCCGACATAATAATCGACCTTCCGCATGGTATCGACTTTCATGAACAACTCCTATCCGGAATGTCATTTAGGACTGAGGTATGAGTGCTGAGTAAAGCCAAAAACCGGATGCTCAGTCCTTTTTTCAAGGGTTCCATTTTTTAAAGAAGCGGTCCATGGCGCTGTTCTCTCCGAAGGGGAGGTGGCCGTAGCGCAAGGAGAGCTGCTTCATTGCCACATTCTTCGGCTCCTTGTCCACGACCACTTTCCACATTGCGGCGACCAGCCCGGATCTGTCCGCGCCTGCCTGGCAGTGGATCAGGATTGGGCGCGGGGCGTTCTTGAAGATGTCAAGCAGCTGGCGGACTTCGCCGTCGGTCAGTTCATGGTCTGCGCTGATGCCGACATCGTAATGAACCAGATCCAGCCGGCTGCTCGTCGCCACTTCATCATCGTACCAGCTCTCGCCCCCGTGCTTTCCGCGCAGGTTCAGGACGCTTTTGATATTATATTGTTTCGCATACTTCGCAAGTTGATGACTGTCGAGCTGGCCCGAGCGGTATGCTTCCGCCGGGGTAATCGGGTGGAAATTGCCCTGTACATTTACGAAGACGATGTAGCCAATCAATAAAAGTACAATGACGGCCAGGAAGCGGAAAATGTATGTTCGTTGTTTCGCCATGCTTAGCTGTTGGGGAAGGACTGCAACTGCCCGGTAAAAAGGACATATTACCCGGTATGGTACCCGGAGTCAAGTTATTAGAAACCCCTTTAGACAATAAGCCTTGGCAGCGCCGTAAGCATGCCGTCCTTCTGATCCCGCCGCGCTCTTTTCCCGCACGCGTTTTTTCATTTTGCTACAATTAAAGAGCCAGAATAAGAAAGCGTAGCTGCAGAAATATTTTTTGCCGCAGTCCCGTGATTTCGAGACCCGTGCTGAGAGGTATTATGGCGAACGAGGAACCATATGAAGCAATCATCATCGGAGGAGGGCCTGCCGGTCTCGCAGCAGGACTGTACTGCAAGCGGGCCGCGCTCAAAGCGGTCCTGATCGAGAAGGGACTCCTTGGCGGCCAAATCGCCATATCCAAAGACGTGGAAAACTATCCGGGCGTCGAAGGAATAACGGGGTTTGATCTGGCGGAGAAGATGGTCCGCCACGCCCAGACCTTTGGCCTGGAAATTATCCGGCAGGAGGTCGCGGGAATCAGCGCGGGCGAGGATTTTCACTCGGTGCGGCTGGTGAACGGGGACCTCTTGCGGACGACGGCCCTGATCCTTGCACTCGGCGGGACCGCGCGAAAGCTCGGCGTCCCCGGGGAAGCGGAATACCTGGGAAGCGGTGTTTCCTACTGCGCCACGTGCGACGGGTTTTTTTTCCGGGACAAGACCGTCGTTGTCGTGGGAGGCGGCGACACCGCGGTGGAGGAAGCGCTCTATCTTGCTCGACTGGCCGGGAAAGTCATTCTTGTGCACCGGAGAAACACGTTCAGGGCGAACAGGCTACTTCAGTCCCGGCTCCTGGCCGAGCCCACGATCGAAGTGATCTGGGACACGATTGTCACGGAGATTAAGGGCAGCGGGAGAGCAGTTGAGGCAGTCACGCTCGAAAATACCGGGACCGGGAAAAGGTCGGAACTTCCTGCTGACGGGGTCTTCATTTTTGTCGGTTACTCTCCCAATAACCAGTTGATCCCCCCCGGTGTAAGGGTCAACGAGTTGGGTTTTGTTATCACCGATGAGAAGTGCGAAACGACCGTACCGGGAATTTTTGCCGTCGGCGACGTGCGCCAGAAGTTTGCGAACCAGATCGTGGTGGCGGCCGCTGACGGGTGCATCGGCGCGCTGGCTGCTGCGCGCTATGTGGAACTGCGCAGGTCCGCGGTCCGGTCGTCCTGATCCTCCTTTGAAAAAGCGATCCACTGGATTGGTCGAGGGTAAGCGATTTTTGCTTCTGTACTTCCCCTTCATGCCTGCTTTGGGTGGACTTATCCTGCTTGTACCCTTCGTTGTGGGCGCTTTCGAAAGGATGAGAGGAGAGAATGTCCATACGCCGGCTTGACGGACTTTGCAAAAGTCATTCTTTCTTCAGCCTTCTCAACAACTCCTTAACCTCCCCTTGAAAAATGCTGTATGAGGCCTTCGATTTATGTTATAGTTGGTCCCATCAAAAAGCATTATGTCTACCGTGGGGGAGTTCAGGTGACAAGAAATCATTTCCTGCCAGCAGGAGTTCTTCTTATAATATTTTTTGCAAGTATCATTTCCGGCTGCGGAACGCTTTCGAGCGGCCGCGGGTGGGGACAGGACGCTACGCTGTCGCCGGGTTGGGACCGCATCGAACAGGCGGCGTGGAACGCGGCTGCTTCTCCGGCAACCTGGGCCCCGGCCGCGGGTGCTCTTGCTTTCCAGGCGGGCCAAGCGGACAGGAAGGTTTCCGAATCGGCTTCGAGACATACGCCTGTGTTCGGGTCCCCGCACAATGCAGATCAGATAAGCAATGCCTTGCTCGATGCCTCAGGCGCTGTCTGGGTCGCATCAGGAGTGGCTGCGCCGAGCGGCGACGGCACAACAGACTGGATCGAAGCAAAGGTCAAGGGCTTCGGCGTAGAAGGCGGCGCCGGTGCGGTGACGCTCGGAACGGTTGAAGCCCTTAAAAACACGGCGCACCGAAGACGGCCGGACGGTTCCGACAATCAGAGCTTCCCCTCGGGACACAGTGCCGGCGCCGCATTTTTTGCGACCGTCGCTTCCCGGAATATCGAAGCCCTCTCCTGGTCCCCGGGGGAGACGACTGCAGCTCAGATCGGCCTCGGCGCATTGACCGCAGCAACAGCCTGGGCCCGTGTCGAGGCTGACAAGCACTATCCCTCCGATGTGCTGGCCGGGATCGCCATCGGCCACTTCTTCGGCATGTTTTTGACCGATGCCTTTCTCGGTCTCGACAATCCGCGGCATGCGCTGGTGTTCATCGAACCGTCCAAAGAAGGCGCGCTGGCAATGATGCAGTTCGATTTCGAATAAGCGCAAGGCAACGGCTGCTGTAACCACGGGTTCTGCTTCGCAGAACACACAGAAAAACGTAAAAATCATAAGCCTGTTTCTTCGATTTGTCCGTACCGTGTGCGACAACGTCGCCAGTGGTTACATCTAAAAAATGAAATGGCGAGAGGGGTTGACACGTGGCGTAGAACAAGCTATCTTTTTACTAGCAGCGCGCGGCGAATTATCCACGCCAAATTATTCCACGTATATTCTTAAGGGAGACAAACATGGGCATGTATTCGATCGACGAAGTCATGGAGATGGCGGTCCAGGCGGAAAAGCTCGGGTTTCAATTTTATTCCAGCATGGCCGAGAAATTCAAGAAGGACGACGGCCTGTCCAAACTCTTTACTACGCTGGCAAACAAGGAAAAAAACCACGAGAAGACCTTTACAGGACTGAGGGACTCAGTTGCGAAGAGCGGCGTGAGCGAACCGGTCCAGTGGGAAGAGGTGAGTAATTACATGCGCGCCTTCGTGGAGTCGGAGTTTTTCCTCGGCAAGGGCAAGGCGCTCCCCATTCTGGAGCACCTGAGGACCGTGCACGATGCAGTGAAGTTCGCGATCGGATTCGAGAAGGAGACCCTGCTCTACTTCATGGAGCTCAGGTCGATCGTGAAGGAAAAAGGTGTCGTCGATGAGGTCATCAACGAGGAAAAGAGCCACATCCGGTGGCTCGATGCATATCGGGCGGGACTGGCGACGTAGACGTGTACGACGATGAAGGGCAACCACACAAGTTGCCCTTTTTATTTTTCCTTTCACTTAATCCGACCGGCTCTTTGTGTCAGATATGGTTGCAGATTCAACTGCGGTAAAAAGAGCATACCCTGAAAATACTCCGCCAAAGTTCTTGCAATAACCACCCGCATGATATATTTTCCACGTTAGAAGTAGCTGTTTCTGTTGTGTCAAACTCTCTTTTGCGGAGGGGGCCATGGAAATTCCTGCAAGTTACAAAGGCCGAGAGCAGGCATTCGTAAAGCATACCCTTCTTAAATCCTACCTTGAACGCCTCTTTATGATTGTCGGTCAGCACGAGAAAGTAATAACCTATGTCGATTGTTTTGCGGGGCCGTGGCAAGAAAGCAGCGCGGACTTGCGTGATACCTCCATAGCAATATCACTGGATATTATAGAGAAGTGCCAAGAGGGATTACGAAAAATCAACAGAGATGTACGGTTCCGCGCTATGTATGTCGAAAAAGATGAGAGTGCATTTAAGAAGCTTGAAACTTATTTGAATGACCGAACGAAGGATGGAGTCGAAACGAAGCCACTGAGAGGTGAGTTTATTGATTTGAGAAATGACATCCTCTCGTGGTGCGGAACGAGGGATTTTACCTTCTTCTTCATAGATCCAAAAGGCTGGAAAGAGGCAGTAGAAATTCCCACTCTGCTTCCCCTGCTCCAACGGCCGTATTCCGAATACCTCATCAACTTTATGTATGATTTTTTACGACGCATCCATACGCAGGACGTCCGTGCCGAGGATATAACTGCAATATTCGGTGAAGTGCCAGATACACAAGGAATGGCGCCGAAAGATCGAGAAGCATTCCTGCTGAAGAAATACCGTGATCATCTGAAAAGTGTTCAACCAACTTCGAAAGATAAACCGCGATCTGCTTTTGTAGCTGTGCTCGATCCTGTTAAGGATAGAACGAAATATCATCTTGTGTACTTGACCCGTCATGCACTCGGTATCAAAGTATTTATGGAAGCCTCTGAAAAAGTGGATATCGTCCAGAAAACGGTCCGAACGCGGGCGAAGCAGGACCGACGACTTGAGAAAACAGGTCAATCCGACATGTTTACCGATCAAGAGGATATTGCGGCGGATGACGACCGGATCGATTTGGAGGAAGTGAAACAATATTGGTTAACGCTCCTGTCGTCAACTCCCAAACAATTTGATATAATGGCACTCGCTGACATGCTGGAGGAAACCGGCTGGTTCATCAGCGATTTCCAAGATGCTTTCCGAGAGCTGGAAAGTGAAGGCTTGGCAAAGAATCTTGATGCAACGCGGAAGCGCCCAGTTAACGTAGTAAATTTTGAAAAAGGCGAGAAATTAGTGAGGATATTATCATGAGCACGCAAACATCAATCGAATGGACAGAACAAACCTGGAATCCGACGGTAGGCTGTACGAAGATATCACCCGGTTGTCAGAACTGCTATGCCGAGACCATGTCGCACCGACTGAAAGCTATGGGTGTTAATGGGTATGAGAATGGTTTTAAGCTCACCCTCCTACCGAAACGTCTGTCTGATCCATTAGAGCGCAAAAAGCCGACGATTTATTTTGTTAACTCAATGAGCGATCTTTTTCACGAGAAAATACCTGTTGCTTATATTCGGCAGGTGTTTGATGTGATGAAAAAAGCTCCACAGCATACGTTCCAGGTTCTGACAAAGCGCGCGGATAAGATGGCGGAGTTCTTTAAAACTTATCAGGCATCAACAAACGCATGGTTGGGAGTAACGGTTGAGAATAAACAGCACGGCATTCCCCGCATAGATCAACTCCGCACGGTGAAAGCGCATGTGCGTTTCTTGTCGATAGAACCACTGCTCGAAGATTTGGGGGCAGTCAATTTGTCTGGTATCCACTGGGTCATCGTCGGCGGCGAATCCGGTCCAAAAGCACGGCCGATGAAACCCGAGTGGGTCATGAATATCAAGCATCAATGCGAAGATCAGAATGTCGCCTTTTTCTTCAAACAATGGGGCGGCTGGGGCGCTGATGGGATAAAGCGCGCAAAAAAGGAAAATGGGCGATTGTTGCTTGGTCGCACATGGGATGCCACCCCGAGTCTTTAGTATCGTCCATGGTACTTTATCAAGCAGGTGTTATTTCATCCTCATCGATAATGGTTAGAGGCTGTGGTCAAGGCTAATGCATATGAAAGATGAATCTACCAAAGAACAACGAGATGCGGACGAAGAGGTACCGCAGAAGCTGCCGCTAGGCGTAAAGCTCGTGTGCACGTTGCGAGGGCACACGGAAGCGATTGGGCGCATGGCGTGGTCGCCTGATGGCCGATTCATTGCATCACCTTCCTTTGATAAGACAATCCGCATATGGAACCCTTCGACTGGGCTACAGGTGCGAGAATTGAGAGGACATACCCAAAGAGTAATTGCTGTGGCGTGGGCACCAGATGGGAAGCGAATAGCGTCGGGTGGCGACGAAGAACGCCTTCGCATCTGGAATGCTGAAACTGGTCATATGATCTTCAAGCTCGTTCGATCACATGAACGAGCGATCGTCTGCTTGGCTTGGTCGCCTGATGGACGACAGCTCGCATCCGGCGGCTGGGACGGGGCTATCTGTATTTGGGATGGTGAATCGGGTCGGTTGCTTAATCGGATTCAAACGAAGCATGAGCATGTGACCGGTGTTACGTGGACACGCGCTGGTGACAAACTTGCTTCAGTTGGATATAGCGGCTCCCCTAGGATATGGGATAGACGTACTTGGCGCGATATCACGCCCGAATGGAAGGGCGTTTTTAATCGCTCCACGGCGACGTTCTGGATAGAATGGAATGTTGATGAAACACTTCTCTTTTGCGCCTCGGCTGACAGCACGCTGATCGTATGCCGCATCCAAGACGGACTGATAAGCCGCGTAGAGGGGCATACCGGAATGGTAAAGGCCCTTTCTTGTTCTGCCGACGGACAACTCATTGCCTCAAAGGGAGCCGTTAATGACAACACAGTACGCATTTGGAACGCTGATACCCTATCGCTGATTTGTGAGATTCCTGAGTCGTCAACACATAGTTGGCGACAGAATCTTGTATTTCATCCGACTAACCCTGTCCTCGCCACCTTAGGCGAACGTGAAACTGCTATTCGCATTTGGCAGCTCGATCTCGCCGTCCTGCTCCGCCAAGTGACAGAGCCGAGCACTCGCTATGTCAATGCCAAAGTGGTATTGGTGGGCGATACTGGTGTGGGCAAATCTGGCCTCAGTCTGGTGCTGAACAACCAGCCCTTCGAGGCCACTGAATCTACGCCGGGAAGACGTGTCTGGACTATCGATTCGCGGGAGGTATCCATTGGACACAACCTTACTCAGACCCGCGAGACGTTGTTGTGGGACTTGGCCGGCCAACCGGGTTATCGCGTCATTCACCAGCTGCACCTAAGTGAAGTAGCCGTCGCTCTTGTCGTGTTTGACGCCCGCAGCGAGACAGATCCCCTAGCGGGTGTCCGGCACTGGGAGCGCGCGTTGCGCATGGCGCGACAGCGTCAAGGGACTTCAGGCGTGCCCATGAAGAAATTTTTGGTTTCCGCACGCAATGATCGCGGCGGCGTATCCATCGGTGAGGAGCGGCTACAGGCAATCCTTAAGGAATTCAGTTTTGACGGTTATTTCAAGACTAGTGCTAAAGAAGACTGGCAGGTCAAAGAATTGCGCGCGGCCATCGAACAGGCGATTGTTTGGGAAGACCTCCCAGAAGTTTTATCATCGTATTTATTCGTGGATATAAAATCGTTCCTGCTGGACGTGAAGAAGACAGGGAGACTTTTAGCGCCAGCGACCCAGCTTTACGAGGAGTTTGCCCGACAGCACTCTGACGTAGTCACGAAAGTAGAGAACCTGCATGACCAGTTTGATACGTGCATTGGGCGACTCGAAAACCGTGATCTGATTCGCCGCCTGACCTTCGGCGGATATGTGCTGCTTCAACCGGAGTTACTCGACGCATATGCCTCAGCAATGGTCAACACCGCAAAGGATGAGCCTGACGGCCTCGGTTCGTTGGCGGAAGAAATTGCCCTAGCTGGTAAGTTTTTTGTGCCGGAAGACCAGAAAATCAAGGACGCTGGACAAGAACAGTTGCTGCTCCACTCAACGGTGGAGGAATTGGTTCGGCATGACTTGGCTCTGCGAGAGAATGCTGATGATGGCCGACACCTAGTCTTTCCGTCTCAATTCAACCGCGACTATGAAGATGCGCCCGAACCGAAAGGCAAAGCAGTCGCGGTCACGTTCGACGGCCCGATACAGAGTCTTTACTCGACACTAGCAGTCCGGCTGGGCCACAGTGGATTGTTTACAACCAAGCGGGCTGAGATGTGGCGAAACGCGGCGGTCTTCGCAGCCAAGTCAGGTGGTAAGTGCGGGCTTTTTCTTCAAGAGTTTGCTGAGGCTCGCGGCCGTTTGATCCTCTTCTTCGACGAACACGCCAGTGCAGAAACGCGGTTTCACTTTGAGGAATTCGTCCTAGCCCACGCCAAACGTCGTGCGCTGGATGGTACAGTGGAACTCGTGCGGTTTTATGTGTGTTCCGACTGTGGCGACCCAGTGCCTGACAGTTATGTGAAACGCCTCAGGGGGAAAGGATCGATGACATTCAACTGTCCCTGCGGAGGGACGGTATCACTTGCCGAACCGAAGGAGCGGATGCACTATCGATCGAAAGTTGAAACGATGGATCAATCAGCCGATTGGCAGCGGGACTTCGATATGTTCGTCATGTCTGCCAAAGGCGAGACGAGCACGAAAAGCTTCCAGGGATGGGCTGGGGGCGAGCGGGTTACGCTGGCGATTGTGTTTACCGATGTCGTTGGCTCAACAGCGCTGGGGGAAGAAATCAGGGATGAGGCTATGAATGAGATTCGCCGGGCGCACTTTGCCCAAAGCCGTAAGTTGATTGCTCAGTTTAACGGCCGAGAAATTAAGACGATCGGCGACAGCTTCATGGCGGCGTTCAAGTCTGTAGATGCGTCTTTCAATTATGCCCGAGCTTTGAAGGGAAACACGGGCCATCCGCAATTGCAAATCCGCGCAGGCATTCATATTGGGCCTATGAACGTTGAAGAGGGCGATGTATTCGGTGGCACTGTGAACTTTGCCGCTCGCGTGGTTGGGGCCATCAAAGACGCACAAATATGGTTGAGCGATCGAGCTAAAGAAGATTTAGATCGGCTTGGGGCAGATAAACACAAGCAGCTGAAATGGGAACGCCATGATAAAGTAGCTATGAAAGGCTTCCCTGGAGTATTCACTCTCTGGGCATTGGCAAAAGAGATAAATCAATAGTTAATTCAACAATCTCGGTTTCGACCTTGTCTTTGTCAAAGAAGTTCCGACTACCGTCTGCTCCTTCCGCTGGTTCAAATTATGCTGATTGAATCGGATAATTAACATGTGGTTCAGGCGGCAAGCCTGGTCCCACCGGAGGTGAAAGAAAAAGCTGTTGTCGAGGAAGCGCCAAATGGCCCTTCTCCGGTTCCCCCATTCACCCCGTCTTAGATTCCCTGTTTCTCCCCCCTGCTCGGCGTTTCTTTGGTTTTCACCTCTTCTTTGGCCTCCTTCAGCATCTCCCCGACCGTGACCAACTCAAAGCCTTTCTGTCGCAGTTGCCGAATAACCACCGGCAGAATTTCAGCGGTGTGCACGCCGTTTCGGTTCATATGAAAGACGATGATGCTGCCGCCTCTCGCGTCTCGGATCACGACCCGCGCGATCCGCTGCGGGGACAGATTCGGATCGGGATCGCCCGAAGCGATATCGAACTGGATAGTCGTAAGCCCCTCCGCCTTCGCGATGTTGGCCACCCGTTCGTCCACTTCACCGAAGGGCGGCCGGAAATACTTCGGCGTCTTCCCGGTCGTTTTTTTGATGATCGCCTGCGTTCTCTTCATCTCGCGGGCCACGCGGGCGTCGTCCTTCTGGAGCAGGTGCGGATGGTAGTAGGTGTGGGCCGCGATCTCAAACTGCGGATGGTCAGCGAGGAATTTTGCCTTGCCGGGATTCTTCTCCACCCACCTGCCGCTCATAAAAAGCGTGGCAGGCACCTTTTCGCGGAGCAGGACCTCGACCACGTTCTCATCATATTCGTCCGTATGGCTGGTGGGGCACAAATCGAACGTCAGGCTCACCAGCTTCGAGTCCCTCGGCCCGTGCTCGATGATCGGTGTGACGGGCGCTGCCGCGGCAGGGAGCGAAGATGCTAAGGTCCCGGCAAAAAGGAAGATCATAAGACAGGCATAGGTTGACTTGTTTTTCATAAGCGGTCCTCAATTCCGTATTTTTTTAATTTTTCCTGCAGCGTGGAGCGGGCAATGCCGAGGAGCCGCGCCGTGACCGAGCTCCTCCCCGACGCCGGCGCGCGCTTCATCGATGTTCCAGTGAAGAGAATCGAACTGGCGGCCGCGGGCGGCAGTAATCAAAGCATCATTCTATGATCATGATACACGGCATAGATCTTCAAACCTCTCCGCATTTCACCTGCGAACTCTTCTCATAATGGTGCCTGATCAGACTTTCCCTGCTACGAGTACTTTGTTCACTGCCGGTCACTCCGGTTTCCTGTGTTCGCCTGTTCCCCGATAGGGCAGTTTTACGGTAATTGCGGTCCCTTTTCCCTCCACGCTTTCGACGGCGATCTCACCTCCATGGTCTTGCACGATTTTTTTACAGATTGCCAGGCCAAGACCGGTGCCCTTCGGTTTCGTCGTGAAAAAGAGTTCGAAGATTTTGTCCTTGTTGTCCGCGGGGATTCCCCTTCCCGAATCGGTGAGGGTAGTGATAACATATCGTTCATCGAGCAGGAACTGAAGAGAGATCATTCCTCCCGGCGGCGTAGCGTCGATCGCGTTTCTGAGGAGATTTAGGAACACCTGCCTGATCTGATTTGCGTCGAGGAACGCCGGTACGGACCCGACGTGCGGGTCCCCGGAGAACCCGATCTCCAACCGCTTCAGTTCGCCCCGGTGCAAATCCACCACTTCCCGCCACAGCGATGCCACATCACACTCCTCCCGGCGGATCGTCATGGGCTTGCCGTAAACCAGCATTTCGTCCACCAATTGGTTCAGCCGCCTGGTTTCAGACAGCAGGGCACTGACCAGTTCGCGGTGGGCGGGATTTTCCGATTCGCGTTCAAGGATCTGGCCGACGGAGCTGATGCCGAAAAGGGGGTTTCTGATCTCGTGAGCGGCGCCGGCAACGACCCTGCCCATGGCTGCGAAGCGTTCCTTGTTCAGGAGTTCGGACCGAAGCGCCTTGAGCTCGGACAGATCCCGGAACACCACGATGACGCCCTCCTGTTCCTCGGAGAGGCCCCGGTAATAGGTGGATGAAAATCCGATCGGAACAAGCGACCCGTCGGGCATTCGGACTTCGATCTCCTGATAGGGGCCGACGGAACGTGCGAATGCGGCCGTTTCCGGAAAGAGGTCCGCCAACCGCCGGTTCATCAGATTTTCCCGTCGAAAGTGCAATATCCCGGCGCCGACTTCATTAATGAGCGCCACGTCGCCGTCGGCATCAATCAGCATGATCCCGCTGGACATACTTGACAGAATGCCGCTCAGAAGATTGGTACGTCTGGCCAGTTCCCGGTTGTAGTCCTTGAGCTCCTCGCTCAGCTTGCAGACGTTGATCCCCATGGCCGCCTGATTGGCAAGGAGCATTAATGCGGCAATTTCCGATTCGAGAAAAGGCTCGGCGCTTCGCCTGTGTGCGGAGAAAACGCCGAAAGGGCCGTCTTTGTTTTTCAAGGGAACGGCAAGGAGCGCAGGCAAACCATGAGCCGCCGAAAAACCGCCCAAAGGCGTCGCATCATTGTGCAAGACATCATAACAGATCACAAAATTGTTTTGCGAACCCAGGGCCCGGCCGACCAGCCCCTCTCCTGCAGGGAGCCGGCCGGGGAAGGCCATGCCGTCCCCGCCGGCGTCGGCAGTCCCGTCGCCGGCGCGCGCCAGCTCGCGGCCGTCAGGAGAAGCGAGCCAAAAAGCGCAGGCGTCAATATCCGCGAATTTCAACGCGGAATCAATGAATACATCGAGCGCTTTGGTCAGGGAGAGATCAGCGAGGGCGGAGGCGGTGACCCGATGCAGCTCCAGCAATTCCCGCACCATCCGCTGGTTCTCCGCATGGAGCCGGTGATTTTCGAGCGCCGCAGCCATCTCGGCGGCAAGAATGCGGAGCACCCGCAGGTTCCTGCTGCGCGATGTCCGTTCTTTATTGCCGGCGGCCACAACCAGGAGGCCGATGACCGGAAACATCGTACAGGTCATGCAATAGGCAAGTTTATTTTGGTAGGCTTCGATGATCGGGCTTCCGCACAACGTATGGTCAACGAGCCAGCAGGGCGTCGCTTGCTCCTGGTATGCGGGGCAGTCCGTTTTGATGCAGCTCATGACCTGACGGCACTTTTTCCCGTGTGCGCGCTTCAGGAGGGGAATGCAGTACAGGTCCGGATGCTCATCGCTGCGGCCGGGAAGGCCCGACCCAAGGCCGAACGCGGCGGCAGTGCGGCCATCCAGGATCTGAACCTCGCCGCTCCGGACAAGGTTCATAAACGGGCCATCGTCCAAAAGGGATTGTCCCTCGGGCGGCAGGAGAAAACCGAGGCCCCGGTCACGCGTGACATCCAGCCATACCCGGCTGCGATCCACCAGACAGAGCATTGCCTGCCGGTAGCCAAGACGGCGGGAAAGGCCTGTCATGAAGCTGTCCAGCAGTTCGTCGAGTGACAGCTCAGTATTGAACACGTTCGTCGAAAGCCGCGATATCGTCGCCATGTCGCGACTGTACCGGTAGAGCCGGACGGCTTTGCCGCGCACGTCCTCCATGGCCTGACTGAGCTGGGCGGTCCTCTCCCGGACCCGGTTTTCAAGCCCGCGGTAAGACTCCTCGAGCCGGCCGGCCATGACGTTGAAGGCTTGCGCAACATCCTGAAGCTCATCGTCGGTCGACAGGCGGATTCGATGTGCAAGGTCGCCCCTGCCGATGCGTTCCGCTCCCTTATGGAGAGTAGCCAGCGGTTTCAGGACCACGAACCTGTTTATCAAGTACAAGATGCAGCCGATGAGGAAAATGATGACGGACAGGAGAGAAACGAGGTCCCTTTTACCCCGCTCGATTTGCCGGAGGCTGTCCTCCATAGAGTAGGACACCAAGACAGCTCCAAGGACCTGCCTGTCGCTGCCGTGGCAGTTCCGGCACGCGGTGTCGTTTTTGAGGGGCGATATGATGGTATGGACATGGGGGGCGTCGATTTCGGGAAATTCCGCTTCTTCGCCTGCCCCGAATACCATGCCGTACTGTTGGATAAGAATGCGATCTCCCGCCGTGCCGAATGCAGGCTTGCCGTCGCTGCGAAGGACCTCCAGCTTCACGATTCCCGGAGTCCCCCGAAGTCGTTTCAGCAAATCCAGGAAGCTCCTCGGTCTGCCCTCCAGCATGCTCTTCTGCAAGTCCGCGACAATGACGTGCGCAAGGAGGTGCTGTTTTTCGATGTCTTTCCGGACGAGAAGGCGGGCCTCCCAGTCGACAATCACGTACGTCAGTACGCCGAGCAGGAGGATGAGGCTTCCGATAATGAAGACCAGGAATTTGTTATGCAGGCTGGGGCGGAAAAACAGCATGGAATAATACTATACCGGGCACCTTACCGGGTCAATGAAAAAGAGTCGCTGCGTAAGCGGATATGACGGGGGCGTGAACGTGATGCACTAAACCCGTATCGGCAGGATGACGACGGGGATCCCTTCATTATAAAAACGTCTCTGAACGGCGAAAATCGTATAGTTGTGAAACATCCCGGACAGGAACGTCGTCCTCGGGAACACCAGCTGGCCCCCGAAGAGGATCGCGTTGGGGAACTTTTCCAGTATCTCGGGTGTAAGATGGGCGATCTCTTCTACCACGTCGGTGCCGAAAGACGAATAGCCTGCTGCATAATACCCGTGGCACCGCATGTAGTGCACATAGCGGTCCAGCTCTTTTCTTACGTTTTCCTTCATGTGGGACATCTCGTCAGCGCCCTTGAAATTACCGGCGTCAACAACGCCGACTTGGATGAAGACAAAGTTTTTGAATGTGCCTCCGAACAGCCGGATGATGCTGAAGAGCGTATGGAGTCCGAGGCCGTTAAAGCCATTCACGAGCAGGATGGCGGTCTTGTTCTGGGGGTCGTATTTTATCTTCGATTCCTTGTCCGGCTTCTGCTCCTCCGGCAGTGTGGGGCAGGACGCCTCGGCTACTTTCACCAGCTCATCAAGCCGGTGAAGAATGCGATAGGTGTTGCGGTAATGACGTTGCGTCAGGAGCGCGATACCGACGAGCGTCCCTGTCAGGAGGATGGTGATCCAGCCGCCCTCATGAAATTTAAGCACGGTGACTGATATGAGAATAAAAAACGTGAGCGTCATGCCGACGCCGTTGATGAACAGTTTCTTTTCCCAGTGGGCTTCTTTGCCGCGCTCTGTCCACCAGTGACGCACCATGCCGAGCTGGGAAAGAAAGAAGGTGATGAACACGTTGATGCTGTACAGGACGACGAGATATTTCACCGAGCCTCCGGTGAGGACCATGGTGACCAGGGCGGCGCCGCCCATCATCAGGATGCCTTTTTGCGTCACCAGACGGTCGGAGAGCATGGAAAATTTCGTTGGGAACCAGCGGTCGAGGGCCATGTTCGAGAGCACGCGCGGTCCGTCGAGGAACCCCGTTTGGGCCGCGACGAACAGGAGCGCCGCCTCGGACAGGAGCGTAATGAGCACGAAGACGGTGCCGCCCTTGCCCCAACCCTGGGTCATGGTCTCGAACAGCACGGCGTTTAGCGTCTTTCCCGATTGCGGGACGACGCGGTAAAGAAGGTAGGCAAGCATCAAACCCATCACGACCAGCGCAAGGGAAAAGGCCATATATTGCATGGTGCGCTTGCCGGTCTTGACCTTCGGCTCGCGGAGAATGGGCAGGCCGTTGCTGACGGCCTCGATTCCCGTATAGGTGCCGGCTCCCATGCTGTAAGCGCGCATGATGAGCAGGAGCATTCCGCCGAATCCGAGTTCGGCCTGCGTCTGGACCACATCGGCTCGCGTGGCTGCAGCGACTTCACCGAATCTCCCCATATTCATAACAATCGCATAGACGATAATGAGCGCGTGCGTAACGACAAAAGTCAGGAATATGGGCACGAGGGGGAGGACCGACTCTTTAACGCCGCGCATGTTCATGGCGGTAAGGACCAGGACGCCAAAAAGCGTGAACGCGAGCTTATACGGCAGCCAGTGAGGGGGGATAAAGCTGAATAAGGCGTCGGCTCCGCTCGCAACGGAAATCGTGATCGTAAGTACGTAATCGATGAGAAGCGCCGAACCCGATACCATCCCGGCTGTGGGTGAAAGCAATTTGCTCGCGACGAGGTAGCCACCGCCGCCTGTGGGAAAGAGCTCGATAATCTGCGAGTAGCTCGTGGCGATGATAAACACAGTAATGCCGGACATGAGCGCGACAAAGACACTTAGATACACATGGCCGTGAACGGCGATAAATGCTTCTTCCGGGCCGTAACAGGATGACGACAGGCCGTCCGCTCCAAGTCCTATCCAGGCGAAGAAGGCGATGAGCGTCAACTTATGAAAGAGCGACGAGTCATCAATGTTGTGCTTGCCGCCGAAGATGATGGTTTTGATTCGCTTGACGATTGAGGGTTTGGTTGGCTGGTTCATATAATACGATCTTGCCGGAAGAATTTATGCAGTTGAATAGCGTGACCCAACTGACTCCTTCTCTTTCATTTGTGCTGCTGTTCGACGGGCCATTATAAAGCAAGGACTCTGCCAATGCAAGCAGCAGGATTCGCGGTTCGCAAGGGACTGATTTTATTACTGTTGCTCAAAAGAAGCCGTAGGAAGGCTGTTTTTCTTAGATATTTTCTGACTCTTTTTTGAGCAGATGCCTGTAAAATGTTCATTCCCGGTTCCTGCCCATCCCTGTCTGCGTCCTGTTTATGCTTCAGGTTCGTACTTCAGTCGATAACCGATTCCCGGCTCGTTCATAAGAAAACGGGGGCGAGTAGGATCGATTTCAAGTTTGTGTCTGAGTTGGGTCATGTAAACGCGCAGATACTGGACTTCATTTACATGCGCAGGCCCCCAGACCTCCTTCAGCAACTGGTTGTGGGTTATCACCTTGCCTGCATGACGAACCAGGACCAGCAGCAACTTGTATTCAATGGGCGTAAGGTGCACTTCTTTGTCGTCGAGGAAGACTTGCCGCAGCGCCAGATCTACCCGGAGATTACGGAGAATAAAGACCGGTTCGTTCTGCTCAGTGTTTTGTTTTGCCGCGTGCCGTAATGCGACGCGAATCCGCGCAAGCAGTTCTCCTGCACTGAATGGCTTGGTGAGATAATCATCGGCCCCGGCATCGAGTGCATTGACCTTGTCCTTTTCCTGCTCCCGTGCCGATATGACGATGATGGGCGTTTGTGACCATTCGCGCAATCGTTTGGTGACTTCCAGGCCGTCGAGATCGGGCAGCCCGAGGTCGAGGAGTACGACGTCGGGGTTCCGTGTCGTTGCCTGCATCAGGCCTTCCTTCGCGGTTGCAGCCTCGGCAAGACGATAGCCGTGGCTTTGGAGCGTTATCCGCAGGAAGCGTCGCATCTGCGGTTCGTCTTCGATCAGCAATATGAGTTCTTTTTCTTCAGGCATGTGAAAACCGTTTTATCGTTTTAATAACGTTTAAGCGTTTAAACGTTCAAACCGTTTCCTCCTGGTTCGGTGCAGGCGGCAGACCTGCAGCGGGCAGCGTAAAGCGGATTACAGCGCCGCCGCCCTCGTGGTTCTCTGCCCATATCTTACCACCGTGGGCATTGATGATGGTGCGGCAAATGGCGAGTCCGAGCCCGACCCCGCCGCCTGCACCCCGGCCGCGCACGAATTTCTCGAATATGCGCTCTTCATCTCCGGCTGGAATGCCCGGACCGTGGTCGGCAAGCTCCACCGTCACGGTGTAAAAAGACTCTGACGCCGAAAGCTCAAGTGGGGCTCCGGGCGGGGAATATTTGATCGCATTGTCGAAGAGATTCATGAAAACCTGCTCGAGAAGCAGGGCGTCGAAAGGAATGAGCGGCAGGTTCCCCTGAAGCTTCACGTTTACGGGGTGGTCTTTGAGGCGGTCACCCAGCCTGTCGAGGGCGACGCCCACGATTTCATTGAGGGGCTGCCATTCTTTATTTATTTTTATCGCCCCTGATTCCAGGCGCGTCATGTCGAGGACGTTCTTGATAATCCGGTTCAAATGTTCCGCCTCTTCCTGAATGGTCTTGAGCAGTTCCAGGCTGTTCTGTTGATCGATGGTTACGTCCTTCTGGAGCAGGGTCGTCGCGGCACCGGTGATCGCAGACAAGGGCGTGCGGAGATCATGTGAAATAGAGCTGAGGAGCGTATTCCGCAGACTCTCGGTTTCCGCCTTCAGCAAGGCGCTCTGGGCAGCCTGGCCCAGATAGGAGCGTTCGATCGCTATGGCCGTTTGGTTCGCAAAAGCTTCTAGATAGTGGAATTGCTCCGGCTCGAAGGCGTTGTCCGGGGACCGCGGAAGTATGCCGAGAACCCCGACCGGACCAGCCGAAGCGACGAGCGGCAAATACAGGGCCTTGGCTCCGGGCAAGGTGTCCGTACTCAGCCCGGCGGGCTGACGGTGCTCGTAAACCCATTGGGCCACGCTGAGCTCCTGCGGATCGGGGACGAATGACGACGCGCCGTTCACCGAGGGAGTAAGACGGTTTTCATCGTAGGGAATGAGAATGACGACCTGGCAATCGAAAACTTCACCGATGTGTGCCACCGCGATTTCACTCAGCCGTTCCGTGCCCCGCTCGCGGACCAGGTCGCGGCTCAAGCTGTACAACGCGGCGGTCCTGCGCTCACGCAACCGCGCCGCATCGGCCTGCTGGCGGACCTGGATTGTAAGCCTGCTGATGACGAAGGAAACGATGAACATGACGAGAAAGGTGATGAAATACCGTACATCGCTCACGGCGAAGGTATAGTAAGGAGGAACAAAGAAAAAATCGAATGCGGCAACACTGAGGATGGTGGCGAATAAGGAGGGCCACTTGCTGGTCCGGCTTGCAATGAACACGACTCCCAAAATGTATACCATTGCCATGTCCAGCCGTTCGAAGTAGGGAAACATGAGGTGGTCGATGCCGGTGCAGGCAGCGACCGCCAGGACGCTCACCAGCCACTCTCTTCTCCTCACTTTCACAGTGCCCCGTACCTTTGGGGATGGGTGCTTGTGGGGTTCGGCTACATCACCGCTGATGACATAGACATCGATGACGCCACTGCCGCGCACGATTTCATCGAGCGGCGACCCGAAGATTTTGTCCTTCCAGCGGGCATGGGTAGGTTTGCCGACGATGATCTTGCTTACATTCCGGCTGCGAGCGTAGGTAAGTATCTCTTCGCTCATCTTAACACCGGAGAGCGTCACCGTTTCGGCTCCCAGGCTTTCCGCAAGCCGCATATGATCGGCAAGCTGTTTCATATCACTTTCTGAGGACCGTACGCGGGATGGGGACTCTACATGCACGGCGATCCATTCGGTGCGCAGCCCGGCAGCCAGTCTTCTGGCCGCATGGATCAGGCGAATCGAGCGGGGGTTATGGCCAACGCAGACCAGGATCCGTTCCCCCGCGGGCCAGATGTCCTTGATCCCCTTGTCCTGCCGGTAGACCCGCATCTGCTCATCGACGCGGTCGGCCGTGCGGCGCAGGGCCAGTTCCCGCAGCGCGATCAGGTTTCCCTTGCGGAAAAAGTTACTGACCGCTGCGGCCGCCTGTTCCGGCATATAGACCTTGCCCTCTTTCATGCGCTGAAGCAGGTCGTCGGGGGGCAGGTCAATGAGCTCGATCTCATCGGCCCGGTCGAGCAGAAAATCAGGCACCGTCTCACGTACGTTGACCCCGGTGATCTGGGAGACAACGTCGTTCAGGCTTTCAAGGTGCTGCACATTCACGGTGGTGTATACGGTAATGCCGGCGCCGAGCAACTCGTAAACGTCCTGCCAGCGTTTTTTATGACGGGATCCGGGAGCATTCGTATGGGCAAGTTCATCGACGAGAATGATGGCAGGTTTACGATGCAGGGCCGTATCTAGATCAAATTCCTTCAGGAAAGTGCCGCGATATTCGACGTTCCTGCGGGGGAGGATTTCCAGGCCTTCGATGAGCGCCCCGGTCTCTTTCCGACCGTGGGTCTCGACGAGCCCGACGATAATGTCGACGCCTTCGGCGCGTTTCTGCCTCGCGGCCTCGAGCATAGCATAGGTCTTGCCGATGCCGGGAGCGGCGCCGAAGAACAGCTTCAGCTGTCCCTCGCGTTTTCGATCCTCCTCTTCTCGGGCCCGTTGGAGAAGCTGTTCGGGATCAGGTCTTCGTTCTTCCATAAATATAAGACGCTCCTCAGACTAACGGGGAAAACTACCTAATTTATATTTTCGCATATTTTGCGCTTTCTGTGCGAAATATTTAGTATAAACGGGTCGGCATTAAATTGTTGTAAAAAAATGGCAGGAAAGTATAAAAAATGTATAAAGATGGTTGGAGGGTGAGCAGTGATTGTTTTCATCACCGGCTCCATTGGGTGGCCAAAAAAACGGGACAACTAAAAAGATGTCCCGTTTTGTTCAGTGTTATTTCTAATCATCTTCGGCTTAATCTATTTACACTTGTCGCCAGACGATATGATCAGGCTCGCGACATCGCCTTTTTTTGCTATATCGCCGACCATAAGTTCGCCTTCTACAACCTCGCCTTTCAGATAATCTTCTCCGACATAAGAAAGCACCTTGATCTTACCGACCTCCTTGAGTTCATGGGACTTGCTTTCCCGGTAGACAGGGAGAATATCATTCACGCTGATCGCTTTCTTTACATCCGCGGTCCCGCTCTGGAACATGCATACTATGGCGCCCTTCTCACTGATGCCCTTTGAAGCCTTCTCTTCACGTTCTTCCTGCAAGGGTGACCAGGAAACGGCGTTTGCGAGCTGAGGTAGTCCCAAGCATAAGATCAGCAGAGCAGCAAGAAGTTTTGTGAGCTTTTTCACGTTTTATTCTCCTCGGTTACTTCTGCTCGTCGAGCGCCAGGTTCAGTTCCAGAACATTGACCACAGGCTCGCCAATCACGCCGAGCCATCGGCCACTGGTATTTTGGGCAACGATGTCGCGGATCCTGGCATCCTCGAGTCCCCGGGCCTTTGCCACGCGGTGTAACTGGTATTCGGCAGCAGCAATGCTGATATGCGGGTCGAGGCCGCTTGCCGATGCCGTGACGAGGTCCACGGGAATCTCTGCCGGATCTTTCGGTTCCGCCGCATGTAAAGCATCTACACGAACCTGAACGGCTTTCATAAGGTCGGGGTTGTTCGGACCGAGGTTTGAGCCGGTTGACGATGCGCCGTTATAGGGATAGGGGGATGTCGCTGAAAGTCTTCCCCAAAAATATTTCGGGTCGTCGAACTGCTGGCCGATGAGGGCCGAGCCAACGGTCTTTCCACTCTTCGTGATGATACTGCCGTTCGCTTGTCGCGGGAATATCACCTGTGCGATCCCGGTCACGGCAAGGGGATAGATGATCCCGGTGAGTATTGTAAACAGTAATAATGACATGAGTGAATTGCGAATTATGGTAAACATGTTTTCTCCTTTGCCGTTTGAGCAGTTTAAACGTTTGAACGTTCAAACAATTTTTACACAATATGCATCGCCGTTATCAGCATATCGACCAGCTTGATGCCGATGAACGGCACGACCAAGCCACCGACACCGTAAATCAGTGCGTTGTTCCGTAACACTATTGAAGCGCCGAGGGGCCGGTATTTCACACCCCGAAGGGCCAGGGGAACCAGGAAAATGATGATCAACGCGTTAAAGATCACGGCAGACAACACGGCGCTCTGCGGCGTTGCCAACCCCATGATGTTCAACGCCCCGAGCGCCGGATAGATGGAGATAAACGCAGCGGGCAGAATGGCAAAATATTTGGCCACATCGTTCGCGATGCTGAAGGTCGTGAGCGTGCCACGGGTCATCAAAAGCTGCTTGCCGATCTCGACGATCTGAATGAGCTTGGTGGGATTCGAATCCAAGTCCACCAGATTGCCTGCTTCTTTGGCTGCCTGGGTACCGCTGTGCATGGCAACTGCCACGTCCGCCTGGGCGAGAGCGGGTGCGTCGTTCGTGCCGTCGCCGGTCATGGCAACGAGTCTTCCGCCTTTCTGGTATTCGCGGATCAGTTTGAGCTTTGCCTCGGGTGTTGCCTCTGAGAGGAAATCATCAACTCCCGCCTCGGCAGCGACCGCTGCAGCGGTGAGTGGGTTGTCACCGGTGATCATGACCGTTTTGATGCCCATCTTGCGCATTTCAGCGAAGCGTTCCTTGATCCCGCCCTTCACGATGTCGTTCAGACGGATGACGCCAAGCACTTTATTCCCCTCGGCAACTACGAGCGGTGTCGCGCCTTGCTTGGCAACATCGTCCACGATCGATCGGACATCGGGAGGGAATACTCCCCCCATTTTTTGGACGTACTTTTCAACGGAGTCTGCCGCGCCTTTACGGATTTGGCGGTTGTCGAGGTTCACGCCGCTCATCCGCGTCTGGGCAGTGAAGGGGACAAACTCTGCCTTGATGCTTTGCATGTCCCGGGCGCGGAGGCTGTACTTCTCCTTTGCAAGCACCACGATGCTTCTTCCTTCCGGAGTTTCATCCGCTAATGATGCGAGTTGTGCCGCGTCGGCAAGGGCGCCCACATGCACGCCCGGTGCGGGGACAAATTCCGTTGCCTGCCTGTTCCCGAGGGTGATGGTGCCGGTTTTATCGAGCAGCAGCACGTCCACGTCTCCGGCTGCTTCCACGGCCCTGCCGGATGTGGCGATCACATTCGCCTGGATCATCCGGTCCATGCCCGCGATGCCGATGGCCGAGAGCAGGCCGCCGATGGTGGTCGGGATGAGGCAGACAAGGAGCGCCACGAGCACGGTGATGGTGATGGGCGCACCCTGGCCCGCTGCTTTGACGCTGAAGAGGGAATAGGGAAGGAGCGTCACGCACACAAGCAGGAAGATGATTGTCATGCCCGCGAGCAGAATGTCGAGGGCTATTTCATTCGGTGTCTTCTGCCTTTTCGCGCCTTCCACCATGGCGATCATGCGATCCAGGAAGGTTTCGCCCGGGCTTGTCGTGATGCGGATGACCAGCCAGTCGGACAGGACCGTGGTCCCGCCTGTGACAGCGCTTCGGTCTCCGCCGCTTTCGCGGATCACTGGCGCGCTTTCGCCGGTCACAGCACTTTCATTGACCGAGGCCACACCCTCGATGATTTCTCCGTCCATGGGGATTACGTCGCCTGCCTCTACGAGAACGGCATCGCCTTTTTTGAGCTGTGACGAAGCGATCTTCGTGACTTCCGCATCAGCCGATGGCTTCGCAAGCCGCTTGGCCATGACCTCGCGCCGAGTCTGACGGAGCGATTCGGCCTGGGCCTTGCCGCGGCCCTCAGCCATGGATTCTGCAAAATTGGCGAAGAGCACCGTTATCCAGAGCCAGACCGAGATCTGCAGGATAAAGGAAGGTGCCGCCTCGCCTTTTCCCGTCAGGACTGCGTGAAAAAACAGGAGCGTCGTCAAGATACTGCCGACTTCCACGACAAACATGACTGGGTTCTTGACCTGGTGTACCGGATTCAACTTTCTGAATGAATCCCATAATGCTTTTTTTACGATCGCAAGTGCAAAGAGCGATCGCTTTTTCGATTTACTGCTCATTATTATTCCTCCTTACCAGTTTCCTCCCCTTCAAGGGGAGGAATAAGGTGGGGATGGGTTTGAACGTTCGATGTCCCATCTCACCCCAGCCCTCTCCTTGCCAAAAGTAGGCGCCTCTAGGCGAAGGAGAGGGTGTCTAACTACTTCGCTGCCATCAAATGCTCGGCAATCGGCCCCAAGGCCCAGGCCGGCATGAACGAAAGCGCTCCGACGATCAAGATGACCCCGATCAAGAGCGCCACGAACAGCGGCGTATGGGTAGGGAGCGTGCCTAAACTCGTAGGTACCTGCTTCTTTTTTGCGAGTGAGCCGGCAATGGCAAGGACCGGGATGATCACCCAGAACCGGCCTATAAACATGGTCAGCCCGAGGGCTGTGTTGTAGAAGAATGTGTTGGCGGAGAGTCCCGCAAAGGCGCTTCCGTTGTTGTTCGCTGCGGACGAAAACGCGTAAAGGATCTCGGAGAATCCGTGCGGACCGGGATTCAGGACTCCGGCTTGACCGGCTTGGGTCGCCACACCAGTTGCCGTGCCGATCTTGACCAGCGCATTTACGACGAGCACGACGACCGAGGCCATCTTCATCTCGAACATTTCGATCTTTTTCCCGAGATACTCCGGCGTGCGTCCGACCATCAGTCCGGCGATGAAAACCGTAATAATGGCCATGATCAGCATTCCGTAGAGTCCGGAGCCCACTCCGCCGAAGATGACCTCTCCCAGTTGAATCAGTGCCAGGGGATACAGCCCGCCCATCGGGGTGTAGGAGTCGTGCATGGAATTGACAGAGCCGTTCGAGGCCGCTGTGGTGGCCGTGGCCCAGATCGCGGAATCAACGATCCCAAAGCGCGCTTCTTTTCCCTCCATGTTGCCGCCCGGCTGGAGATTGCTTGCCTGTTGATCTATGCCGATGGATGCGAAGCGTGGGTTGCCAGCCTGCTCACTCCAGGTGCAGAAGGCCATCAGGGTGACGAGCACGATTGTCATAGCGGATAGCAGTGCCCATCCCTGTCGCATATCTCCTACCATCTTGCCGAAGGTGATACAAAGCGCTGCGGGTATCAGGAGGATCGCGAGCATTTCTAGAAAATTGGAGAACGCTGTGGGGTTTTCGAAAGGATGGGAAGAATTTACATTAAAGAACCCGCCGCCGTTCGTGCCGAGCTGCTTGATCGCGATCTGGGAGGCAGCAGGGCCTAAAGGTATTACCTGCCCTTTCATCTCCGCCTTCTCGGTCACAGGATTGCCCTTTTCATCCTTGATCGGGTTGCCCTGGGCATCAAGCTTCGGGGTATCGTAGGTAATGGTCTGAGTGAGCGAAACGGTCTTGTATTCGCTGAAGGTTTGCACAACTCCTTGGGATACCAGGAGCAGCGACCAGATCAGCGCAAGGGGCATCAGGATATAGAGAGTACTACGTGTAAGATCGAACCAGAAGTTCCCGATGGTTTGTGCAGCGTGTCTCTTGAACCCCCGGATCATGGCAACGAGCACGGCCATACCCGCTGCCGCGGATACGAAATTCTGCACCCCAAGCCCGGCCATCTGGGTAAGATAGCTCATCGTTGTTTCACCACCATACCCCTGCCAGTTGGTGTTCGTGATAAAGCTGACAGCCGTGTTGAAGGATGAATCGGGAGAAACTGCCGGGAACTTCTGCGGATTCAAAGGTAGAAATCCTTGTAAGCGCTGTAGGAGATAGAGGAAGAGCAATCCTGTTCCGCTGAAGAGGAGCACCGCTCCCGTGTACTTTTTCCAGCTCATTTCCTCGTCGGGCTTGATGCCGCAAAGCCGGTAGAAAAGGCGTTCAACAGGTCCGAGCACGCGGTCAAGTCCTGAAGGTTGACCTTCGTAGACCCGCGCCATGTAGACCCCGAGCGGCTTTGCGAGGAGCAGCAAAACGCCAAAGTATAAAACTAATTGCAAAATATCGTTGCCAGTCATGACAATGCCTCCGGTTTAAGAAGTGCTATCAAGAGATACACCAATAATCCCGCGGCGAGAACGCCGCCAATCCAGTAGAATATTTCCATTCCCATCCTCCTTCTAGACTCGCTCAACGAGTTTTACGAAAAACCAGCTTGCAACAAAGAGCACAATCGTGATGCCGATAAACAGGATGTCCATGAGTCTCCCTCCTTGGTATGGCTAAATATAATCAAAATCGGCATTAAATTGCTGCTAAGAAAGGAGGACAAAACATTAAAATTTCATTAAGGAGTATTTGCAGGTAATTACGCAAGTTCGCCTTCGCTTAGCTTCAGCGTAAGGCGCTTCGATGGATTGATTCTGATGCAAGATGCTGCACAGCGTCGGGCCCATTTCTCAGCAGCACACAGTACGCGCCAATCGTGGGCCGGCGTTGTTGCTGTGGTGCGTCGGCAGAAGGCTATCCGCTACCACCGGTACATCGCGCCGAGCGCGATGGTGATCTGCGAGTTCTTCGTGCCGTTGTCAAAAGACGGCTTGCCCGATGAGTCGTGGCGATATTCAGGCCGCAGAACCATTCCGTTGGCCAGCCGGACCTCAACCGTTGCCGTCATTTCAGTCAGCGTCTGGGCAATGCCGGTGCGGAAGCCGTCTTTGTCGTCGAAGGATTCACCCCTGAGCGACAGGCTGTAGGTATCGTTGATATCGAATTTCACGATGCTGGAGATTCCCGACCATTCAGCATTTTCGGTTCCTGCCGCAAAGGCCTTATCTTCGCGTCCCAGATCGTAATTCAAAATGAACGAGAGCTGCTCCATCGGTTTGATCGTTGCAACAAGATCGACCAAAGTCCTCTGGTGGCTGCTGTTGCTGTCTTGTTCGGGCCCGGCCATGAAATTCGCATAGCCGGAAAACGTGTCCGTCGGCATGTAGTTGAAGCTCACCCCGAAGCTCTTGCTCGTATTGTTGTCTTCCGCGTTGTCCCAGCCGTTGACGATATAAAAACCTGCATTCATCGTTTCGGTGAAGACATAGCTCATTCTAAGCCCTGTATGCGTGGTCGGAATGGCATAGTTGAACAGGAAAGACCGGGAGTAGTTCGGGTTGTCGATCGCCTCTATTGTTTCTGCGCCGAAATAAGTGACCATTTTCCCGAGATCGAACCGGAGCCCCTTGCCGATCGGCGCCAGGTAACTCAGGTATGCCTCGGTAAGGTCGATTGCGTCGGTCCCGTCGCCTGTCTGGGCCTGGGAGAGCGGGGCGCCGCTCATGCCCCGCGCATGGAGCCACTTCGCCGTCTCACCCGTGGAGAGCTTGATGTTGTAGCCCGAGCGGTCCGTCGTCGTCGAGTTCCTGGAGATCATGATCTCCGCAAGGTCCAGGGTGAAGCTGTTTGCGCTGTGGTCGTACAGGCGCAGATCATTCTCCGAACTCTGAGTGGCGCCGTTACTGGCTCTTGCATTATAGGTATATCCGCCCTGAAGATAGAAACTGATGCCGAGCGCTTTCCTGATGTCGTCAGCGCTCACGAGCGGCGCCGCCGGCTTGGCCTCGTCTGCAAAAGCTGCTGCGGCTACGATCGCCATGGCAAAAATTGCTGCTACCCCGAGCTTTAAGCAAAGAGCGGCCCTATTTTTTTTCATTACAGTCTCCTCCCGGCAAATGAGTATGGTCGAAATCCAGCCGAGGGACGCCAGCAGGGAATCATACCTTCCCTGCTTCCCCCTCCGGCGCATGACAAATATAATCATAATCAGCAAAAAGTTGCTACTAAAAAAATAAAAAATTCCGAAAGGCATTTTGTTGCACTACTGCGGGGGAAAAAGAGAGTTTGTGCGGGATGTGATTTCTGTACAAAAAAAACCGGAACCCCATGAAGGGTCCCGGCCGTGAATGTTCGCAGTGACGGGGTTATTAGATGTCGTAATACAGGAAGAACTCGTAAGGATGCGGCCGGAGTCTGAGGGCGTCCACTTCCTTGGTCCTCTTGTAGTTGAGCCACATTTCGAT
This sequence comes from Nitrospirota bacterium, assembly GCA_963769335.1. GTDB lineage: Bacteria > Nitrospirota > UBA9217 > UBA9217 > UBA9217 > JAJYKN01. Next base: position 36,684 of record CAVYLT010000096.1, on the reverse strand, counting down.
GGCGTCCTTGGTGAACACGTCGCCCTTCAGGAGGAAGGCGTGATCGGCTTCGAGGTTGTCGAGCGCTTCGTCGAGCGAACCCGGCATGGACGGCACGCTTGCCAGTTCTTCCGGCGCCATATCGTAAATGTCCTTGTCGAGCGGCTGGCCCGGATCGATCTTGTTCTCAATGCCGTCGAGGCCCGCCATGAGCATGGCTGCGAAGGCCAGATAGGGGTTGCACGACGGGTCGGGGAAACGCACCTCGACGCGCTTTGCCTTGGGGTTTGCGCTGTACATCGGGATGCGGATGGAAGCCGAACGGTTGCGGCTCGAATAGGCCAGATTGACCGGGGCTTCGAAGCCCGGAGTCAGGCGCTTATAGGAATTCGTCGTGGGGTTCGTGAAGGCCGCGATCTTTTTTGCGTGCTTCAGGATGCCGCCGATGTACCACAGCGCCATTTGCGAAAGGCCTGCATACTGGTCGCCGGCGAAAAGGGGCTTGCCGCCCTTCCAGATGGACTGGTGGGTGTGCATGCCGGAGCCGTTGTCGCCGAAGAGCGGCTTGGGCATGAAGGTCGCGGTTTTTCCGTGGCGCTTGGCCACGTTCTTGATGATGTACTTGAAGTACATGAGCTGGTCGGCTATCTTGACCAGGGGGTTAAAACGCATATCGATTTCGGCCTGGCCCGCGGTCGCCACTTCATGGTGCTGACGCTCGATGTAGATGCCGACCTTCTGCATTTCCTCCACCATCTCGGTGCGGATGTCCTCCTGGGAATCGATCGGCGGCACCGGGAAGTAGCCCTCCTTGTGGCGGGGTTTGTAGCCAAGGTTCGGCTGCTCGTCCTTGCCGCTGTTCCAGATCCCCTCGACGCTGTCGAGGAAGTAGTAGCCGGAATGGGAGTTCTGGTCAAACCGGATATCGTCGAAGATGAAGAATTCGGCCTCGGGGCCCATGTAGCAGGTGTCGCCGATACCCGTCGACTTTAGGTATGCTTCAGCCTTCTGGGCGATGTGGCGCGGGTCGCGGCTATAGCGCTCCTTGGTGATGGGGTCAACGATGTTGCAGATCAGCGAAAGAGTTGCATACTTCGTAAAGGGGTCCATTACCGCCGTTTCCGCATCAGGCACGACGAGCATATCGCTCGTATGGATTGACTGCCAGCCGCGGATGCTCGACCCGTCGAACCCGAGGCCTTCTTCAAAGATGCCCTCGGTCAACTCTTCCACAGGTACCGAGAAGTGCTGCCACAAACCGGGGTAATCCATGAATTTAAAATCCACCATCTTTGCTTTGTTGTCTTTTGCCATTTTCAAAACGTCTTTGGGTGTTGCCATGTTGGTCCCTCCTCTATTAAAATGATGCATGATCCATGATTCATGATATGCCTGCATCATGCATCCTGAATCCTGCTTATTCTTAAGTGTTTGCTAAATAGCCGCTTCGCCCCGCTCCCCCGTGCGAATGCGGATCACTTCGTCCACAGGCGTGACAAAAATTTTCCCGTCGCCGATGCGGCCCGTCTTGGCCGTGGTTTCAATGGTTTCTATGATTTTGGGGACGAGCGAGTCGGCAGCAATGATTTCGAGCTTCACCTTGGGAAGAAAGTCAACTACGTATTCAGCACCTCGATAGAGCTCGGTATGGCCCTTTTGTCTTCCGAATCCCTTTACCTCGGTCACTGTTATGCCTTGCACGCCGATGGCGTTGAGAGCGTCTTTCACTTCATCGAGCTTGAACGGCTTGATTACCGCTTCGATTTTTTTCATAGTTGTGCGGCCTCCTGTAAAACGATTATAAAAGCAATTTTAATGCTAAAAAAAGAAATTGTAATTTCAATCTGTTAAAAAAACAATAAGGCGGGATGTTGATTAAATTTTAGGCATGAGCCTAAAATTTAGGCATATTTAATTTCTGACTTTCTCGTTTTTCCGGTTTTTTTCCTCGCGTTCAATTCGTTCGCCCTCTTTGAGAAACTTGGACGAGATCTCCCGTTCGATGTCATCTTTAAGCTGGTCGAGAGAAATAAAATCGCCTTTCTGCAATTCCTTCAGTTTTAAAGTGTTGTCCCGGTACCCCGGGTCCAGAGCGTGGACGATTTGAAATTCGCTGATTGCATTCTTGAGATTTCCGGCACCTTGATAGGCAAGTCCGAGGTCATAGTGCATGCCGAGCGTGTCCTGCTCCTCGTCGTTCAGGCTTTCAGCGCAGTTAAGGGCGTGTTGGATCTCGACTGCGGCGTTCTGATACTCCCCCTTTTCCATATAGCAGAGGCCTAACAGATAATGACTCTGGATGAATTTCGGTTCGTCCTCGGGAGTCATGGTGAATTCTGAAATCGCGTCGTCGAGCAGCCCCATTTCCTTATAAGCCACGCCGAGATTATAGTGGGTGTCGACGTCCTCCTTGACCGACTGCTGTTCAACGCCGCGTTTGAAGTCTTCAAAAATTTCGTCGAGACTCTGCTCTTCCGCCGGACCGGCAGTATGTTCGGGAACAGGGACGGTGTTCAACTCGTCCCGGAGTTCGGCGGCAAGATCAAAGAAGTCCTCCGAGGCTTGTTCGGACGCACGCGGTGGGGCAACCGTGCTCTCCTTGTTGAGTTCCTCGCCAAGATCGAAAAAATCCTCATCGGGCACAGAAAGCTTTTCCCCGGGCCGTGCGCCGCTCGCTGCCGGTGTAACGACCGGCGGTTCGGCTTCTCTGCCGGGGGCCTGTTTCGGCTGCTGCGGGGCAACGCGTTCTTCGTCCGGCGGGAACTGAGGAGTGGTTTTATTGAGTTGAGAAATCTCCTGCATGAGACTGCGAACAGCATCTTCATCGGACGCGCTCATCGGCAATTCGCTTCCGTCCGTTTCGATATTGGCGGCGTCTTCCAGCTCTTCAACGGCTTCCGCCAGTTTGGAGAACTCCTGCGATTGTTCTTCCTCGCGTGATAATTCAGCGAGGCGGTCCATTGCCCGTGGGTCGCCGGGGTTCAGCTGGACGATCCTTGCATAATGTTTTTTCGCTTCATCAAACAAGCCCTGCTGAAAATAGAATTCAGCCTCGGCCCATATTTCTGCGGTGTCGGGCGGGACTTCGGCAGCGGGCTGCTGAACGACATGTTCCGGTCCAGGGGCTTCCTCGGCAGGCAAATCAAAAATTTCGGCCGGCGCGGGTTCCTCGGCGAACGAGACGGGTTCTTCGGACGGCGATGCGGTCGAAACCGGGCCTTCCTCGTCAGGCTCCTGCATCTCGATATGAGGTATGCCGGCATCGAGACCCTCGAAAGTGATTTCGTCCGCCGGCGGGGGTTCCGGGAACGGCGTAGTCTCTTCGAATGCCTGCGGAGGTTCCGGCGGGCTCACTTCCAGGGGGGCAGACTCGAACAGGAACGGTTCCGGTTCCGCCGGCGCCGGCATTTCCATCACCGGCTCTTGCGGCGCTTCAGGCCCTGTCTCCGGCGAAGGGGCCGCGGAAGAAACGGCTGCTCTGCCCAGCTTTGCAAGCACAGCGGCATTCGTGGGATCGATCGAGAGCGCTGTACTCAGCATGGAATCGGCCTGCTCCGTCAAGCCCTTTCTGGAGTAGATGTCGGCCAGGGCAAGTGCATGCTCGACGGCCTTGGAAGCATTCCCCTGCTCCCGATAAAGATCCTGTAAGCGCATGCGGACCGGCGGGCTGTCCGGATATTTGACGGCAAGCACCTCGAGTTGCTCCAGTGCTTTGGCAGTGAGGCCGTATTTTACAAGCACATCGATTTCCGTGAACGCCTCGTCGACTGCCGGGTTTTCCTCGGGGACCGGCAGCGTCGCTTCGGCGGGCTTCTCGGCCGGTTGCTCATAAGCCGGCTCCGGCTCGACAGGTGGGGGCGTCGGCTCAACCGTTGGTTCGGGAGTAAGCTCGACCGCAGCGGCCGCCTCAAGCCGGTTGAGGTGCTCCTTTGCCTCTTCAAGCTCGGGGGCAAGTTTCAAAGCCCGGGTCAGGAACGTTTTGGCCCCGCCCTCGTCACCAGTTTCGAGCAAGAGCTCCGCAGCCTGAAGGTAGACTGCGGCCGCATCCTGCTCCCGCCCGATGGAACTGTACAAATCTCCTAATTTTTTCCGTCCGGGGATATATTCCGGAGCATCGGCTACGAACTTCTTAAGAATTTTTTCGGCGGCGCCGTTATCGCCCGCAGCAGTTTTCTCCCCTGCAAGAACGGTCACTTCGTCAAGAGCTTTGTTCTGTTCGTTTTTTGCCAGATATATCTTGATGAGTCTTTCACGCAGGTCCGTCCGTGCGGCGTCGCTGTCGAGGATCTTCCTGATCACCTGCTCGGCCTCGGGTTCTTTGGCCGCCTTGTACAAGGCATCGAGGTAAGCATCGGCGATTTCCCGGTTGGCCGGGTCTTTTTCAAAGGCCCGCTTCAGTACCTTGCACGCCTCACTGAACTTCCCCTCCAGGAGATAGACGATTCCAGCCTTGTGATAGACGGCCATATTGCCCGGATCGAGGGTAAGCACCTTTTCAAACAGCTGACGGGCATCCTGGAATGCATTTTTCGCCATATGGACGTCCGCCGCGTTAAGGTACGCGGCACTTGCTTCGGCGGCCATATTCTCTTTCGCGTACATGTCGCCCAGCTTGACGCGGAACGAGACGTTCGTGGCGTTCAAGTCTGCCATTTTCTGGTAGATGCCGAGCGCCTTGACCGTATCTTTCTGCTGCATATAATGGTCGACGACGATTTTATAACTCTCGAGCGCGTTGCCGCTGAGGCCTTTTTCGGCGTTCAAATCGCCGAGGGCAAGGTGCACGTCGAATTGTTTTGGGTCAATATTGACGACTTTTTTGTAGAGGGCGATTGCTTTGGAGGTGAATCCGTCTGCGGCAAGAACGTCGGCTGCCTTTTTGTAAGCGTCGCATGCGTCGGCTTTCGCATCTTTCTTCAGGCAGAGGTCGCCTATCGTATTGAAGATATTGGCATCGTTCGGCGATTCCTTAAGGAGCTTTTTCCATTCGGCAATAGCTTTATCGAACTGGCCCTTGGCAACAAACTTCTGGGCCTCTTTCATAACGGTATTCTTGTCAATTGCCATAGACTTAAAAATACCATAAAGCTCATTGGAGTGTCAACACTGTCTTCTCATCTATCCATAATTAAAATCAGGCGTTTTTGAAGCTGTCACGCCATCTTCTGCCTTGATTTTCGCTTTCAATCATGTTACATATGGACATTATGGCCATTCGTGAAATACGCCTCTACCCGGACCCGGTGCTTCGCACAAAAACCGCCCGGGTGGTAAAAATAGACGGCTCTCTCGACCGGCTGATCGACGACATGGTCGCGACCATGCACGCCGCACCCGGGGTAGGTCTTGCCGCCAATCAGGTCGGTGTCTCGCTTCAACTGGCGGTGATCGACCTGAGTTCGCGGGAAAATGAGGAACAGCGCCATCCCCTGCTCGTCATTATCAACCCCGAAATTCTCTCCTTGGAGGGATCGGTCGCCGAAGAGGAGGGGTGTCTCAGCATTCCTGATTACGCCGAGAAGGTGAAGCGCGCTGCACGGGTCAAGGTCCGCGCGCAGGACCGGACGGGGAAATTTTTCGAGATCGAGGCGGAAGGACTTTTGGCAAAGGCCCTCCAGCATGAGGTCGATCATTTGAACGGCTTGCTGTTCGTGGACCACCTGAGCCCGCTCAAAAAAAATTTTTTCAGGAGAAGATTCAAAAAGACGGCGGCGGAAAATGCGTAAGGCGCGGCAGCCACGCATTCCCGGAGAATAGAGGCACGGCACCGATGAGACTCGTGTAGATGGGTACGCCGCAGTTTGCCGTGGGGCCGCTTCGTGCGTTGGCCGCAGCAGGTCACGAGATTGCCGGTGTGGTTACGCGGACCGACAAGCCCGCAGGCCGGGGACGGAGCCTGGCCGCGCCTCCGGTCAAGAGCGCGGCAGAGGAGATGCATCTCCTCGTATACCAGCCGAAGCGCGTGCGGGAACCGGCCTTCATCGATCAATTGCGGTCTATCGGCCCCGAGGCCATCGTTGTGGCCGCCTACGGACAGATCCTCCCGAAGGAAATATTGACGCTTCCGAAATACGGCTGCATCAATGTTCATGCGTCGCTTTTGCCGTTCTATCGCGGCGCGGCCCCCATCAACTGGGCGATCATTCGCGGTGAGGCCCGGACGGGCATCACGATCATGCAGATGGACGAAGGAATGGACACGGGAGCAGTCCTCCTGCAGGAAAGCATCGGCATCGATCCCCTTGATACTGCAGGGACGCTGACGGAGAAACTCTCGGCCATCGGAGCGAAGCTCGTCACGACCGCCCTTCCGCTCATTGCGGACGGGAAGCTTCCGGCCCTGCCGCAGGACCATACCCGGGCAACAATGGCGCCGCTCCTGAAAAAGGAAGATGGCCTTATCGACTGGAAGCTTTCTGCCGTCGATATCGATAATCGCGTCCGGGGACTTTCTCCGTGGCCGGGCGCCTATACCTATTTGGACGGAAAGACCGTCAAAATTATCGCGGCTGAAGCTGTAAGCGGGACGGGCGAGCCCGGCCTGCTGTATGAAAAGGACAGGCACACCCTTGATACCGGTACGGGTAAGGGGCTGCTCCGTATCGTGAGCATTCAGCCCGGGGGGAAGAGGCCCATGACCGCAGGCGAGTTTCTGCGGGGCCATCGCGGGCTCGCCGGGAAGAAGTTCTCCCCGTCACCATAAACCAATTTGTACTCCGGACTTTGACCACTATTCAACCATGTCAGAACCAAAAAAACGCATCTTTATCGGACTTATCGTCTTTACGGTCTTTCTGCTTGCGGCGATCACGGTAGGGCTCTACCTCATCCCCTACGTGGGGCTGAGGAACATCCACCCCCTCGCGCCGGAAGTCGTGTGCATCACCATGGGCGGCGCGCTCAGCCTCCTGATCCTCGGTGTGGCGCTGCTCATCCTGACCCTCATCCGCGGCAAGGAAATATTCTTCGCAGCGAGGCTCCGGGGCATCGTGATCGAAGTGCTCTTCCCGATCATGATCGTCGTGGGCAAACTCCTCGGCATATCGAAGGAAAAGATCCAGCAGTCCTTCGTGGAGGTGAACAATCTCCTGGTCATGGCCAAATGCGGCGACAACAAGCCGCAGCGCATCCTGCTGCTCATGCCGCATTGCCTCCAATTCAACGAATGCGCGATCAAGATCACGACCGATGCCAGCAAATGCCAGGCCTGCGGCAAATGCAAGATCAAAGACCTGGTCCTGCTCGCGAAGAAGCATCACGTCCACCTTTCGGTCGCCACCGGCGGAACACTTGCGCGAAGGCGGGTGGCGGAGGCGAAACCCCAGGCGATTATTGCCGTAGCATGCGAGCGCGATTTGACGAGCGGCATCCAGGACGCCTACCCGCTTCCGGTGATCGGGATCCTGAACGAACGTCCTTTCGGGCCGTGTTTTAATACGAGCGTGGACATCTCCAAGGTCGCGGAGGCGCTCGAATTCCTCGCCGACGGCCGCAATGATTCGTGACACCACGAGGGATAAGCCGAGAGAACAAACACTTCTTGCCCTCCGGAACGTCGAGGACGGCATATTCGTTGACGCGCTGCTCGACAAGACGCATGAATCCTTTGATGCACGGGACAGCGCATTTCTCCGGGAACTGGTCTATGGAACACTGAGGAACCGGGCGCGGCTGGATTGGGTGCTCAATCAGTTCTCGGCGCAGCGCGTTGAGAAGACCGACGCCTGGACCCGGAACATCCTGCGACTCGGCGCTTACCAGCTGTTGTTCCTTGATCGCGTGCCCGTGAGTGCGGCGGTCAATACGTCGGTCGAACTGGCAAAAAAATACGGGAAAAAGCACGGCTATGTAAACGGGCTGCTCCGAAACCTGGTCCGGAAGAGGAACTCGATCTCCGAGCCGCATTTCGAGGACCCGGCAAAAAGACTTGCCGCTGCCTACTCCCATCCCGAGTGGCTCGTCCGGCGTTGGCTGAACCGATTCGGCGCGGAACAGGCGGAAATCCTGTTGCGCGAAAACAACCGGCCGGCTCCGCTTGTGGTCAGGACAAACACTCTCAGGACGACGCGGGACGGGCTCAAAGCAGCGCTCGCTGATCAGGGCGTCGAAGCAGTTGAAACGGGCATGTCCGACACCGGGCTTGAAATCACTTCGCCCCCGGCCATCCGCACCCTCGAAGCCTATCAGCAGGGATTGTTCATCGTGCAGGACCAGGCTGCCCAACTGGTCAGCCGGATGCTTTCTCCGAACCCCGGGGAAACCGTCCTGGACGCCTGCGCCGCTCCCGGAGGCAAGGCCACGCATCTTGCCGAGCTCATGCAGAACCGGGGTGCAATCGTTGCGCTCGAGAACGATGCAATTCGGATGAGCAGGATCGATGAGAACAGCCGCCGGCTCGGCTGTACGATCGTTTCCCTTGCGGCGGGCGATGCTGCGCTGTACCGGCAGGGCAGGTACGACAAAATTCTGATCGATGCTCCGTGCTCCGGGCTCGGCGTGCTCCGGCGGCATCCGGACGGAAGATGGATCAAGAGCGAGAGCACGATCGCGTTGCGGGCGGGAGTGCAGCGACGCATCATCGAAAACTGCGCGCACCTTCTCCATCCGGGCGGCGCTCTTGTCTATGCCACGTGTACGACAGAACCGGAAGAGAATGAGGACGTCATCGACTTCTTTCTGTCCCTGGCCGGCAAATCGTTCGCCGTCGATGACCCCCGGCCGTACCTGCCGAAAGCGGCAGCAGGGCTGGTGGATATCCGGGGATTCTTCCATACCTATCCTCAAGCCGCGGAGATGGACGGTTTTTTTGGCGTGCGGCTGATAAAAAAAGAGGGTCATGGGTAAAGGGGCAGGGGGCAGGCGAGAGAGCTGTCATGACCTTCCCGCCCCGTTGCATTGTTGAGAAGTTCTTGCATCTTAATTGCAGTATGGTACAATACGGGCTCTGATATGAAGCGGTTTTTTAAAGGCCTCGGAATATTTCTGGCCCTCGTCGGAATCGGCGTGGCAAGCGCCTTCGCCGTCGTGGCGTTTCTCCTGCATCAGGACGAAGTTCGCGTGCCGGATCTGATCGGCCAGGACATCGTGTCCGTGATCGAGACGGTCGCACAACAGGGCCTGCAGCTTAAGGTAGACCGCCGGGAACCCAATACCACGCTGCCGCGCGACTCCGTCGTTTCCCAGACACCTTCGCCGGGGAGCGGAATAAAAAAGGGGAGGCAGGTCCACGTCGTCGTAAGCCAGGGGCCGAGCGACCTGCTGGCACCGAAAGTGGTGGGCGAACATTTTCGCAAGGCCGATATCATGGTCCGTCAGGCGGGGTTCCTTTCAGGAGACATCTCGCGAATTTACTCAGACACCGTGGACCGGGATCTGGTGATCGCCCAATACCCGCAGCCCGGGAGTCCGCTCGAGAAGGGCGGCGCGATCAGTTTACTGGTAAGTTCCGGCAAAAGACCGGACCTTTTCGTCATGCCGAAGCTCGTGGGAAAGAAAGCCGAGGAGGCGCTCAGGATCGTTGACCGGCTGGAATTGCAGCATCGATTCATAACCAGGGCCGGAAGTGGACGGTCCCCCGGGTCGGAAAGAACCGTAATCAGCCAGAAGCCCGGCGCGGGGCATCCCGTTTCCGCTGATGCCACGGTTGATATTGTTGTCGCCAGGTAAGCGTGCAGGTGCTGCACGTAGCGGGAAAATTGGAAATTTCAAGGTGGAATGCATGACGACTCGTCAGCGCCGTACAATTAAATTCTGAATCCTCATTTTCCAATTTTGATTTATTGAGAAAGACATGATGAGAAAAATCAAAGTGGCGCCGTCGATTCTCTCGGCCGACTTCTCCCGTCTGGGCGAGGAGATCGCGGCAGCGGAAGCGGCCGGCGCGGACATTATTCACATCGACGTGATGGACGGCCACTTCGTACCGAACATCACCATCGGCCCGCTGATCGTGGAGGCGGCCCGCCGGTCCACAAAGTTGCCGCTCGACGTGCACCTCATGATCACCAACCCGGAGCTGTATGTTTCCGATTTTGCAAAGGCGGGGGCCGACTATATTACGGTCCATGTCGAAACCGCGTACCATTTGAACAGGCTTGTGCAGGCCATCAAGGAACATGCCGGCGTAAAGGCCGCAGCGGCGCTCAACCCGGCGACCCCGCTCACCAGCCTGGACTATATCCTGGCGGACCTCGATATGGTCCTGATCATGTCCGTCAACCCTGGCTTCGGCGGGCAGGCTTTCATCCCCTCGGCGCTGGACAAGATAGCCGCACTGAGGAAACGAATCGACAGCCTCGGCCTTTCCGTCGAGATAGAGGTGGACGGCGGGGTGAAACCCGAAAATTCCGCAGCCGTCATCAGGGCCGGCGCCGACATCCTGGTCGCCGGTTCCGCGGTCTTCAGCAAGAAGGACTATGCAGCGGCCATCAGGGGCATCAGAGGAATCTAGCCTATTATTTTTTTGAACGTTGAACGCAGCACTGCATGAGCAGGAGGTTCTGTTGACCATCAAAAAGCAATCAATAAAAATACCCTTCGATCTGAAGAACGTGCCCGAGCCGGAGCTCTACCGGGACATTTTCCCCTATACGAGCGTTCCCCGCGTCGTTCTCGAGGACCGGCTCATCCAGACCAATATCCCCAAGGACATCTGGATCACGGACACAACGTTCCGCGACGGACAGCAGTCCCGGCCGCCGTACACGCCCAAGCAGATCGCGGACATTTTCGATTTCATGCACCGGATGAGCGGGCCGAACGGCGTGATCCGCCAGACCGAGTTTTTCCTCTATTCGGAAAAGGACCGCGAAGCGGTGCGGCTCTGCAGGGAGCGCGGCTACCGGTACCCCGAAATCACCGGCTGGATCCGGGCGAACAAGAACGATTTCAAGCTCGTCAAAGAGACGGGGCTCAAGGAGACCGGCATCCTCACCTCCTGCTCGGACTATCACATCTTCCTGAAGCTCAACATGTCGCGCAAAGATGCGCTCAAGGCTTATCTCGACATCGTCACGACCGCGCTCGACCAGGGCATCATCCCGCGCTGCCATCTCGAGGACATCACCCGGGCCGATTTCTACGGATTCGTCATCCCCTTTGCCCAGGAGTTGATGAAGCTGTCGGAGTCATCGAAAGTCCCGATCAAGATCAGGGCCTGCGATACCATGGGCTACGGCTTCCCCTTCCCGGGGACGGCGCTTCCGCGGGGCGTGCCCGAGATTTTCTATGCCCTGATCCATGACGGCGGAGTGCCGTCCGAGCAGCTCGAATGGCACGGCCACAACGACTTTCACAAGGGGCTCATCAACGGCGTCGCAGCGTGGATGTACGGCTGCGCATCGGTGAACGGCGCGCTCCTTGGGTTCGGCGAACGCACCGGCAATACGCCGGTTGAAGCCATGCTGATCGACTACATCAGCCTCACCGGGAACGATGACGGGATCGATACCACGGCAATCACGGAGATGGCTGAATATTTCCGGTCTGAATTGAGCTTTCCCATACCCGCCAATTACCCCTTTGTGGGCGCGGAGTTCAACTCGACGAGCGCGGGCATCCACGCCGACGGCATGATGAAAAATGAAGAGATCTATAATATTTTTGACACGTCGAAGATTTTGAAGCGTCCCATGGGCGTTATCATTACGGACAAGTCGGGGATAGCCGGCATCGCCCACTGGGTGAACAGCCATTTGCACCTCGACGCGGACAAGAAGATCGACAAGCGGCACCCCGGCCTGGCCAAGATACACAAGTGGGTGCTGGAGCAGTACGAGCAGGGCAGGACCACGAGCATCTCCCATGACGAACTGCTCGATCGCGCGAAAAAATATCTGCCGGAATATTTTGTATCCGACCTCGACCGCCTCAAGAAAAAAGCTTCGGAGGTCGCCCGTCATATTGTCGAGGAGTTCGTGGAGCATGCCGAAATCCGGACCATGGACCCGACCCTGCAGGAACCCGTTATGGAGAAGCTTCAGCGGGAAGACCCCTACATCCAGTTTGCCTACGTCGTGAACAGGGACGGCAGGAAAATCACGAAGAACGTGACCGACATCGAGAACAAGGCCAAGTACGAGCACTCGGGACTCGGCGACAACTTCTCGGACCGGCCGTGGTTCATCAGCCCCATGAAGCACGGCAAGAGCTTCGTGTCCGATTTCTACACGTCGAAGATCACCGGCGCGCTCTGCATCACCGTTTCAGCCCCGATCAGCAATCAAGACAACGAAATCGTGGGCGTGTTCGGCGTGGACATCAGGTTCGAGGACCTCGTCAGGGCGGAATAACCAAACACTCAGGGGCGGCAGGTTGAACACCTGCCGCCTGTCCCATAATCCTTCATGATGCTTTCTCTCCGGCTTCCTTCCTCCCTCTTTCGATCGAACACAGAGCCTGAAAAAAGGACTCAGCTGCTCCACGGATTTTCAGATACTTAGGACCTACAAAGTTGTAGCAATGAAAGCCCCGGCATTTGCTATACTTGAGTCGGTACCGCTATTCACGGACGCGTGACGTGATTGATGCGCTCCTGACGTGGTCGCCGGTGTTCCGTCGAGAGCAGTGAACTGCGATCATAATGATAAAACAGGTAATTATTTTTCTATGGTAATCGATAATAAAACACCATGGTGTATCGGAGTTGAGGCGGGGTCGGAACGCGTCCCCCTCGAGATCGAGCTGCGAGACAATAAAAAACTCCTGCAGGCGATCATCGACACGGAGCCCGAGTGCGTGAAGTTGATAAACGCAGACGGCACCCTGCTTTTGATGAACCGCGCCGGGTTGGACATGCTCGAGGCCGATTCGCTCGATCAGGTTAAAGGCAAGGCAGTATGCCCCTTGGTTGTGTCTGAGCACCGGGAGGCCTTTAACAGGCTTACGGAAGAGGTTTTTCAGGGGAAATCAGGAACTCTTACCTTTGAGATGGAAGGCATCAAGGGAAGGCGCCTCTGGCTCGAAACTCACGCCGTCCCCCTCCGGAACGATAATGAGGAGATCATCGCCCTTCTCGGGATCACCCGCGACATAACGGAGCGCAAGCGGACGGAAGACGCACTCAAGAAGGAGCGCGATTTCAGCGCTGCGGTACTCGACACGGTCGGATCAATGGTGCTCGTGCTCGATCGCACCGGGAAAATCGTCCAGTTCAACCGGACCTGCGAGGGTATAAGCGGATACGCCTTCGGGGAGGTGCGGGACCGGCATATCTGGGACTTCCTGGTTCCACCGGAACAGGTTGGGGAAGTGAAAAGGGTCTTCAGTGATCCGGCTGCGGAGATGTTCCCGAGCAAGTATGAAAGCGAGTGGGTCGCGAAAGACGGCACGCGACGGCTGATTTTCTGGTCCAACACCGCGCTGCTCGACGCGGCGGGGGAGGTCGAGCATGTGATCCTGACCGGCATCGACATTGCCGACCAGCGGCACGCCGAGCAGGAGCTGCTCCAGGAAAAGGTATTTTCCGACACCATCATCGACAGCCTGCCCGGTACGTTCTACATTTGCGACAGCGGGGGCAAGCTCGTCAGATGGAACAACAACGAACGAGAGGTCACCGGCTACTCGTTTGAGGAACTGTCGCGGATGAACGTGGTCGATCTTTTCCGGGAGGACAGGCCGCTCATCGTGGATAAAATGAAGGAGGTCTTCGAAAAAGGCAGGGCCTCAACGGAAGCGCGACTCGTTACCAAGAGCGGCGTTCCCATTCCGTTCCTGCTGACGGGCTTTCGCATGACGACGAAGGGCAACCAGTATATCGTGGGCGTCGGCATCGACATTTCCGCCCGCAAAAAACTGGAAGAGCAGCTCCGCCAGTCCCAGAAGATGGAGTGCATCGGCACCCTCGCCGGCGGCATAGCCCACGACTTCAACAACATTCTGACCGCGATCATCGGGTACGGAAACCTGCTGCAGATGAAGATGCGGCAGGACGATCCCCTGAGGCACAATGTGGAGCAGATCCTTGCGTCCGCCAACCGGGCCGCGAACCTCACCACCGGGCTCCTCGCCTTCAGCAGAAAACAGATCATAAACCCGCGGCCGGTCAGCCTCAACGACGTCGTGAGAAAAATGGAACGCCTCCTCGCGCGGCTCATCGGCGAGGACGTGGCGCTCAAAACGATCCTCGCCGACAAGGACATCTCCGTGCTTGCCGACGCAAGCCAGATCGAGCAGGTGCTGATGAACCTGGCGATCAATGCCCGGGACGCCATGCCCGGCGGGGGGAACCTGTTCATCGAGACCGAGCTCGTCGAGATGGACGAGGACACGGCGAAGGCGCACGATTTTCATAAGCCCGGCACCTATGCCCTGATCGCCGTGACGGACTCCGGAACGGGCATGGACGCAGAAACGCGCGAACGGATATTCGAACCGTTTTTTACGACCAAAGAGGCGAGCAGAGGGACCGGGCTCGGGCTGGCCATGGTCTACGGCATGGTCAGGCAGCATCAAGGCTCCATCCATGTTTACAGCGAAGAGGGAAAAGGTACGACTTTCAAGATTTATCTGCCCGTCGTGGACAAGTCGACTGCGGAAGAGCTTTTCGTCAAGCTGCCCCCGATTGAGGGGGGCACGGAGACGATCCTCGTTGCGGAGGACGATGAGACGGTGCGTGCACTTACGAGCAGCATACTTGAGCAGTTCGGATACACAGTGATCCGGGCCGAGGACGGCGAGGAGGCGGTCAACAAGTTCATGGCGGACCGGGACAAGGTCCGCCTGCTCCTCCTGGACGTTATCATGCCGAAGAAAAACGGGAAGGAAGTCTACGACAAGATCAGGATATTCAAACCCGATATCAAGGCGCTTTTCCTGAGCGGTTACACCGCCGAAATCATCCAGCAAAAAGGTCTGCTCGAAAAAGGCGTGAACTTCATTTTGAAACCCGTCCCGATGAACGATCTTCTGAGAAAGGTGAGGAGCATCCTCGACGGGTAAGCGGGCGCTGCGGACAGACGTCCGCTTTTTCCCGGCAACTGTCCGTCGGGCATCATTCAGCGATTCTCCGTCCTCGACGGCCTTTCCCCGGCCGCAACATCACGTCGATCATGCAAAAACGCAATTTGTTTTGCCCTGCACCTGCAAGCAGAGTATAATCCCCTCATGTCACGGAAGCTGAAAGAAAAAATCGGGGCCTTGCTTGCTGCCGAGCGCGGGACCGTTTACAAACCGCAGGGGGCGGACGTAACCGTCGCCCTTGCCTACCCGAACGTCTACCACGTCGGGATGTCGAACCTGGGCGTGCATCAAATCTATAAGGTCCTGAACAGCCGCGCAGACACGGTCTGCGAGCGGGTTTTTCTTCCTGACGAAGAAGATATCGGGGAATATACCGGCACGGGGACGACGCTGTTCAGCCTGGAAAGCAGAAGGCCGGTAAAGGAGTTCGACATTCTTGCGTTTTCCGTTTCCTTTGAGCAGGATTACCTGAACATTCTGGAAATGCTTCGGCTCTCGAACCTCCCGGGAAAAAAGGAAGAGAGAACTGACGATGATCCGCTGGTGATACTCGGCGGGATTTGCTCGTTCTTCAATCCCGAGCCGCTCGCGGACTTTTTCGACTGCATCATCGTGGGCGAAGGGGAGGAAGTTGCGGGCGAGTTCATCGACTGCTACCTGGCGTACCGTACAGAAGGCCGGCGCGAGCTTTTGAGGGCGCTCTGCGGGATTCCCGGCGTGTATGTCCCGGAGTTCTCTGCGATCCTTTATCATAACGACGGAACGATTAGCGAAAGAAAGATGCTCGATCCCGCTGCAGCCGAGCGCATCGTCAAACGGACGGTGAGGGATTTCAACAGAACGCCCGCCTCGACCGTGATAACAACGCCCCATACCGAGTTCAGCAGCATGTATCTTGCGGAGATAACCCGCGGTTGCGGCAGACACTGCCGGTTCTGTATGGCAGGCTACCTCTATCTTCCGCCGCGCAATCTCGGCATTGAACAGGCGGAAGCGCAGGCAAAGAAAGCGGACGATCTGTGCGGAAGGATCGGGCTCGTCGGCGCTGCGATCTCGGACTATCCCGACATCGGCGCGTTATGCAGCGCCATAGAAGGGGGCGTATCGGTCTCGTCGCTCCGCGCCGACTCCGTGGGCGAGGTATTGATCGACCGCCTGGCAAAGAGCGGCCACAAGACGATCGCGATCGCGCCCGAGGCGGGCTCCGAGCGGCTTCGGAAAGTCATCAATAAAGGAATTACGGAAGAGGACCTTCTGCGCGCCGCTGACCTGGTATTTCGAAGCGGCATCCCGAACCTCAAGCTCTACTTCATCATCGGGTTGCCGACAGAGACGCAGGAGGACGTGGATGCCATCATTGCTCTTGCGGAAAAAATACACGAGGTCCAGCTGAAGCACGCCCGACCGCAGGGCAGGATCGGCCGGATCACGCTTTCCGTGAATTCCTTCGTTCCGAAGCCCTTTACGCCGTTCCAATGGTCGCCGATGGAAAAAGTCGAGAGCCTGAACAGGAAACAGCGCTTTCTGAAAAAAGCGGTGAGCAAGATCGGCAATATGAATATCATCCACGACCTGCCCAAGTGGGAGTATGTGCAGGCGCTGCTCTCGCGCGGGGACCGGCGGGTCGGCGAACTGCTCAGGATCGCCCGCGTCCATGATGGGGACTGGAAAAAAGCGGCAAAAGAAACGGGTATCGATACGGATTGGTATGTCACCCGCACGCGGCAGTTCGATGAGGTCCTTCCCTGGGATTTTATTGACATCGGCGTGAGAAAAGAATATCTTAGAAATGAATACGAACGTGCGCTCGAAGGCAAGTTTACGCCGCCCTGCAGGGTCGGTTCCTGCAAAACCTGCGGCGTGTGCGCAGAAAATGAAACGTAATCGTTCTCCTAAAAACGGCTATAGGAACCACGGATGAACACGGTTTAAAAGCAAGCAGTAACTTATGCAAAGTACGAAGCTCCCCCAAAAGGCAGTTCTTGGGGTTGATCTAAGATTTTTAAAAATTCATACTTATCCGTGTTCATCCGTGGTTAACTGCTTTTTTTAGATTCATGGATTTCCGGCATTGCACGAAATAATAACTACAGAAAACATGAGCTATCTGAAGATCCCTGCTTTTGACCGTATTGACAGGGTTTTTCATGCCTTCACCACCCGAAAAAACAATCTGGGTGCGCGGACGAGCGGGATTAAGCAGGCCGGCGACTGGGAGGCAGCGGCAGTTGCCTTCGGGATCGGCCAGGACAGGCTCGTTACGGTAAATCAGGTCCACGGCGAAAATATCGTTCACATCGATGCCCGGGGATTGGTAAGCGGCAAACTCAATCCGCGCGCTGTCGAGGCAGATGCCCTGATCACCGATGCCCCGGGAATCGCGATCGCTGTCGAGACAGCCGACTGCGTGCCGGTGCTGCTCTACGATCCCTCCGTCCCGGCAGTGGCCGCAATCCATGCAGGCTGGCGGAGTACGGTGAAGAAGATCGTGGACAAGACCGTGTCCCGGATGGGCGTGGAGTTCGGGACCTGCCCGCAGCGAATCATCGCGGCCATCGGTCCGGCCATCGGGCCTGAATGCTATGAAGTCGACGAGCCGGTCATGGGGCCGGTGCGGGAAGCGTTTCGGTACTGGCAGGAGATCGCAACACCGCGCGACAAGGACCGGTGGGGCCTTGACCTCGTGAAAGCGAATGTAAAAGAACTCTTGAAGATGGGACTTTTAGCGGAGAACATCCATGCCCTCGGCCTCTGCACCGCATGCCGGAGGGATTTATTCTATTCCTTTCGCGCCGAAGGCAGGACCGGCAGGATGCTGTCGGTGATAATGATAAAAGCGTAAAGATAGGTAACCACGGGTGAACACGGTAAAGAAGTCAGAACTCAGTCTGACGCTAAGACAAAACCGTTGCCCCATTTGTTTTTATAAGAGTTTACTCCCAGGTTCTTTTTTTGAGGAAACCGTGCTGCTTTTACCCGTGTTCATCCGTGGTTATAATATTCTCTATGTCAATCGCGGACAATCTTAAACAGATAACGGACAGGATCTCCGCTGCAGCAAAGCGTGCAGGACGAGACCCGTCATCAATTAAGCTGGTTGTTGTTACCAAGACCATAGACGTCGAAAGGATCCGCGAGGCCGTTTCCGCCGGTGCAACAACACTTGGCGAGAACCGGGTGCAGGAGGCAAAGGAGAAGATCGAGAAGCTCGGCCGGATTGCGAGCTGGCATTTGATCGGCCATCTTCAGGCGAACAAGGCCAGGCATGCAGTGAGGCTTTTTGATATGATCCACTCCGTTGACAGCCTGGCGCTTGCAAGGGAGCTCAACAAACAGGCGGCAAAAATCAATAAACAGCAGGACGTTTTGATCGAGGTGAACATCGCGGGTGAAGCCAGCAAGTCGGGTGTGGCGGCGAAGGATGCGGCTGCTCTCGTACAAGAGGCGGCAAAGCTCAATAATATTTCGATAAAGGGCCTCATGGCCATCCCGCCTTTTTTGGACAATGCCGAGGCGGTGCGGCCCTATTTCCGCGCGTTGAAGGAACTGGCCGAAAGAATCGCAGAGAAGAAAATCCCCAACGCCTCCCTGCAGGAGCTCTCGATGGGTATGAGCGGAGATTTTGAAATAGCCGTGGAAGAAGGCTCGACCATGGTGCGGGTGGGGACGGCGATATTCGGGGGAAGGAAATAGAAATTTTTTTCCACAGAGGCACAGAGAGCATAGAGATAATCCAAAACCTTAAAACAATCTCGCGCAGAGACGCAGAGGTCGCAGAGAAAAGATTGGATCTTCAAGTTTAATTCTATGCATAACGCAGTATCATTTCGCACAAAATCACCAAGCTCGCAAAGAAATTCAAATCCTGCTGGGTCTAAACCTTTGCGTCCTTTGCGGCTTTGCGAGAGACGCCTTAGATTTTGAATTTTGCAATGCCGGTTTGTCCGGGTCAGCCAGGAGGTTCCATGGAACTCGATAAAAAAATTGCATTTCTCGGAGCCGGCAACATGGCTGAGGCGCTCATCAAGGGACTGATCGTGTCCGGTACGGCAAAGCCGGAGCACGTCCTGGCTGCAGACGTTTCAGCGGACCGCCTCGAACAGCTCAGGAAGAGCTATGGTATCATTACGCATAAAACGAACAGCGAGGCGGTTCTCGAGGCAGGCATAATCATTCTGAGCGTGAAACCTCAGGTGATTGAAAAGGTCCTCGCCGAGATTGCCCCGGTTGTTGACGACAAGAAGGTCGTTGTTTCCATTGCCGCCGGTGTTCCCCTGGCCAGGATCGAAGGCGCGCTCAAAAAAGACGCCCGCGTCGTACGCGTAATGCCGAATACTCCGGCGCTTGTTCTTGCGGGAGCGGCCGCGCTTGCTGCAGGCACTAACGCGACCATTGACGACCTTTCACTCTGCCAGAGCATCTTTAATTCCGTGGGCAGATCGGTGGTCGTTGAAGAGAAGCTCATGGACGCGGTGACCGGTTTGTCCGGAAGCGGGCCTGCCTACGTATTCATGATCATCGACGCGCTTTCCGATGCAGGCGTCAAAGCAGGGCTCCCGCGCCAGCTGGCGCTCGAGCTGGCTGCCCAGACCGTTTACGGCTCGGCCAAAATGGTGCTGGAGACGAAAGAACACCCGGGAAAACTCCGGGACATGGTGACCTCTCCCGGCGGCACGACGATCGACGGGCTGCACGCGCTGGAAAAGGGGAAACTTCGGGCCACGCTCATGAACGCGGTGGAAGCGGCGACAGCAAGGAGCAAGGAGCTGGGGAAGTAGAAAAGAATCTAATCGTTTGAACGTTCGAACGGTTTAAACTGTTTGAACGGTTGACAATGGAGGAGCGATGTTCGTATTCGGAAATGTCATACTCGGAATTGCCAAGGTGCTTGATGTGCTGCTCAATATCTACATGTGGGTCATTATCATCCGGGCGCTCATTTCGTGGGTGAACCCGGATCCCTACAATCCGATCGTGCAGTTCCTGCAGCGCGCCACCGAACCGGTCCTCCGTCCCCTTCGGAGGCTCGTGCCGACCTACCGTCTGGGGCTCGACCTTTCGCCGCTCATCGCGATCCTTATCATCATGTTCCTGCAGTATGCACTGATCAATACTCTGTACCGCATCGGCAGTTCGATGGGATAGGACGCCGATCGAGTCCGCAGGCCGGGGAGGCACTATTATGAGCAACGGGATTAAAGTAACGCCGCTCGATATCCAGCAGAAGCGGTTTCATATCGGCTTCCGCGGCTATGACCGCACGGAAGTCGAAATGTTCCTCGATCTCGTGCGGGACGAGATGGAGTCGCTCGTGCGCGAAGTGACCGAACTGCGGGAGTTCCGCCAGTCGTACGATCAGCGGCTCGGGGAGTTGAACGGGAAAGAAGAGACAGTCAAGAACACCATGCTGATGACGCAGAGGCTGATCGAGGAGCTGAAAGACGGGGCCAGGAAAGATGCGGCCCTTGTCGTCAAGGATGCGGAGGTCCGCAGTCATCAGATCATCAACAACGCTCAGCAGGAAAAATTCCGGCTCGAGTCCGACATCAAGGAATTGAGGCGTCGGAAGCACCACTTTATGCTGGACATGAAGAAAGTGATTCAGATGCACCTGGAACTGGTCGATTTCGAGGAGGCAGGCGGTGAAGCCAAAGAAGGGACCGCCCCGAAATAGCGGGGAGGAACCGGCGGTCCAGATCTCGATACGGATACAGCCCCGGGCATCGAAAAACGAGATCATGAAAATGGACGACGGCAGGCTCAAGATCAGACTTACCGCACCCCCGGTCGACGGCGCAGCGAACGAGGCACTGGTGAAGTTCCTTGCCGATCAACTCAACGTCAGCCGTTCCCAGGTGGAGATCGTTTCAGGGCACACGGGAAGAGAGAAGATCATCAGGATAAACGGCGCAGGCGAAGAAGCCGTACAGCTACTGTTGAATTTAACGAAGGAATAAGGTAGTATACTACTAGTACAGAGTTCAAAGTACAAAGTGAGAACCAAAGAAATTGAGGTGTTTTTACTCTGTACTCAGCACTTTGTACTTAGTACTATTTTTAAAGAAGGGGGCGACAGGCTTCGACGGGGATCAAGAGGTCAGGAGTTGCATGCCGAGGTACCATGGGGCTCGTTAAACACATGGTAAAGATCAACTGCCAATAACGAACTGGCACTCGCTGCCTAATTTAGGCTAGCGCGTTTCGCGGCCGGCGCCTGAACAGCCGCAGAGACGTCAAAAACCAGGCTGGTTCTTCCGACTTCGTCCGGGGCGGGAGGATAAGATAAACCGGGCTGGCCGACTTCGGAGCTTTCCCCAAGGCGACGGATGAAGCGAGAGCAATAAAGGCGGGGATAAGCATGTATGAGCTTCTGGTTGAAGGTTTTCGGACGCGGGTTCAATTCCCGCCGCCTCCACCATTTAACAATCCAAGGTAGTCCAATGAAGTGCAAAAGCCCCTTTAAAATAGGGGCTTTTCTTATTTCTGCGTCCATGGTGGTCTTCACGGATTTCTTGACATTTGGGGGAACTCTGGGGTAACGATGAAGTTCTCCACGTCCGGCCTGAGTATATCGAGCACCAGCTTGCCCATGCCGTGCGTGATCCGAACGGCCGCGCGTACAACAGGACAGCGCACCTGGAAGAGCGGAAGAAGATGATGCAGTTATGGAGCGACTATTTGGATGACATAAAGGCAGGTGCGAAGATCCTGCCGCTTCCGAAAAAGGTGGGATAGCATCGTAGTGCTAGATCAGAATTAGCGTGAGGCCCTGGAGAAATCCCGGGCTTTTTCGCAACCCCATCCATCACCCATCTCTTTTCTGGACATTTCCGACAGCCTGTAGTAAAGTTCTGGAATTACCTGCCCCGTTAGAGATTCACGTATGTTATCAAGGATATTGTGCTATCGATTATCACTCTGCGCGGCAACATCGATCGGACCATCATTATCTCTAACGGGGTGAAGGATTAATCGCTGTTGGGGAGGAACATGGCTGAGAAACGAGGACCCTTTGCTATCCTGTATGCGGCATTCTAACGCGATATGAACGATAACCTTATCGATATAATTCTCGCAATACCTGCTGAGACACGTACTGTTGAATTCAAACGTCTCGGCACCAGGAACGAGGGTGTCCGGGCGATGCGGCAAACCATGAGTGATGCCACGCTCTACCCTCCGATCTTTTTCACCTATCCACATTTGCAGGACGCTGTACGCGTTGTTTTGCTGAACGAACACGCTCCGAGCGAATGGGACAAGGTCTCTCATTATCTGAACACGAATAAATATATCGGCAACAAAGAGGCGAGGGAGATTCTGCATCTTGGCGATACGGTCAAGGTATCGAAGCTGTTCAATCGATGGGTCAAGCAAGGGCTCTTGACAAAGATCGTTCCGAAAACAGGAGCCAAGAAGAATGTACGGTATAGGCTCCCTGCTTCTGATGAGTCGGCTTATTTACTTTGACTGAAAGTAAACAAAAGTTTACCCCTGTTTTTTTAAGGGGTTAAAGGCGCTTTAATTGCTGCGGCAAGTCTTTTAGTTGATCGAAAAGGTGGGGGCATGGCTGACTTAGAATCCATCCAGAAAAAGATCCTCTCAGCGCCCCCGATAGAGATTCTTAACCGGAACGTTGTGGACATATCGCGCTGAAAATGTACGACATCGTTTGGTTGCCCTTCAGAGGAAGATGATGGAATCTCACACGGGGTGAACGGAACGAGCGTGATTGGGCGCAATTCCACGATCCTTTACCCCGTTAGAGATGCGGCACAAACACGACGGGTGCAAAATCGGCATCGATGGCAAGGATAATATAAAGCCGCATATCAATCAGGTATGAATCTCTAACGGGGTTAACCCCTACAACGAGACGACGCTTATGTACTATACGTATATTCTGCAGAGCACAAAAGACGGTAAATGGTATACGGGATTTACAGGGGATCTACAAAAACGCTTCAGCGATCACAACGCAGGCAAAGTATCCGTAACCAAAAACCGTGGCCCGTTCGAGTTGATATATTACGAGGCATGCTTGCATGAGCAAGATGCTACGGCACGTGAGAAATATTTGAAGTCGGGTATGGGGAAGCGGTATGTGAGGAATCGGCTGAAGCGTTTTTTGTCTTTACCCCGTTAGAGATTGATGCATTATCACGGCTGATGCATAACGGGAACTGGCCGCAAAGACAAAATAATTCCAATATGCTTTAAGCTGGTTCTGAATCTCTAACGGGGTGAACGGGGAAATGAACCTCGCCGAAGCCGTCTTCACCCCGTTAGAAATATCCCATCTGCCCGGCATGCCAAATAGCAAACGAACGTGGAATCGCTATGGAGATTGCACAGAGGAATCGAGCAGTTTTTTCGATTTCTAACGGGGTAAATTGAAGCGGGGGAGCTGCTGGAAAACTTCCTGTGGAAGACTACCGAGCAGTCCCGCAATCTCTCGCCTGAAGAACTTAAGAACGTAAAAGAAGAGCTAGCTGATATTTTTATCTTCCTCACTTATCTTAGCGAGGAATACAATATCGACTTGCTGGAAGAAGTTGAAAACAAGATCGCTCACAACGCGGCGAAGTATCCGGTCGAGAAGGCGAAGGGTTCGAACAGAAAGTATTCACAACTGTAACGAAAAGCCGTAAAACGGTTTCGGAGGTTCCGGCATGGCTCAAGATATCACTGTATGGGGAATACACGCAGGAAAGACCGGAGACGCTGATCGTCTATTCTTGAAGAATAACCACGTTGCTATCGGATGGATCAAGATGGGCGACTTGAGCGCTCTCAAGCCGGATCGAGAAGCCTTTAAAGAAAAAGTCGCCCAAGCCTATGCTGATGCAAAACGCGGGGCGATACCCAATTATGCAGGGCAGCTTTACCGGTTCGTTCACGAAATGAAAACCGGAGATATCGTTATTTATCCCTCGAAGGTTGATCGCCAGGTACACATTGGCAAGATCGAGGGAAATTATAAATACGATACTAAGACGGAGCCCGGCTATCCAAATGTTCGACCTGTAAAATGGCTGAAGTCTCTTCCTCGCACTCATTTCTCACAAGGCGCTCTTTACGAAAGCGGTTCCGCAATGAGCTTCTTTCAGATAAAGACGTACGCTGATGAATTTCTTACCGCCTTAGAAGGAAAGACAACCCCTACAGCGCCGACACAGGACACAACCGTCAAGCTAGTTGCCGAAGATATCGAGGAAACAACCCGCGATTTTATTCTGAAGCAAATTTCCCAAGAACTTAAAGGCCACCCTCTCGCTGATTTCATCGTCCATCTGTTGAATGCAATGGGCTATCGCACTCGTGTTTCACCCGAAGGTCCTGATGGTGGTATCGATATCATCGCACACAAAGATGAACTAGGCTTCGAACCACCAATCATCAAGGTCCAGGTAAAGAGCTCGGAAGGCAATATCGGCGATCCTGTTGTTTCTGCCCTCTATGGAAAGGTCTCTTCCACTGAATTCGGCTTGCTCGTAACTCTCGGCCAATTTACCAATCAAGCCAAAAACTTTGCACGCAGCAAGAGTAATCTTCGTTTGATAGACGGCGACGATCTTGTCAGTCTCATTTTGCAGCATTACGAGCAATTTGACTCGCGCTACAAAGGCCTTTTCCCCCTTAAGCGTGTATACGTTCCTGAACCGTTGGAGGAGAGCGAAGAATAGGGGAAGAGGTTCAAATGGAAATTCCGGCGAATAAGTCATTCGATGCTTTTGCGATGATCGTAGACATAAATCACTTCACAACCATGGTCACAAAATCTCAAGGAAACATGATCGCTGATTTTGTGCGTGATACTCTCAGTGGTGCTATCCACTTTATTGAAGAACAAGAGGGAGAGGTCGTCGCGCACATGGGCGATGCGATACTGGGCGTGCTGCCGACAGGAGAAAAAACGGCGTATGCATGCTTCAGCATCGCAAAAGACCTGGACCGCACTTGCGAATACATCTCTGGCGAGCAACCTGGCGCATGGGACTTCGCGCCGGGCGGGCCTTCACTAAAGATTGCGGTGGAATATGGCAATATTGATGTTGCTGCAATCTCAAGCAGGTTTATGGGAGCACAGCGTTTGTTGATTGGTGATGCCATCAACTATGCGAGCCGCATTCTATCGCCCGGTAAAGGCAATCGCTGTCATGTCGGGCCAGTCGCTTCCTCGATGGACCCTTTTAGTGGTTATGTGCTGGAGGGGCCGCTCAAGACGAAAGGAAAAAGAGGGGAGCCTGAGTACACCTACTTTAAATTTGATCTGGGAAACATATGGATCGAGGGGCCGCGAAAAAAGGGTAAAGAAACATTCTGGGGATAATCACTTGATCCCGCTTTAGATTAAGAACAACGGGAGTTAATTAATGGCAAATCACCAAGAGCATGCAAATCTAATCTGGCAGATCGCAGACCTCCTGCGTGGGCCCTATCGGCCACCGCAGTATGAACGCGTCATGTTACCCATGACCATCCTGCGTCGCTTTGACTGCGTTCTCGCACCTACGAAGGCGAAGGTACTGGCTGAACATGAAAAACGCAAAGGCGGCAAACTGAACGACGATGCACTCGATAAGATGCTGAACAGGGCATCCGGTCAGCGATTTCACAATCATTCCCCGCTCACGTTCGAGAAACTGAAAGGCGATCCCGATCACATCGATAAACACCTGGTCAGTTATATCAACGGTTTCTCTGCCAATGTCCGGCGCATTTTTGATTATTTCGAGTTCAGCAATGAAATCGAAAAGATGCGTGAGTCCAACATTCTCTATCTGGTCGTCTCCAAATTTTGCGCTGTAGACCTGCACCCGGACAAAGTGCCGAATGAGGAAATGGGGCAGATATTTGAAAATCTCATCCGGCGTTTCAACGAACTGGCAAATGAGACGGCAGGTGATCACTTTACACCGCGCGAAGTCATTCGGCTTATGGTGAATATTCTGTTCATCAATGACGACAAGCTTCTTACGATACCCGGCACAGTGCGCAAAATGCTCGATCCCGCATGCGGGACCGGAGGCATGCTGGCGGAAGGTCAGAATTATCTGCGAGAGCATCATGCAGAGGCGAAACTCTATGTGTACGGACAGGACTACAACAAGCGAGCATACGCAACAGCAGCTTCAGACATGCTCATAAAACAAGTGGATCACAACGGCGGGGGCGACAACATCCGTTATGGTGATATTTTTCTCGAAGACCAGTTCAGTGACGATAAATTCGACTACTTTCTCACCAATCCGCCGTTCGGCGTTGACTGGAAGAAACAGCAGAAGGATATTGAGCGAGAGCGCGATAAACTGAGCTTTGCTGGGCGTTTCGGTGCTGGTTTACCTCGAATAAATGACGGTGCCCTTCTTTTCCTGCAGCATATGATCAGTAAATTTGAACCTGTTTTGCCCGATCAGCGCAAGCATGGTTCACGACTTGCTGTTGTATTTAGTGGTTCCCCGCTTTTTACCGGCGGGGCAGGTTCTGGCGAAAGCGATATCCGGAAGTGGATTATAGAGAATGACTGGTTGGAAGCGGTCATCGCGCTGCCGGAGCGGATGTTCTACAACACCGGCATTGGCACCTACATTTGGATTGTCACCAATCGCAAGGAAAAAAAGCGAAAAGGCAAGATACAACTTGTGGATGCACGAGAGAATTGGCAACCTGGCGGGAGTGAAGAAAGCAAACGCAGCCTTGGCGATAAGAGTAGGCATATGTCGAACCGAGACATAGACAATATCGTTAAACTCTATGGTCGCTATGCAGATACGGACAAATCCAAGATATTCGACAACGCCGACTTCGGGTTTACTCGGGTAACCATCGAACGGCCCCTGAGATTACGTTATCAGATGACTATTGACGATAAGACTCGATTCCTCGATGCCTGTCCGCACTTGCTCAATGATGTTCAAACTATCGACAAAGTGCTTAAGCGTGAGGGAATAATTCCTAACTGGAACTATGTGCGCGACACAATTGATGACATACTCGATGAACGAGAGTCACGATGGAAAGCACCGGAGCGTAAATTATTCAGGGATGTCTTTACGACAAGAGATCCTAAAGCCGACCCAGTAACTAAGGGCAGTCGTGGAGAAGACTTTGAGCCAGATAGTGAGTTGCGCGATTTTGAGAATATACCCCTCAAAGAAGACATTGATGCTTATTTCAAGCGTGAAGTCTTGCCCCACGTGCCGGATGCGTGGATGGACCGCAGCAAGGACAAAATAGGATACGAAATAAACTTTAACCGTCATTTTTATCAGTACAACGCTCCGCGTCCGCTAGTTGAGATCGATGCTGACCTTAAGCGCGCTGAAGAGGAGTTTGCAGAGTTGCTCAAAGAGGTGACTGCGTGAGCGCAAAACTGCGGCATGAGTGGCCAAGACGCCGACTAAAATATGGGGCGACAATTAATGACGAGGCGTTGTCAGAGGACACCGATCCTAACTACGAACTACAATATGTAGATATAGGTAATGTTGATTCTTCTGGAGCTGTTAACGAAATCGCCAGTTACCGATTTGAAGACGCGCCAAGCCGTGCAAGAAGGATTGTCCGAAACGGAGACGTCATTATTTCTACAGTTCGCACTTATCTCCAAGCAATATCGCCAATCGTAAATCCACCTGCCAACTTGATTGTTTCCACTGGTTTTGCAGTTGTGCGTCCACGTACTGATGTCCTAGATGCGCAGTTTTGCAAATACACTTTGCGCGAAGTAGACTTTCTTGCCGAAGTTCAGAAACGTTCAACAGGTATCAGCTATCCGGCCATTAATGCCTCGGATATTGGTGACATTCCAGTCTATCTTCCGCCTCTTCCTCAACAAACCATTATCGCTAATTATTTAAATAAAGAGACAGAGCGGTTGGATAGATTAGTGGCAGCTAAGGAACGGTTGTTAGATAATATAGCAGAGAAACGACGAACGCTCATTCGCCAATCTGTTATCAGGGGCATGGATCCCAAAGCTTCTCTTCGTGAATCCAACATACCTTGGCTTGGCCAGATCCCTGCACATTGGGAACTTGAACGATCAAAATGGCTTTTTAAAGAGCGTGACGAACGTTCTCAGACTGGTGAGGAAGAACTTCTTACGGTATCACATCTTACTGGAGTTACGCCCCGGTCGGAGAAAGATGTCAATATGTTCGAAGCTGAGACGACTGAGGGATATAAGGTATGTCACGCAGGCGATCTTGTCATCAATACACTCTGGGCCTGGATGGGTGCTATGGGTGTCTCATCAGTGGATGGAATTGTTAGTCCTGCCTATAATGTTTATACCCCCGGTGAGCGTCTTGAGGCGGCTTATGTTGATGCACTTGTTCGTATCCCGATCTTTGCCCAGGAAGCGACGCGATATTCGAAAGGTGTGTGGTCTTCCCGTTTACGCCTCTATCCTGAAGGTTTTTTCGAAATCTGGATGCCAGTGCCGCCAAAAGAAGAGCAACGCGAGATTGTTGCCCATATCGCAGTGGAGACCCTAAAGCTGGACAGATTGAAGACGGCAGCTGAACGAACGATTGCCTTGTTAAAGGAACGCCGTGGAGCCTTGATTGCTGCGGCGGTAACAGGACAGATTGAGGTTCAATGAGAATCCGCGAACTTAAGCTAGTCAATTATCGCCCCTTTGCCGAATCGCCAGATCTCATATTTGGTGATCGATTTACTGTTATCGCAGGAGTCAACGGGCGTGGTAAGACTGCAATTCTGGATTCGATTGCCTTATTATTATCGCGCCTGCTGCCTCATATTTCAGCGGCCAGAAGTGGTTATAGAGCGATTTACGAGAGAGATATTCACTTGAATTCAGAAATGACAAAATTGGCCATGAAGGTCAACTGTGTCGGGATCCCATTCGATTATGATCTTACATTTAATAGAACTGATCGCAAGGTAGTTACAAAGAAATTGCCAAGCAGTCTGAAACAGCAGGTTCGTAACGCATATGGTGATCCAAATCGATCGGATGATGCGGCACCGCTCGTGGTTTACTACACGACTGATAGGGCCGGATATCGCTTACCAAAACAGCTTCCTAAAGAAGTTCCAAGAGGGCAAGCGGCGGCCTACGCAGGTGCGTTGTTTAATAGAACTATTAACTTCCGAGACTTCATGGCGCGATATCGAGCGACCGTTGAATTGTCTGAAGAACAACATAACGCGAATGTAAATTATCTTGGCAAGTCAGCAATGAAGGCGATAGCCCAAGCATTGGAGTCTTTCCTCGGAGGTTTCACGAATTTACGAGTTCAAGAAGACCCGCTGCGTATGCTGATTGACAAAGATGGAGTTACGCTTGACATCACCCAATTGTCGGACGGAGAACGTGCATTTTTAGCTGTGATATGTGACCTTGTCAGGCGGCTCACATTGGCCAATCCTCTTTTGCCAAATCCTTTAACTGGCGCGGGTGTTGTTTTGATAGACGAGTTGGAGTTACATCTTCATCCGAAATGGCAACGTGAGGTTGCGGATAAACTCCGTAAAACATTTCCCAATATCCAATTTATTGCTACGACGCATTCGCCTTTTATAGTTCAGTCTCTTCGCAATGACGAGCTTATTCTTCTTGATGATAAAATAATCGGCGACTTTGAAAACAGGGGCTTAGAGGAAGTAACGACGAAGGTCATGGGCATTGAAGACCCGAATGTGACACCTCGGTATAGAGACATGTTGAATACAGCAAAAGAATATTTTCAAACGTTGAATGAGATTCCCAAAGCTGAACATTCAAAGATCGCAACATTGAAGCGAAAATTAACGAAGTTGTCGCACCGTTATGCGGATAATCCAGCTTATCAGGCATTTTTAGAGATGCAGCGGGTCAAGACACTTAAGGAGTAGTTTGTTTAATGAAACCGGTGAACAAGGGAGCTACGATAACAGGACTGAGCAATTATGGCCAAGCGAAACCGGATCTCATAGATCGACTTGGTGAATTCTGCTCATATTGCGAAAGTCCGGGGTTGCCAACACAGCTCCATGTAGAGCATATTTACCCTCAAGCTGATACGGCACATCCTGGTCGCGATAGAAGCTGGCGGAATTTTCTTTTGTCTTGCGCAACCTGTAATACTTACAAACGAAACCATTTAGGTAATGGGCAACAGGTTCACCTTCTTAAACGTTATCTATGGCCACATCTTGATAATACTTATAACGCCTTTGACTACCATAGAGATGGCAGGGTTACTGTCAAGGCGAACTTAGACCCGGCTATTACTGCTCTCGTAAACCGAGTCATCGATATGGTAGGTTTGCTGAAAAGTCCCGGGGCAGCTGTTTCTTATGAAAATACAGGTATAGCATACGATGGTATTTCACGTCGAGCGGAAGCATGGGGAATAGCACACACCGCGCTTGCAGCTTATGTAGAGAACCCCACACCAAACCAATTGAGATCAATTCGTAATACTTGTAAAAAAACCGGGCACTTCAGCATCTGGATGACCGTATTTCATGCACACCCTGTGGTAAGACAAGCGCTTATTGCAGAATGCAAGGCAGCGCCGGAGTGCTTTGACGCGGGAACACACCCACTTACTAGAGGACGCTTATGAAAGCCAACGTTTCAGAAGCTGCTTTCGAAACAGTCATTGAAACCTATCTTCTGTCAAACGGCTATATCCCAATGGATGTTGAAGGTTTCGACAGGGAGAAGGCTGTCTTTATTCAAGCTGCACTTGCTTTCATCCGCGAGACCCAGCCACAAGAGTGGGCCAAGCTCGAAGCGCTTCATGGAGAACGTACTGGAGAGCAGATCGTTGGTGACCTGTGCAAGTGGATGGATACTTATGGCTCACTTGCTACGCTACGACACGGGTTTAAGTGCTATGGCAGGACGCTCCGCATTGCATTTTTCAAGGCAGCGCATGAACTCAATCCCGAGCTTGAGACACGTTATGCTGCGAATCGTCTTGGAATAACCCGCCAGCTTCACTACTCACCGCGTTCTGAAAAATCACTCGATGTCACTCTCAGCCTAAACGGTATTCCCATCGCCACTGTAGAATTAAAGAACCCGCTCACCGGGCAGACCGCAGATGATGCTACGCGTCAATACCGGAAGGACCGTGATCAGCGCGAGACTATCTTCGATTTCAAGCGACGTTCTTTGGTTCATTTTGCCGTGGACACAGAAACAGTATTTATGACCACTCGGCTTGCTGGTGACGCGACGTATTTTTTGCCATTTAACAAAGGAAAAGGCGGAGGTGCGGGAAACCCACCGGACCCTGCCGGCAGGACTTATCGCACTGCCTACTTATGGGAGGAGGTTCTCCAGCGCGATAGTCTCCTTGATCTTCTTGCCCGTTTCCTTCATCTGCAAATTGAGGAAAAACAAACAGACGAAGGCCGCAAGGTAAAGAAGGAGACGATGGTCTTTCCACGATACCATCAACTCCAAGCGGTACGTACCCTTGTGGATGCGTCCCGTAATGAGGGTATAGGGCATAACTACCTGATTGAACACTCAGCAGGTAGCGGTAAAAGCAACACTATCGGCTGGTTGACCCATCGACTGGCTTCGCTCCATGATGTTAATAACCAGCGTGTTTTCGACTCCGTGATCGTCATAACCGACCGCGTGGTGCTTGATCAGCAGTTGCAAGATACAATTTACCAGTTCGAGCATAAGCGCGGGGTTGTGCAGAAGATCGACGAGAGTTCGCGCCAACTTGCCGAAGCGCTCGAAAATGCCGTGCCCGTCATCATCACGACGCTCCAGAAGTTTCCGTTCGTTTCCCGTCAGCTTCTCAAGATGGCAGAAGAGCGGGGCGAGAGTGGCACGGGCACGTTAGCTACCAGGCGTTGCGCCGTGGTCATCGATGAAGCGCATAGCTCGCAAGGTGGCGAAACAGCTACGGACCTTAAGGAAGTGCTGGGTGGTGACTCGCTACGCGATGAGGCTGAACGACGGGCTGCAGAGGAAGGCCTGGAGAATATGGAAGAACTCTTTCGTAGCATGGCCAAGCGGGGTCATCAGGCAAATCTGAGTTTCTTTGCCTTTACGGCCACACCAAAGCATAAAACGCTTGCGGTATTTGGTCGGAACGGCGCTCCCTTTCACCGCTATACCATGCGACAGGCTATTGAGGAGGAATTCATCCTCGATGTGCTCAAGTACTATACCACGTTCACAACGTATTTTAAATTGCTCAAGGCGTGCGAGGATGATCCGAACGTTGAACGTAAGAAAGCTGCGAAAGCATTGGCACGTTTTCTCAAACTTCATCCATATAACATTGCGCAGAAAACCGAGCTTATAGTGGAACATTTTCATGGTGTCACCTATCACAAGATTGGTGGGCACGCAAAGGCTATGGTGGTGACTGGGTCGCGTCTGGAGGCGGTCCGATATAAACAGAGCATTGATCGTTATATCAAGGAAAAAGGCTATCCCATTAAAACGTTGGTTGCCTTTTCAGGCACGGTTACTGACGACAAATTGCCGGATGTGAGCTACACGGAAGTCGGCATGAATGAGGGTATTCGAGAAAAGGAATTGCCGGAAAAATTTGCAACGCCTGAATACCGGGTTTTGCTTGTTGCTGAGAAGTTCCAAACCGGTTTTGACCAACCGCTGTTGCATAGTATGTATATCGATAAACGATTGGCAGGGATCCAGGCTGTTCAAACGCTCTCGCGTCTTAATCGGACACACCCGCTGAAGGAAGATACGTTCGTGCTCGATTTTGTGAATGACCGGGAGGAGATTCGAGATGCCTTCAAGACCTACTACGAAGGCGCTGAGATGGGAGAAGAAGTCGAGCCGGACCGTATGTATCAGATAAAGGCAGAGATGGACGCTGCCGGGGTCTATCTGGCAGAGGAAGTACAACGGTTCTGTGAAGTGTACTTTAAACCGAAGCAGCGACAAAGTGCTGCTGACCATCAGGCAATGAATGCCGCACTCGATCCGGCAGTCTCCCGCTTTGCAGCTTTGCAAGAGAACAACGAGGACGAGGCTGAGCTTTTGCGAGGCAAGATGCTGGCATACCGCAACCTTTATGGTTTTCTGAGTCAAATCATTCCGTATCAGGACTCTGACCTGGAACGCCTTTATGTTTTTCTAAGACATCTATTCAGAAAACTGCCTCGTCGCCGGAATGGACCTGCATACAATTTCGACGATGAAGTGCGACTGGAATACTATCGCCTCCAGAAGATCAGCGAAGGGTCCATCAATTTAAAAGATGGCATAGCCAGGGAGTTGGACGGGCCTACAGAAGTTGGTAGCGGTTTGGTACGCGAGGAGCCGATGCCTTTGTCGCGTCTTATCGACATTGTGAATGATACATTCGGCACGGATTTCAACCAATCGGATCAATTTTTCTTTGATCAGCTTGTTGAAGCGGCGATGACTGATGAGGGGCTAAAGCAGGCTGCTGCTGTTAATCCCGGCGACAAGTTCGAGCTCGTGTTCAAGAACCTGTTGGAATCACTATTCGTTGAGCGGATGGACCAGAATGAGGATATCTTTGCGCGGTTTATGAACGATCCGGCTTTTCAGAAAGTCGTTACATCCTGGCTTGCGTCGGAAGCGTATAACCGGCTGCGGGGCGGGGCTGGGTGGTGGAATAAGTATGGAGCTGCGCCGAAGAAATAGACGATTGAATGAGCATCAGCGTGAGCTTGGCGAAATCGATGTAAATTCGGCGCATAAAAACACGCTGACGAGAACTTGAGAAAAGCAACCATGATCTCCACCGTCAAAGCCGTTACATTCATAAAGGTGCTCAACTCCGGCCGGACGCGACCGTGTCTGATGCTCTGCGAGGATCATGAGGGGAATCAGATTGAAACAGTGGTCAAGCTCCGTGTTGGCAAGGAGAGCACAACAACGGGACTGGTTTGTGAACTCCTGGGTTCCTTGCTGGCCGATGATCTGGATTTGATCGTTCCCACGCCTTTTCTTGTAGACATTGACGCAGATTTCCATTCATGCATCCCGGACGCGACGCTTGCCGATCGATTCAGAAAGAGTACCGGGCTTAACTTCGGCTCTCGTCATCTCGGGTCCGGTTATACAACATGGCCCCAGGAGCGGAGCATCCCAGTTTCGCTGGTGCAGGTGGCGGCGGAGATATTTGCCTTTGACCTGATGATTCAGAACCCGGACCGTTTAAAGGAAAGACCGAATCTGCTGCGCAAGGGCGATGAGATAGCGATTTTTGATCACGAAATGGCGTTTTCTTTTCTCTATTCTATTATTAAGGACGAATATCCCTGGCTCGGCAAGGGCATGAATTTCTCAAGAAATCATATATTCTATGGTAGTCTGAAGGGTAGGACGGTATCATGGGAGCGTCTTCAGGGTGCGTTGGAAGCTGTTGATGATGTGCGGTTGAACATGTATAATAGAAGCATTCCAGATTTATGGCGGCAACCTGACAATGATGCTGTTGCAAGAATCCTGGAGTATTTACGGCAGGCCCGGAACAATAGTGCACAACTGTTTCAAAAAGTAAGGGAGGTGTTGCTATGAAAACAACCTATTCCTTCGTCGTTCTTCGATACGCACATGATGTTGTATCAGGTGAATTCGTGAATGTCGGGGTGGCGCTTTATGCGCCTGAGGCGAAATACATCAGCTGTCTGTGTAATACGCGATATCACCGCTTGAATAAAATGTTTCTGAATGTCGACGGGGACTATTTTCGCGGTCTGGTCAAATACATTGAGACGCGCTTCGAGGAAATCGGCGACAAACTTCGATCTGAGCTGCCGCTTCATGGCATTCCAAAGAATATCGTGGAGATTGCCAAAAGCATCCTGCCGCAGGACGATAGCTCGCTGCAGTGGTCCGAGGCCGGCGGGGGCAAGACGGATGATCCGGCAAAGACGCTCGAAGAACTGTTTACGCGTTTCGTGGAACGATACGAGGAACGACAGCAGCGTCCGCGCAGGGAGGACGGCGATGTCTGGCGCGTCTTTAAGAAGGAGCTGGAAACGCGTCACGTTCTCTCGCATTTGAGCACAAAACGGATCATCGCGCAAAATTACGAGTATGAATTTCAGCATGCCTGGAAGAATCAGAAATGGCACCTGTATGAGCCGGTCTCTTTTGATCTTCTTGAGGCCGACAGCATTCTCGATAAGGCCAATCGGTGGCTGGGGCGCGCGGTGACGCTGCAGGATGCGCCCGAAACATTTAAACTGCACCTTCTTCTCGGCGAACCTACCGTGGAATCGCTTCGCGTGGCTTACACGAAGGCGGAGAATATTCTGAATAAAATGCCGGTTGAGAAGGAGTTCGTTCGGGAGCGTGATGTTGAAAAATTTTCAGTTGAGTTGGCGTCTGAAATAGCAGCACATGACGAGAAGAAGTGACCTGTCTGGCACCGGCAGCTGCTGACAAGGCCGGAACTTGCTGGGTATTTGATTGATTAGGCTGATTCCCCGGGTTTGCTGATATCGGTTTAATGATATCAATAGGTTGCGGTGCCTTACGGTACTTGATAGGTACTTGATGCTTTAGCCCGTTGTTTAGGTTAGCTAGAGAGCGAGCCGTGCGACTAAGGCTGTACGATGGTACCCTGGCCCTGAACAACCGGATTGCAACCATCCCGCGGAGTAAAAGCAATTATCGACCCAAAGAGGTTGATAACCCGCTGCAATACAAGCGCTTACGATTGCAACTAAATTGCAACTGGATAGAGAGGTATTTCTAAGCTCCTACTTATACTTCTTCGACGACTCGACCATCACGCCGACGATCCGGTAGCCGTGGTCTTCTTTTAACTCAATATCCTTGAATTTAGGATTGAGCGGGTGCAGCACAATAGTCTTGCCGGATACCATATACTGCCTGAACGTAGCCTTATAACCTCTTGGGGCCAGGTCTATATTGTTGCACTTTGTACATACGTGATCCGCAGTGCGTCGAGGACCATTTCGTTGAAATCACCGAAATGGTCGAGACGGCGGCAAGGGACGGACATGGAACAGGTTTTGAAACAGCCGATTTCGAGGCTTTACAATCCGGCAAGAATTATGCTATATTCTTCTGACCAGACTGACCAGATAAGGAGGCCGTTATGAATACGTGGCAGCTTCAGGAAGCAAAGGCCCGCTTGAGCGAGGTCATCAAGAAAGCGAGGAAGGAGGGGCCGCAGAGCATCACGGTCCATGGGCAGCCGAGCGTTGTGGTCCTTTCGAGCGGGGAGTATGAGCGGCTGAAGAAGCCGAAGGGGAACTTTGTCGAATTTATGCGGCGGTCGCCGCTGTTCGGCGTGGACCTCAAGCTCGGGCGCGAGCAGACGCTTACGCGCGAGGCTGATATCGCATGAGCTATCTGCTCGATACAAACGTGGTGTCCGAAACCATCCGGCGCGCCCCCCATAAGACGGCGCTTGCCTGGCTCGAACAGCTCCCCGCAGAGTCTCTTTTTGTGAGCGTACTGACGCTCGGGGAAATCCGCAAGGGCATCGAGGCGCTCGCGGACAGGAAAAGACGCGAGAAGCTGCGGCTCTGGCTCGATCACGAGCTTCCGCGCTGGTTCGAGGGGCGGGTGCTTCCCGTGGACCTCGCTGTCGCGGACCGGTGGGGCAGGCTGCTCGCCGAGGTCGGACGCTCGGTCCCCACGATCGACAGTCTTCTCGCGGCGACGGCGCTGCATCACGATCTGGCGCTGGTGACGAGAAATGCCCGCGACTTCGATTATCCGGGTCTTGAGGTCATCAATCCATTCGGATAAAAGGCGAGTGTTGCCATGATAAA
>CAVYLT010000095.1:0-116597 GCA_963769335.1 Nitrospirota bacterium | reverse complement strand
GACGGCCACGAAGGTGGACCCCGGCGCCGGGGGGAGGTGCGGCGGATGGCGGGAGCTCGGGCGAGGTCGTATCGAAGGAAGTCCTCCAGAGGATGTTTCAACGCATCGGGCAGACGCTCAAGTCGCTGCCCGAGGAGCGGAGAACAAGGGTGCTCGAGCTCCTCGAGGAAGGGATGGGCGGCGACACCGATTTCGTCTACGGCTTCGGCAAGGGTACGGAATCCCCGGATCTCTCCCTGGCACGTTCTCTCTCGGAGGGGTATACCGACTCCGAGTTCCTGAGCTCCTCGCCGGGCTCCTCTCCATGGAGCAAAAGGGGGGGAAACGTCTCCTGCGATCCTTCGAGGTCATCGCCGCGCGGCGGGACGTGAAAGGTTCCCTGGTCCCTCTCGTCAGGAGTTGCTGGAGGAGATTCTTTCGCTGAAGCCGGACCGGTTTGCCGTCTTCAACTACGCCCACGTGCCGTGGATGAAGCCGGCGCAGAAGATCCTGAAGCCCGAGATGCTGCCGTCGCCGGAAACCAAGCTGGAGCTGCTCAAGCTGACCATCGAGCGGCTCACCTCCGAGGGCTACGTGTATATCGGCATGGACCACTTCGCGCGCGCGGGAGACGAGCTGGCGCTGGCGCAGCGGCAGAAGACGTTGCAGCGGAATTTCCAGGGCTACAGCACGCGCGGCGGGGCGGACATTTACGCCTTCGGCATGTCGTCCATCTCGCAGGCGGAGCATCGGCCGGAATATCCGCCATGCTGGAAGGGATGACCCTGATCGGGCTTTTGCCGGGCACAAACCGTACGGTCAGGAATGAATTATCGATCCGGATCGTATTTGCACCGACCATGATTGCGTCGCAATCCGCCCGGGTCTTGTGAAGCAAAATCTCGGTTTCGTGCGCCATGTACTTCATCAGGATCTTGCTCGACGCTCCCTTTTTAAGGGTCAGTTTGCCATCGGCAGTGATCTCGGACATCATCAGCACATGCGGGCGGGTCATTGATTCAGCCATATCCAAATCCACTCTTTGGTATCATTGGACGGGGGATATAATAAGGTGGTGCTGGCCGATCGGGAACTTTCGTTTATAACCAAAATTACGCCTGACGGCAACTATTAATGGTTCCCGTCCTAAAGATCTATGACATGAATATTACTGCACTCCGCCCAAGGTTCATGAGGTACCTTGAGCCGATCGCAGATGTCTTTGTCCGGCTCAGGATCACTCCCAACCAAATCTCGACACTTGCACTTCTCGCCGGCATCGTATGTGCGTATCTTTTCTTCCAGCGCCAGTTTGTTCTTGGGAGCCTTTTTCTCCTGCTCTCGGCAATCTTCGATCTGATTGACGGCAGCGTTGCCCGCAAAACCAATGCCCATACCAACTTCGGGGCAGTCTTTGACTGGATTGTGGACAAGTACGTTGATGCACTTGTCCTGTTGGGCGTTGGAATGTCCGGGATCGCGGTGGTCAGCCAGTTCCTGCCGGTTCCGCACATTGCCGATTTCGTTGTTGTGGGATTTGCAATCATCGGCTCCCTGATGAATACGTTTATCAAACCGGTGGTCTACGCCGAGATCGGATACCGCAAAAAGGTTGAAGGAAAGATCGATGACCCCCTCGAAGGTGTCGGATTTTTCGGCAGGCCTGAGACGTTTCTCTTCCTCATCATCGGCGGCCTTTCCGGATTCATCTGGGTATCGGTCATCGTTATCGCGGTCTGCACGAACCTTTCAGCAATCCAGCGGATTGTCTATCTTTACCGCACGCTTTCGTGAAGTATAGAGAGGAAATTTTTACAAGTAATTTTTGTAAAAATGAGCGAAGATAAAAAATCGTTGCATATCCAGGATAAATCATCGAGATGCTCAGGATTTGGGAAGGTTCGGCTCAGGGCCTCTCATAAGCACAGGGGCAAAAAGTTTTCCGGGATTCTTTAGTTACTTGTCCTCCGGGGGCGCCCATTCGAACAGCGGAGTCCATCGCAATGATGGATTCCTGTAATCGTCATCTTCGCTAAAATGGGTGTCGGGGGTCTGGAAAAACATTTGGCAGATCTGCGGAATCAAAAGAATTTGCATATACCAAATCGGATCCGTGATGATATTCAAAAAAACCTGGATATTGAGGCTATCGCGTTTGGAGAAATATCGACTTACTAAAGCTAAAATAGTATTTTGTTGCTGTTGGATAGATTTGCCAACGCCAAAATTTTTTATGAATTTATTTTTCTTTCCCAAATGCCTTCCTGACCTCGCCGTAATATAACTGGTACAGTTCATCGGCAAACGTCCCGAGCCGGGGGATGAGGGTAAAGAGACCGTACGCGATGACGATGAGGACGACAAGTGCGAGCATCTCCGCGATCACGTTGTGCGCCCAGAAGAAACTCTCGTACCCGACCTCGCCGTTCCCGGCAATGTCCGGCCAGTAGGGGAACCACTGGCTCGTGTAGGCCATGATCACAAAGACGTTCCGGAACAGGTTGAGGATGTAGATGGTGGGTGCAACGAGAAGGAACGCGTAGTACTTTCTGCCGGAGCGTGGTCGGCACCGCTGCTGCAACCCCGAGCATGATCGCGATGCTCTGGATGCCGGTGCAGGCAAGGATGATCTCGACCCGGAAGCCGTGCTGCGCGATGATATTCCAGGAGTCAAGGCTCACCGGGTAGTTGAGGAGATGGAGCAGCCAGACAACCTGGCTCACGACCATAGTGATAAGCAGGTCCCCAGACCGTTAATCTGAGTCAAGTCGTCACTCGGAAAGGGGAATAGATGAAAAATGCGATGGCCGCTGCCCGGGAGAGATTGTGAACGCGGATCTTCCGCGAGCAGGTGTTTTACCGTGATGTACAGGAACGGGACCGAGAGCACCGCCATGATCGGGTAGAGGAAATTGTTCTCGGCAAAATATTCCGGCAGCGTGGCAAAAGAGGAAGAGGACAATAAAAATCCAGCCGATGATCGCAGCATATTTCCGGTGGCGACCGGGTATCAGGAATGCCAGAAATCCAATACAGGATATCAGGACAGATAGTCCAGATACTCGATCATCATAGAATTATTTACGCGTTACCAAAAAAAGGATTCTGAAGCTACACATGTTACCAGGTTTCCCGGAATTCTGCCCGGATAACAGGAGTTCCTCCGGAGTTTTCGCTTAAAATATCGACGATGCATGACCCGGGATTCCCCGATAAGAAGTTAATCTTCTAGCATCACACATACTATACCGATGTTCTGTCCTGAATGTAAGACTATGCTGATCTCGTCTGGCGGTCAGCTCAAGTGCCGTAAGTGCGGGTATATCCGAAAGATCGAGGCAATGAACAGATGACGACGCAAGATGAAGCGCAGGGAAAACGAGATTACCATCGTGGACGATGAAGAGACAATATCAAAACAATGCCCACGATCCAGATCAAGTGCCCGAAGTGCGAGAACAACCTCGCCTTCTGGTGGCTCCGCCAGCTCCGGGCGGCTGACGAGAGCGAAGTGCGGTTCTTCCGCTGCACCGAATGCGGCCACACCTGGCGGCAGTACGATTAAGATTTTTTTAGATTTTTCTGACAGATTTTTTTCCCATTAAAAAATTATTTTATCTGCACAGTCTTCGGACCCATCAGCCAGCGGACTTTTTTCCGTTGTCATGACAACAGGATAAAAATAGTTTCATAAAGGAGTGATCACGTATGAAAGAGAAGAAAGGTCATCTTTACCGGCTTGCGCTTTTCAAGCAGAGATACACACGCGGGACTTCATGGACCCAGATCCTCGAGTTTTGGAATTCTCACGGCGAATGCAAAATTGTTCGAGGATTTTTTCCTGATTCACCTCGGCCTTACGTTACCCATGGTGATTCGCGATCGCAATACCGATCGACGTTCTTGCCTGTTACGCGATCGGACATCTCGATGAGACCACCGGGTTCTGGCAGGCCGAGAATGATCTCGGATACCGGGTAACCCCGATGTCCCAGGAGATGCTCGACAGCATCCGCGAGATCAAAAAGAGCTCGAGTGATCCGGAAAAATTCAATCGTCTGGAAAGATCCCCGGACCTTCAATTTTTGTCTGGATAATGGCAAGCGGTAATTTCCCGAACCTGATTTTTTTATGCCGCAAAAAATTTGCAATTTGCCCCGCGAATCTTTAACACCGCCAAGACTGCATAGTGATGCATATGCAGATAGGGATTACGGACTTTCAGATGAATGCTCGCGTAAAAAAAAGGATTTTTAAAAAATCATAACAGGCCCGGTGCCTTTACCCGGAACTTCTGCCAGAGCACGCGGCCCATGACCCGGAAGGTGAAATCCAGTTCCTCGAAACTGGGGATATTGTGCTCTTTTAAGATCTCCCGGCCCGGCATTCATCGAGTCCCCGCCAAGCAGGGTCGCGATGAGCCGGTTCTGGGTCTATGCCGGAGAACTTCGAGGATCTTCTTGGCCATGTTCTCTGAAGTCAGGACAAGGTTCGGGAACGCGATGATGAATGCCATGTCCCAGAGATCCTCGTGCTTTGCGAGCACCTCGAACGTCTTCTCGAACCGTTTGTCGGTTGCATCGCCGAGCAGGTCGATCGGGTTGCCCTTGTTCCAGAACTCGGGGAGGAACTCGTTGAGTTCTTCAATAACATCCGTGGGAAGATCGATAATCTCGACACCGTACCGCTCTGCATAATCCGATGAGAGCACGGCAAAACCGCCGGCGTTCGTGATGACGACTGCACGCTTGCCTTTCGGGTACCCTTTCGGGTGGGCGAGCATCTGGGCTGCGAGGAATGCACCGGTCAGGGTGTGGACCGCGATGACACCGGATTTCCGGAACGCTTCCATGTACACATCGTACGAACCGGAGAGCGAACCCGTGTGGGACGAGGCTGCATGCTCACCCCTGCGGATGAACCGGACTTGATCGCAATGACCGGTTTTGTCTTTGCCACTTCCGAGACAACTTCCATGAATCCCTTGCCGTCGGTGATCTGCTCGATGTAGAGGATGATCGCCTTGGTCTTCGGGTCCTTTCCCGACGTACCGGAGGTAATCGAGGAAATCGAGGTCGGCCTGGTTGCCGACCGAGATGACGTTCGAGAACCCGATGTCCTTTGCAAGACTCCAGTCAACGACCGTGTTGATGATGGCACCGCTCTGGGAGATGAACGCGATATTGCCGGGCTTTGGCGACTGGTGGACGTACGTGGTATCGATGCCCCGCGGGGGAACGATGATGCCAAGGCAGTTCGGCCCGATGATCCGGGTGCCGTGGCCTTTTGCGATCGCAAGGACGCGGTCTTCCAGCGCCTTGCCGTCTTCGCCCATCTCCTTGAAACCGGCCGTGATGATGACGACCATCGGGACGCCTTTCTGCCCCGCACTCTTCAATGACGCGCGGGACATGGATGGCGGGAACCGTGATAACGGCGAGATCGACCGGGGCCGGGATGGCGGTGATGGTCGGGTATGCCTTGAGTCCCTGGATCTCGGAGCGCTTGTTGTTGACCGGGTAGAGCTGGCCGGGGAAGTGGAGCAGGTTGTGCATGACTGCATACCCCATCTTGGAGGAGTCCTGCGATGCACCGATCACTGCGATCGAACGCGGGTTGAAATATTCCATCGGGACCGGTGTCCGCTCTTTGGTCTCGACCGCTGGCATCTCGTCGATCGACGATGATGCGGGCATCGACCGCACAGGCACCTTTCTCGTACAGCCGGAGCGGGTTGATATCGAACTCCACGACATTCTCGTTCTCTTCGAAGAACCGGGCGACGTTGGTGATGATCCGTACCAGTTCTTCTTCGTCCCGGGGCTTTGAGCCGCGGTACCCGGCAATGAGCGGGTAAGCGTTGATCTCCTTGATCATCTGGCGGATCTCATCTTCCGTTATCGGGAGGATGCGGAGCGTCACGTCCTTCATCAGCTCGACCATGGTCCCGCCCATACCGAACGTGATGACCTTGCCGAATGCCGGATCGGTCTTGCCGCCGATGATCAGTTCGAGGCCGGGTTCTGCCTGCTGCTCGACAATGACGCCTTCGATCTGCGCATCGGGATTGTAGGCTTTTGCACCATCGATGATCTTGGTAAATGCACCAAGTGCCGCCTTCCTGCTCCCGATACCGACAATCACACCGCCCGCATCGCTCTTGTGGACGATCTGGGGCGAGATGATCTTCATGACCACCGGGCAGCCCATGCGTTCGGCAGGCATGTGCTGCATCCTCGCCGCTCTTTACGATCTGGTATTCGGGGACGGGAAGATCGTATTTCCTGAGCATATCATAACCTTCTGCTTCACTCAACATCTTCTGGGTCATGAGTTCACCTCGATTCTGGTTTGTTATCTTCCTGGTTTTTGGAAATCATCGCGTTTTGTGTTTGAGACAATGCGTGCAGAAGGGTTCAGGATCTGAACGGATTCATCATGCCCGCACTACATTTTTTTAAAAAATTTGATATGGCACAATTTAAATTTGCTGTAATTGTCGCAAGTTTCCTGACTTCGGCAGTAAACGG
The DNA here is from genome assembly GCA_963769335.1 of Nitrospirota bacterium. Lineage (GTDB taxonomy): Bacteria > Nitrospirota > UBA9217 > UBA9217 > UBA9217 > JAJYKN01. Next base: position 110,088 of record CAVYLT010000095.1, on the reverse strand, counting down.
TGGCTGAATCGGGCAGATTTTGGCAATCAGAACCAAAAGATTAATTAGAATTCATCATTATTGATAATGTTAATTAGAGGTACTCCATGGACAGAGAGCGCGGATTTGAAAACCGGAAGTGAAGTACTATACTCCTGATCCCTCCTACCGCCAGAACAGCTGGATGGGGGATTACACCTGGGCGTATAATGAATTCCTAGAAAGATCCCGAGGCGTTCTGGGCAAAGATTGCAGAGAAACTCCACTGGTTTTCACCGATGGGACAAGGTACGCGAATGGAATTACCCGTACGCGAAATGGTTCGTCAACGGCAAGACCAACATAACCTACAACTGCCTTGACCGGCACGTGCTCGGCGAAGAACCGGAACAAGGTCGCGCTGATCTGGAAAGGCGAGACCGATGACGAAGAGCGGGTCTATCACGTACCGCCAGCTCTTACCGGGAAGTGAGCCGGTTTGCAAACGGGCTGAAGAAACTCGGCGTTGACAAAGGCGACCGGGTCTGTATCTACATGCCGGTGATTCCCGAACAGATCATCGCGATGCTTGCCTGCGCCCGGATCGGGGCCATCCACAGCGTTGTATTCGGGGGGTACGGGGCGGCGGCGCTCAACCAGCGGATTGTCGGGGCCGGTGCAAAAGTCGTGATCACCGCAGATATGGCAGTCCGCAGGGGCAAGTCCATCCCGCTCAAGCATGTCATTGAAGAAGCGATCATCAATGCCCCGATGGTCGAACATCTCATCGTCCTGCGGCGGGAGCTCGGGCGCCCGGTCGAGATCCACAGCGAGATGGAGATCGATTTCTATGAAGTGGTCAAAGATGTGTCCTCCGATTGCCCGGCAGAAGTGATGGATGCAGAAGATCCGCTCTTCATCCTGTACACGAGCGGGACAACCGGTGCACCCAAAGGGATTGTCCATACCTGTCGGGGGGTACATGGTCGGTGTCTATTACACGACCAAGTACATCTTCGATCTCAAAGAGAACGATGTCTACTGGTGCACGGCAGATCCCGGCTGGATCACCGGGCACTCGTATGTTGTCTATGGCCCGCTCTCTGTCGGAGGGACGATCCTCATCTCCGAGAATACCCCGGATTATCCGGATCCCGGCATCTGGTGGAAGATGGTCGAGGAGTACGGGGTCAGCATCCTGTACACGGCCCCGACTGCGATCCGGATGTTCATGAAACTGGGCAGGGAGTGGCCGGATAAGTACAATCTCAGTTCGCTTGCGCATCCTCGGATCGGTCGGAGAACCGCTGAACCCGGAGGCCTTCGAATGGTTCTACCATGTGATCGGCAAGAGACAAGTGCCCGATCGTTGATACCTGGTGGCAGACCGAGACCGGTATGCACATGATCACGACCGTACTCTGGGAGAACCGATGCGGCCCGGGCTTTGCCGGGAAATCGATTCCCGGGGTTGTTGCGGATGTTGTGGACAAGGACGGGAAAAGCGTTGAGCCCGGGAAAGAGCGGTTTCCTTGTGATCCGAGAGCCGTGGCCCTCCATGATGCGGACGGTGTATAATAATGACGAGCGGTACCGCAAGTACTGGGAGACGATCCCCGGTTGTTACACGGTCGGCGACCTTGCCATAAAGGAAACTGACGGGAACATCATGGTGATCGGCGGTCGGACGATCTGATCGTTGTCGCCGGGCACAATATCGGTACGGCCGAAGTTGAGAGTGCGCTCGTCTCCCACAAGGCGGTTGCAGAAGCAGCGGTGATCGGGAAACCGGATCCCCTGAAGGGGAACATCATCAAGGCGTTTGTTACCCTGCGGGTCGGGCACACCCCGAGCGATAAACTGAAAAACGAACTCATCTACCATGTGCGGATCACGCTCGGGCCGATCGCCATGCCTTCCGAGATCGAATTTGTCGACACGCTCCCCAAGACCCGGAGCGGCAAGATCGTCCGGCGGGTCCTCAAGGCCCGGGAGATGGGTGTTGACCCGGGGATGTCTCGACGCTTGATGAATAGTACTTCCCGGAATCATACCCAACTTTTTAAATACTGTTTTAGTATTATTTATAAACATGAAGGTCAGACCAGAAGATTCCCTCAAGATAGAAAATATCGTTGCCTCCGCAAAGGTGACCGATTATCTGGATCTACCCGATACTCGCATCCAAGATCGAGGGTGCCGAATACAACAAGAAACGGTTCCCCGGTGTCGTTCTCCGGATGCAGGATCCCAAGATCGCAGCGCTCGTCTTTGGTTCCGGGAAAGTCGTGCTCACCGGTGCAAAGAGTATCGACAGCCTCAGCAAGGGTCTCAATATCCTTGGCGACAGCTCCGCGAGCTCGGGATCGATATCCCCAAAAAACTGGACTACAAGATCCAGAATATCGTCACCTCCGCCGATCTTGCCACCCCGATCAACTTAAACAAGATCGCCGTCGGGTTCAACCTCGACCGGATCGAGTACGAACCCGAACAGTTCCCCGGTCTTGTCTACCGGCTCGAAGTCCCGAAAGTCGTCGTCCTCCTCTTCGGCTCGGGCAAACTGATCATCACCGGCGGCAAAGAACCCGATGATGCAAAGAAAGCCGTGGTCAAGATCCTCTCGGATCTCCGCAGCCTTGGACTGATCTGAATACGTTTTTTCACTATTCTTCAGCGGATCTAAATAAACGCGTTATCATTTAATCAAATCGATAAATTTATAATGAATATTGGTATTTTCCGTCGATAAATAGATCCTATTTAAAAGGTATTTCCATGCATTGCACATGCCAATACCAGCATCCTATATATCGTCAGTTAGATAATATAGTATTGTAAGGTTCAGAGAAAATAATGTGGATGTGATGTATGAGAACTGAAAACGTAATGTATTTTACCGAAAAAGAAGAGGAATTTGCAAACCTCCTCATTGAGATCGGAACGAAGAAGAAATGTGGCAAAAGTGCTGGTATTCCTTGCAAACACTCCCGAAGCAACCTCCCGTGCCATCGAACGCGGCACCGATCTCCGCCAGCCGGAAGTAAGTATCGCGATGCGCTACCTGATTGAACAGAACTGGATCACCAGCCGCGAGAGCAAGGCCGAGAGCAAGGGCCGCCCGGTCAAGATCTACGAACTGGCAAAGCCGATCACCGAGATCATGGACAGCATCGAAAAAGAGAAGAAGAAAGAGGCGACCAACCAGCTCGCCCTTGTCCAGAAATTACGGGACTACATCCGTTGACTGTAATTATCCTACACTTTTTTTCGCCGCCGACAATAACGGTGGTATTCCCGGAAAATCCGGAGAAGAGCCCGCTCTCGACAACCCCGGGGATCTCGGCAATTGCTGCTTCAAGCCCGGCCGGATCTGCGATCTCGGGGAATTTGCAGTCGACGATAAAATTCCCGTTGTCGCGTGATGACCGGGCCGTCCTTTTTTACCGCTTCGCGGATAACCGGGAGGCACCCGAGTCCCCGCAGCTGGTTCATTGCCGGACGGACAGCAAACGGGATCACCTCGACCGGCACCATGCCGCTCAATGCGGGGACCATTTTTGCCTCGTCGACAACGACAATAAACCTGGAAGGCTGCGGCAGCAACGCATTTCTCCCGGGTGTGGGCTGCCCCGCGTCCCTTGATCATGCGGAGCTGCGGGTCGACCTGATCGGCGCCGTCAATCGCGATATCGATCACCGGGTGATCGTCGAGCGTGGTGAGCGGGATCCCGTACTCCCGCGCCCGGATTGCGGTCTGGTACGATGTGGGAATTCCCAGCACCGAGAGTTTGTCATCCCGTGACCCGCGAGGAGAGGCGTTCGATCATAAAATAAACGGTCGAGCCGGTGCCGAGACCGACAACCATGCCGTCTTCGACCATATCGGCTGCCTGGTATCCTGCCGCGCGTTTTGCCGCGGTGAGTGCCTGTGCATGTTCGTCCATGTGAATGATCATATCTGTGCCGGGATAATTAAACGTGGCGGGTTTGCGATAAAACGGTGTAATGAAAAGAAAAAGAAATGAGTGGAATGATGAAAAAACTGCCCTGTAGAAATCCTCATAAAAAAAATAGGATCCTCTCAAAACAGAAAAAAGATCTGACTTTGCGAGCAGACCCACCCCATTCGGGGGTCGCTCGGCCGCCTCGGCGGGGCCTCTGCTCGGGCAAGTAAGTTGATCTAAAATATGCCAGTAGGGGGTCAAGGTGGCGCTCCCCTTGGGATGCCTCCCCCTCTTTAGGGAGAGAGGGGGTGCACCCTCCATTTTTTTTAGATTTTTTTGAATCGTCGCTAAAATGATTTCTACAGACCATGAAAAAACGGTAAAAAATTATTTGCAGAAAATATCCCGGTCTCTCGCATCGGCAGCGTGGGCCGTGCAGTCGAGCGTGATCGGCGTGATCGAGATATTTCCTTTCCGGATCGCATGCACATCGGTCCCCTCTTCAGCATCATCGATAAGCGGCCCGTTGATCCAGAAGTACGGGCGTCCCCGGGGGTCGAGCCGTTTTTCGACGCCGGTGTGGAAGAGTTTCCTTGCGAGCCGGGTGACCTCGTATCCTCCTTTGACCTGCGAGGGGATGTTGACATTGATGACATCCGCATGCGGGCAGAATCCTTTCTCAAGCACCCGCTCGACAACGTCCCGTACGATCTTTTTTGCCTCGTCAAAACTCTGGGCATTGGTTGCCGGGTCGTCGAACTTATCTCCCTGGTCCTCGACCTGGAGGGAGAACGCGATCCCTTTTGTCCCCTGGTTGGAGGCTTCGAGCGCAGCCCCGACCGTGCCCGAGGTCATGATCGATTCATACGAAAGGTTCTCGCCGATATTGATCCCGCTGACCACCAGGGTCGGGTGCAGGTTCAGCGCGTAGAGCCCGATGATCACCGCATCGGTCGGTTTCCCCGCGACCGACCATGCGGGCACGCCGTTAATGATGATCTTGTTTGCCCGGAGCGGTTCGAAGATCGAGATCGATCTGCCGACCGCACTCTGCTGGGTTGCCGGTGCGACCACGGTCACATCCGCGATCGGGGCGATCGCTTCGTACGCGGCCCAGAGGCCGATTGAGCTCACGCCGTCATCATTTGTCAGCAGGATCGAGGGTTTCATGTCCATTCACTATTGCTTCAGGTGCCAGAAATAATTCACCGATCGGATAGAGTAATTTTCTAGTGAGATCAAAAACTAGGAAGATGAAGATCCTCCTCGCAGAATACACGACAACCCATGATCCGGCCCTCGCCCACGAAGGGAGGGCAATGCTCAGCGTCCTGAAAGCAAGTTTTGAGCGGTGCGGGTATACGGTTGTCCTGCCGGGCGCGGGGGATTTTGCAGCAGAGATCGAACGGCTCGCACCGGCATGCGATATGGGGCTTGTCATCGCCCCGGACCATCTCCTCTCCCGGTTCACGATGATTCTCGAGCAGCACACCCACAACCTCGGGTGCGGTTTTATCCCGGCGCGCCCTTTGCGCCAACAAGCTCAGGACCGAAAAGATCCTGCGGGCCCATGACATCCCTGTCCCGGACGAGTGCACAACCGGAAAATGTGTCATAAAACCGGTGAGCGGGTGCGGTGCACGGGGTGTCCGGTTGTCGGAAAAAACGGCGGATGAGGGTGAATTTTCCCAGGAGTTTATTGACGGCGAACATCTCTCCGTAAGTCTCGTGGCGAGCCGCATCGTGGGCGAGGCATGCGTATATTTCTCCGGTAATCCACCCCTCGTCCTCGCGGTGAACCGGCAGGAGATCGAGATCGGACCAGATGGATCGTTCCGGTATCTTGGCGGGGAGACACCGGTTCACCCGGCACGGGAACAGGAAATTACTGCGCTGGCAACAAAGGCCGCGATGATTCTCGGCTGCCAGGGATACTGCGGGGTCGATGTTGTCGTGGCGGACAAAGTGTATGTAGTTGACGTAAATCCGCGGATCACCACGAGCATCGTCGGCATCGCCGCATGTATGAAAGAGGAGATCGCGGAGATCCTCATCGGTGCGTCAAAAGGAGAGGGGCCGCAGGAAGTTCACCTGAGCGGCAGCGTCCGGTTCGACACGCACGGAAAGGTCACGAACCTATGATCGGCATCGATGTCGGCGGGGCAAACCTCAAGGTTGTCGACGATGAGGAGTGCGTCCACATCCATTACTGCCCGCTCTGGGAAAACGCACCGATCGCAGAGTCTCCTTAAACCCTATGCAGAATCCGGCAGCGATGCAGCGGTCGTGATGAGCGGGGAACTCGCCGACTGTTTCGAAAACAAGATGCAGGGGATCAGGTTTATCGTGGAGGCAGTCCGCGAAGTATTCCCGGCGGCCCGGTTTTACGGGACCGATGCGGCCTTTCACCCCTCCTCTGTACCAGAACTTGCGGCTGCAAACTGGCTCGCATCTGCGGATTTTCTCAAAACCCGGTTTCCCGATTCCATCCTCCTGGATGTCGGCAGCACGACAGCCGACATCATCCCGCTTACCTGCTTCGACCGGCTTAAAGGTCTCACCGATCTCACCCGGCTCCAGCAGGGTTACCTCGTCTATACCGGGATGCTCCGCACCAATGTCGCAACGCTCATTCGTTCCGTGGATCTTGACGGTATCGAAACACCGGTCAGCACGGAATATTTTGCCACCAGTGCCGACGCCCACCTGGTCCTTGGCAACATAACAGAAGAACAGTACACCTGCGACACCCCGGATAAGAAAGAGAAGACGATCGAAGCCTCCCTTCGCCGGCTTGCCCGGGTCGTCTGCTCGGATCTTGAAGAGATCGGAAATCGCGGGGCCGTGCAGATCGCCGCGAAGTTCTGGGAAGAGCAACGGCGCCTTATCCTCACCCGGACCGCGTTTGCAGCGTCGACATCAGGGGCCTGTCGCGTCATTGTCGCGGGCATCGGTGCGCCGCTTTTTGCACGGGAAGTCGGCGGGATCGACCTGACAGACGAGCTCGGGCCGGTTGCGGATGCATTGCCGGCGTACGCGGTCCGGGAGATCGCAAGAAGGGATTGCGTTTAACGGATCAATTCTCTTTTTTCCCCGGTGTTCGCATAAAAAATTCTGATCAATTGCTGATGGAGCCCACCCCGATTTTGTCACAGCGACGCCTTCGGGTCGCTGCTGGGCAAGACGGTTTAATCCGAATCCTGATTGGATCCTTCTTCCGATTTTTGTAGTTTTGAAAATAAGTGCTCTGTAGAAATCCTATTCAAAACAGACGGTACCGATAGACCGAAAGATCTAAGGTACATTGTCTCCTTACCAGAGTGTGTGCTCAAAAAGTAAGGAGACAACTAAAAGATTGGCGAGCCGGAATATCAGGTTTATCCGAGCAGCGTTTTCGATCGTGAAAGCAATACGAATAACTCCGTATTCCTGTAAATATTCGAAAAAGATCTACACGCAGTACCAACTTCTCGTCCTGATTCTCTTCAAAGACTACCGGAACCAGCACTACCGGGAATTCATTGAAGATATTGGCGACATGGAATCAATCCAAGAAGAACTGGATCTATCCGTCGTACCACATTTTACGACACTTCAGAAATTCTTCTGCCGGATAAAAACCCTGTACCTTCGTTATGCATTCAGGAAAACACTGAATCTGTTTTATTCCAACGATGATCCGATCCCAATCACAGCGATCGATTCATCCGGATTTACCAGCGGATATTCAAGTCACTATTACTCAGCCAGAACCGGAAAGATTCGAAAACATTTCCTGAAAACATCGATCTCTGTTGATACCGATCAACAGGTTATCACCGGGTTCATCGCTTCAAAAAGCCGGGTTCACGATACCCGGCATGCACATCGGTTACTCCGACAATGTCACAAGATACGACGGTCGGAGTGTTACGTGATGGATCGGGGATACGACTCTGAAGCAATTCATCGTCAGATCCGAGAAGACTTGCACGCCGACTCAATCATTCCGATCCGTTCCTGGAAGAACGAAGTTGTCGGGGGAACTTACCGTCAGGAAATGGCTCAACAATTCGATGATGCCAGATACCGGAGAAGACAACTTGTCGAGAACAGGTTCTCTGTTCTGAAAAGAAAGTTCAGCGGGGATCTGAAAGCAAGAAAATTCATTGTTCAGATGAAGGAAATCGCAAATAAAATGATTGTCTGTAACATTCACCGGTTCTTACAATTTCTCATCATTGAGGTTTTCTACAGAGCAAAAATAAGAATTGTTGTTCTTTTGATCCGCCGCGGGGGCGCCCCGCCGGAGGCGGCGGAGTCTGTCGCAACAGGGGGCACGGGGGCATCAGCCCTCATCGATGATTAATTCCATTTTGTTACCGGAAATTATTTTTCGAGCCTTGAATTACAGATAATTTACGCATGGTCCAGTTGCTTAAAATTCCAAAAAATTCTTGAAAAAAGTTTATAGGAAAATCTTCCGGAAAATAATCCTATAAACTGCAAAAACAAAAATCCGGTAAAACCAATGAAACCGTGGCTCCTCAGTCTCATCCTGTTCGCAGGATCGATTGCAATAACCATAGCGATGTGGCACTCAGGGTTCCCGTTCTTCTTCGTCTTTTTATTTTTCCCGCTCATTCCGTTCCTCCGGAAGGAGCCGGTGGTACGGCGCTGCCCGGTATGCGGATGGGAAACCACAGGCAGCGAGAACTTCTGCCCCTGGGACGCGAGTCCCCTGGCGGATCCTCGCGGAGATCGAAGAGAGCGAGAGGACTGAGAACGGGATCCGCATCCCGAATACATCCACGGTTGTCACTTCAGGAAACGAGCGGAGGGAGAAGTTCCGGATGCTCCCGCGATCGACAATAATTCCTATCGCTTCAAGGACCTTTGCGGTGCGGTTGAACGGGACTGCACGGGAAATTGTCGTACAGAAATCGATGACAGGAGACCCGATCCGGGTACCGGGATAGAACGGTTCCTCCGCATAGCAGAGACTCCCGCATATCCGGCAGGTGAACCGTTTCACTTTGACATGGATATCCCGGTCCACCCCATGGTCTCTCACGGTGGCAAATTTTTTCGTTTTTACGTCATGTCCCTGAACGGCTCCGCCGCAGACAGGACAACGCCTTCCATCGGTAAACTCAACGCCATCGAGCGAACAGAGTGCGTCCTGTATAAGGTCACAGGCCATCGGGGGAATAAGAATCGGGTTCATGGAATTTGATGCGTTGCCCGCGGCCGGTTTTCGGGCGGCTGGCAGTCTTGTTCCTGCGCGATATTTGATAATGGTTTCCTGATAAATTAAATCTGGTGATTTTACCCACCGATATTCATCATAACGACGGTAAAAACCCTCAGGTTTATATAGCCACCAAAGGCGAAACTGTTCTGGAAAAGAGGTTTGACTATGGATTTCAAGTATGTCCCAAGCACCTGCCCCTATTGCGGAACCGGGTGCGGAATCAATCTTGCCGTCAAGGACGGCAAGATTACTGGCATCCAGCCATGGCACCGTAACCCGGTGAACGAGGGCAAGGTCTGCATTCGCGGAAACAAGTCCCACGAATTCGTAAACAGCCCTGCACGGCTTGCGACCCCCCTCATCAGGAAGGACGGGAAGTTTGTCGAGGCAGAGCTGGGAAGACGCATACAAGGAGATCGCAGCAAAACTCAAGGGCGCAAAGCCCGAAGAGATCGGCTGCGTCGCGTCTGCCCGTGCATGCAACGAAGACAACTATCTCTTCAAAGCCTTCGCATCCACGGTCATCAAGACCGCCCAACATCGACTACTGCGGCCGGCGCTGCAATGCCGATGCGGTCAAGGGCCTTGCCGATGCATTCGGCAACGGTGCTATGACCAACTCCCTCGCAGACATCAGCGATGCAAAGGTCATCCTCGTTGTTGGCAGCAACCCCTTTGAGGAAAACCCCCTCGCAGGTCGCCGGGTCATGATGGCCCGGATCAACGGCGCAAAGATCATCGTTGCTGACGCAAAGCTGACCGCGACAGCCAAGCAGGCCGATCTCTACATCCCCTGCAACCCCGGCACCGAAGTGGCACTCATCAACGGTATTATGAATGCCATCCTCAAGGCCGGTAAGGAGAAGAAGGACTTCATCGCGTCCAAGACCAGCAACTTCGAGAAGTGCAAGGCCGTTGTCACCGGCGCTGCTTACTCAGCGGATGGCGTGGCAAAGACCTGCGGGATTTCAGCAGACCTCATCACAAAGGCAGCCGAGATGTACGCAGCCGCTCCCGCAGCAGCAGTCATCACCTCCGCAGGCGCAACGTCCGGCGACCTCGTCCGTGCAGTTGCAAACCTCCAGCTCATCACCGGCAATGTCGGCAAAGCAGGAGCAGGCGTCAACCTCCTCCGCGGAAAATCCAATGCACAGGGTGCAATGGACATGGGCTGCGTCCCGGCAGAGAACGGCATGACGGTTCCCGCGATGATCGAGGCGGCAGCAGCCGGCAAGATCAAGGCGATGTACGTCATGGGCGAGAACATCGCATCGGCAGGCGCGGGCGTCACCGAGGCACTCGGCAAGCTCGACTTCCTCGTTGTCCAGGACATGTTCCTGACCGAGACCGCAGAAAAGGCACACGTTGTCCTCCCCTCCGCGGCATTTGCGGAACGCGACGGCACTTTCACCAACAGCGAGCGCCGTGTCCAGCGGGTACGAAAGGCTGTCGAGCCGGTCGGTACCAGCAAGGCAGACTGCCAGATCATCTGCGAACTTGCAAAGGCAATGGGCCACGAGAAGGAGTTCTCGTTTGCAACCGCAGAGCAGGTCTTCGGCGAGATCGCAAAGCACGTCCCGGCATACGCGGGCATAACCTATGCAAAGCTTGAGCGGCCCGAAGGCATCCAGTGGCCGGCAGCCGGCGGCGAGTTCGGCACCGCAATCCTGTACACCGACAAGTGTGCAACCAAGGATGGCAAGGGTGCATTCTCCGCAGTCGAGTACAAGGCCGGCGAAGCAGCAAGTGCAGAGTTCCCGTTCGCGGTCGCGGGCAAGTGGCCCATGGGAACGCTCTCGATCAACACGCCCTCCATCATGAGGGAATGGCCGGACCGACCGTTGTCATCAACAAGGAAGATGCAGAGGCACTCGGGATCAGCACCGGTGACAAGGTAAAAGTAACCTGCAAGACCGGCTCGATCACGCTCGATGCCGAAGTTACGACCGGCATCAAAAAGGGCGTTGTCTCGATGCCCTCAAGCATTGCCGCAACGGTAAAACTCGAGAAAATAATGGAGGCCTAAATGACAAAGAAAGGCGACATGCTCTACGCGTGGACCAACGATGCAGAGATCAAGAAGCACGCAGAACTTGGCGGTGCAGTCACCGCTCTCTGGAAATACGCTCTTGAATCAAAGACCGTCGATGCAATCCTTGCAATCCAGAAAGGAAAAGACCTCTACGATGCCCAGCCCGTTTAAAATCCTTTGATGATATCGCCGTTCTGTATTGCTTCCCAAATGGCAAACGGATAGTAAATTCGCCAGTTGCAGCATCGATTTTGACACTGTCAACCATCATCCCATTGATTACTAAAACAGATGTTTACCGATACGAATAATTGGGCCCAACGTGTTATTGTCGAGTGCAGTACCTTTAACCTCAACCCAAGGCTTTGAGGTTACGTAAAGGTTTACCTCTTGTTCTTGATAAACAGTTTTATTTTTTACGTCAACAGTATCGGCTTTACCAATAAAATTGGACCTTGTGCTCTTAAAATGTAGATTGAATCGAGAGGTAATAGCACATGATAGCTGGCAACAAGCAAATCGTCTTTAACAGAATCGGAAGCAATACCATTAATTAAAACCTTTGGTTTCTTGCTTACCGATATAGGCTGGTTCGTTCGAGTATCGATAATATTACCCTTAATTAGCACGTATGGTTTTGTTTCGAGATAGAGGTTAAGCTTTTGCTCTTTGTATTCCTTTAAACCTCTCGTATCAACTTCGCTAGGTACGCTTATCCAATTATTTAAAGATGGCTTTAATGTATAAATCGTATCGAAAGGTAATAACGCTTCATACGAAGCTGATGCTTTATCTATTTTTAACCCTGGGAATGGTTAATAGTTACTAGAATTTGATAAGCGGTGTCGGCTAGCATCAATGTTTCATTCTTTTTGTTAGAATCAAACCGGTTACCTTAACGAATGGGTTTTCTTCAAAAATCTTTACACGGAAAATATCCGACATTCCTAATGAGTTTGTAGCTGAGCAGTAGTAAGCCCAACTACCTTTCGCATTTAGGGTGTAATATGAGTTCCAGTCGGGAGTATTAAGCGAATCGCTTAGCAGTTCTGGCTTAGACCAGTTGATATACGTTTCGTCGGAGCGAGTACATTTATATAAATCGTAGATGTTTCGTTTTCCCTTATAGTTTCCCGAGAAGTAAAGTATTTTTCCATCAGGATCAAGAAAAGGTGCTTCGGCGCTACGACCCTTATTAATTCCGCCTTTTAGCTCTTTTGGTTTACCATATTTATTGCTATCCTTTTTCTTTTTCGAAACATAAATGGTTAGTTTTTCACTATTGCTCTTTGGTGCAAATGATGTGAAAAGTGTTTCTTATCGGGGGTTAAGAAAGCGGAGGCAAATCGCCCGCTCTTTATTTTTTCTTGATACTTTTTTCACAGAGATTTTTTGTGGTTTACCCCAACTCCCATCATCATGCCGCTCAATTAGCGAAAATCCTCGATTTCCATCGGGGCCAAGTTGCTCCACCGGATCGCCCACTCCATCTTCCCCCAAGTCCTGCCTTTGTTCAACAGCTATAACCTCTATATCCTGGACCGGAACATCCGGTATTCCACGATCATGGGCCTGGTAGGCGCCGGCGGCATCGGCTTCGAACTGGTCATGACTTCGAGAATGTTCGAATATCGCCAGATGTCTGCAATGCTTTTGATCATCCTGGCCACTATTATGCTGGTGGACTGGCTTTCTTCCTATTTAAGAAAGAAAGTGGTGTAGGGGAGATAAGAATGAATTCAGTGGCAAGCTCTCTTGGAACTGCGCTTTCGATGTATTGGTGACGAATAATAAAAGAGGAGATAAAAATGAAATTCTCGCTGTCTATTCTTATTCTGACCTCATTTTCAATAACCACTTTAGGATGTGCTAAAACCTCTCATTTAATAGATGCCATACACAAGGGAGACAAAACAGAAGTTCAACAACTATTAAGTCAGGGAGCCGACCTCAACGAGCAACACGGACCAAAGAGGGAGACTCCGTTGATGGTTGCAGCAAGACTGGGAAAGTTTGAAATCGTCAAAGAATTGGTGAAATCCGGAGCTAATATCAATTTCAGAAATAGTAATAATGATACGGCACTTATGGAGGCAGCTGGAAAATGCAACTCCGATATCGTAGCGTACCTGGTCGACGAAGGTGCGGACGTCAACGCTAAAAACAAAATTTATCTAACCACACCACTCATGCTTGCTGCCGAGTGCAACGATCCTGTCAGTGCAAAAGCGCTAATCATGGCGGGGGCAAGCGTAAATGCAAAGAACAGGTTAGGCATGACGGCTTTGATCCCGGCTGCCTTCAGGAACTCTACTGAAGTTGCCTACGTGCTATTAGCGGCAGGAGCAAATATCGAGGCAACATGGAGCACGGGAGAAACTGCCTTATATGATGCAGCACAAGAGGGTAATGATTCTATCGTCAAAATATTAATTAGCAACGGTGCTAACGTCAATGTCCGCTCCGGGCACAAAGGCTGGACGCCGTTGATGATTGCGGCCGCCCAGAATCATTATTCAACTGTTGCGATACTCATAGCAGCAGGTGCGGACGTCAACGCCAGGAATGAACTCGAAAAAACAGCCTTAACGTTTGCCACCGAATACGGCTACGACAGGATCTCCGAGCTGCTAAGAGACGCCGGCGCAACGTAATAGCGCGATACTTTAATCGAGCATTCAAATTCCCTCCATACTCCTGCAACACTTTAACACTTTATCTGTATCATCGACGCGAAATAAAAAAGCGAATGGCCTCTTCATAGATACTTTCCGTGATCTTGCCACGAACAAAGCTAGCAGAAGTCCTGAAGTGGGGTATGTGCAACGGTTTACGTCACGCGTCAGTGCGGGATTCTAGTATAACGCTGATGACATAAAAAAAAGGACCGGTTTGTTTTAACCCGGCCCCTTATTCATTTCAATATCTGTTTTTTAAGCAATCAGATCTTATCCAGAGCCTGCTTCAAATCAGCAATTAAATCGTCCACGTCCTCCAGACCCAATGCCAGCCTGACCAGGTTGTCCGACATGCCGATCTTCTTGCGGTAGTCTTCCGGGTAGTCGAAGAACGACATCATCCACATCTGCGTGACCAGGCTTTCGCTGCCCCCGAGGCTCGGCGTGATCAGGAAGAGTTCGAGGGAGTCGATGAATTTCCTGGTCTTGGCGTCGTCGCCGCGGAGCAGGAAGGTGACGACGCTGCCGAAGCCCTTCATTTGCTCCTTTGCGATCGCCCGGTCCGGATGGGAATCAAGGCCGGGATACCAGACTTTTTCGATTTTGGGATGGGCCTCGAGCATGGTTGCAATGGCAAGGCCGGCCTCGTTGTGGTGCTTCATGCGCAAACCGAAGGTCTTCAAGCCCCGCTCCAGAAGGAAACAGGAAAGGGGACCCGGCGTCGCGCCGATCATGCGCTGCATGCGGTAGACGTCGTTCATGAGCTTGTCCGAACCGAGCGTGACGCCGGCAAGGAGATCGTTGTGCCCGCCCAGGTACTTTGTCGCCGAATGGATGACCACATCAACGCCGAGGTCCAGGGGACGGATGTTATACGGCGTGGCCAGCGTGGCGTCGATGATGGTCAGGACATTGTGCTTTTTTGCGACCTTTACCACCGCCGGCAGGTCCAGGCACCGCAGGTAGGGGTTCGTCGGCGATTCGGTGAAGATAATATTTGTGTTGGGCTTGATGGCCTTCTCGATCGCTTCCGCGGTCGGGTCCACCATCGAAACCTGGATCCCGAACTCGGCCAGCAGATTTGCCGCGAAGTCCCGCGTCTGGCGGTAGCAGTCGCTCGTGAAAATAATATGCCCGTCACGCCGCATGAAGGTCATGATCGTGAGGATGACGGCGCTCATCCCCGTTGAAAACAACACTGCGCGTTCGGCGCCCTCGACAGCGGCTAATTTGCGTTCGCACTCCTGCTGGGTCGGGTTGCCGTAGCGGCCGTACTCGTGCTCGCGGATTACCTTTCCCTCGCTCTTGGCTTTCATGAAGTCGTAGACTTCCTGGGTATTGTTGAAATAGTAGTTCGAGGTTTGGGCGATCGGCGTGGAAACCGCAAAGTTGGCGTGATGAACGCGGTCCAGGCCGTGGATGCCGAGGGTGGCGGGGCTCCAGTTCTTCGGGCTCGATGGCTTCTTAGACATTCTGTTCTCTCCTCTTTTTGAGCGCTTGATCGAGTGCCTTCTTGACGGCGTCCACGGTCGGCGGCAGTTCGATGGGTTTGTTGGCGAACCGGCAGGGGAAACCCAGTTTCTCCTGGTGGTACTGGACCTTGAAATCGGTGAACTTGAGGCCATGGGCCGTAGAGATGACCACGACTTTCTCGGCTTTGTCGATCTTCCCGGCCTTGATCAGTTTGATCATGGCCGCGAGCGCCACGCCGGTATGCGGACAGTTGAACATGCCCGTAGTGTCGCCGAGCGCGGCAGCGTCCGCCAGTTCCTGCTCCGTTGCGTCCATCACGATCCCGTCGAATTGTTTCAGCGTGCGGATCGCTTTCACGATGCTGACCGGGTTTCCGATCTGGATCGCACTTGCCAGCGTTTTCTGGGCTTCCATGGGCTCGAAGGACGCGAAGTTCTTGAGGTACGACCGGTAGAGCGGATTGGCGCGCTCCGCCTGGGCAACCACGATCCGGGGCAGCTTCGTGATGAGGCCGAGGTCGCGCATCATCAAAAGACCGCTGCCGAGCGCGGATACGTTGCCAAGGTTCCCTCCGGGGATGATGATGACGTCCGGCACCTCCCAGTCGAATTGCTGCACGATCTCGATGCCCACGGTTTTCTGGCCCTCGATCCGGAGCGAATTCATGGAATTTGCAAGATAGATGGTCTCATCCTTCGTAATTTCCTGTACCACCTTCATGCACCCGTCGAAGTCCGTATCGAGCGAAAGGACCAGCGCGCCGTTGGCAATGGGCTGGACGAGCTGGGCGATGGAGATCTTTCCTTTGGGCAGAAGTACGATGGACTGGATGCCGGCTGCCGCGCAGTAAGTCGCCAGGGCCGCGGAGGTGTCGCCGGTTGAGGCGCAGGCCACGGCCTGGATCGGCACGCCTTCGCTGATCATCTGTTTGACCTGGGAGACGAGGACGGTCATCCCGAGGTCCTTGAAGGACCCGCTGTGGGAGTTGCCGCACATCTTCATCCAGAGGCTGTCAAGACCGACGATTTTACCGAGCCGTTCGGCCCAGAACAGATTCGACGCTCCCTCGTAGAGCGATACCACGTTGTCGTTGTGGATGTTCGGCAGGACCCATTCCTTCTTGCCCCAGATGCCGGAGCCGTAGGGCCATTCCGTGGACTTGTACCGGTCCTCGAACAGCTTCATCCACGCCTTTGCATTGCGATTGGCCAGGATCTGCATGTCATGCCGCACTTCGAGCAGCGAATTGCAGGCCTTGCACTTGTAGATGACCGTGTTCAGGGGATAGCGCTCGTTGCACTTTTCGTTGATACATTGAAACCAGGCTTTATAGGGCATGGGCTCCACCTTTACTTCATCGTATTCATTGTCCAGGCTGCCAGAGACCCGCCATCCGGTCGCTTGTCAGCAACGGGAATATAGCATACTGGCCTGCAAATAATCAATGTTAAAAATTCGTTGATCACGCCGGGTCCCTGCAGCGGGACTCAGCTTCGCTTATCCGCGAAAGGGCTTCTTTCCGGTGAGATGAAAACCCGTTCTTTCACTGAACGTGAGCAGGGGTTTCGGAGTGCTGCAACTATATGTGATCATTTTTCCTCCCGCTGTTATCTCCGAAAGGCACTTGAAGTTTGTGCGCAAGTCGTGCTAAAATGCGATCGTAACCTCACGAGTCACGCGCCGCACCTGTTGAGTCCGCCTCTGATTCAAGCAGCCACGCAATTTAACATGAACGAATGCAGAAAAGAAGTCGTTCTCCCATGAACCTGAAAAGAGCATTTAACCACGGATGAACACAGATAAATACGGATATTTCAAAATTTTCAGGAGAAAATAGATATCACCTTCCGGGTGAGGTTCTACTTCTCTGTAAGTTTTTGTGTTTTGGTTTTAACCGTGTTCATCCGTGGTTCCAACTGCCGTTTTTAGGATGAAATAAAATATTTCACTCAGGAGGGTATCGGAATGGAGAAGGTTTCGTATAAGTCCATAGGCCTTGTCACGACGACGGAGATGTTCGCAAAAGCGATGAAGGGCAAATACGCGATCCCGGCGTACAACTTCAACAATATGGAACAGCTGCAGGCAATCGTTTTGGGATGCGTGGAATCCAAGTCCCCCTTCATCCTGCAGGTCTCTAGCGGGGCCCGGAAATATGCAAACCAGACGCTGCTGCGGTTTCTTGCCATGGGCGCCGTCGCGATGATAAAGGACGCCGGATCGTCGGTAAAATTTGCACTCCACCTGGACCACGGCGACACCTTTGAGCTCTGCAAGTCCTGTGTTGATACCGGTTTTTCTTCGGTCATGATCGACGGGTCCCACCACTCCTATGAAGACAACGTTAAAGTAACCAGGCAGGTCGTAGAATACGCCCATGCCAACGGCGTGGTAGTGGAAGGGGAACTCGGGGTTTTGGCGGGCATCGAAGATGCCGTGTCGGCCGAAAAGTCAACTTATACCAAGCCGGAGCAGGTCGAGGATTTCGTCAAAAAGACGAACGTCGATTCCCTTGCTATCTCCATCGGGACGTCCCACGGCGCCATGAAGTTCAAGCCCGAGCAGTGCACCCGCGACGCACGCGGGGTCCTCGTGCCGCCGCCGCTCCGGTTCGACATCCTCGATGAAATTGAAAAGCGGATCCCGGGGTTCCCGATCGTGCTTCACGGCGCATCGTCCGTTATTCCGGATTACGTTCAGATCATCAACAAAAACGGCGGAGCGCTCAAGGACGCCGTCGGCATCCCCGAGGACCAACTGAGGAAGGCCGCGCGGAGCGCCGTGTGCAAGGTCAACATCGACAGCGACGGCCGTCTGGCCATGACCGCGATGATCCGTAAGACCCTGGCGGAGAAGCCCGCCGAGTTTGACCCGCGGAAATACCTCGGACCGGCGCGCGATGAGTTGATCAAGATGATCATCCATAAGAACAAGGAAGTGCTCGGTTCAGCCGGGCAAGCGTAATAAGATACTCGAAGAAGGGGGGCAGCTTGTTTCCACGTGAGCTTCAGCAACAAATTATGGAAAGAAGCCGGTCCCTTTTGTTTTGCTGTTGTCCTGCGTGAGGTTGAGGATAACAAATTCCAGGACCATAAAATGAATAATTATTTCAAGATTGTTTATGCCTATCGGTTTGATGACGGTTCCACGATAAAATTCGACCTTCTTCTTGATGCGGATACGCTCGATCTCGTTCCCGAGAAGAGCCGGGACCTGCCGGAATGGACGCTTCTCGGATACTGCCAGTGTGCGACCTGTCCGCTCGATCAACGGACCTATCCGCGCTGTCCTGTTGCCGCCAATTTTTCCGGAATTGTGGACAAGTTCAGGAGGTTTGCCTCCCATGACCGCGTAACCGTGGCATGCATCGTGGAAGAGCGGACCTATTCAAAAACCACGACGGTCCAGATGGGGGTAAGCTCGTTGCTCGGCATCATCATGACCACCAGCGGTTGCCCCATCCTGGAGCAACTCAAGCCCATGGTGCGATTTCATTTGCCTTTCGCGAGCCTGGAAGAAACAATTTTCAGGATGGTGTCCATGCATTTCGTTACCCAGTATCTCAGGCATCAGGCCGGGAAAAGCTCGGAATGGAGCCTGGACGGGTTGATACGCATCTACGGACAGGTTGGCGAGGTGAACAGGGACTTCGCGGAACGGATGGTCGGGGCTGCGCAGAACGACGTCAACGTGAATGCCCTGGTGAATCTTGACGCCTTTGCAAAAATGGTCCCCCTGGCTGCGGAAAAAATGCTCAAAAAAATTACGCCCTACTTTGCCGCCCTCATGAAATAGTCCCCGTGGGAAAAGTTTACTGAAATCGGGGCAGGGATGCGGCGCGGGAACTCCGTTTCAGGACCGGTCACCCTAGAAAGAGCACTTGGACACTGAAAAATCGGATTAACTTCGGATAAATGCAGATAAAGATCGAACTTGAAGCCTCACCAAAAGGGTGAAGCTCCTTTTTTTGAATTATCAGCTCTGATCCGCTTCTTATCAGCTTTTATCCGTGTCAAATGCTTTTTTAGGTCACTGCTCGATTTTTTCGCCGATGTCCAGCCTGCCGATTGTTTCCCATCTCTCCGTTGCTTCCAGGGATTCCATCAGCGTCGCAATGATGACTTCCGCTTCCCTGAGCGGTTTATGAAACTCAGGATTCTCGCATTCTTTCTGGATGTATTTCTCACTC
The DNA here is from genome assembly GCA_963769335.1 of Nitrospirota bacterium. Classification (GTDB taxonomy): domain Bacteria; phylum Nitrospirota; class UBA9217; order UBA9217; family UBA9217; genus JAJYKN01. Next base: position 90,578 of record CAVYLT010000095.1, on the reverse strand, counting down.
TCCGGGGAGAGGGGAAGCAATTTGATGCCTGCTCTGAATTTATTTCCCCGCTGCCTGCTCCATACAACCACGCCGCCTTTATGCCCCGCGACACGGTCCTTGAACCAGACAAAGCCGGGTTCGATCGGCTGCTCCGACTCGACCCCGATGCCGCTCTTGCCGAGGTCAACGAGATGGACCATGTGGTTGGCCCATTCGAAATTTTTGAACGTGATGACGCCCATCGAGCATCTTCTCGCTATGACGATGGGCTGACGCTGTATGTGCTTTCTGTCACTCATGGTATTGTCCCGGTGTCAAGTTTACTCTTTTTTGCTTCAGAATGACAAGGGAAATATGCTCATCATGTGCATCGAGTCTGCGGAGCGTGGATGAAGGAAGAGTCCGGGCCCCTATCTTCGGTCCGGAGCTGCCCTGCCTCAGCGGAGAGAACCGAAAGGGAGAGCCGTCAGAGAAACGAAGGCCGGTGTTATTGCAATTATCGTTTACACTGAGCAACTTCTCTATAAAATTCGAAACGATCTGTCAGGGAAGCCGGATCATACCGTCATGAGTTGATTCTTGCCGCGAATTAGGCTAAAATAAAGCTTGTTAATTGATCCTGAAAGACGGATAATAAAAACAATTACCTTTGCAGCAATCTCGTATCCTGCTTCTTCCGCATCATACCTGTCTGTTTGCTAAAGCATCTCAATTCATGAACGGAGGAGGATTAATGAAAATCCTGCTTGTCTATCCCCAATATCCCGAGACCTTCTGGAGTTTTAAATACGCGCTTAAATTCATTTCCAAGAAGGCAACCCTTCCACCGCTCGGCCTGCTCACCGTCGCTGCCATGCTGCCGGCTGACTGGGAAGTCCGTCTTGCGGACAAGAATGTGAAGTCGATTAAAGACGCGGAACTGCGCTGGGCGGATTACGTGTTCCTGAGCGCCATGTCTATTCAGAGAGCATCCGCCGAGTCCGTCATCGCACGATGCAAAAAACTCGGCGTAAAAATTATCGCAGGCGGACCGCTGTTTACGGCCCTCCCGGAAGAATTCGGCCACGTCGACCATCTGGTCCTGAACGAGGCGGAGATAACCCTTCCGCTCTTCCTTGAAGACTTAAAGCAGGGGAAGGCGCAGCATATGTATACCTCTTCCCTGTGGGCGAATATAACAACGACGCCGGTACCCCGGTTCGATTTGCTGGACGGGCGGAAATACGCATCAATGAACATCCAGTACTCGCGCGGCTGCCCTTTTGACTGCGATTTCTGCAACATCACCGTTCTTTACGGACGGGCGCCCCGCACCAAGACCGTTTCCCAGGTCATTGCCGAGTTGGACGCCCTCTACGCGCTGCGCTGGAAAGGCGGCGTGTTCATCGTGGACGACAACTTTATCGGGAACAAGGGAAAGCTGAAGAAGGAGATCCTCCCGGCCGTCATTGAATGGATGCAGAAACGGAAGTATCCCTTTACGCTGTATACGGAGGTTTCCATCAATCTCTCGGACGACGAGGAATTGATGATGCTCATGGCAAAGGCGGGGTTCGACCAGGTATTCGTGGGCATCGAATCGCCCAACGATGAAAGCCTTGCAGAATGCAGCAAGCTGCAGAACCGGAACCGTGATCTCATCGCGTGCGTCAGGAAAATCCAGCACGCCGGTCTCGAAGTACAGGCCGGTTTCATCGTCGGATTCGACAAAGACCCGGATTCCATTTTCGAACGTTTGATCGGGTTTATCCAGGAAAGCGGGATTGTAACGGCCATGGTCGGCCTCCTGAATGCGCCGCACGGGACCAAGCTGTACCACCGCATGAAAGAGGAGGGAAGGCTCCTGAATTCCTCCACCGGGGACAACACGGACTTTTCCATAAACTTTGTCCCGAAGATGAGCAATGACGCACTGCTTTCCGGCTACCGCTCGATCCTCAAAACGATCTATTCTCCGAAGCACTACTATGCTCGGGTGAAAAAATTTTTAAAAGAGTACCGCCCCCTGAAAGTGAGGGGCCCGCGCCATCGCCTGAGCCACTACAAGGCAGCGATCAAGTCCGTCTTTCGCCTCGGCATCATCGGAAGAGAGCGTTTCCAGTACTGGAAGCTCCTCATCTGGTCGTTGTTCAGAAAGCCGCACCTCATGTCGCACGCCATTACGCTGTCGATCTACGGCTATCACTTCCGTAAGGTTTTTTCGAGGCACGAAAAAATTCTGCGCGCCTCCCGGCAGTAGGTCGGTTTTTTTAAGTTATGCGGCCTTTTTTTGCGAGTATTTCGGCACAAGCACGTCGTCGCAGAACTGCTCCAATGATGTCGGCGTCGTGCTCTGCGGGGTCCGCCTTACCGTTCCGGTGATGCGGCCTTCGTTAAAAGACCTGCTCATTTCGACGTACAGCCTGCTCATGTCGGTCGACAGACCCGCCGCTACCAGCCCTTTTTCAGCGTCGTCATAAGAAAACATGACGTAGGTCAATCCCGGTTTGTTGATTTTCTTTCCGATGACAGCCGTAGTTTCGATCATGGTCACGTCCCTCTGGCCGAGCAGCACCTCGAGCGAGGAACCGGAGAAATCCTTTTTCACCAGTCGTTCAGCCGCAACCGCCGCAATGTCCTTGGTTGCGATCATCGGGATCTTTATGTCTCCCCGGATGGCGCTGCCTGCGATGCCCCGCGACTTGATCAGGTCGATATTCGTGAGCAGATTTTCCATGAAGTATGCGCAGCGCAGGTGCACCACGTTCAACCCTTCGATTCTGTTCAAGCGTTCTTCCAGGTTGTGGAGCCCCACGATGGGCCCCGTGCCTTCGGAGTGCTCGGCCCCGAGGCTCGAAAGATTGACGACGTATTTGATTTTGGCTATTTGAAGCGCACGGGCGATGCTCGCACTGACGGCGTCTGCATAGGCCAGAAACTTGTCTGCCGTGATGTTCGGCGGCAACAGCGTAAATACGGCATCTGAGTCTTTGAATGCCTTCACCAGAAATTCCGTATCTTTTGCATCGCCGGCAAAGGCCAGTGCATTCGGACCGACGAGCGGCCTCAGTTTGTCAGCGGATCGCGCAACGAGCCGCACTTTTTCTCCTCTTTTTATAAGGATCTCGGCTATTTTCCTTCCGACGTTTCCTGTTGCTCCCAAAATGGTATACATGATCTTCCTCCTCGCTACGACAAAAGGTGTATGAGTTTAAGGACTTCTTTTGTCTTCATTGTCCATAAGAGAATGGTAGCGCTGACTTGGTGACGTGTCAAGCTTGTCGCGCCGGCCGCAGAGCTCCTCCGGAAGGATATTGCGGTACGAAAGCCGTCGCAAAGATTTTCTCGCTTCCGGGGCCGGGATTTGATATGATAGACAAACGCAAAAATTCTCCGCACCCCCGGCAAACGAAATGAACGATCACCTTAGGCTCATAGCTGTTGATGACGATCCGGAATTACTCAGTATGCTGAAGGCGTATTTCCTGGCGACAGGACAGGCCTGCGAAACATTTTTACGGGCCGAGACTGCTTTGGAGCATCTCGCCAAAGTTCCCTGCGACATCATGCTTACGGACATCATCATGCCCGGCATGGGAGGGTTGGAACTTGCCGAACGCGCAAAACGGTTGCGTCCCGCGATGAACATTATCGTCACGACGGGGCATATCGATAAATTTTCCTATGATGACGCAGTTGCCGCAGGCGCTTCGGATTTCATCAGGAAACCGTTTTCCCTGAAAGAACTCGAAATGCGCATACAGCATGTACAACTTCAGGAAAAACTGCGCATCATGTCCATCACCGACGACCTGACCGGCCTCCCGAACCGGCGCGGATTCTTTGTGCTTGCGGAGCAGCAGCTGAAGGCGGCGCTCCGGGGAAAGCGGGACCTGACGCTCTTTTTCATTGATATGGACAATTTCAAGACGATCAACGACACCTGGGGACATCAGGAAGGCGACCGCGCGTTGACGGCCTTAACGGCCATTTTCCGACAGAGTTTTCGGGCTTCCGATGTCATCGGCCGCATGGGTGGCGATGAATTTGCCATATTGCTGATCGACTCGCCGCGTCAAAATATCGATGTGATCCTGGAACGCCTCATGCAAAACATAGCACGGTTTAATGATCAGAACAAGGCCGGCTACCGCATTGCGGTCAGCATCGGCATGGCGGTCCACGATCCTGAACAGCGGCGTTCCATAGACGACATGTTGCGGGACGCTGATCAGCTCATGTACCATCAGAAGCTGAAGAAAAAATCAGGGAATCCCGAGGCGTGACCGGGGAACGGATGTTTCCCTTGCCTCGGAGGGCTGCGGACGGGCAGTAAACACGCGATGACGCAAATACCTTCAACCAAACCCGAAACGTTGACGCGCCTGCAAACGGCTCATATTCCGCGTTACAAGGTGCTGCTCCACAATGACGACAAAAACACGATGGACCATGTGGTGCGTGCCCTTCTGCAGGTGTTCAAGTTCGATCAGGCGGAATGTGAAAGGATCATGATCGAAGCGCACAACAACGGCGTCGCGCTGTGTGTCGTGGAGCCGTTGGAACAGGCGGAGCTGCACCGGGACCGGCTCCGGGCGTTCTCGCTGATTGCTACGATTGAGCCGGAGTAGGCCGGGGAGAGAGGCGATGGAACTGCAGCGGGACGCCTGTCAGGGAGGTTTGGAAAGGGTGAGGGTGGGGAAAGAATTTTTCAAGGGCGGGATCCGCTTCGAATGCCAGGGCGACGGCAGGTGCTGCATAACGCGCGGGAGATACGGGCACGTTTACCTTTCCTTTAACGACCGGCGTCGTCTGGCCGGGCATTTTCATATTTCCTTAACGGAGTTTACTGCGAGATATACGAAAAAAATCGATGGGCTGTATGAGCTTAAATATTCCGACGCGGACTGCCCCTTCCTCACCGATAACCGATGTGAAGTCTATGTTTCCCGGCCCTGGCAATGCCGCACATGGCCGTTCTGGCCCGAGAACATGAACAGCGCTGTCTGGGAACAGGAGGTCGCGCCCGCCTGCCCGGGTGTCGGCAGAGGCAGGCTGTTCTCCGCCGAGGAGATTGAAGAGATCCTGAAAAAGAAGACTGATGTCGCAGGCGTTATTGTGCGAAAATCTCCCTGATGCCCTTTGCGGTCCTCAAGTCTTTCTTCGTGGTAAATATTTCTCCGTTTTGCAGAGAACTTGATTCTTAAAAGGCTAAGCCCCATAAGGGGAAAGGGTGAATTTAAATGCGAAAGGGGGAAGGCGAAGTTGTCAAAAAGTCTTTTTCCCCATTTCCCTGTCTTTTCTTCTTCATTTATCCTGCGAAGGTTTTCAATGAATCAAGATCAGCCGCCTCTATCGCGAATGAACCTGTTTTTTCGTTTATTATCATGGCGGTTGCTCAAGTTCCTTGTTGACACCTCAGGATAAATGCTGTAATTTTAAAACATGACGGGTATAGTGTTGTCAGGCGGCGAGAACCGGCGCATGGGCGCGGACAAGGCCTTTCTGAGGGTCGCCGGCGTCCCGATGATAGAGCGCGTCCTGCGGTCTCTTCAAAGCGTGTTTGACGACGTCATTATTGTAACGAATAACCCGGAGCAGTATGCCGCCTACCGGGTGAAGATCGTGACCGATGAGATCGCTGCGCGGGGCCCGCTTACCGGAATCTACACCGGCCTCCTCCGGTCGGAAGACGAATACAATTTCATTGTGGCCTGCGACATGCCGTTCCTGAATAGTGACCTGATTTCCTACATGGCGGGAACGGCCGAGGGTCATGATGTGGTGATCCCCTCCATCGACGGTCGGCTCGAACCGTTGCACGCCCTGTATCGGAAAAGACTCATCCCGCTCATAGAAGACCAGATCAGGCATGATCAAAGAAGCATTCGGGGGCTGTTCGGACAGGTACGCATGCGTTACGTGACAGAGCAGGAAATAGACCGTTTTGATCCGGGACGGAAGTCGTTTAAAAATCTGAATACGCCACAAGACTACGAGGAGGCAGCATGTGCGGATTGGGAATGCCGGAGTTAATTATTATTTTGGTCATTGCGCTGGTGATTTTCGGAGGGAGCAGGCTGCCGCAGCTCGGTGAGGGTCTCGGTAAGGCGATCAGAGGGTTCAAAAAAGGCCTTTCAGACTCTCCCGAAGAAACATCAAAGAAGGACAAGGACGAAAACAAGGGATGAGGGTCCTGCCGCGAGTATGAAATGGGTCCTCACAGAGCCTGATTCCCGCGTGACGGACGCGCTCTCGGACCAGGCAGGACTCCCCCCGCTCATCGCACGGCTGATGGTCAATCGCGGGATTACCACTCCGGCGGAAGCGAGGTCCTTTCTCTCCTGCGACCTGTCGAGGGTGTCCGACCCTGCGATGTACAGCTCCATGGACAGGGCCGTCGGCCGGGTAAGGAAGGCGATAGCAGGGAACGAGCAGCTCGTTGTGTACGGGGACTATGATGTGGACGGCGTGACCGGAACGTCGCTCCTCTATCTCGCGCTCAAAGGGCTCGGTGCGAAGGTCGAGAGTTATATCCCGGACCGCATGACCGAGGGCTATGGACTGAATGCGGCGTCCCTCGAGAAACTGCGGGAAAGCGGTGCGTCTCTCGTGATCTCCGTGGATTGCGGTATCACGGCCTTTGAGGAAGCGACGGCCGCCCGCGCCCTCGGATTGGACCTGATCATCACCGATCACCACGAGCTCACCCCTTCAGACGGTCAGAACGCTTCACACCGCTCTTCCTGCTCCGACGATTTCGTCCTCCCTGATGCCTTTGCAGTACTCCATCCGGCGCTGGTAACACAGGGGGTTTCCCGGGAAGACCGCCAGGCAGTGAGCGGGCTGACCGGCGTTGGTATCGCTTTTAAGTTCGCACAGGCGCTCCTGGGGGCACAGGCCGATGACGAGCGCTTGAAGCCCTTTCTCGACCTCGTGACCCTGGGAACAGTCGCGGATGTGGGCAAGGTCACCGGCGAGAACAGGATTTTGATCAAACACGGACTGGACCTGTTGTCGTCGAACTCGGCATCGGAGCGGCCGGGTGTCGCGGCGCTGAAACGGGTGGCCGGACTTCAGGGAAAAAAGATCACTGCCGGCATTGTCGGGTTTACCCTGGCCCCGCGCATCAATGCGAGCGGCAGGCTCGAACGGGCCGACATGGCCTTCCGGCTGCTCACGACGGAATCTCCTGAAGAGGCCGGGGAACTGGCTTCGGCCCTCGATGCAGTGAACAAGGAGCGCCAGGCCGTCGAGGAGACCATCTGGGGCGATGCACGGCAGCATTGCCTCCGGACGGACATTTCGGCCGTCGGCGCCATCGTCCTGTCGTCCGACGCCTGGCACCCCGGCGTCATAGGGATCGTGTCCTCGAGGATCGTAGAGGAGTTTTATCGTCCTACGGCGCTCATCTCCGTGCAAAACGGCATCGGGAAAGGGTCGGCGAGGAGCATTCCCGGTTTCGATCTCTACGAAGGTCTCAGCAGCTGCAAGGACCTTCTTCTGGGGTTCGGCGGCCACAAATACGCTGCGGGATTTACCATAGCGCCCGACAATATTCCGCGGCTGCGGGAGCGGTTGAGCGCAGCCGTGCTGGAACGTATGGGAACGCAGGGGTTTCTCCGCACGCTGAACGTGGACGGCGCGGTAACGCTCGACGACCTTACCATGGCCATGGTAAGGGAGATGGAGGCGCTTGCCCCCTTCGGCCAGGGCAATCCGGAGCCGCGGCTCGGCATACGGGGCCTCGAAGTGGTTTCATCCCGCATCGTCGGCAGCAACCACCTCAAGCTTCGCCTGAAACAGGGAGAAAGCGCAACCGTCGGCGCCATTGCCTTTAATCGGGGCAGCCTGCTCGGCAAGCAGGTGAGAGACGGCGTTCGACTGGCCGCCGTATGCACGCCGCGCCTCAACGTGTGGAATGGAACGACTTCGGTCGAGCTGGAGATACGGGACATCAAAGCGGATAAATAAAAACTGCGGTTGGAACCGCGGATAAACACGGTTTTAACGCCAAAAGACAAAGGGTTTCTTATGTGAAATAAGCAACTCGCCGAGAGTTGGCCTCATGTCGGTTGAGTGCCATGATGAACCTGATTTTATCCGTGTTCATCCGTGGCTACTACTCCTCCGATGTTTACTGCAGTTTCCTATTGCGCAATTCAAGTTCGAGGGCCATTATGCCTGCGGTTCGCCTTGAAGACATAGTCGAGCGGATCCAAACCTACCACCCCGACGCGGACGTAGATCCGATACGGCGCGCGTACATCTTTTCCGCCAAGGTCCACCAGGGACAAACGCGCCTCTCCGGAGAGGCATACCTGAACCATCCCATCGAAGTGGCCGCCATCATCGCCGGCCTGAAACTCGATGCCGCGACCGTGACCGCCGGCCTCCTGCACGATACCATAGAAGATACCAGCACCACGCTGGACGAAATCAAAACACTCTTCGGCGACGAGGTCGCCATGCTCGTGGACGGCATGACCAAGCTGTCCCAAATGGAGCTCCAGAGCCGCGAGCAGCGCGAGGCCGATAATTTCCGCAAGATGGTCGTGGCCATGGCCAGGGACATCCGGGTCATCCTCATCAAACTCGCCGACCGGCTTCACAACATGCGCACCCTCAAATCGCTCTCCCCGGAAAAACAGAAACGCATTGCCCAGGAAACGCTCGATATTTACGCCCCCCTCGCAAACCGGCTCGGCATTTCCAAGATCAAGACCGAACTGGAAGACCTCTCGTTCATGTATTTGAACCGCGAGGCATACGACGAACTTTCGCGGAAGGTGAACCAGCGCCGCATCGAGCGGGAGACGTACATCAACGAGCTGATCGATATTATGAAGGGGCAGCTTGCGGAGCACGGATACAAGGGCGAGGTAAAAGGCAGGCCCAAGCATTTTTACAGCATCTACCAGAAGATGCTGAAGCAGGGGATATCCTTCGAAGACGTGTATGACCTGATTGCAATCCGGATCATCACCGATACCAAGGTGAACTGCTACGCCATCCTCGGGCTCATCCATTCGCTCTGGACCCCCGTGCCCGGCCGCTTCAAGGATTTTATCGGCGTGCCCAAATCCAACCTGTACCAGTCGCTGCACACCACGGTCATCGGGCCCAAGGGAGAGCGCGTTGAATTCCAGATCCGCACCGAGGAAATGCATCGCCTCGCCGAGGAAGGCATCGCCGCGCACTGGCGGTACAAGGAAAAATCCGCCATCAGCCAGCGCGAAGAGCAGCAGTTCGCCTGGCTCCGCCAGCTCCTCGAATGGCAGCGCGACCTCCCGGATGCCAAGGAGTTCATGGACACGGTCAAGGGCGATCTGTTTCCCGACATGGTCTACGTTTTTACCCCCCGGGGGGACGTGAAAGAGCTGCCCCAGGGCTCGACGCCCGTCGATTTCGCCTACAGCGTCCATACCGACGTCGGCCACCAGTGCGTGGGGGCAAAGGTGAACGGCAGGATCGTTCCCCTGAAGCATGTACTGCGCAACGGCGACAAGATCGAAGTCATTTCGCAGGCCGGCCATACGCCGAGCCGCGACTGGCTCAAGTTCGTGAAAACGTCCAAGGCGAAGACGAGGATCAAGGCGTGGCTCCATGCCGAAGAGCGGAGACGGAGCATCCTGCTGGGCAAGGAGCTCCTGGAAAAAGAGCTCAAAAAGCACGAGCTCAACCCCTCGAAAATATACAAGTCCGACGACCTCCTTCAACTGGCCAGCGAAATGTCTCACAACACCCTTGACGATCTGCTGGCAGCTGTCGGCTACGGCAAGGTCTCGGCCCACATGGTGGCGAACAAACTCGCACCCGATAAACCCCACATCGAGCCGCTGCCTAAAAAACCCCCGCTCAAACAGGCCAGACCTTCCGGCGGTGCGATGAAAATCAGCGGCATGGACAACATGCTCATCCACCTTTCCAAATGCTGCAATCCCGTGCCGGGCGACAAGGTGATCGGCTTTATCACGCGGGGAAGGGGGGTGTCCGTCCATACGGCTGATTGCCCGAATGTCGGCGAGCTCACCTTTGACAAGGACAGGCTGGTTGATGTCTCCTGGGGAGATTTGCAATCTACGGCCCATGCCGTCAAAATATCGGTCAAGACCCAGGACAAGCCCGGTCTTCTGGCCAGCGTATCATCGTCAATCAGCGCTCAGGAGGCAAACATCACTCACGCCGAAGCGATTACGGGCGAGGACCGGCAAGCCACCCTCAACTTCACCATAGACATTAAAGACGTGGAACACCTGAACAAGATCATCAAGAATATCGAAGGAATAAAGGGCGTCCTGGATGTCAAACGGGTGAAGACCGGGTAGAGGTCAGGACGCACTATCTTGAACTTGCTTTGACCGGCATCACGTCCCCAATTTACCCTCAACGTTTTTGTCTAAAAGTAATTAACATTATCCCGATGAAAGCCGGAACCAAGACATAAACTTCTCAATGCGCGGACTTGGGGCGACAAGGCCGCTTTATTGATGCGAGCCTTACGTCATGGTTTACTTTAGATTAATAATACATATCAATATCAGCTGGTTACAGTTATAAACTAAACATTGACAGGAGGTATTTATGCCGCATAAAATCGTTAAAACAAACGATGCTCCCCAGGCAATCGGCCCTTATTCCCAGGCTGTAGAAGCCGGCGGGTTTGTATTCGTGTCAGGTCAGATACCCATTGACCCGAAATCGGGAAATGTTCTTCAGGCAGATACCGGCGCTCAGGCCAAACTGGTGATGGAAAATGCCAGGGCCATTCTGTCTGCTGCGGGATGCAGTATGCTGAACGTCGTAAAGTCGACGATCTACCTGAAGAACATGATTGACTTTGGTGCTGTAAATGATATCTACAGCGGGTATTTCCCGTCGAACCCTCCTGCCCGGGCCACGGTAGAAGTGTCCCGTTTGCCGAAGGATGTCGCTGTGGAGATGGATTTTATCGCCTGGAAAGGGTGATGCGATCGCAGGAAGTTATTTACCCAAAGGATCATGGAAGGCGCGGAAGCCTGACAATTCTTAATGTCTTTTTCTCCGCGTCTCTGCGGCTCCGTGGTAGATTCTGATTTTTGAGGAAACTCTCAAGGAGCGGCGTCAACAAAAGTTCTGCGTAATGTACACTTTATCATCCGGTGAAACGACCACGCCGATGCCCTCTTTTCTGAAGTAGGGCGTCAAGATGTTCTTCCTGTGTCCCGGGCTTTTCATCCAGCCCTGAACAGTCGTTTCTGCCAGCTTGTCCTGCGGGTTCCAATCGTAAAAGGCTTTGCCGTTGATCGTGGTCACCGAATCATAAAGGTGGTTCAGGGCGAGGTTCTCGGCGCCCATATGGATTATGCGGCCTTCGGGAACGCTGCATCGGTATCCCGCCAGTTGGTAACGATATAGATAATCGCGTCCTTCAGGAGAGTAGTGGTCGAAATAATTCCGTTTCGCCATGTCCCGGCTGTGTTGTCTCGCGATTTCGGCAAGGGCATTATCCCACACGATCGGGGACAGGCCGTTTTGTCGCCGTTCTTCATTGATCAGGGCATGGATGGTTTTCTCGAGTTTTGCAATGCTTATGACGGGCTTGCTTTTTCGCTCCGGGAGCCTGGTCGAGCGGGAAGGCTGGGGCGCTGCGCAGGAGAAAAGCGAGGAGAACAGAACAAATAAGAAGACGTTCCTCATGATGTTGTTCAACCCTGTTCTCCTCATATTATTTATCTCCGATCAAGATCATCGCTTCATGGGACCATGAATAGGTCGGCAACCGTAGTAACTATAATACGTAAAACAGCTTCTTGTCAAACGTCTCCTTTGGGAACAAAATGGCCGCTTCACTGATTTTGATTTGCTTTTTCATTTCCCATCGTCTATTATACGGGCTAATGATTACGAAATCGCCACGTTCGCTTATTTCCCTCGTCATTCTTTGCTGCACGTCCCTTCTCCTGCTCGGCGGTTGTGCGCATAAGTCAGTGCCTTCCCCGGAGATCGGAGCGGCCGCGCCTCCCGGATTGAAGAGCCCGCAGCAGGCAATATCATCCGACGAGTCGGTTTCCGCAGGTATCGGCGTTCTCCCGGAAGCGGCCGATGCGGCGCCGGCGGCGGACAACTCGGTGCTGAACCAGAGCGATAAAAACCCCTCAACGGTAAAGAAGGAATCAGCCGATGACGACCAGTCGCTGCTCGATTCCGCCCTGGAATTTACCGATACGGCGCAGGAGTACTGGGAAGACAACGATATGGACCACGCCATCGAATCCCTGGACGAAGCTTACTCCCTTATCCTGAAAGTCCCGAACACAACGAAACTCTCCCAGCAAAAGGAAGATCTCCGGTTCCTGATTTCCAAAAGGATCATGGAACTGTATGCTTCCCGCCAGGTCGCAGTCAAGGGGAGTCATAACGCAATCCCCCTGGTGGTGAACGATCATGTGCAGCGCGAGATCCAATCCTTCCAGACCCAGGAACGCGACTTCTTCCTGGAAGCCTATAAACGCTCGGGCATGTACCGCGGAGCAATGGTAAAGGCGTTGAAGGACGCCGGTTTGCCCGAAGAGCTGTCGTGGCTCCCGCTCATTGAAAGCGGGTTCAAGCTCCGGGCGCTGTCCCGTTCCCGCGCCTTCGGCTTGTGGCAGTTCATCCCGTCGACGGGATACAAATTCGGGCTCAAGAGAAACGCCTGGATCGATGAACGGCTCGATCCTGAAAAATCAACGGCAGCGGCGATTGCGTACTTCAAAGAGCTCCATCAGATGTTCGGCGATTGGGCCACGGTCCTTGCCGCGTACAACTGCGGAGAAGGCGCCGTAGCGCGTGTGATCAGGGAAGAGAAGGCTGATTACCTCGATAATTTCTGGGACTTCTACGAGCGGCTCCCGCGCGAGACTGCGCGCTACTTCCCGCGGTTCCTGGCCGTGCTCGCAATCATCAATGATCCGGCAAAATACGGATTTACCCTGGAGGAGCCTGATAAGCCGCTTACCTGCGAAACGGTGACCATCGAAAGGCCGGTCCGCTTGAGCACGGTGGCGGACAATTTAGGCATTGATGCGGACGATTTAAAAGCGCTCAATCCTGAATTGCGGCGCGACGCCACGCCGAACACGGCCTATGCCCTGAAGGTGCCGCCCGGAAAGACAGACGCGGTGCTCGCCGGCATCGAGAAAATGCCGAAGTGGTCGCCGCCAAAATTGGAATTCGTGGTCCATCGCGTGCGGCGCGGCGAAACGCTGTCGCTCATAGCGCTCCGCTACCGGACGAGCGCGCAGAGGATCCGGGAAGCGAACAACCTTCGGTCCGGGAGATTGCTCAGGATCGGTCAGCGGCTGAAGATACCGATGAGGAATTCACTGACCACTTCGTAAATTTCACAAGGCAGGGGACGGATACCCTGCCTTTTTTATTCGGCCGTCGTGTCATTCACTCCAGATACTACTCCAAAGACAGTCTATCTCTCTTCTTGTTTCCGCAGCGTAACGATCGTCGCACCCCATCCGCCCCCATCTTCCCCGGCAGTTTTGACCGAATCAACATACGGCAGCTTCTCCAGGACCGACAGCACGGTCCTCCGGAGCGCGCCAATACCTTTCCCGTGAATGATGCGCACCTGAAGAATGCCGCGCTTCCGGCATTCCGCAAGATACTCCGGCACGAGGTCCTTCACGTCTCCGGGTTGAAACGTGTGGAGATCGAGTACGCCGTCAATGGGTTGTTCAATGGAATCGTTCATGAGGAAATATGTTTGTCCGGATTTAAAAATCCAGCGGGCTCTTTCGCTCTTTTGCGGTTTTGCTCGGCACGCAATGAGTATAGATCATGGTCGTTCTTACGTCCGCATGCCCGAGCATTTCCTGAATGGTGCGGATATCGTAGTTGGCCTGGAGCAGATGGGTGGCAAATGAATGGCGAAACGTATGGGACGTAACGCGCTTCGCGATCTTGGCCTTGCGCACCGCCTTAAACAGAGGCTCCTGCACGTCCTTGTCGCTTAAATGAAACCGGCGCAGCTCCTTCGTTTCTGAAATGTACGTCAAATTCTGCTGCGGAAAGAACCACTGCCAGATGAAATCCTTTGCTGCGTTCCGGTATTTTTTGCCACCAACACGCAAAAAGTTGAATTGAAGTATCCAGATAAAATCACACTTAAATGGCTGTATGCGCATGTTCCCTATAGTTTTTGGATTTATTTGTTCAGTCTTCTATTTGCCGCTTTCACCTTAGGGGCAACTTTTACAACAACAAAATTATACAAATCATTGATTGCCCTAATTACTCCAAGTAGCAATACAACAAACATAAATCCGACAAATGTTAAATAAGCAAACAGTTTCATAACAGCCAGGCCCTCGCAGTATAAAGTCGTCAACCAGTCATACGAAAAAGGGGACGTAATATCATGACTAGAAAATCAAAGCGCTGCATTGTGTACCTTTGCCTTTTTATAGTTTTAGGTATATCCAGATTGCTGTATCCCGATCCACATGGTTATTTTGCTTTATCTGTGTTCATCATAGCCGGAATCATTGAACTCAGATATGTGAAACGAAAATCAAAAGAACAAAGTAATACTCAGTAAAGACTATCCCTACATGATAACAACCAAAGGAAAATAAAAGCTTCCAACCAGGACGCTCGACCCGACGAAGCGCGGGTCAGCGCCGTGTTGAACTAAGCCGCTGCGCGGCGGTTGCTTTGTACCTTCCGATGCTTTTCGCTTTTATCCCATCGCACGAGTCTTCTTAGAAATTTCTCCCCCAAAACCTTGCAGCACAATCCTGATCGTTTTACAATCTCCTTTCGCATCACCGACGGCTCGAAGCCGCCGGAATTTCATTCGATCGGAAGGAGATTGTGCAATGGAGACGTACCGGGAACAGATGCAAAGAGACATGGTGCTCAGGAACCTGAGCCCCAAGACGCAATACCTGTATCACAACGCGGCACGAGGACTAGAGGACCATTTCGGCAGACCACCCGATCAGCTGACTGAAGACGAAGTGAAATCGTTTCTGCTCTCCATTGTCCAGGTGAGAAAACTGTCCCAGTCATCACTCAAGATCACCTATAGTGCGCTCAGGTTCCTCTATGAGACCACTCTCGGCAAAGGCTGGGTGATGGACCGAATTCCCTATCCCAAAACGGTCAAAGCGCTTCCGCGAATCCTGACCAAAAGCGAGATACAAAAAATATTCGACGCCACGGTCTCGCTTAAGCAAAAAGTGATGCTCATGGTGACCTACTCGGCGGGACTCCGGATAAGCGAGACGGCCAGGCTCAGGATCACGGACATCGACAGCGCCCGCATGCTCTTGCGGGTGGCTCAGGGCAAAGGAAATCAAGACCGCTACACCTTGTTATCGCAGACGGCACTGGATACGCTCCGGGCTTACTGGAAAGAGTACCGGCCGAAGAACTGGCTCTTCCCGAAAGACACCAGCCCGGACGACCATGTTCCCATCGACACCATTCGCCAAACGTTCAAACGCGCGAAGAGCGAGGCGGCCATTACGAAGCCCGCGAGCTGCCACACGCTCCGTCACAGCTTCGCCACCCATCTGCTCGAAGCGGGCACAGATTTGCACACAATCCAACTCCTTCTGGGCCACTCCTCGATCAGGACGACCACGGTATACCTGCACGTCAGCAACAAGAGCCTCGCCAAGATCGTGAGCCCTTTGGATCTGAAGCGGCCGGGAAGACCACGAAAGAAACCGAAGCCGCTCTGATCGCCGTTTCGTCATGTGTGCGCGAACAGTCGGACAGCTTGAAGTCGCGGACATCTTCCGCAGACACGGTCCTGATTACCGGAACACCCACCCCATGCCCCTGAATCGTCTTCGCGTCATGCGGGCAATCGAGACCTGCCGTACCGCTGATCAAGGCGGTCATGTGGACGAGTGCGAGAACTGTGGTACAAAGGTGATCTCGTACAACTCCTGCAGGAACCGGCACTGCCCCAAGTGCCAGTTCCTGAAGAAAGAGCAGTGGATAGAGGCCAGGGAGGAAGACTTGCTTCCCATACCCTACTTCCATGTCGTCTTTACACTTCCCGATATTCTCAATCCCCTTGTGCTCCGTAATCAGGAAATCCTCTATGGGCTTCTATTCAAAGTTGTTTCTGAAACCCTGATGGAACTTGCGGCGAATCCGAAGCACCTGGGAGCGTTGATCGGGTTTATCAGTATCCTTCACACTTGGGGCCAGAACCTGATGGACCATCCGCACATCCACATCATTGTTCCCGGCGGTGGACTGTCCCTTGACGGATGGAAATGGAAGTCATGTAAGAATGATTTCTTCGTCCATGTCAAGGTGATGTCAAAGCTCTTTCGCGGGAAATTTATTGCTTATCTGAGACAGCTCCGTGCCGAGAACAAGCTTGTTTACCCCGGCGCCGTAAGTCATCTTGCGTCGCCGGGGGCCTTTAACGCCTTGATCTCCGATCTGTTCAAGAAGAACTGGGTCGTCTACTGCAAGCCGCCTTTCAAGGAGACCAAGGATATTCTGGATTATCTTGGCAGATACACCCACCGGATCGCGATCAGCAATCATCGGCTCGTGAAAATGGAGGATGACAAGGTCTCATTCCGTTGGCGCGATTACGCCGACAACAACAAAAGCAAAATCATGACAGTGAGCGCCGACGAGTTTATCCGGCGATTCATGCTGCACGTCCTTCCCGACCGGTTCGTCAAGATCAGGCATTATGGCCTGCTGGGGAACCGATGCCGCCGCGAGAAACTCGATAAATGCAGAAAGCTGCTGGGCTGCACAAATCAGATCAAGGCTGAAGAGAAACCTGAAGCGTGGCAGGAAGCGTTGCTTAGGATCGCCGGCATCGACGTCGCCAAATGCCCCGTCTGCGGCGAACGCACAATGCGCACGACCTTGACCATGCAACCCGCGCGCTGTAAAGGACCACCGCGAATATGATTACCGGAAATACTGAAATGAATAATCCAGCCCTTACATCCACCCCCGAAAATAACGCTGTCTTTCGTAACGATATCTTATTGCCTAAAAAGCCATTTTCCTATATAGTCGTTTACGAAAGGGGCTTGCGGAGCAGTCCGGAATCGCCGCTTTTCACTCTAAGATCTCTTGCGACCGCTAACACGCCCCCCGCATTTTGAATCAAAAATCATTTGAAATCCCATAGACAGTGGCGCGCAACGGCTTAGTCCAACCAGCTTCTATCTGAGTAAAGCTCTCCGATAGAAGCCTTAACATTAGTTTTGAACGACAAAATGGAGAAATGCAGATGGAAATTATAACGTACACGATTTGCCCGCATTGTCAAAGAGCCTATAAAAACCCTGACCCAAGACATGTCGGGAAAGAAGTCATTTGTCGGTGCCACAAAAGATTTGTAGTTGAGGTGACACCTCCGCTAGGAAGACGGACTGGCTGCAAATACAATTTAATTACCGACGAGGAGCTTACGGAAGCTTGCGAAAGAAGCGGTTCGCCTGGCGGGATACTTCCAAATGAATTTCAAAATATACTTAAAAGAGTTGAAGTGACGGACGCAATTCTGAAAGAGATCAATAAAGACCGCAAACGTCATTTGAATGCAGACGATGTTATGGAATTAATTGAGCGTCTTCAATATTTGCAAACTGATTCAGACCGCGAATGAGAAGGCGTACAATTTAAAGAATATGGACGACGCCTCAGATAAATTCTTCAAGTATTATTTCGGTCCGAATCGCGGAAAGTTGTTCCCGCAAGCAATCGAATTAGCCGATCTAGCGTTTAAACATGAAATATTGAACGATGGCGATAAAATTTGCCATGTCGTTACGTTTTCCGACGATCAACTAGATCTCATGGCATCTTTTTATAATATCGCAAGAAATTTATTTCCTCCAAAAGGCGTGTATTTCGGTAAAGGTGTCCGTGCTAAGATGGCAATGCAGGGCAAACTGATCTCGGAAGGCTATATCATCAACTCTGGGACAAAAAAACCTGCCGAATATGTGCCGCGATATGTTGAAATAAGGAATCTCATAAACGAGCACCGCTATGACGAAGCCGTAGGAAAATATTATGCTTCTTTGGGAAATAAATATTTTGGTGAGTTGCATGATGAATTAATCTATCTCAAACGGATCGGAAATATACATTTATCTGGTAGAGATTTGTTGTTTTTCCGGTCTGAATCTGACAGAAGCGAACTTGTACGTTTGAATATCGCAGAATATTGCCAGTGCGTCGATAAAGTTGTCGATGACTATAAGGAAGAGGGTCTGCAATTACCGCTCGACATATTAAAGAAAACGACCTTCACGGTTAGCGAGGTAGACCGACCTATTGCAATCGTATTTCTCCGTGACGGTCTGATCGATAAAAAAGATGTTTCATTGCTTGATTGGAAATACTCTGATTTTACGCGGTCTGGTAGACTATTCGATAAATATATTGATCAGATAAAATCATGTAACATCCTTGAGCCACTGCGTCATGAGTCTCGATATAGTAATTTATGGACGACATATTCTCCAGCTTTTTTTGATGCGGAAATATCAAAAAAAGGTTTCTACCTCGTAAATCTGGACGTGTATAAATATAAGTATTGGCGTGGTGGGAAAAGAGAGCCAGCGTTCACATCGTTTTCACGCCTTTCAGAAATAGTAAAAGAAACCATTGGCGCGAGCGCTGTGGAGTACACTGGTCGTTCTCACAAAGTAGAGGAGCAACTATTTTATGAGGCAAACTTATTGCGAAGTAATCGGAATGGGCAAGTTCTTGGAAATGAATTTCTCGACCTCGTTGATGACATATTGAGAGAAGCAGAAAACAGTTTGCGTGAAAAACATGGTCTTCCGAAAATCGGCGAGGGTTGGATATCCGAAATGTCGCTCTTCAGACTTATTGAATCGGTTTTCCCTGATGTAGAGCATCATGTAAATCCTCCATGGCTTGCGCCGCAACATTTGGACATTTATATCCCATCCAAGAAACTCGCCTTTGAGTATCAAGGCAAACAGCATTATGAACCTATAGAATTCTTCGGTGGGATTGATGCATTTGAAAAAAGAAAAAGTCTTGATGTTTTAAAAATGAAGAAGTGCAAGGCGAATAACATCAGCTTGATTTATTGGCGTTATGATGAACCTATCGCAAAAGATATTCTTGAAAATAAGATAACAACTGCCACGGCAGAGTAAGGAATTCTAACCTGCGCGTCCACAGCGACGCGCCAGAAGGCGGCGCGTGACGCGCGCGTTAATCCATAGAGGAAATACATGCCTTACTGCCCGAATCCCGACTGCCCACATAGGCTTAGTTTAGGAGAACCAGCAGAGTACAATAAAGGCGTCACCGTCTGCGCCGATTGCGGCAGCAAATTATCCGAGGCGGTTCCGCACTTTGAGCCTATACAAAAGAAGAAACAAACAACCCTTACGGGCTGGACGTGCCCGGAATGTGGCGCTACTAATCCAGAAGAAATATCAAAATGTTCCTGCGGTTTTGACTCAAACAGACCATTTATAACGGATGATAAAAAAGCTAAACCTGTCGTGACTGAGGAAATGAATAAGGCAGTATTCGGAGGTCTCGTGGAACTTTCAAAGCGCGAACGCAAATTTGCAGAGCTCTCTGCAAAGAAATACAACCGTTTCTTTTATCGCCATAGCCTCAAAATCGGATGGATTGGAGCAATTCTATTTTCCCTCGGCATACTTCATGTGCCTCCGTTACCTTCCTGGGGTCATACGATTTTGGTTCAAATTGGATTCTTCACGCTGATGTCGAGTACTGTCACCTTTGCCATGACCGTAGCAGGCAAACTTTATATAAACCTTAAAGTACTTGAAAAGAGCCCCGCAGAAAAAAAGGATTAACAAGTCGTTCGAGTCCCGCGCTACGCAAACGCGGGGCTCAACTCGTCGTTGGCTCTGACGCACACCTTGTGCGCCAACCAACTGTCCAAGCGGTCGCGGGCCGCTTAACTTTCAAAGGAGGAAGGACAGATGAGGAAAAGCTTCGCGTGGGCTGTGGTCGTTTTGTTTGTTGTAACGGGTTTGTATGGGTGCGGTAGCGGAGGAAGTTCTGATTCTACTCCGTCGAACAACAATACAAATCCGTTGATTGGTACGTGGTATGCTGCGACTGCAGATGGAAGCGCAGTGACTAAATCCAATCACAATTACATGATTTATTCAGCATCAACATATTCAACGCTTTGGGGCGTCACGTCCGCTGATTGTCTTGATTATGGCACATATTCGTATACGTCAAGCGGTATAACTTGCACGCCTGTTCATTCTGACTGTTCGTCTGGAAGTACCGCTTATACAATGCCCTATACCTTATCAGGAAATAATCTTACAATCAGTGGCAACGGACATTCCGTTGTATATGTGAAACAATAACAAGCTTTTTTGTAGGGAAAAATGGGCGGGGCGATGAAACCGCCCCGCCCATTTTTGCAATTGACTATACTATCGCGCATCTGTAAAATAACCCTATGGACCAAGCGTGGTTTCAGCCTTATTTCAGTAAGGAGAGTTTATTATGAGATTAACCGTTGAACAAATTGCAGAAGAAGCTCTTTCACTTCCCAGCGATGCACGTGCCCTTCTTGCCGACAGATTAGTCGAGAGCCTGGATCCAGCTGAAGACGAAGATATCCGTCAACTCTGGATAACTGAAGCATGTCACCGTCTAGATGAAGTTCGCAGTGGCCGCGTTCAAACAATTCCCGGTGATGTCGCCTTGGCGCAAGTCAGACAAGCCATCAAAAAATGAGATATGAATTTCATCCAGAAGCTCTGGAAGAATACCAAGATGCGGCTCGATATTATGAGGGGTGCCAACCCGATCTCGGACAGCGTTTTATCGCCGCTATTGAGCACGCTATTCAGCGTATTGTCGAAAAACCTGAACAATGGAAACCACTCGAAAAGGATGTACGCCGATATCTGACACGCGTATTTCCTTATGCCATTCTTTACTCCATCGAAACAAATTACATTCTTATCATAGCAGTAATGCACTGCCATCGGGAACCTGGATACTGGAAAAATCGTATTCGATAGGCAGTCCGATATCGCAGGCTAATAATACACCTCGACGTGACACAGCATTCCAACCTGCGCCTCCACAGCGACGCGCCAAAGGCGGCGCGTGAGTCGCGCGTTATCGCGTAAGAAAGGCAATATGCCGAGCCAAGACAATCGGAAAAATGCATTAAGTCGGTATCAAGCACAAGCCCTTCGAGAATATGAACGTATACTTGAGGTAATTGGCTTAAATCCGGAACGAGTACTCGACTTCGCCACAAAGGATTCAGAGGCAGTTGTTCCTGTTATAAAGTCAATGACAGATCAAGCAGTGCGGAGTGATGTAATTCTCGAATATACACTGATTGACTCGGAACTAGATTCCATCTTGTTTCGCCACTTTTTCGGTTCAGGTAAAAAGCAGCGCGCTGCAAGAAGGACAACGCGTTATAAAACACTTCGTCTCATTCTTCAGAATATTTACCTCATGCAGAAGCTATCTATTGTTCGGAGCTTGAACATCTTGGGGACGTTGACGCATTTAGTGCATAACTCTTGGCAAACGATAATAATGTGCATACAATTGCCTCATGCCACGCCAAGCCCGCCTTGACGCCCCCGGTGCACTGCATCACATCATGGTGCGCGGGATCAATAAAACCGACATTTTCAAAGATGACCGGGACAAAGCACTGTTTCTGGAACGATTAGGCAAGAACGTTCTTGAGGGAAAATGTTTCATCTACGCCTGGGTCCTTATGGACAATCATATCCATCTGCTTTTCAAGAGCGGCAAGCATGGCATCTCAGCCGTCATGCGCAAACTCCTTACCTGGTACGCTCAGTATTACAATCACCGACACAACCGCACCGGTCACTTGTTCCAAAATCGTTACAAGTCCATACTCTGCGACGAAGAGAACTACCTCCTCGCATTAGTCCGCTATATTCATCTCAATCCCGCCCGAGCGCATATTGTAAAGACCATAGAAGAACTGGACCGATATCCGTGGAGTGGACACCGGACAATCATCAGGAAAGCAAAGCACCCCTGGATGGACACAGAAACAGTGCTGACGCAGTTTAGCGACAAGAAGAAAAGAGCTATAACAGGCTATCGCCGCTTTGTACGGGAAGAATTCAATTCCAAGCGCAAACCGGAGATGACCGGTGGCGGGCTGGTCAGAAGTCAGGGAGGATGGTCGCGCGTACTGGCCGTGCAACGAAAGGGACAAAAGCACGAGTCGGACGAGCGGATATTGGGAAACGGCGATTTTGTCCAAACCATACTCAAAGAAGTCGAAGAACGACAGCTAAGACAAACGAAACTCAGAAGGCGGGGGAAGGGAATAGCCGAAATCATCCGGGAAGAGTGCAAGAAAAGCGAAGTAAACGAGCAAGAGTTAATACGGGGCAGCAGACGCCGGAAGGTGAGCCGGACGCGCGCAATAATAGCGCATCGTTGCAAAGAAGAGATCGGCAACTCCGGGGCAGAGATAGCCCGTCATCTCGGAGTCAACACGAGCAGCATCAATCGGGCAGTTGAGAGGGCTGAGCAAAAGTCATGAGGCTGGAAATGCACTAAAAGCGTCAACGTCCCCAAGATGCGCTTCGACTATGTGGAACTGTTTGCAGTTGCTGTTTACTCGGATAGGAATCCTAAAACCCGAGCAAGTATAGATTGCTTAATTCTGCATATTGACGTCTGTATGCAACCGGTATATAATATTTTTATGAAAACCACCATTGACGCAATCATAGCGGAAGTCCTTTCTCTTTCGCCGCAGGCGCGCGCATTCGTAGCGGAAAAGCTGATCGAAAGCCTTGACTCAGAGCCGGCTGTAACTCTGTCTGCCGCCTGGCAGGATGAAGTGCGCAAGCGCTGTCGCGAGATCGACGAAGGGACCGTGGAGTTACGTGATGCCGAGGATGTTTTCGCCCGCGGCTATGCGGCACTCGGATGATCCCGATTCGTTTCCATCCCGAAGCCGATGCCGAAATGATGTCGGCGGCGAAATATTACGAGAGTCAACAGAAGGACCTCGGCAAGCGTTTTCTCGCATCCGTTCAGGATGCCCTCAACAGAATCCAAGTCAATCCTCTCCTATATCAAGAAATCGAATCTGACGTTCGTCGCTGTCTAACAATGACATTCCCGTTCGGTGTCGTTTTCCGTATTATGCAGCATCAGTACGTCATTATCGCGGTGATGCACCTGCATCGTGATCCGGGATACTGGAAAAACCGCGTTCCATAATTCTCCTCGACTCTGCGGATGTTTCTGTTTGCCTTGCTTGGCTTTGTATTGTTTTTCGGTGCTTGGTTACGGTTAATTCAGGCTGGAGCTATCAAGTATGCATCAAATCCTTATGCCGGTTGTGTGGACGGATGACGGTGTGGAAAACGTGGAAATTACCGATTACCACTAGAGAGTGAAGGAGAATAAGATGGTACGCATACCTAAATATGGTCCGCCGACGCATCCCGACGAAATGCTGTTGGAGGAGTTTCTCAAACCTCTAAAAATAACACAGAGCGAGTTGGCGGAAAAGCTCGGAGTTTCATACCCTCGCGTTAATGAACTGATTCATGCGAAGCGGGGGATCACCCCTGACACAGCACTTCGTCTGGAGAAGCTATTCGGCATGGAGGCGCAGTTTTGGCTTAATTTGCAGCTGGCGTGGGATTTATATCATGTAACGCACTCATCAGCTGCAAAAGAGATAAAGAAGATAAAAAGATTACCTGCCTTAGCTCACGTCTAAACCCGTCATATTCATGCAAATGTTTCAGGAAGCGAAGCAATTTCACTGCTGCCAATAAGAATTCAACAGAACCGTTAGGCGCTACTGAGGAGGCGCCTATACTTATGGTGAATTATGCCGGCGCAGCATACAATTGATAACGGCAATAAACGCATTACTACGACCTGGTCAGGGGAGGCGACTGACGGGGAACTTATCGATGCCCTTTTGAAATATCAGCAGAATATAAGAAGCCGGCCGGATTATTCTTCTTACGACGAAATTGTGGATTTCAGCGGCGTGAGCGTTTTTAATCTGACCACTGACGGCATATTGCGGGTTGCGCAAATGGCAGCCGGGACCGATCCCCGGGAAGTCAGAACCAGGCTCGCAATAGTTGTCACCATGCCTTTTGCCTACGGCATGGGACGGATGTATGGCATCTACCGCGGCCTGATACATAGTGCTGAAAAAGAAGTGCGTGTTTTCAAAAATTATAGCGACGCTCTTGAATGGATCGAAAGAAAAACAAACGAATAACTCAGGAGCGCGGTACGGGCCGCTTCTTGAAATAAGGACCTTTCCTTTCTATGACCGAAGCCGAAGTAGTCCAGACCATGCGCGAACACTACGAGGGCCTCTTCCCCAAGGTCTGCCCGAATTGCAAACGCCGTTTTGCCACGCTTCGGGAGTACATACTGATCACGCAACGTATCGGACCGGCCATGTCCTTTGACGCGGAATTGGGCAACTGGAAAACTGCGCAGCCGATCGGGACCGTGGCGCAGGTTAATTGTCCGTGCGGCACAACGCTGGGGCTCGGCACTGAAAGCATGCCGCTTTCCCGTCGCTTGGAATTGCTGGATTGGATCAGGGCCGAAACGCAGCGACGGGGCATGAGCCCGTCGGCGTTGATGGAACATCTGCGTGACGAGGTCCGTAAGCTGGTATTGGGCGGGCCGGTCCCGGGAGACGCGTAAGGAGCTTCGAAGAGCCCTGGTCTGAGAAAAAGCGCTCAAGAAGGGCTGAAAGCCCCCTGCAAAGCAAATCACATTGAAAACTTCAGCCGCCAGGTGGTCGCCGCCTCTTCTCCCTTCCTTAAGTTTTAGGATATACTGGACAATATGGACATGCGGAAGGAAAAGATAGCGATCATCGGAGGGGGCGTGGCCGGTTTGACAGCGGCCTATCTGCTTCACCAGAAGCACGACGTCACCGTGTTGGAACGAGCTGAACAGCTGGGCGGCAATGCTTATACGCTGACGACACCGCACAACGGGGACGTGGATATAGCTGCAGCGGTCTTCGGCAGACGGTCCTACAAAAATCTCTTCAGGCTGTTCAAGAAATTAAACATCAAAACCATAAGCTCCTTCGGGATGCATCCTCTCCGGCAGCGTGGCCTTGGCGCGAGTTTTTACAACCTGGACACAAAAGAGGGGATCTATCTTACCCCCGGGATCAGGGGGCTGTTTGCCCAGCGTTTTGCGGTCCTGGGACCGCGGCGGGTGATGAGCATCCTCCGGCTCGCAATGGGCCTGAAGCGCGCACAGGCCTGCCTGCGGGAAGGACAGCTTGCGGGCCTGACCGTCGAAGAGGCGCTGCGGAAAATCCCGCTCCTGCGGGGCGATGCCAAATTAATGCTCATCGGCTCTCTGTGCCTGATGTCTTCCATGCACTGCGATGAAGTCCTTGATGCTCCTGCCGACTTCTTCATCCGGAAGCTGAACACGCACCCCGATCTTCTCCCCCCGGAGGCGCTGTTCTCCGTCCGCTTTGCACGGGAGGGGACAAAAAGCTACATCCAGGCCTTGTCCGCCCCTGTTCGGGACAAGGTCATGCTCAATGCCCGGATCAAGACGGTCCTGCGGACGGGGAAGGGGATCAGGGTATGCAGGGAACGCGGGGAGGACCTGTTCTTCGACAAGGTTGTGTTCGCCTGCAATGCGGACCAGGCCTTGAAGCTGCTGGACCGGCCCTCGGACGATGAACAACGTCTGCTCGGGGCCTGGAAATATACGGAGGGAAGGATCATTGTCCATTGGGACCACGAGCACTTTCCCAAACGGGAACTGATGGAGGGCTATACGTTCCTGTACCGCGAGCAGGGGCGGTACATCGACACCTCGGTGAGCGGCGCCCTGTGGTCCCTGCCCAACGTGTCGAAAACATGCGACCTCATCAGCACCCAGCACCCGAATTTCCCGATCAGGAAAGAACGCATCGTCTTCGAAAAGGTCTTCAGGACCCCGGTGTTCGATTTCAATTCCTGCCCGGCAATAAAGGATTTGCCGTCATTAAACGGCAAAATGAACACCTATTACTGCGGCAGCCACTTCGGGTTCGGCCTGCATGAAGATGCGGTCACCTCGGCGATCGAGGTCGCCCAAAAACTTGGAGTGGCGTTTTGATAAAAGGCGTTCAACAACGTTCAAATAGTTTAAACGTTCAAACGATTATAAACACTCAAACGATTGAAACTCAGTTGACCTTCTTCACATGTTCGTGGCTCGAAATGTGGTCCTTGCAGTATCCCAGGCCCCCGCACTCCGAGCAGTAGCGGAACTCCATCTGCGGGTCCGAAAGGTCGGTCTTCCCGCAGACGGCGCACTTGTGGAAGGGCTCCCGGCCGGTCGTGTACTGTTTGGCCTGAAACACCATCTTCCGGTTTCCCGTCTTCATTCTCCAGTAAATGTCTTTTCCGAAGAAGAGCAGGTAGTTGCTGATCGAGGCAAGGACAAGGAGGCGGGTGCTCCAGGAACCGACAAGCACCTGGTAGGCATAGCCGATCCACGTAAGCAGGGCCAGCCATTTGATCCTGACCGGAATGATGAAAAAAAGGTAGATCTGAAAGTCGGGATAGAGGTATGCAAAAGCCAGAAACACCGAGCCCCCGATGAAGATGTTCGTCGCAGCGGAATAGGGGAACAGGAACGCCACAGCCACCGTCACGATATACCCGATCAGCAAAAAGAGGTTGTACCGGAACGCGCCCCAGTGGCCTTCGAGGGCGCCGCCCATGAGGTAGAACAGGTACCAGGCGAAAAACGCAAAGATGGGGTTCGTCAGGGGGGGGATAAAGAGGAACGTGATGAGCCGCCACCATTCTCCCGCGACCACGAGCTCCGGGATGAGCACGACCCGTTCCAGGATGAAGCGGCCCGACAGGACGAAGACAAAGAAGAGCACCTGCCCGAGAATGAGGTAGAGAGTGACGTTTGGAACAGCGAAACGACGGAATTTTCTTTCAAGGGTGTTCAATAAAGACATGAATTACTCCCATCCTTTTGATTGACGATGCCGGAACGGACTTCCGCCTGTCTCAGGTGCACCAGCATACCGTGAATGAGCGGACTTTGTCAAGTGGACGGCGAGTTTCGCACCGGTCCCTCAAGGTCAAAAATTAATTGATAATACAATAATTGGAGTGATATAATCATTTTCATGGAACTGCAATACTCTCCCGGAGACCATTTAGCCGGCTTGACACAGAAATGGATCGGCTCCATCCTCCTTATGGGCGCAGTCCTCTTTCCCACCCTGGAATTCATGGACTACTTCGCTTTGCCCGATAAATTCATGCGGTTCATGGTCTACCGGCTGGTCATTTCCGCAATTCTCGTCGTATTATATTTCCTGAACAAACTCAGGAAGAACAAACCCTACCAGTATGTCATTGCCGCCGTCGGGGCCACGCTGAGCGCGGTTACCGTCGAGCTCGCCGTCTTGCAGAGCGGCGGCCAGAGCTCGAGTTATTACGCCGCCATGATGATCCTGACGATCTGCTGCCTGGGTTTTGCCCCCATAGGCATGCCCCTGTCGTTTCTCCTGATAGGGATCGTCTACGGCATTTATGTCGTGCCGATCATGCTTACCGAGAACATTACGGGCGGTGTGTTCGTCAGCAACAACGCCTTCCTCATATCCATGTTCATCATCGGTCTTCTGCTCAGGTATAACAATCAAAAACTGCTGGTATCTGAGCTGCAGCTGAGGGCCGAGCTTTCCGAGGACAAAAACAAGCTCGAACGATATTCCGACAGCCTTGAAGGCCTCGTTTCGGAAAAAACAGGCGCCCTTGCCATCACGGAGCAGAAATACCGCGCTCTCTTCGACAATGCCAATGACGGGATCGCCGTTCTGGACCGCGCGGGGAACATCACGGACGCAAATTACCGCTTTTGCGAGCTCCACGGCTTCGAACGGGACGCGGTGCTCGGGACACACTTCCGGATCCTGGAAATCGAGCGCCGCAGGGGAGAGATCGATGAACGGCTGAAGGAAATCCTGGACGGCAAATCCGTCGTATATGAGGCCGAACACTACCGGAAGGACGGGTCCAGGATTTTTCTCGAGGTCAGTTCCCGGGCCATCGATATCGGAGGCGTGCTCCATATCCAGTCGTTCCACCGGGACATAACGGAAAAGAAAAAACTCCAGGAGCAGGTGCTGCAGTCGCAGAAGATGGAATCCATGGGTGTGCTCGCGGGCGGCATCGCCCACGATTTCAATAACGTTCTCACCGCCATTCTCGGACATACCGAGGTCCTGCGGCGGCACATCGGCAGCGACGAATTCGCTCAAAAAAGGATCAAGACCGTGGAGGACGCCGCCAGGCGCGCCGACCTCATGGTGTCCAAACTGCTGAGTTTCGCCCGCAAAGAGACGCTGGAACTGGCGCCGACCGACCTGAACTCCGTTGTTCTCGATACTCTCGAACTTCTCGGCAGGACGCTCCTCAAACGCAGTATTGCGGTAAAAGTGAAGACCGACCCGGCCCTTCCCACGATCAGCGGCGACAGCATTCACCTCGAACAGGTCATCACGAACCTCGTTATGAATGCAATGGACGCCATGCCCGGGGGAGGGACGATCTCGATTTTGACTTCCGTCGCGGACCTGGGACCGAACGCACCTCACGTGCATCCTCTCCTGATCCCGGGAAAATACGTCGTTCTCACGGTGAGCGATACGGGTCAGGGCATACCCCGCGAGATCAGGGACCGCATATTCGACCCCTTCTTTACCACGAAGCCCGTGGGCAAGGGAACGGGACTGGGGCTGGCCATGGTGTACGGTCTCGTGAAGAGCCATAAAGGGGAGGTGCGGGTGCAGGGCGAAGAAGGGGCGGGCACGACCTTTGAGATCTATCTGCCTGCCCGGAAGGAAACAGTGAACCGGCCCGCACCGGAACCCGTTGACAGCTCGCGCCTCGTCGCTTCAGGTAACAGGCGCATTCTTGCTGTGGACGACGAGCCGGACGTCTTGTCCTATATCAAGGACACGCTCGACGCTCACGGGTACACAACCATTGTTGCAGAGGACCCGGTCTATGCGCTGAAACTGTTTCAGGAACTCTCGGGCGATGTGGACCTGGTGATTACGGACATGATCATGCCGCTCATGAACGGGGCGGAATTGGCAGGGAAGGTCAAAGAAATGAAGCAAACGATCAAGGTGATCGGGATTTCGGGTTATGTCGAAGAAACGCTCCTTCATGAGCCGGGAGGTATCGATCTCTTTGTCAAAAAACCCTTTGACGGCGTTACCCTGCTGAAGGTTGTCCGGGAGGCGCTGGACAAGAGGGGGGAAACGAGGGGCGCCTTTGAGCATTACGGGAAAAAACAAGTGTGAGCCGGTATTTTTCTGAAGCTACGCAGTAATAACTTCCCCGTTCCAGACCCGCAATTTACCCGCCTCATCAAACTCGGCAGTGACCCGTTCTCCGCTATCAAGCTCACAGGTGATGAAAAGGCCTTTCGACACAGGGGACAGCCCCTTTTCCTGAAGGTAGGACAACAGCACGTTCCGGTGATTGAGCTCATACCGGAAGAAAAGGTCGGTCAGATGACGCAACAGGCCTGCGCGGTCCAAAGATGGCCGGCTGTCGATGGATTTGTCGAAGACCAGGTAATAGGCCGCCCCGCCTTCGTAGCTGTCACGGAAATAGCTGCTTGCACCCGCAATCTGTGTGGAAACCAGGGCAATGGCGTTGCCGTCGGCCTGGTCGAGATCGACCGACGGCAGCGTGAATTCCCGGACCCCTTCGCGCATGCCCCAGTTCCGGAGCTGTAACGATGAGTGCACCAGGCCCTCGGGTATGTCGGTTTGCTCCTCGGCCCAGGCCCACAGCCAGGTAAGCGTGTTGTCCGATTCCGTGCCGAGGACCTGAATCGGAAACGCCAGGTCCCGGCTGAACCTGATCATGCCGGCATCGAGGTCGAGCTCATGCAGGTACTCGCCGGTCATTCCGGCCAGTTTGCTCTGTTTTTCGAGCGACAGGAGTGCGCTTTGTTCAAGATGCTCGGTGAAAGTCTTCATCGTGGGCCTTTATTTTATTATTGATAAGAAGCTTTGTGCGGGTAACTATACCGTGGGGAGAAAATATTTGCAAGGGCCATCGACGGGCCGGGCGAAAACAGGGAGGGACCGTCAACCGTATACATGCCGACGGATGTTCCAGTGGAGAAACTGGTGGATCTCATCGGCTGCGGACTTTGCGCTTTCCCGGACATATTCATCGGTATCAAGGAGCGCGGACTCGATGAGGGGCTTGACGGACTGTTCATCGAGCATGCGGTAACGCCGGGCAAGATGGCCGAGGCTCACGAGTGCGTGGCCGCGAATTTTCCCCTTTTTGCCGGAAGCAAGCCCGATGCAGACCGATTGGGTAAAATGAAAGTCAAGATCGGAGAGCGCGAGCGTTATCGAGAGGAGCTCAAGCTCGGATGGGTCATCCCGCAGCAGTGCCGCGTTCACCTCTTTTATGGTAACAGTACCGAGGTCCTGGATCTTTATCATAGAACAGTTGCCGGAAAACTCACTTGGAGATGATACCGGTGGGGACGGAACAACGTTCTCGTTATCCCTTTTCCATGGCAAGCATCCTCTGGCGCAATTCTTCAGGGAGGATCGTCTTTGTTCCTGACCGATAATCGTACATGACGATTACGGCATCACCTTCTGCAGCGATCTTCTGGTGCCGATGGCTCACGACCACATAGCTCATCGTAAACCTGTCGTCTGCAACAGAAACGATCTTTGCCCCGACCGAGACCGTGTCCGGGTAGGTGAGGGGATGCTTGAACCTGCAGTTCGTCGATCCGAGGATCGGGCCGATGCCGGTCTGGTCCTTATACTTGTGCAGGCCGAGTTTATCGGAGTAAATGATGCGCGCATTCTCGAAATAGCGGAAATAAACGACGTTGTTGACATGCTGAAATGAGTCCATCTCACCCCAGGCAACGGGAAATTCCACTACAATGGGATAATCCTGTAACAGGGGTTGAATCGATTGCATGACTCGATCCTCGGTGCAACTTCGAACGTTTTCTCGCCTGGCGTGCGGCCTGTTACTCTCACCTTTCCCAAAGAGGAGCTGTGTATTCTTCCTTGAATCAGCGTCGAGAAGGTGAAAGGGGGGCCGGCCGCATCGTCAGCCTTAATTTAATATAGGGCATTTCTCCCATCCTGTCAACTCGGTACTGCCTCAGTAACACCTTCTCATCGGGAGGCGGTTTCTGACCGCAAAAAATTATTTAAAAGATGCTTGCTGTTACTATGTTCGTATGTTCGGCAAAGTGCAGGCTGATCAGGCGGACAAAATCGAGAAAAAAGGGGACAAAGAGGATCGGAGGATTTTCCAGGAGCGCTTACACCAGGGACACTGAGCCGGCGCCGAGGATGGATTCAATTTCGTTTATGAGCTGTTCGCTGGGGTTCACCCGGATATCGCGGCCGACGGATATCAGAGAGTCTTTGCGCGTGGGGTTCCGGAGACGGAGATAAACGGGGACGGTCCCTTCATACCGGAGAAGGATATCCTTGACCTTTAAGAGGTCGTCCTGGGTCAGACCGGGCGCGCTCAGCTTGATATCAAGGCGTGTGGCGCCTTTTTTCTTGATGTCCGCAAGCAGGTGAATGCGCATGGCCTTGATCTTGTTGCCCTGCTCGCTCTTATCCAACTGGCCGGCAACGATGAGCGGCGTATCGGTCAACAGCAGGTGGTGCGAAGTCTTATAGAGATCGGGGAACACGACGGTCTCCACCGTGCCCGACAGGTCCTCAAGGTTCAGGATGGCCATCTTATCGCCTTTTTTCGTTACCTTCTGCTTTAAGCCCGCAATGATGCCGCAGATCGTAATCTCTTTCCCATCAGGGATGCCATCGAGCGTTTCCGTCGTTGCTGTGGCATAGCGCTTGATATCGTCCTGAAAAGCGGCAAGGGGATGGCCGGAGATGTAAAACCCCATGCTTTCTTTTTCATGGGCTAAAAGCTGGCTTTCCTTCCACTCAGGCACGTTGGGGAGTTCGGGGTCCTTCTCGCCGGTCATGGAATCGAAGATGCTGAACTGGCCCACGGACTCTTGCTCCTGGTGTTTTGCCGCCTGGTCCATCAGCATGTCGATTGCGTCCATCATCTGGGCGCGCCGCGCATTGGTGAAGTCGAAGGCGCCGCACTTGATCAGGGCCTCGATAACGCGGCGGTTCACCCTTCGCTGGTCCACTTTTTTGCAGAAGTCGGCCATTGACGTGTAGGGGCCTTTTGCCTCCCGCGCTTCGATCATTGCCTCGATGGCCGAGATCCCGACGTTTTTGACCGCTGCGAGCCCGAAGCGGATGGAGCCGATAGTGCTGCCGGGTTCGATATTTTCACGGTTATGGGCCTCGACCACGGTGAAATCCCAACGGCTCTCGTTTACGTCAGGCGGCAGGATATTGATGCCCATGATACGGGCCTCGTAAATGTACTTGACCACCTTGTCCGTGTCCTGGACTTCAGAGGTGAGCAGGGCCGCCATATATTCGACGGGATAGTGCGCCTTGAGATAGGCGGTCTGATAAGTGATGAGGGCGTAGGCAGCGCTGTGGGACTTGTTGAACCCGTACTCCGCGAATTTTGCCATGAGGTCGAAAATGGCCCCGGCCTTCTTGAGGTCGATGCCGAGATTCTCCGCACCCTTGAGGAACGGCACTTTCTCCTTTGCCATGACTTCAGGGTCCTTCTTCCCCATGGCGCGGCGCAGGAGGTCCGCGCCGCCCAGGGAATACCCCGCAAGGGTGCGGGCGATCTGCATCACCTGCTCCTGGTACACGATGACGCCGTAGGTGTCCTTCAGGATCGGTTCGAGCTGCGGCAGATCGTAGACGATCCTGGTCGAGCCTTTTTTGCGCTTGATAAAGTCGTCCACCATGCCGCTCCCGAGCGGGCCGGGGCGGTAGAGGGCCACGAGCGCGATCAGGTCCTCGAATACGCCCGGTTTCATCTTGATGACGATGTCCCGCATGCCCGATGATTCGAGCTGGAAAATGCCGGCAGTCTCGCCGCGGCCAAGGAGTTCGTAGGTCTTTGCGTCGTCCATGGGAATGCGGGTGACCGAGAACGGTTCTGCATGTTCCAGGGGCGCTTTCTGCAGCCGCGCGTTGATCGTGTCCTCGGCCTTGCGGATGACCGTGAGGTTCCGGAGCCCGAGAAAGTCGAATTTCACGAGCCCGATCTTCTCCACGCCCTTCATATCGAACTGGGTCGTAATCTCGTCCTTCGGCGTTTTGAAGAGCGGCAGGTATTCCGTGAGGGGCTCCTGGGAGATCACGACACCCGCTGCGTGCTTCGACGCATGCCGCACCTGGCCTTCGAGCAGGAGGGCGATCTCCATGAGCTCGGAGATGCGGGAATCCTTTTTCATGGCTTCCTTGAGTTTCGGCTCCTGCTCAAGGGACTCTTTAAGCGTAATGTTGAGTTTGTTCGGGATCAGCTTGGCGATCCGGTCGCATTCGGCGTAGGGGATGTCGAGGACCCTGCCCACGTCGCGGATCACGCCCTTGGCCAGCATGGTGCCGTAGGTGATGATCTGGGTCACGTGGTCCTGTCCGTACTTCTCGGTGACGTACTTTAAGACCTCATCCCGCCTCTCCTGGCAGAAGTCCACGTCGATATCAGGCATGCTGATGCGTTCGGGGTTCAGGAACCGCTCGAAGAGCAGGTTATAGGGAAGGGGATCGAGGTCCGTGATCCGGAGAGAATAGGCCACGAGGCTGCCTGCCGCGGAGCCGCGGCCCGGCCCCACGGGGATGCCGTGCTCCTTGGCATACCTGATGAAGTCCGAAACAATGAGGAAGTAGCCGGCAAAGCCCATCTTGTCGATCATCTGGATCTCGAACTCAAGCCGGTCGCGATACATCTTTTTGTCGATGCTGCCTGTCCCGCGCACGGCTTCGATCTCGATAAAACGCTCGTCGAGGCCTTTCCGGGCAAGCTCGGCCATGAAGACTTCCCTGGTGTATCCTTCGGGAACGGGGAAATGCGGAAGATGATATTTGCCGAGTTCCAGCTCGATGTTGCACCGTTCGGCTATTTTGACGGTGTTCGCGATCGCCTCGGGGACGGAGGAGAAGGCTTTTTTCATCTCCTCCGGCGTTTTCATGTAAAAGGTCTCGGACGAAAAACGCAGCCGGTGCTCGTCCTTCACCGTCTTGCCGGTCTGGATGCACAGAAGCGCGTCATGCGCCTTGTGGTCTTCCTTGTCCAGATAATGGCAGTCGTTTGTCGCCACAACGGGGATGCCTGTGTCCCTGGTCAACTTCAGGAGTTCGCGATTCACCAGTTCCTGCTCCGGGATGCCGTTGTCCTGCAGCTCCAGGTAGAAATTCTCTTTGCCGAAAATCCCTTCGTACTCCAGGGCGACCTTTTTCGCGTCTTCGTACCGGTTCTGCATCAGCAGGGAAGGGATCTCGCCGCCAAGGCAGGCGGAAAGCCCGATGAGGCCCTCGCCGTGTTGTCTGAGGAGCTCCTTGTCGATCCTGGGCTTATAGTAGAACCCTTCGAGATAGGCGGCGGTGACGAGCTTGACGAGGTTCTTGTACCCTTGTTTGGTCCGCGACAGCAGGATGAGATGATAGGAGGCTTCCTCATTTTGGCCCGAGGGCGCTGTTTTTTCGAACCGCGAACCCGGGGCAACATAGATTTCGCACCCGATGATGGGCTTGATGCCGGCTTTCATGGCCTTGAGATAAAAATCGAGGGCGGAGAACAGGTTCCCGTGGTCCGTGACGGCGACTGCGGGCATTTTGAGGTCCATGGCTTTCTTGATGAGGTTGTCGAGGCTGATCGCGCCGTCTAACAGGCTGTATTCGGTGTGGAGATGAAGGTGGACGAAATCGGAATGATGCATAAGGGCAAACTCCAAACTTCAAGCGCCAAATCCCAAATAAATTTCAAGCGCCAAGCTCCAAATTCTTAATTTTCAGAAATTGGAATTTTGAATTTGGAGATTATTTGGGATTTGAGATTTGGAATTTGATATTTAATTTTCCGCGAAGCGGCAAAATTGGAGGCGGCGATCGGATTTGAACCGATGAATGAAGGTTTTGCAGACCTCTGCCTTAGCCACTTGGCTACGCCGCCTGAAAACAAAAGAAGTTAAAGGTTAAAAGTTTATGCTCAGTGCCGGAACTTTTAACTTTTAACTTCTTTCATGGAAAAACTGGAGCGGGTGGCGGGACTCGAACCCGTGACCTCAACCTTGGCAAGGTCGCGCTCTACCAGCTGAGCTACACCCGCGTGTCTAAATGACTTTTCGCCCCTTCAGGCCTTGCAAATATAACAAAGTGGTCTATCCTTGTCAAGAAAATTGTACTGAAAGGGTATAAATGTGGCCTATCCTGCTCAAAAAATTGTGCTGAAAGAGTATAGTTGCCGGGGCGCTTGACGGGGCGGCGCTACTGTGGTAACTTACATGAAGAGTCTTATAAAACGTTTGTTCTGCAGGGAGGTTGATACAACAACTTATGAATACGGTAAAGACAGTCGGGTTAATGACGTTTATGATGGTGTTGTTTGTAGCCATCGGCGGCGCGCTCGGAGGCAGAAGCGGTATGGTCATGGCCATCCTGTTCGCCACGGTCATGAACGTGGGCATGTATTGGTTCAGCGACAAGCTTGTACTCAGTATGTACCACGCGCAGCCCGTGACCGAAGCCGAAGCGCCTGAACTGCATGCCATCGTGCGCACGCTGGCCCAGAAGGCGGGCATGCCCATGCCCAAAGTGTATATCATACCGGAAGAAACTCCAAACGCATTTGCCACGGGCAGGAGCCCCGAGCACGCCGTAGTGGCGGTAACCCAGGGAATCATGCGCATCCTCTCCCGTGAGGAACTGAGCGGCGTGATCGGCCATGAACTGGCGCACATCAAACACCGCGACATGCTAACCGGCACCATCGTTGCGACCATGGCAGGTGCAATCAGCATGCTGGCCCAGATGGCGCAGTGGGCCATGATCTTCGGCGGGGGCAGCAGGCGGGACAATGATGAAGGCGGGAGCCCGATCGCGGCGATCGCCATGATGATCGTCGCGCCCATAGCAGCCATGCTCGTGCAGATGGCCATTTCCCGCACTCGCGAATATGAGGCGGACAAAGGCGGCGCAGGTCTGTGCGGAAACCCCACGTGGCTTGCCAATGCGCTTCTGAAACTGGAGAAGGGCTCGCAGATCATACCCATGAACGATGCCAAACCCGCCACCGCCCACATGTTCATCGTAAACCCGCTCACGGGGAAAGGCCTCATGACCTTGTTCAGCACCCACCCTCCGATTGCCGAGAGAGTGAAACGGTTGAATGAAATGGCGCGGGGAAGATAATGATATAGTTCAGAGTTCTGAGTTCATGGTTCATAGTTCTAGCACAGAGTAAAAAAATCCCGTTCTCATCTGTTTGAGAACGGGATTTTTGCTGGGCCTTTAAACGTTGAGCATGACACTCTGAACTGTTATTTCCCAATCTCCTTCATCCATTTGGGGTACTTCTTCCGTGCGAACTCGATGGGCACCGTGCCGTAGACCATGATCCGGAACGTGCCCGGGTTAGCCAGGGTCCCGAGATAGGCATGGAGCGGAACGGCCACCACGAACAGGATAAAGGCGATATTGTGCACTAAATGTGACACCAGTGTCAGCGTACGGTTTCCCTGTACCAGCCAGATGGACAATCCTGACGCGGCAATCACAATGCCTGCGGCCAGAACCGCGAGATAATAAAGCTTCTGACCCGTGTTCAACTTCCCCATGGGGGGAGTTTTTTTCGCGCTCCTCGACAGGTATCCTCCGCCCATCTTGATCCACGCCCAGTCGTCGGCGTCGAAGGTCAGCGATTCGCGGAGATAGTTGAACATCGTGGCGAAAAGGGACACGATGAATACAACGCCGGCCCAGTTGTGCACGACCTTCATCGTGTTGAAGCCGCCGAAGGGCGCGCCGATGGCCTGGAGCTGGAACAGGAACCCGTAGCCGGTGATGATCAGGAGGATGCAGCTCACGGCCATGATCCAGTGATTGATGATCTCTTCCGTACTTGCTTTTCTCACCGTTTCACTCATGATTTTTTCACCTCCTCGTCATCCTTGTGGGGCCCGACGGCCACATAGTGCAAAAGCGCGCCGGCGACAACGCCGCCGAGACCGATCACGGCCAGCGGTTTCAGCACGTTATGCCAGAAGATGACGCTCTCGGGAATGTTCGGTTTATCGGCGTAACCGTAGAACTTCGGAGCTTCCCTGAACGCGAAGATCGAGCCCAACCCCCCCAAATCGGCTTCGCCGTAGATCTTGCCGTAGCCGGCCTGCTTCGCCTGGGCAATGAGCTGGTCACGGTCGCCGAACCGGAGGGCGCCGGTGGGGCAGGTTTTGGTGCAGGCCGGTTGCAGGCCCTCGGCAAGCCGGTCGTAGCAGAGATGGCATTTTGCTATCTTCCCGTCCTTGTCGTAGCGGGGTACGTCGAAAGGACAGCCCGCAACACAGAGCTTACAGCCGATGCATTTGTCCTTGTCGAAGGCAACGGCGCCTTCCTTCGTCCGGTAGAGCGCCCCGGGGGCCGGACAGATCTTCATGCATCCCGCGTCGTCACAGTGCATGCACCGCCGGCTCACGAAGAGCCAGCGCACGGGATTCGCGTCCGACGGAACTTCGCTGTAACGGATCATGTTGTACGCGGCCGGCGCAAGGTCCGGAGGGTTCTGCATGGTGCCGGTGTTCTTCGTCCTCATGCCCGGAAGCTGGTTCCAGGACTTGCACGCCGTCTGGCAACCCCGGCACCCGATGCAGATCTCAGGGGTAACGAGTATTGCTTTTCTATTTGTCATAGTCGTCATACTTCACCCCCTATGCCTTCCGGACATTGACCATAAAGGCCTTTGTCTCGGGGATCATGGTATTTGCGTCGCCCACGGTAGGCGTGAGCAAATTGGCGCTCTCGCCGCCGCTGCCGTCTTCGGGGTACTGCCAGCCGAAGTGCCAAGGCATGCCCACCTGGTGGACGGTGGAGCCGCCTATTTTAAACGGCTTCAGCCGGTTCGTTACCACGGCCACGGCCCAGAGTTCTCCGCGGCCCGACGATACGATGACCCTGTCGCCGTCGTTGACGCCTTTTTCCTTTGCCAGCTCCTCGCTCAGCTCCAGGAACATCTGGGGCTGCATCTCGAGCTGCCAGGGCAGGTGACGGGTCAACACGCCGGTCTGCCAGTGTTCCGAGACCCGGTAGGTCGTTGCCACGAAGGGATACCGCACGTCGCAGGAGAAGTAGGCGTCTTCCTTCTCCTCGAAGAGCTTGATCGTGGGGTTGATGCGCTGCCCGGAGATGAGGTTCGCCTCGATCGGGCACTCCAGTGCCTCGTAATGTTCGGGGAAGGGGCCGTCGGCCATGCCGGGGCCGAAAATGGCGCCCACGCCCGCGGCCGTCATGATGAACGGGTATTTGCCTTTTTCCGTTGCCATGGGGGGCGCAGGGCCGTCGGGCACATCGCCCACCCACACCCCAGGTTTTTTCGTGACCGGGTCCGCCTTGACCGGGTCCCACTTGACGGCCGGCCGTTTCGGGTCCCAAGGCTTGCCCTGGGGATCGACGGAAGCACGGTTGTAGATGATCCTGCGGTTCACGGGCCATGCCCAGGACCACTCGAGGAACATGCCGAGGCCCGTTGGGTCGTTTTTGCCCCTGCGCGCCATCATATTGATGACCTTGCCTTCTTTCTGCGTATAGCTCTGGGAATAGATCCAGTTGCCGCAGGACGTGGTGCCGTCGGCCTGCAAGTGGACGAAGGAAGCACAGAGGTTGCCCTTTTTGCCCAAAAGCTTAGGAGGCGTGACACTCTTGTCATACACGTCTTCAAGATAGTAGCCATTGATCTCTTTGGCCACATCATGGATGTTGACTTCCTTGACCTTTCCGTCCGACCCTTTTTCACCGTAGTTCCAGGTGAGGTTCACGATGGGCGCCGGGAATTTTCCGCTCTGCTTCTGGTAAAGGCTCTTTACCCGAAAGTAGAGCTCGTTCATGATTTCCGAGTCAGGCTTGGACTGGCCGATCGGATCAATGGCCTTGTACCGCCACTGCGCCCACCGGCCCGAGTTGGAGATGCTGCCTTCCTTTTCTACGGACGATGCAGCGGGGAGCAGAAATACCTCGGTCTGGACATCTTTCGGGTTCAGGCCCGGGCCTTTCCAGAAGGAGCCGGTCTCATTGTCGAAGAGGTTGACGTTCACCATCCATTTGAGCTTTGCGAGCGCATGCCGCACCTTGCCCGCGTTCGCTCCCGAGCATGCCGGGTTCTGGCCCCAGGCGAAAAAGCCCTCGAATTGGCCCTTGTTCATCTTGTCGAACAGCACAAGCCACGAAGCGTTCATGCCGTCGTCGAGCTTGGGAATCCAGGAATAACCGAAATCATTTTCCTTGTGAGCAGCGTTGCCGTAAATCGCCTTAAGGTAGCTCGTGATGTATTTGCCGCGGTTCGACCACCAGTTCACGCTTTTGGGGTCCTTGGTCTTCGGCGTGTATGTCTCGATATAAGACTTGAGATCGATAATAGGCCCTGTTGGGGTCGGAAGGTATCCGGTAAGCGTGTTGAACAGGAGGCCATGATCGGTTGATCCCTGGACATTGCTTTCGCCGCGGAGCGCGTTGATGCCGCCGCCCGCCATTCCCACATTGCCGAGGAGAAGCTGGATGATGCACATGGCCCTGATGTTCTGGGTGCCGATGGTGTGCTGGGTCCAGCCCATGGCGTACATCTCGGTGCCGACCTTGTTCGGCCTGCCGGTTGATGCGTAGAGCTTGTAGACTTCGATCAATTTTTCCTTCGGCGTTCCGGTGATCTCGGAAACCTTGTCCGGCGTATACCGGGCATACTGCTTTTTCATGAGTTGGAAAACGCAGTGCGGGTTCTGAAGCGTGTGGTCCTTTTTCGGAATTCCGTTCTCGCCCATTTGGAACGACCAGGTCTTCTTGTCGTATTTCCGGGTCTTTTGATCATAGCCTGAGAATAGGCCGTTCAAGTCCCCGGCAGTTTTGAAATCGGGATTCACGAGGAAGGGGGCATTGGTGTACTCAGATACATATTCTTTAAAGTAGAGCTTGTTATCGAGGATGTACTTGATCATTCCGCCCAGGAAGGCGATGTCCGTGCCCGAGCGCATGGGTGCGTAGAGATCGGCCTTTGCGGCCGTTCTGGTGAAACGGGGGTCGACGACAATGAGCTTGGCCCCGCGCTTTTCCCTGGCTTCTTTCACCCATTTCATTGAGATTGGATGGTTCTCTGCCGGGTTCGACCCCATAACAAGGATCACATCTGCGTTCTTAATATCTATCCAGTGGTTCGTCATTGCACCGCGTCCGAACGACTCTCCCAGAGCCGCTACAGTAGCGGAGTGTCAAATCCTGGCCTGATGTTCTATGTATACCAGGCCCCATGACCGGAGCATTTTCTGCAGCATGTAGCATTCTTCGTTGTCCAGGGCCGCGCTCCCCACGTGGGCAATGGCGTCTGTGCGATTGACGACGAAGTCCTTTTCGACCGTTTTTTCCGTCCCGTCGGCTGCCTTTTCCTTGACTTTGGACTTCGAGGTCACCTTGAAGGTCCGGTCCCGGGTATCTTTTACTCTTTTTGCGATCTCATCAAGCGCCCAATCCCATTCAACTTCCTTGAACTCCGCAGCGCCGGGCGCGCGATATTTCGGTTTGGTCAGCCGGAGCGGATTGTTGATGATCTGGTAGAGCGATGCGCCTTTGGAACAAAGCGTTCCCTCATTGATCGGATGGTCGGGATCGCCTTCGGTGTTTACGACCTTTCCCTCTTTCGTCTGGACGAGAATGCCGCATCCGACCGAACAGTAGGGGCAGATCGTGTGCGTCTCTTTGGCGCCCTTGATACGCAGGCCTTGCGCATAGGCCTTGGCAGGATCAATGTTTATGCCGAGAGACCCGAGCAAAACCGAGGTGCCGGAAATCTTGAGAAAATCGCGTCTCGATACCGCCATATCGCTATCCTCCCTTAAATAGGATCTCTTAACTTCTCTTTTATGTGTGCAGGTAAAATAAATGGAAGGTGGGACGTCTCAGGTGATGGAGATTATTTTTGTTCAGCTGGAGTTGAGGTAAGGAGTTATAGAGTTCATGAGGTTTGAAACCATCATATATAATACTCCACTGTCTAAAACTATAGCAGAAAACAACGAGGATGTCGAGGCAAAGAAAGATTTTAATTCTTTGATATTTGAGTTGATTTATATAAGTTTTATTGTCATATACAGTTCCTGTCGCGCGATGGATGTCTTTTTTTTGACATCGGTGCCTGTATCTGCTATCCTCTCCCTGCTATCAAAAGAAGCCGCCTCGGAATTTTCCGCGTAGGGATTATTTTCTTTCTGCGTTAGAAAACGCTATAATAAGAGTAACCGGTTTAGGCCGAAACACATGCTGTGAAAGGAGAGAGGGAACGTGCGCTATCGGTACATTGCCTATAAATATTCTCGGCGGGGGCGCCCCGAAGCGGCCTTTCAAAGCGCCTGGGACGCATTCGGCGCGTGGCCGCTTCAGTCTACGATCCTCTGGCGTCCTCCTACGGACATCTACGAGACGCCTGATGAAATCATTGTTGTGATCGAACTCGCAGGGGTGACGGAAGATGATATGACGGTAACATTATTCAGCGACCTGCTGGTTGTGGAGGGAACGAGGGAGCAGACCGCGCTCGTCGATATGAATGCCTGCCATCAACTCGGGATCAAGTACGGAGACTTCCGGTCCGAAATCGCACTTCATGCTGCCGTGGACCATGACACGGTGAAAGCCGAATATAAGAACGGTCTGCTCAAGATCACTCTCCGCAAACGTGACTGAGCGCTAGGATGATTCATTGAAGCTATCAAATTTATTGACGAAATTGTTAAAAAAACAGGCCAGGAGCCAATCTATGGAGATCAATCAGGAAATCGATACGGAAAAAATACCACCCGTGCCTGCAGAGCTTCCCCTCTTGCCCTTGAAGGACACGGTCGTGTACCCGCTGACAGTGTATCCTTTGGTGATCGGCAAGGAAAAATCGATCAAGCTCATAAATGACGTGACTGTCGGCGATAAAATACTCGGACTTACCGCGCAGAAAAAAGTTGATGTCGAAGTTGCCGGTCTTGCCGATATGTATCCCACCGGAACCATGGCGAGGATCCTTCAGATGGTCAAGGTGCCGGACGGCACCCTCCGCGTCCTGGTCCAGGGAATCGAGCGGATCAGGATTTCGGAACTTGTCCAGACGGAACCGTATATCAGGGCCCGTGTCAAAGCGCTCCCGGACAAACTGGAGAAGTCGGTGGAGCTCGAAGGGCTGATGCGCGGCGCATCGGAAATGTTTCAAAAGATGGTATCACTCACACCGAACATGCCGGAAGAGCTTTCCTCTGCAGCGCTCAACATAGAAGACCCGCGACAGCTTGCGTATCTCATCGCGACGAATATCCGTCTCGACCTGCCGCAGCGTCAGGAAATTCTCGAAACCGACGTCGTCTTCGACAAGCTCAGCAAAATCGTCCAGTATCTGAACCGGGAAGTCGAGGTGCTTGAACTCGGCAGAAAGATTCAGGGCCAGGCCAGGGACCAGATGCAGAAAGCGGAGCGGGAGTATCTTCTGCGGCAGCAGCTTTCCGCCATTCGCAAGGAACTCGGAGAAGAATCCGATGAAGGCTCGGAGATCAAGAACCTGCGGGAAAAAATCGATCAGGCAAAATTGCCTCCTGAGGCCGAGAAAGAGGCCAAGCGCGAGCTTACCCGGATGGAAAAACTTTCCGCTGCATCGCCGGAATATTCGGTTATTCGGACCTATCTCGAATGGATGACAAGTCTTCCCTGGAACAGTATGTCGGCAACGCCGATCGATATTGCAAAGTCCAAGCAGACGCTTGACGAAGACCATTATGACCTGGAGAAGGTCAAAAACCGAATTCTTGAATATTTGTCTGTAAAAAAACTGGGTGAGGAGCGGGGGGCCCAGGAAGGGATCAAGACGCGGGAGCCCATCCTCTGCTTTGTGGGGCCTCCGGGAGTGGGGAAAACGTCGCTCGGTCAATCGATCGCGCGGGCCCTCGGAAGAAAATTCATG
Source organism: Nitrospirota bacterium (assembly GCA_963769335.1). Classification (GTDB taxonomy): domain Bacteria; phylum Nitrospirota; class UBA9217; order UBA9217; family UBA9217; genus JAJYKN01. The sequence goes on along the minus strand of CAVYLT010000095.1, from coordinate 47,445 downwards.
CGCCAGTCCTTCGGCGGCCTGCATGACGAAGCCGAGATCCGCGGCCACCGCCGGACCTACATCGGGGCGATGCCGGGCCGCATCATCCAGGCGCTCAAACGTGTGGAGACGAGGGACCCGGTGATCATGCTGGACGAAGTGGACAAGATCGGCGCAGACTGGCGGGGCGACCCGTCTTCGGCGCTCCTCGAAGTGCTCGACCCGGAGCAGAACAAGGATTTCCGCGATAATTACCTCGACGTGCCGTTCGATCTTTCGAAGGTCTTGTTCATTACCACGGCCAACCAGCTCGAGACCATTCCTCCGCCGCTCCTGGACCGGATGGAAGTCATCCAGTTGCCCGGATACACGGAACATGAAAAATTGAATATTGCGCAAAAGTATTTGATCCCAAAAGAGATCAGTGCCAATGCTCTTAAACCCGAAGAGATCGTGATCCCGGAAGCTACGCTGAGGGCCATCATAAAAGACTACACTCGCGAGGCAGGGGTCAGGAACCTCGAACGGGAGATCGCGAATGTCTGTAGAAAAGTGGCAAAAGCGGTGGCCGAAAACAAACCTACGCCGATCACCGTGAAAGCTGAGGAACTCAACGACTATCTCGGGAGACCGAGGTTCTTTGCCGAGACGGCAATCATGATCGACAGGCCGGGCGTGGTCACGGGACTGGCCTGGACGCCGACGGGAGGGGACATCCTTTTCGTAGAGGCAACGCAGATGCCCGGAAGTAAACAACTGACGCTTACCGGGCAGCTCGGTGACGTGATGAAAGAATCCGCCCAGGCCGCGCTTTCCTACGTCCGGTCCCAGACAGAGACCTTCGGCATCAACAAGGACTTCTTCGAGAAGACCGACATTCACATCCACGTTCCGGCAGGGGCGATCCCTAAAGACGGACCGTCGGCAGGCGTCACCATGACAACGGCGATCGTTTCCATGCTGACCGGAAAATTAGTAAAGCACGATCTTGCCATGACCGGTGAAATAACGCTTCGGGGCAAGGTCATGCCCATCGGCGGCGTGAAGGAAAAGGTGCTTGCCGCCAAGAGGGCAGGGATCAAAACGGTCATTCTTCCGGAAAAGAACAAAAATGATCTTGACGACGTTCCGGAAGATCTGCGCAAAGAAATGAACTTTATCTTTGTGGATACGATTGACCAGGTGATCAAGGCCGCGTTGGATGGCGGAAAATGACTTCAACTGCGGCTGAAGCAGACGGAAGCAGGAAGACGCGTCTCCCTTCATGGTTTAAAATACGGCTCAGCGTCAATGAACGTTCAGCCGCTGTGCGGAACCTTGTCAGAAGTAATAAACTGCACACGGTTTGCAGAAGCGCGGCCTGCCCGAACCAGTCTGAATGCTGGAGCAGCGGCACGGCGGCATTTCTGATTCTCGGCAACGTCTGTACGCGCGGATGCAGGTTCTGCAATATCCCGAAGGGAGCTCCCGAAGGAGTTGATAAAGACGAACCCGGCCGCGTTGCCAGTGCAGTGAAATCGCTCCGTTTAAAATATGCAGTAATCACCTCTGTGACGAGAGACGATCTCCCTGATGGCGGTGCTTCGCTTTTTGCCAGGACCATAGAGTTGATACGTGAAAACGTCCCGGGATGCCGGGTTGAGGTCCTGATCCCGGATTTTCAAGGTTCGCAGTCCTCTCTGAACGTCGTTCTCGACGCAAATCCCGATATTTTGAATCACAATCTTGAGACTGTTCCTACCCAATATTCCAGGGTCAGGCCGCAGGCGGATTATTTGCGGTCCCTGGAGCTGCTTGATCGGGCACGTTTGTCCGGAGCGATAACGAAGTCCGGTCTTATGCTTGGCTTGGATGAAACTGTAGACGAAATATGGGCCGTCTTGCGGGATCTGAGAAACGTTGGCTGTTCTATTCTGACAGTCGGGCAGTACCTTCAGCCCGGAGAAAATCATTTGCCCGTAAGTAAATATTATCACCCCGATGAATTCGCGTCGCTGCGTGAAAATGCTATTAAAATGGGATTTAAACAGGTTGTGTCAGGGCCATTGGTCAGAAGCTCTTATCATGCGGAGAAATATGGAAGGTGACGATTGATCAAGTGATATGTTTGAGCTGGATGGGGGGGGCTAAAACTATTCCCATAAGTTGCCGAAGCTGGACGCATAAGATTGCCTGAAATCGTTGGAAATTGGAAAGCTGAAATTCTCTTCTTGACATGCTTTACCTTTTATGGTAAATGTAAAGCAAAAAGAAGGGAGGCAATTCAATGCAGACTACAGTACGACTCAGTTCGAAAAACCAGATTGTTCTTCCCAGGGAAGCCAGGGAGGCGATGCACCTCAAAGGGCGAGACGAACTCCTCGTCGTCGTGAAGAATGATGTTGCCATTATCATGCCGAAACCGGAGAGTTATCGGGCTGCTCTTTCGGGCACGGGTAAAGGAATCTACTCGAAGACCCATCTCAAGAAGGAACGCGGATCGTGGTAGCACCGCACTCACTGGAGGGGTTTCTGAAGAGTCATCCTTTGGTATTCCTGGATACTAGTGCGTTCATCTATCTTGTTGAACACCATCCCCGCTATTCGCCGTTCTGTGAAACGCTCTTCGATCGCATCGAGGCGGGAAAGACGCGGGCGGCGACATCAACATTGAGCCTTCTTGAAGTTTTGGTACAGCCGTACCGTCAAAGAAATGAAGAGCTTGTCATGAAATTCTACGCTTTGTTGACAAGCTATCCGCATCTCACCTGGCTCTCCATGACCCTGAATGTTGCCGACTATGCAGCCAAGCTCCGTGCAGAGTACCGCTTAAAGACACCAGATTCTATTCAGGCCGCCTCGGCGATCACTTGTAGCGCTACCGGATTTATCTGTAATGACAGGATATTTGAAAAAGTGAAAGAGATTGAAAGTCTTGTAATAGACGATTACGTTTGACAAGTGGTCGGCATCGGTCTTTACGAAATAAAAATAGGGAGTAGTGCATCACGGGGAGGAGGAGGCGGTGGGTTGGTAGTTGTTGTACAAGCACTTATTTCAATTCAACATATCATTTGACATAATATACATTATCAGACATTGATAAATATTAAGCGTTTGTTTAGCTGATGGCATTTAAGCTATTAAAATAACAGTAATTATAAACATTGACTTGCAACCCAGCCTTTGACAATTTGGCGCTTTAACAAAAATGATTGGTACATAAAAGGGGTAAAAATATGGAATCAGACTCACGATGGAAGGATAAATTGACCTTGCCATTTATATTCCAAGCTGTTAGAATTTCGATAATTATATGAAGATGAAGCAATTTGGAAAACTGACTGAAGCCGAGAAAACGATTGTAACGTCGGCGATCATCAAAACGCTGGAAAATAAAGTCGATATTTCTTTTGCCTATATACACGGCTCCTTTTTAAAACGCGACTTTTTCCATGATATCGATGTTGCTGTTTTTCTGAGAGAAGTTCCCGAATCCTTCTTACAGTATGAACTTGCGCTTGAGGCGGAGTGTATGGCGGCCATCGGACGGTACCCCGTTGATGTTAGGGTACTTAACACCGCCCCCCTTTCCTTTCGTTACCATGTCATTAAGGAAGGTATTCGCGCCTTGGTGAAGCGTGACAGCGAGGCGAGGACGGCCTTCGAGGAAGCGACCCTGGCGCACTACTTCGACTTCGCTCCCTATCGCGCGCAATACTTGAAGGAGACCCTCGGCGTTGGAGTTTAACCCTGACAAGATCAGAAAGATCACCTCGGAAATGCTGCTGGCCCTCGAATCTCTCGAGGATTTGAGGCGAACGCCGCGCCAGACCTTTTTTTCCGACCCGCATAAAATTTCGAGCGCCAAATATAATTTCATCGTAGCCATTGAAGGCGCGATTGATCTTTGCAATCACGTTATTGCGAAAAACGCTCTGAGGACGCCCGAAGACTATGCGGATACATTCAGGGTAATGGCCGAACGGGGGGCTTTTGACGCCGATTTCACGAATGCCCTCATACAAATGGCCCGCTTTAGAAACCGGCTCGTGCATATTTATTGGGAAGTAGACAACAGTGAGCTCTATTCTCTTCTTGAGACCCGCCTCGATGACATCAGAGCATTTTTGAAAAAGTTCGGCGCCTTCATCGGACACGAGGGAGCGTAATCAACCCCGGAGGTATTTCCTTATAAATCTCTTCGACTTTGAATCTTGCGCGGTCTGTCCAGCGAGAAAGTTGTGATAATGTTTCGAGGATCTATTGCGGATTTAAAATTTTGCACTCACCATGGCCATCATCCTGTCTGAATTGCCATAACTTTCGTTTTGTTTATGCAGGAATTGGGTCCCGATAGTCAAGTTAAACTGCTCGCTCACCAGTCTAAGGCCATAGGTCAGCGCCGAAAAGTCGCCCCCGGACACGGTAAGTCTTTTCTTTCCTTGAACAAGAGAATATTCCGCGAACATCTGAAGGTTTTGATATTTACTAATGGGTAAAAGCACGCCCGCATTATACATCTCATAAAAGTCGCTCAGTCGCTTTTCCGTGAGATCCTGGCCCATCGCCTGGGCATCAGCGTATATTCCGACAATATGCTCTCTCCAGGTGATTTCCGTGCCGCCGGAGAACCCGAACCGCATGGCCCAGTGGATAACCGATGAAATCTTCATATCGTTGTTATTATCTGTAGGGACACTTCCACCGAGAATGAACGCCAAAGACGGTCGCACTGAGTCTTCTTTGGGAGGCATAAAATTCCACTTGTAGAGCAGGCCCAAATCGCCGCTTTTACTCTCCGTCGGTGCAGTAGCAGTGGGACCTTCTTTAAGAAGATAATATGAACCTTTCAGGGCAATTTCGGAATTATGAGGAAGTCCGACTGTTACGCTGAGAGGATACTCAGTGATCGAAAAATCAGGAATAAGGCTATGTTCTGAAAGAAGAGACGCCCCGAGTTCAACAGTTCCGGGGTTCAGGGTATAAGGCGCGGTTGTAAAGAGAAGGCCGGTGAGGCCTGAAGTGTTGACCGGATGGTTGACGACGTCGATGTCGTCGGCAAAGGTATTTTGAGCATGACACAGGCACAGAACAAAGAGAAGAGAGTAGAGGGTAGAAAAAGAAATGGGAAAAAGTAAAAGACGCGGTTTTATATTTTTCCCCTGTTCCATGTTCTATGCATTCTGTTTTTTCTGTTTCGACAGATATTCAAGAAAAAAAGCTATTATCGCACTCACAAACAAGCTCGTGAAGCCGGCAAGCTCCATGTTTTGCCTTATATTGGGTCTCGACTTTGTTTCAGCAGGAATTGCGCGATCAACCACCTGGATCGTAACATTCATGGACTTGTCTTTAAGGAATTCAGTTAATGCAAAAACGTAATAGTTTGCGATGTCTGCTGCAAGTTTGGGGTCGGTCCATTCAGCACTGATCGTGATGGCCCCTTCTTTAGTCTTACTGAAATTCACCACTTTTGTAGTCAATTGTTTTACTACATCCTCCATGAGGGGATGTTTGTTTACGTCTTTCCACATTCCTCTTGCTGCATCCCAATCCTGCTTGTTAAATTCTTTATCAAGATCGAATTTCTTGATAACAGTTTCTGCTATACTACGGCTTTTCAGAACCACCATGATCTTATCCGCAGAAGTCTGTACTCCGCCGATACCTCCAAACGCCCCGGCCAAAGGCATTGCAGACAAAGCTGCACCCAGACCGCCCGCTTCTGAGCCGGTAGTCATGATCATGCTCTCTGACTTATAAAATTTAGGAAGTCTGAAACTTATTATCATTGTGATTGCTACAGAAACTATACAGACTGCAATTAAAAAAAACTTTCTGCGCCAGAGAACATTCCAGTACTCCAATAATTTTATTTCTTCGTTGTGAAGTTCTTGCATTTCCATAGTTTTTAGTTTTGGTTTCTTTTGCGGTCATCAAACATATAGAAGTAGAAGTTAAATAGCAAGGGCAAAGTTATAGGCTTTTTCCTTGATTAAGATAAAGGATAAGGCTCTTTTGCATGCAGATAAGCCTTCGATTTCAGCTAGTTTGAAGTCTTTAATCAAATATAACTTAAACTATTTTAAAGATGCAACACCGCCAGCGTGGCTACCACGACAGCTGTCTTGAACAGGATATCGATGATATCTCTGAAATAACGCATGCCGACGTTACGTTCAGCCTTCTGAGGCACCAGGATCGTGTCTCCAGGTTTTAATTTTGATTTTTCTATATTACCTACTGACGGCGATTCGCTGCTGTAGGCAAAGCCGTTTGCCTGGAGCACGTATACCTGGTCCTTAGCAGCTGAATCAGTATAACCGCCGGTCTGATTTATATAGTTTTTAACATCATAACCATCGACGTAAACCTGCGCACTGGGGCTGTGGACCTCTCCCATGACAAGAACTTCCTGAGGTTTTTTGGGAATAAATATGGAGTCGCCGTTCTTGAGGAGAAGATCATCCTTGGAACCGTCCCATTGATTTATATCACTCGTAATGTTGATCGATACCCTTCCCTCGGATTGTTGCTGCATGGTTTTCATATTTTCGATCATGCTTTGATTGATTGCCAATTGCGCTTTTGAAGCGGCCGCGGCTTCCGCGCTGTTTGCGCTTTCAGATGAACTGGCAGCTATCTGGTAAGCCTGAGCTTGCATCTTGGCAATAAAGGGTTGCATATTCTTATCCTGCGTGTTTTTCACGTCCTTACGTTTAAATACGGCACCATAGGCATATGCCTCAGGGGTAAAGCCCCCTGCCCTGCGCAAGAGATCGCTTAGCTTCTCCCCTTTCTGGATCTCATATTCACCTGGACTCATGACTTCTCCGGTCACCCGGACTTTTTCCACTCCACGGTAAAGCGTAAACACGCGTATCTGGTCCTTGGGGCGCAATGCAATATTTTGTCCATCATCTCCATTCATGAGCATTGCCAGGTTTACCGGGATGATCTTTCGGTCTTGGTAATCGTCGGTCAAACGGATTATCTCAGCCCTCTTCAAGTCCGCTGTAGGAAGGAGTTGGCCTTCTTGTATGACCTCTTTCAACTTCAGATCTTGTCTCCACTGAAAATCGCCTGGAAGACGCACATCGCCCTGAAGATTGACGGTCTCCCATACTTTATCGTAAATGGGCTGGACTGACAGAAGATCCATATTTTGGACTTTTTCATGCATCGTATCTCCGTTTCTTACGCCAGCGACGGTTTGGGGGGAAATATTGATGTCAATGAGCATTTTTTTCTCGTTGTCCGAAAAACGATATACTTGAAGTCTGTTGGCGACGGCGATGGGCATAACGCCGCCTGCAAGCTGCAGAACGTCTCCGATGCTTTCACTGCCTTTCAACTCATAAATAGCTGGCCGGTACACAGAGCCAGAGACTCCGGCAACCGGTCCGATAAGAGGCACAAAAATAGTGTCTTCCTGCTGTAATTTAATGTCATGGTTGCGCTCGCCTTTGAGGAGAAAATCATAAAGATCGACCGTACGGACCACCTTGCCGCCGCGAAGCACCTGAATTGAGCGCAACGTCCCCTTTTTAGTCGGGCCTCCGGCGGCAACTAATGCCCCGTAAACCGATGCCAGTGAGCTGAGTGAATAACTGCCCGGGTTTGTCACTTCTCCAACGAGATACACCGTGATTGTCTTGAGCTTGCCCATGGCAACGCTCAGGTTGAAGTTGGTGTAATATCGGGAGAGATGCTCCCGCAGCATACTTCCCAAATCCCCGAAGCGGGTCCCTGCAACGGACACGACGCCGACCTTCGGCAATGTTATCTGCCCTTCTTTTGTGACAACAAGATTATAGATGCCCTCTGTAGTCCCCCAGAGCGTTAGTGTGATCTGGTCTCCCGGGCCCACGAGATAGTCCGGACCAACTGGCGTCGTTGTGGATGGCGTAAAATTGGCAGACGAATTCTGGAATAGATCGTAACCGAACTGCTTTATTGCTTTGTCCAGGATGTCGCTCGGAAAGTCTCCAGAGAGCGTACGTTCAAAGACCGAAGGATCTTCTACATCCAACAGGTCATCGCGAGTGATTAATCCGGTTTTTTTCTTCTTTGCCAGTTGAAACTTTTCAATGAGTATTCGTGCTGCATAGAAATCGCCTTTTTTGATCAATTGGTTGATTTCATCGGCAAGTTTGGGATCCATGCCCGTCATGTCGGGTCCTGAAACGTCTTTATAAGTATTTTTAAAATCCGCGTAGATTTTTTTTGCAGTCTCATAATCGCCGCTTTGCAATGCATTAGAGAATGCCTGCGCTGCCTCAGGGTCTTGTGCCTGCATTTCCAGGGCAGTATCCGCTCCAAGAGGTTGCTGCACCGAGGCGCCCTTCCCTGACTGCGATTGTTGTGACGAAGACTGCGATTGTTGTGACGAACTCATCATTCGTTGTATATTATCGGGAACAACCTGAGCAGAAGCAGCGCCAGAACAGAAAAACATTACTATGATGACTGTGAGAGCGACAAAAGGCTTTCTTTTCACTGAAGAGAGGACCTCACTTAGGGATTTTCGGGAGAATGGACTCGAACCAATTGATTCAAATGACCTATGATTAATGACAAAAAACAATAAGTTAGATTTATAATATGCTGTTGAAGTATAACAAATGGTGTGACTAAATGCAATCGGTTTTTTGCCACTTGTCATGTGGGTCTATTAAGGCGAATGTGAGGACGGTGGACTTTATAAAACTCAATATTGATTTTTACAAGGATGGTTTCTCGGAATGGCCTTCGGGTTTGTCGAGAAACGGTGCAAGAGGGGGCTGCTCATCCCTGACACGGGAGACTTCATAGCTGTGATTACGGAACGATTGCGCAGGTGATGCGGGGCCGCCGTTTTCCGGCTGAAATTCAGGAACGATGTCCTTGATCTTCTGCAACACGTCACCGGAGAAATTGTTTTCGAAGGACTCCATAAGATTCGCGACTTTGCTCAGAATCGTCGGCCAGTCAACGGACTCAGAATCCGCGACCTTGATCTTTTCATGGAGGGTCGATTTGATCGCTTCGCCGGCTGTCAAAAGTTCTTCGTACAGTTTTTCCCCAGGTCTGAGGCCGGTGTATACGATTTTTATGTCCTTATCCGGTTCGAGACCTGATAGCGAGATCATGTCCCGGGCAAGGTCGACGATCTTGACGGGCTCGCCCATGTCGAGAAGAAAAAGTTCCCCGCCCTTCCCCATGGCGCCGGCCTGCATTATAAGCTGCACTGACTCGGGAATGGTCATAAAATAACGGTAAATCTCGGGATGGGTCACTGTGATAGGACCGCCCTTCTCTATCTGACGTTTAAAGAGAGGGATCACGCTTCCCACGCTGTTCAGAACATTTCCGAACCGCACAGTAACGAATTGCGTTTTGCTGATGCTTCCTACACCCTGGCAGATGAGCTCCGCAATGCGCTTGCTCACCCCCATGATATTCGTCGGCCGCACCGCTTTGTCCGTTGACACCATAACAAATTTTCGCACGCCGTAAACATGCGCGCAATGAGCGACAATCGATGTCCCCTGGACGTTGTTTTGGAGCGCTTCGATGGGATTCATCTCCATGAGCGGAACATGTTTATAAGCCGCCGCGTGGAAAACCACTTCAGGCATGAATTTGGCAAGAGTCTGCTCTACACGATTCTGGTTTAAAATATCCCCGATGACAGCGTGGATATTCAGTTCCGGAAACAGCTCGAGGAGATTCATATGGATCTGGTAGAGATTGAATTCCGATCTCTCGAACAGGACGAGCCTCTTCGGAGAAAACTGGGCTACCTGGCGGCAGAGTTCAGATCCGATCGATCCTCCGGCACCGGTAATTAAAACTGTTTTGTCCCGCAGATATTCCTTGATTGAAGCAGTATCGAGTTTTGCAGGCTCTCTGCCTAGAAGGTCCTCGATTTGGAACTCCCGAAGAGAACTGACTCTCGCAGTTCCTCGCAGAAGTTCTCCGACGCCGGGAAGCGTCTTTGATTTAACACCGGCGCTTTTGCAGGTGAGCATGATCCGTCGCTTTGCAGCGCCCGACGCAGTCGGTATCGCTAGAAACACTTCCTTAATATTATAGTCATCGACGATGGTCGGAATATCACGCGTATTTCCCAGCACCTTATAGCCGTGGATAGTCATGTTCCTTTTTTTCCGGTCATCATCCACAAGGCCGACTGGGGAATAATTGAGCCGGGAATTACCGAGCATTTCCCGGAGGATCATTTCGCCACCCTTGCCCGCACCTACGATAAGAACGTTTTTCGATGCGCTCTTTAAATCGCTGTTTTGCTTGTGCCAGCCCTCACGATAAAGCCGATAGGCAAAACGGCTGCCACCTACAAGGACCAATATGACGAACCAGTCGATAACAAAAACCGAGCGCGGATAATCCGAAAGACGGTAAATCAAAAACAGCATTGCCAAGGTAAGACCGGAACTGAGGCTTACGGCTTTGATAAGAACAATAAGGTCGTGCATGCCTGTAAAACGCCACATACCGCGGTAAAGGCCCATGGTAACAAAAACACCAAGGCGCACTAGCAAGACCAAAGGGAGGATTGTCAGTATCTCGCGTATGTAGGGATTCAGATCCAGCGTATTAAAACGAAGTACATAGGAAAGGAATAACGATGAAACAATGAGAGCGGAATCAACAATAAATACAATTGCCTGTTTTGAAAATTGGTTCAATTTTGCAAACATGAGCTACTTTTCCCCTAACCACTTCAAATCATCGCTTTTTCAAATTAGAAACAGTATAACAGCCGAAATTATAAAAGTAAAGCTCTTTGATAGGTATTGTACGGGGTATGTAAATTTCGTTGTGTTTATACAAAAATGACAAAGTAGCATCTAATGACTGAGTGAGCTGCCCCGCCCCAAGCAGACTGTCCGACAATTCCTTTTTCTTCTGGTAGAATAGGATGAAAAAGATCGGGCAAGGAGTGCGGGAGATGGCATATATCCAGTCGTTTAAAGAGCAAGCATGGTTATTACCACCGAGCATAGAAGAGTTGATTCCCGAGGACCACATCTGTTATTTGGTTGAGAGCCTTGTGGATAATCTCGATTACCGGTCATTTGACATTCAATACGCCGGTGCGGGACACCCGGCATATCATCCGAGGATTCTACTGAAGCTCTTGGTCATAGGGGTTTTGGATCGAGTGCGGTCTTCCCGACGGCTTGCCCGGAATGCCCGAGAGAATGTGGTGTACATGTATTTATCCGAGAAGCTGACTCCTGATTTCAGAACGATAAGCGATTTTCGAAAAGGTAATCCATCATTGGTAAAGGAAGTGTTTAAGCATACGGTGAGCTTTGCCAAGCAGGAAGGACTGCTCGACCTGTCCCACCTTTCCACGGACGGGAGCAAGATAAAGGCCAACGCATCTAACCGCAAAGTACTGACCAAGGACGAACTGGATGTTTTGCTGAAATTTGTAGATGGAGAACTTGAGGAATGGGCAAAGCAGGATACCCAAGAGGATAGCGCATTCGGTGATCTACGAGGAAGCGATCAGCTTCCGAAACAGAGCAAAAAGACCATTCGGAAAGCCGCGCAATATTACATCAAAAAGGTTCGGGAGAAAGGACCTGCTTTCAAACAAGAGGTACGAGATAGCCTTCAAGAGGCCAGCCAGGAAGTAGAAGCTCAGGGATTAAAAAAGGTCAGCATTACTGATCCTGAAAGCCGCTTCATGAAGAATAAAAAGGGACGGATAGAGCTATCGTATAATCCTCAGCTCACCGTAGACAAAGCGGGCTTTGTCTTAGCCAATGATATTACCCAGAGCGCCCATGATGCCGGACAGCTACAACCCCAGGTGCTTCAGACGGAAGAAAATCTCGGAGGGCTTCCTGAGCATGTTGGCTGGAGCTTTGATTCCGGGTACTTTGAAGGAGCCAATATCAAGTTTCTAGCAGACAAAAAGATCGATGGTTACATCCCTGACAACAATGAAAAGAAAGCAGCAGATCCCTTTGACAAGAAGCATTTTCAATATGACGCAGCCAACGATGCATTCCGATGTCCGGAAAACCATTCCGTAGTCTTTGTGGGAGAACATTTCGACAATCAGAAGAATAAAACAATAAGAGCTTATAAAGGGACGGTATGCCCGGCTTGCCAAAGTCAGAGTAGATGCACGAAGCGGAAGGATGGAATACGTTATCTTAAGATGTTCCCCCATGAGGTAGAGCGAAACGTCATGGTTGAGAAGATGAAAACGCCGCAGGCCCAAGAGGTATATAAGCTACGTCAGCAGATCGTTGAACCGGCAATAGGAGACCTTAAAGAGAACCAAGGGCTGCGGGCATTTCTTGCTAGAGGTATTCAAGGAGCAAAGATAGAGCTCAATCTCGCGTGTGCAGCAAGAAATCTGAAGAAGATATGGTTATCTTTGCGGAAGAAAGAAGGATCAGGGAATAAAAGAGACTCTGATTTACGTCCCGAATCCTCCTGTTATTTGGCTTTTCAGTTTTGAGAGAAAGATATCCCCGCAACGCAGTCAATTATCGGACAACCTGCAAGCCACGGGGGATTCTGTCATGGTTTGCTAACTATAAGAGAGAGCATGATTTGTAAAAGTACTTTTCACTCATTCTGTAGTTTTCTAATTCTGAGTGTTTAGTTGTGAGTTTCGGGAATGGCGAGTGAATGGAAAAGGACTCTGTTCTACGATTGGACGGTTTATTTCGGGTTTTGTACCTTGGAAGGCACCTGACAATAGCGGAGTTGATCCACAGTCTTCGCCGCTGTATGATCACCAAAGGGGGCGTCTTTTCTTGAGCAATTTTTTGGGGATATTTTGTTTGCTATACGGAAGAAATTCCAGGCGGCCAGGCTCATTTGCCACCACAGCTAATGCGTGACCCCTTCCTTTTTCAGCACTTTGACAACAGTCATAAAGAGAATTCTGATGTCGAACGGGAACGAGGAATGATTGAGATAGTAGGCATCGAATTCAACTTTAACAGGTATTGGCAATTCATCTCTGCCGTTTACTTGCGCCCAGCCAGTTAATCCGGGAGTGAGAACGTGAACTCCTTTTTTCGTTCGCAGTGCAACAAGGTCCTCCTGATTAAACAAGGCAGGGCGTGGTCCGACAAAGCTCATGTCTCCTTTAATAATAGAAAATAACTGCGGTAATTCATCAATGCTTGATTTGCGGAGAAATTTTCCAATCGGCGTTAGATAGTTTTCAGGATTGGAAAGAAGATGGGTCGCGACAGCCGGGGTGTCGATTCGCATAGTACGGAACTTTGGCATCTTAAAAATTTTGTTGTTCTTTCCTACCCTGTCGGACCAGTAAAGCACCGGTCCATTTGATGTCAGCATGATAGCCAGGACAATCATAGCCAAAGGAATTAGGAGCAAGCAGAGAAGAAAGACAGCTATGCTTATATCGAAAAGACGCTTTAAGATCAACTTCTCATCTCTTTGCAAGAAAATTAGTTACCATAGTTGTGACTCCCTCGTCCAAAGAACGGGGAGGTATCCAGTCCATTGTTTGCTGAAATTTACGGCTATTAATGACCAGGGATTCGGTTAGTTGGTATATCTTATGGCGGACCTGGGGAATGAATTGTGCCATTATTGAAAATGTCCATCTAGGAACGGGGAAAAGAAGAGGTGATTTATTCATAGATAATGATATCCGTGTGATCAGGTCCGGCGTCGTAACATCTTGGCCATCGCTCAGCAGAAAAATCTGTCCTGCTGCTTGTTTGCGTTCTATCGTCACTGTTATCGCATCAATAAGATTATCCAGACCGATAAAACTTCTTCGGTTCCGAACATTCGCAAAAGGCAGCGGCCACCGCCGATGAATGAAATCCATCAATAATTTCATATTCCCTTTTGCTCCCGGGCCATATACAAGCGGCGGCCTGAGAATGACCACTTCGAGCCCTCGCTGAGAAGCGATTTCTCGGAGGATGTTTTCTGCTTCCCATTTGGATAGTGCATAGAAGCGCGTTGGTGACGGCTTGTCGGACTCAGTAAAGGGTGCTCCGCGGGTGACTTCCCCATTGACTCCGATAGAACTGAGGAAAACCATACGCTTCACACCGGATTTAGTCGCCGAACGGGCAAGTTGTTCTGTCCCGACAACATTTACTCGCCGGTACTCTGCCAAGGGGTCGGACGCAGTTTCTTTCAACACATGAGCCCGCGAAGCCAAGTGTACAACAGTATCGATATCCCGGAGCGCATCATTCCAGTTGGTATGATGTCCTATATCCCCGATTGCGACGTATTCAACGTGTGAAGACTTCGCAGCGGAAAATTTCATTGACCTTACTGTTCCTCGAACCGCATAACCCATCTGGCTGAGTTTGCGACAGAGAGCGCTTCCGATGAATCCATTCGCACCGGTAACGAGAATATGCTGAGGACGGACATTCAAAGTTGCATCAACCTTTTATACTCTGCAATAACTTCTTGATCGACAGCGATTGCATCGAATTTAGTCTGTGCGCGAGTCCGCGCCTGTCTTCCGAATCGTTGCCGCAAGTCAATATCCAACAGAATATTCATCAGGCCTCGGGCCAACGCATTGCTATCTTTCGGAGGTACCAATATCCCTGTCACCCCGTCTTCGACTGCATCCTTCAGACCGATTATGGCTGTGCCAACAGTCGGAATCCCCATTGCTGCTGCCTCTATAACAGTAGTACCGAAACCTTCACGGTAGCTTGGGAGACAAAAGACATCCGTTATTGCCAAATATTTTTCGGGGACCGACGTATATCCGACCATATGAATACGCTGCAACTGTCGCATCTCGGAAAGCACGGCTGATGGAAGCGGGTCGCGGTCCGGTTCTAACGGGCCGACGATGAGCAGTTCGGCATACATTCCCTGCTCAATGAGCGACCGAAATGCAGTAACTAGTTCAACAATTCCCTTGTCCTTTGTTACTCTACCGACGAATGTTATCACAAGAGCGTCAACGCTTACGCCAAGTTCCTCCTTTATTTCCATGACCTGTGATTCCGACCATCGGTCGGGATCGAAACGACTGAGGTCAACTCCGCTGACGGACCCATCCAAAATAACAGTGAGTGAATCAGCCTTGCCTATCCCCTGGGAAAGGAGAAATGATCGTTGTGACGCACTGTCTGCATAGCAATGTGTGTTCAAAATGGAGATGAGCCAATCGCTCATTTTGGCGAGCCAGCGCATGATGCCTTTTAGTTCCATCCACGGTTGGCCGGTGAACGAGTGAATACGAACTGGAACCCTGCAGAAACAGCCGGCAACTGCAGCCAGAAGTCCTGCTTTCGGTGTAGAGGAGTGAATGACATCTATTTTGTTCTTTGAAAGAAAGAACATCAATTTAAGAAGTGCCTTTATGTCTGCAACCAAGGAAAGCGAACGTTCAATGGCGATCGGATAAAAACAGGCACCTGTGTTCGAAACCAAGTTTTCTGTCTCCGGCCCGGGGGTTGCAATAAGCACAACATCATGTCCCCGTTGAACTATCGCATGAATCTGTCGTTCAAACAGGGTAGACAGGTGAAAGGTAACGGTCGCGATTCGGCAGATCTTCATGAACGATTTTATACTAGGTTCAATTCTTGATATTGTTTGCAGACTAAGCTGATCCACTCTTCGAGAGATCGTTCGGGTCGGTAGGGAGTCGTTGCTGTCAGGTACTCTTGGGAAAATATCTTTCTGCTTGTTAATGCGTGAAGGCGGGAGAACGTTAATGGTCCACGCCTGCCTGAAATAAATGAAGAGACGGTGAACAAGGCTGCGATTCCGAAGGCAAGCGTATATGGGATTGACGGCGCTTCGGTATCGGTGCCGAGCAAAACCCGACGTACAATTCGCGCGAACTGTCGAAAAGAGATAGGTGTGTTCACCAGATATAAGCCGCCGTTTGGAAGCGGCTCTCGTGCCAGAAGCAACATTACACGGACGACTTCATCCAGGTGGACAAGATTGTGCACACCGTCGCCGATGTCCCGATAGGTGCCCTTTTTTATCGACCTCACGAGATGGAGCAAAGAGTCTTTTTCCGGTTCACGGCCGATTCCAAAAATCGTGGTTGGCCTTATTATCCTTGCCTGGAGACCTTTCTGTACTGCATCTAAGACGATTTGTTCAGCCTGAAATTTGGTCTCTTCATAGAGGTTGGCAGGCATGCAGGGGGTTTGTTCGTTAATCACGCCTGCCGTCGTTTTCCCTACTACCCCGGCACTCGACGCATGGATAAGAAGGCAGCCCCTTTCTTTTGCTGCGTTGACCACATGACGGGTTCCTTCGACGTTGACCTCTCTAATCGAATTGCTATCCTTGGAGATTACACCTGCGCAATGTAAGACGACCGAAGCTTCAGGAGGGATCTGGAATGGAGAAGTAATATCGATATTCAGCACTGCTACCCTGGAATGCGAACTAAATATACTGTGGTTACGTCGCGTCAGGGCAATTACCTGTTTGCCCTCTTGAACGATTTTGTCTACAAGACGTTTCCCTAGATATCCAGTGGCGCCGGTTACCAGATAAAGATCCTTCTTCTGGGCTTTATGGCTCACCGGCTTTTATGCTCCGCAGTAGACGGCATCTGACTGAAAGTAATCATTTTCCACCTGAGCGTTCCGACTGCTGCATCCGACGCCGTCAATACAATAATCCAATAATAATATTGGATTTTAAAAAAATGATTGCTGAAAAAACTTATCAGAATCATGAGTGCAAAAATACTGTAAATCACGAGATTTCGGATAGACGGGTGCAAAAGATAATTACAATAGAACAGAGTAGTAAAAAAACCGTAAAGAAAAGGAAATATAATAATGCCGATATAACCGAAATCACGGTATGGGTCCCGTAAGTAGGTCCCAACGTTATACGCTTCATTTACGAGGTAATAAGGTTCAACAGTATCCATTCTCTCTTTATCGTCACGTTTGTTGAAGAAAAAAAAGTCTATAATAGACTTTACAAATCCAAGCGTTTCCGTCCCTCCCGTAAAATCTCTGAACTTGAGCAGTTCTTCTTGTAAATTTGCGAATGACGGCGTGTAGTAAAGGTAAATTTCAGACTGGCGGTAGGTAACAATCTCAGCGAAATCCTTGTCTTTCAATTCAGGCAGGTTTCTGCCAACAGTAACTACCTGAAAACCCAGAAAAACACACAGAAAAAAAAGTAATATCGTTCGGCGTTTGATTTTTTTAGAGAGTAGAACAAAAACGATAAATGCGATGATTGTAGGAAAAACAATCGTGCTTTTGATTCCATGAAAAAATAGCGCCAAAAATGACAGGGCACTGAAAAGAGTAATTTTCCAACTTGACCCGAATTTCTTTGCATAGGCAGTACCTAAAATTATAACGAGCGGATTCAAGAAGTAAAGATAGTTGATAATGGTGTTTTTACCGAAAATCGTTTCCACATCTCTGAACCCCAACTGCCAATAGAGACTAAGACCGCCTGCAACCATTACGTGACCCAAGTTCAACATCAGTCCGATCATGCCGATTATGAAAAAAATCGTTATCAGGGTGTCGTATTTCTTTTCTTCGCTATTGCTACCGAAACGTGAGCCAATGGGACTTTCTTTCCGCTGTAGTATTTTAGATTTGACTTCTTTTGACAAGAAAAACATCCAGTAGAAAAAATGACCGGCAGCAAAAGAAAAGAAACTCAGGAAAACTGCTATCCACAACTCAAGTCTAATTTCCCAACCCTCAAATT
This sequence comes from Nitrospirota bacterium, assembly GCA_963769335.1. GTDB lineage: Bacteria > Nitrospirota > UBA9217 > UBA9217 > UBA9217 > JAJYKN01. The sequence continues at coordinate 29,775 of CAVYLT010000095.1, read as the reverse complement.
TATAGTTGTCTGGTAGAAAAATGACAAAGAACGATGGGAGCAGCCAACCGAAGGACATTAACGCAAGCGGAGAGTACAAATTATTAAACATGCGCCGGGACAAGTGGAGGCTGACTGCCATAAAACCAAGCGCAATGTATGCTAAACTTTCAGTGCCGAAGAAGGCAAGCGCAACGGGAATAACGCAGGCGGCAGCATACAAGAGCAACTTTGGTGTTGTTTCAGAAACAAATGTCATAGTGAAGTCAGCCTATCCAACATCAGTGATAAATGATAAGTTCATGAATCTTTTTTGCCGTGCTCGACCATGAATAGTCTCTGGCGACCCACTCTCTTCCTCTGCTGGTCAACTCGTGAGACAAGGTATTATTAGAAAGGTCTAGAATTTTAGAAGCCAGATCTGATGCATCTCCGCTTTGATATACCAGACCGAGATTGTTGTTCTTTATCATATCAGAAAAGGAACCGACTTCCGATATAATGACGGGTTTTTTCATGGCAAGATATTCAAAGACTTTTACCGCTGAAGAACCAGTATTTTTGTTTCTGCTTCCTTTAAGCGGTGCGATACCTACGGAAAACAATGAAATATAAGCAGGAACTTTTTCGTAAGGTACGCCGCCAGTTAAGATGACATAATCTCGCAAGTTAAGCTCCACAATTTTCCGAAGGATCGCTGGTTCTTCTTTGCCGACGCCTACAATAATCCCGCGCACTTTGCTCTGCCGCTTCTTATAGATCAGGAGATGTAACGCTTTGAGCATTGTTTCAATATCCTGCCAGGGAGACAAACTGCCAACAAAACCGATGGTGAATTTATCCCGGGTAATGGCATGAAGGTCCTGTGGCGGAGATACCGTATCTGGATTGAAGAGGGCCATATTGACCCCGTTATTGACGTGTTCAATGATGTCACGTCCGAAGCGATCGTAATAGTAACGCTCGATTTCTTCGGAGACCGCGATAACGCGATCCGACAATGCAAATATACACCTTTCGTCTAACTTGTGAAGCAGCCGGATAATAAGAGGTCTTCTCAGGTCAATGTCTTCATCAGAAATGACTGCGTTAAGCTCCACAAAAATTTTCTTTCGAAGTAATCTCAGGAGTATCAAGTCTAAAAATAATCCAGGGAACCAGCGCACGTAAACACTATGATAAGAGCTCTTGAAATAACAGGTCATTGTGTAAAGTCTAAAATGGAGTAGCCTAGCGATTTTATGAGTGAAGATCCACGGTCCTTTAAAGCGGTTCAGTGTAATCGCATTGTAGTGACCGCAAATGTTCTTCATGCTTTCAAGAAACTCTCTGACGTGTGTACTATCGCCGCGGGGCAAGCCGGTATCAACAGCAAAGACATAAAGGATTTTTTTAAGGGGTCGCATGTCAGGTTGTGACGTCATTTATAGAGAATCCACGTTGAGTTAATTAAAAGTTATAAGTGTTGCTATAATATTTTTTCAAGGACAATATTCGCCCGCGTCACGCTATAAAATAATTTATAGTTGAATAATGTCACTTGAAATGGATCTTTCGATTTATTATGGCTGAAAGCTAAGGATCTTATTTCCTCGGGACTCACCTTTTGAAATAAACCTTTTTCTTTATATCTGACAATCAGGGTTTCTGCCGGCAACAAAATTTTACCTTGAGGCAATGCAATAAGAGCCCCGGATCCATCAAGTGAAATCGCATTTGAAATCATTTCGATATTTCCCCACTGTATGTTTCCCTTTTGCAGGCAATATGTGAGTAATGATTCATACCGTAACTTCCGTCGGTCATAAAAAGACTTTGTCGGCAAGTCGAGCAGGATGAGGTTTCGGTTTGATTTTGCAGACGAACCGAATTGCTTATTAAGTGTTTTTGCATACTGGACTATCTCACGTGCAGTGTTTGAGATAGCAAAGCGCGATGACAGCACAAGAACCCCGTTAGTAACCAATAAGCATGAGAATACTAATGTTATAACAACGCGAAGTTCTCTATTTCTCCTGATGATGTCGGCAAATGTTGACAATATTCCAACAAGCGCAAAAGAAACTCCTGTGGCCGGCAATAGCACGGTATAAAAGGGAGGAAACACGATGGCTTTTTTGAATATCCAATAATATACCCAGAGACCAAAACTCGCGCAGAAGAACAAGATTCCTGCTATTATGACAGAACCTGCTTTCTCGCGGGGAACATAGGTATCTTCGTACGATAGCAACCTCCAGAAGAAATAACTCGAAGAGGTCAACGCAACAAGCATGACAATATAATCGAGAATCGTAAAGACGGCACTCATCCTCAGTATTGTCAGAAAAGACCATTTAAGATGATATATGCCGTAAAGCAGGATTCTCAAGAACTGTTCACCGTAATTTAATCCAATGCTGTAAGGAGCATAAGAAGCCATCGAATCGGATAATTTAGGTTGATTTGCCAAATAAAAAAATTGCAAATAAATATAAAGGAAAAAGCTTAAAATTAAAAAAAAGGCCAGGATACTGATTGACCGAATCGAAATATCATGTCGGTCTGCGAAAAGCAAAAGCAGGGTGACAAAAAAGAATGGCATAAGCAGAGAGGACTCATAAACATAAAGTGAAATCGTGTAAGTAATGGCTATGCCGAAGGCCCAAAGAGTTTGTTTGCGGGCTGAAGGATATTTTTTGACGAGCCAGAGGCAAAATAGAATCAGTCCCATCGTCACAATTTCATGAAAAACTACTCTGAGCAAAACAAGGTAGTATGAAAAAGGGACTGTAAGTGTGATAAAAGACATGAGATCCGGCACGTGTGAATTGTGATGGGAAATAAATGATGACAAAATTCGTGAGTAGGCATAAAGGAAAAAGCAAACGCTGAAAGTAAGAACAGCTGTAAGAATTACAGGATACTTGCCGGCAATGACATAGGCAAGAAAGTTCAACGGCCGTCCGAGGATTCTATAAAAACGGAAGAGTTTAAAGGAGTCTGACGTAAAGTCATAGACATGATCGTGAAATAATTCGGCTTTATTGAGGAAGAACAACTCATCACCGTGGAGAGGAAGCGGCTGCATTGAAAATACATGAAGGTATACTAATGCAAGCAGAAAAAACCACACAGCTCCATGCTTAACGAACCAAGTGCTGTTCTTCTGCCGAATTAATTTGGATGAAAGAGATTCTATTTGCATTGATAAATTCAATGGGATGGATCTTTTTGTAAAAAAACTTCATTACAACCACGATGACAAATCGCGTTGAATCAAATCCTGTGTTTGCAGAATATCTTCTCGAAAAAGCGCTTGCAAATATCTCCGCGTCTCAGCTTTGAGTTTGGGTTTTACAAGTACTTTTGACAAGACCCTTTCCAGAGTCTTTCTCCCGCTCTGGCTCTCGGACAATTGTTTGAATACAGGATAAAACATCTTTTTTAAGCTGTCGGTTTTTTGTGACAGTATTTTAATAAAAGCATTTTTATATTCACCCGACACGTTGTATTTACTGCTTACGTCGGGAATGAACGCTGAGTCTACTGTAAGAAAGGAGTAAATGTTTCTCATAAGATCCAGTGGACTTCGTTCGAGATCGTCATACAAGTAGACTTTAACATTTGGGAAATTGCTAAAGTAAGAATTGAGAGCAGGATAGTAGAAACCAGCAGCCGCATAATAAAAAGCCCAGAAGTAGCACTCTTCCATTCGCTTTGCTTCAGCATGAAGCGCATCTTCGAACGAAAGCTCCTCTATCCCATACCGCACGTGATGCAAATAGTGAGAATATGCCCTCTCCACGGGATTTCTAAGTATAATAATAATTTTGACGTCGCTTCCGAGGATAATTTTAATGTTCTTGATACTTTTATCATAATAATAGAGATAGTCCGGCGAGACCTCGCCAATCGCTTTTTCGTTTTTGACTCGAGAAAACAGCTTTTTGTAATCCTGCAGATCAGAAACTATACTTTTCTTGAAAATTTCCCCTCTTCCATGAAAATCCTTCTGAATCCCTGAGAAAAACATGCACTCTTTTCTTTTTGGCACGTAAATATCCGGGTGTTGGAGGAGGTAATAGAAAAGCGACGTAGTTCCTGACCGAGCTGCTCCGACGACGATAAAATTTGGCAATGTCCCCTTGTCTCTACCCATGGTTAACCGCGTGGTATGAATCCTTTTTCCTCGAGTAGGGTAATGACTATTTGGACAGCTTCGTCGGGCTTGACAACATCTGTTCGAAGGTGCGCATCAGGCGCCATGGGCGGTTCATATGGAGCATCAACGCCGGTGAATTGTTGGATTTCACCTCGTCTGGCTCGTGCATAGTGTCCCTTGATGTCCCGTTGTTCACACACTTCAACTGGAGCATCAACGAAAACTTCTATGAAATTTCCCTCCCCTACCATTCTGCGCATCTCCTCACGCGTAGAGCGGTAGGGGCTGATCAGTGCACAAACTGCGATGCCGGAATGTTTAACAATTTCCGAAGCAATAAATCCGACCCGCTTCGCATTGCGATTCCTGTCCTCTGGATTGAATCCAAGGTCGTGAGAGAGGTGAACGCGGATGATATCGCCGTCCATAAGACTCGTCCTTACTCCCCTTTCCATAAGGCGCATAACAAGCAGGTTTGCAATCGTGGTTTTTCCTGAACAGGGGAGACCTGTTAGCCATATGCAGGCGCCCCTTTTTTTTATTTCTGAATTTGAGTCCTGATTAACGTCAAAATTGTTCTTCGAAGCCTTGGGGTTTGCGCTGGTCAATTTCTTATTATGGAGAAATTCTTTCACATGCACAAAAGGTTTTTTAAGTATGGTTTGTTTCATCACTGCGTTTATATATTCGCCCAATATCCCAATAAAAAGGAAGACGAATGTAAACCCGATCAGTTGAGTGATCATGAGTGACGGGAATCCCGCCGGAGAACCATTTGTAAATTTTGTATAGACTATGCGGATTGAATACACTAACGCGAAACTGCCGAAGATCAAACTCCAGAGGAAGGAGATTCGTACCACATTAGGAAATGCAAGTAAGAATGTTGACGTGAAAACATTGAGAAGTTTCCAAACGTGCATTTTTGATGTACCTTGAGTTCGTTCGCGAATCGAGATTTTCACAAATTCTGTTTTTGGAGACAGATCATAAAGCACACCCTTTAACGAAAAAGTATGGCTTCCCATGTAACGCAGCAAGCCCTGTTTGACGATGCTGCTCCTGCCAACTATAAAATCGCTTATATTGTTAGTAAACATTTTAGTGAAGCTTATTGCCGCAAACAAACGAAAAATGCGATTCCATCGTGAGCTATAATTTTTTTTTAAGCCAATGACGATATCAGCTTCTTTTTCTAGGAGTACTTTTTTCATGCGCAGCATCTCGGAAAAAGGAAACTGCAAGTCGACATCCATGATGGCTACAAATTCACTTTCGACATGCTGCAAGCCTTCAAGAACTGCCCTATCTTTGTCAGTATTAGTCAGCAAAGAAATTACTTTAACTGTCATCTCTGCCGTAGAGATCGTCTGCTTGAGGACCGAGAGTGTCTCGTCGGAGGATCCATCATCAATAATGATAATCTCGTAAATTTCATTTTTTACTTTATCCGCCGCTGCTAAAAAAGCAGCGATAGTATCAGCTTCGTTATAGACCGGGACTAACAGACTGATCATTGTTGTTCCTTTTCGACATAAACGGGTATCGTCTGAGCGTACGCAGTCATATCAGCAGCAGGGATAGTAATCCCCATGACTTTCGCGCGCGGCAAAATTCGCAGACGGCGTAAGACCCCACGCACAAATCTCTCGATGGAGAGGAATGTACGAAAGCTGCGCGACGTACGACCTTGCCAGCGTTTTGCATACTCTCCAAAAATTTTTTCGCCTGTCAAGCGTTCCATAATTGTTAGCTGCAAGATATGTGTTTGGTGATAGTCCCATGCTGCCTTTTCGTCGCGAATAAGATCATACCGCGACCAAGAGCGCCAATCATAGCGGTAGAGGTTTTTTCGTAGGGTCAGTATGCCGCTATTCCAATAGTTCAAAGCATCCGCATTATTGGTTGCACGATACAGGTCATACAGGCCCCAAAGTGCAAAAATAAATCCGTTCAGAACATGAGAGGCAGGACTGCTCGGGAACTCTTCAAACCATACAGCACCGTGTTCGTCCCGGGTGCAGACGCCGCCTTCGAGAAGGTCATGGTGAAATGCCTCGAACGCCCTAAAGGCGCTATCTAAGAAGCGCTGCTCACTCGTCAATTGGTATGCTCTGAGCAGAACGGACATCCCCTGCCCCTGCGACATGGCGGAGACCCAAGGTGGAGCCAAATGATAACTGGGAAGCGGGAAGCCATGCAACCAGAGGCCAAGTCCACCAGAGGTAGTGACAAGATTGCGCTCCAGCCAGTCAGCTTGGGCAAGGAAAAGCCTTAAGTGGCTAGATTCCTGCGTTCTTAAGTATAATTCGAAAAGGCCGAGGCCATATTGGGCAATGGTTACGGGCGTATAGTGAATACCGAAGCGGGTGGTTCTGCCACGGAAGATACGATCGTAATCGACCATAGGAACGCCAGCAGAATCCAGAGGGCCATATAAACCATTTTTAACGGCCTGCACTGACGATGAAAAATCAATATAATGCCGTCCAAGCTTTTTTTCACCGGAAACCTCTCCAATTACCATGTCAAATCCTACCCGTTGTTCCTGAAGGTTTTGAGATCAATTGGGGGAATATTTTAGAGGCTATCGAACGAACTTCGTTTGATCCGAGCACAAGCCATGAAATGGGTGGAACAATAACGATAAACACGAGAAGTTTGACCGCTAACAAAGAGATTGAGAATGAATTTGATTGAAGCACGATGGCCGATGTCACGGCACACGCTACTCCGGCCGTGACTGCGAGTATGATGTTTTTCCAAGCGTGTGGTACGGGATACAATTTCTGGCTCAATACCATGTAACAAAGGAAGCAATATACTGCGCTCACAAGAGTAGATAACGCTGCCCCCATTATACCAAGCACCTGTATCAGGAAATAATTGAGAACGGCGTTAAGCAATGCGGCGGTAATGTGGATGAGGGCGATGGTTTTGGTTCGCATGGCAATACCGAGGCCGGGCGCAAAATTATACATAACAAATAGCAAACTAGCTGCAGACAAGATCGGAATGACTGTCCACGCTGAATAATAGCGTGGCGTCGTAAAAATCCATAGAACCTCCCTGGAAAAAAAGCTGATAGCAATCAATAAGGGAATAACCAGAGCAATAAAATAGGAGAAAATGCGGGATATTTCCCGTGGTGTTGCTTCTTCCCTGTAATGGGAGAAAATAAGAGGTGTCAATGCAGTGGAAAAACCAGTCATTAATAAATTGACCACAGACGCAAATCTGAAACCTATGCCGTAGAGGCCAACATCGCTCATCGTCATCATTTTTTTTATGGCAATTCTGTCAATGTACATAGAAAAGAACTCTCCAAGCAGAGCGGGGACCATTGGAAGGCTGAACAGCAACATTACCTTCAGCTTATCCTTATTGAATGTAGGTTTCACATAATTTCTGCTGTAACGCCAAGCGACCACGCCGCCAGTCACCGCTCCTGCAACTTGACCATAAAAGATACCTATAATACCAGTTTTTAGCGTGACAACGCAGAAGACGGTAACGAGGGCGGTAAGAATGATTGAAAGGAGGCTGGAAACAATAAACTTGCGGGCTTGCAATTGCCAGCGGAGAAGATTTTGGAAAAAATATAACACTCCATTAGCAGCGATAGCGATAATTGAGAACAGGTACACTCTCTTCCACTCGAGGGAATCGAGGAGCAAGGACGTCAATGCATCTTGAAAAAGAATCGCAACGATTGTAAAGAGTACATAGACAAATAGGGTAAACCAGAAAGCAGTAGAGGCATAGCCAGTTTTTTCAGTGTCCGTTTTCGCATCGGGAAAATATCTTGCGATTCCGTTAGATATCCCCAAAGGGATAATGACGCTCATCATAAGTGCGAAAGTGGCAAGGTAGTCAACAATCCCGAAGTCCCTCGGAGAAAATGCTCGCGTGTAAATCGGGATAAGTAAGAAAACGACACCTTTAGCAAAAATGTTCGCGGTGCCGTAAACAAAACTATCTTTTAAAAAACGTCGCAGCATCATCTTAGGCCGGACTGAGCAAAATCTATGAAGCGTTGTTCCAAGTCAGGCTTATCTGATAGTTGAAGCGCCTTTTTACCTCCGCAATCAATAAAGCGCTTCAGGTGTTCCTTCAGTTTTTGTTCCGAGAAGCCCCATCCATATAGGTATTGAACATTTTGTGGATTATAAAACCACTCCCTCGTATGCTCTCCATTGATTAGTTTAAGATAACGCTCAGCAACAGTCCGTGCTGTCCAATATTCCTGAACAAACTTTTTTGCCCTCTCCCCAAGTTCTATTCGATATTTCTTGTTAACAGTCAACAGTTCAATAGCTTCCTGAATCATATCCGGATGACTATGATGTACAGGCGGAATGCACTCTTGGGGTAGATCACCGAAGTCCTGGAGGGTAGCATATCCACAGACAACTGCTGCCTTTCCAAAATATGCAGCTTCAGTGGCAAACATCGCCATAAGGGCATCTGAATATATTTCGTCAACAACAAAATCACAAGTCGACAGCGCTTCAAGAACTTCTCTATTGGGTTTTCCAGCAATCTCAATAAATTCAATCTGGTAACCTTTTCGCACTAGATTCTTAATACTTTGCCGAATTATTTCTGTTCCCTTTCCTGCAGGGTCAGAAGGTGCGTGAAGAATGCGGATATTGTCTCTCTTTTGTAGCTTCGGCTCACTGATTCGATGCTGCATGGCAAAAGGGATACCCATTCTCATCCCTGCAATAATCTCTCTTTCGTGAAAATGTGAGCTTAATGGGTTATCGATAAGGATATCGGCATATTTGTTAATTTTTTGAATTTGTCGTTTCTTTAAATACGAAGCTCGAATGCATTCCTGAGTCGACGAATTTAAAAATTTTTTATTCAAATAGGGGGGTCTGGAATCGCTGCCGTAAAAGATAAATATCAGCTTTTTACGAAGCAGTTTTAAAATTGGCAGGTCATAAGACCTAAAAAAAGATTCCCCAAATCCAAAAATAAAAACATCATATTTCAGGAGTGCCCAAAGGAATAGAGGAGATATGCTAATTTGCTGACAGAGGATCCAAAACACTCTTTTTAAGAATTTATCCTGAGGAGTTGAGATCCTTTTGTCACCTAAAAATTGAACAAATCTGATATAAATATTTCTCGATTTATTAGCTCCATATTGGAATTTATGATTGTATAGCTCGATAAAAGCACACTCGATTCCGAGTTCCTCAAACCCGCGTTTCAGACCATTATTGTAACCAGCAACTTCAGATAACCCTATCATCACCTTCGGCTTCTGTTTTGTTGCGACCCTCATAAGCTCATAACCTTCTGCAATAGCATTGTTTTGTTTTTTGATAGGGTATTCTATGGTACGCGTTTTTACAGCGCTCACTTAGATAATTGTGCCTAAAAAAAGTTGAAAACTAACATTGTTCAATTCGGCTAGACTATTTGTCATTTCGAATACTGGTTGATGTAAATTACAATATCACGTAATGTCCTGAGTTTCGCCAATTCTGCATCTGGTATTTTGACTTGATATTTTTCTTCAATCATAAGTGCGATATTCATCATATCCAACGAATCAGTCCCCTGTTCGAACAGGTCTGCATCATCGGATAAGGATAGTGTATTAATACTCATCTCTTTCGTATTGAGATCTTTTTTCAGCATCTCAGATGTTATCATTTATTTTATCTCCTAAGCTCACGCTATATTCGGTTAACCAACATACTTGCCCATGAAAGACCTACGCCAAAACCGCTGAGCAACATGGTTCTATTAGAGGACTTTTTAATCTCTTCCTGAAGAATTATCGGTATTGATGATGACACTGTATTTCCATAATTATAAATGTCATAAGCAACTTTATCTCTGGCCAAGTTTGTCCGCTTAATTAGAGTATCTACAATATATTTACTACCTTGATGGAAAATGTACTTATCGATATCGTCGATGTTCATGCCGTTTCTCCTCAATAAATCAAGTATGTCCGGAGGTACATACTGCGCGGCAAAATTAAACACAGACCTTCCATTCATGTACAATTTCCCATCGGTGCATGTCAGTTCTTTGTAGCCCTTTCCAATAGTGCCATATGTCATTTTCCCAAAACTATATAAAGGATTACTGCTTATCAAGGTGACGGAAGCAGCATCGCCGAACAGTAGTGAAGTATTTTTGTCCTCCTCATCAACAATTTTTGAGTAAGGGTCGCATGTAAACAACAATGCTTTGTAAATATCATTCTCCTTCATAAAGGCATGTACAATTGACAACCCGTAGACATAGCCTGAACAACCAAGGGAAATGTCAAAGCTGGCGCACTTATGCGGTAAATCGAGTTTTCCATGGAGGATAGCAGACGTGTGGGGGATATTAACGTCAGGATTCTGAGTTACTACGACTATTAGCTGAATTGAATCTTTATTAATATCCACCTTAGCTTGCAGAGACCGGAAAGCTTTAACACATAAATCTGATGTCTCCTCATCCTTGCTCTTTACAGCAACGCACCGTATTCCCAGTTTTTCCTCTATGAATGCGTCATCAATCCCGTACTTTTGTTTTCTGTCGAAGTTTGAAATTTTAAAATCGGGGATGTAAAAACCAATATCCTGTATACCAACCATAACTTTTCCTCAAATTGTTTCCGTCAATCGAAGGTGCTCAAACCGGGGAAACATTGCAATCACTAGTTCTTATGTATGCTATTTGTCCGCTGCTATTGCACGTTCAAGCTCAATTTTGTTCGGGAAGTTTACTAATACCCCCATTGCTTGCTTCTGGTAAACTACCATGCTGCCAAGAGCAATAGCGGATGCATGTCCATGCCGCACTGCATTTCCTATATGCTCAATCGAGCCAGCTCCACCGTTTGCGATAACCGGTATTGAAACGGAATCAGCTACCGTTTTTATTAAATCTATATCATAGCCTTTCCATGTTCCCTCACGATCAATTGAGGTTAGTAAAACTTCGCCAGCACCCCTCGATTCCATCTCCTTGGCCCATTGCACTGGTTCACGCTTTTGATTAACAGATCCTGAGAGACTATAAACAGAATATCTCCCCATAAGGTTTTTTTTAACATCAATAGCAACAATGACGCTTTGACTTCCAAATGCCTTTGCAATATCCGAAATGAGATTATTATCTTCGAAGGTCACTGAATTTAAAACAACCTTTTCAAAGCCGATTTTAAATATTTTTTCAGCGGTACTTAACGACGTGATCCCCCCCCCGTAAGACAGCGGCATAAAACACTCATTCGTTATTTCTTGAAGAATTTTGAAATTCGGCACCTTCTTGTCGCGGCTGGCCGTAATATCAAGGAATGCCAATTCATCAACTTCCAACTCATTGAAAATCCTGCAGGTGTTAATCGGATCTCCGATGTAACCGAATTTGCCAAACCGTACAGTCTTCACAAGCGACTCGTTTCGGAGCAAGAGACAAGGAATGATGCGCGTCCGTAGCATTTTCATATTCGTGAAAAAACCTCGAGAAGCTTCATCCCGAACTTGTGGCTTTTTTCTGGATGAAATTGCACGCCATAGATATTATCTCTCTGGATTGCTGAATCGAATTCTATCCCATAAGTGGTTTTTAAAATAGAATCTTTTGTATCCTCGACTCTGACATAGTATGAATGGACAAAGTAAAACCTGTATTCATCTGTAAATGATTCAGTCAAGACGCTATAAGAAGCTTTTGAAACCAAGTTCCAGCCCATGTGTGGGACCTTCAGGTTTTGATCAGGAGGAAATCGTTTCGTGGTAGCAGCTACCCATCCGAGCCCTGGAAGGCGCCCTTCTTCACTTGACATCGTTAGCAGTTGCATCCCGAGGCAAATACCTAAAATTGGGACCTGTTCGACCAGTGCCTTATGCTCTAAAACCTCTTTCAGGCCGTTTTCATTAATTCTTTTCATTGCGTTATCAAACGCGCCTACCCCAGGCAAAATAATCTTGGTTGCTTTCTCTATCTCGGCTACATCTGAGGTAATAACAGAATGGACTTGAATTTTCTTGAGCATATTGGCTATCGAGCCCAAGTTGCCCATTCCATAATCAACGATAGTAATCATCAAATTTCACTTTTCGAAGTATATTTAATATAGAAAGAATGGGGTACAAGGTTCATTTTGTACATTACCCAGAAGAAGGGTCTCAATCTTTCAAAAGTCTTTTTATATGTTTTATAATCTTTGAATGTCTTCGGAGGTAAATTCATTATTTGATTAAATTGCTCCTCCGTAAAGCCCAAGCGCTTTTTAAAATACTCTACTAGGCCTGTTTCTATATGCGGGTCCTTTTTCATTAAATCGAGGGCTTCTTCTCTAGACATATGCCCGGAGCGGACAGCGGCTGCATACGCATTCTTCCTTTGGTCAATTCGAAATTTCTTTGGTGCATAATAACTCATATTGAATGAACTTATCCTATTTTCAAGATGGTGTCCTCCATAGTATTCCCATCCAAATTCTTTGGTGAGAAATTCTTGGGCGTCCCTCTTATTGTATTCGATGTACCATAAAGGCCTTATCTTTTTTATCCTTCTGATTGCTATCCAGCGTAAAAACTGTGTAAGTTTCATATTCGGGTATGTGTTTATTTGATAGGTACCAAATTGCTTTTGAATGCTCTCTATATATTTGCCGTCCATGTACGACCATCCGAGTGGAGCCACTCCTTCAGTCCTAAATGAATGGCCTTCTATAATATATTTAACCCCATACTTTTCCGCGGCCATATAGAGAACAGACGCTAACCCGATATCAGTACTGCAATCTAATTCCTGTACGCTTGCCTTAAAAAAAGAACGGAAAATATCGTCGATCTCACCATTATCAACGACATGTGTATACAAATCGATTTCGAGCTTACTTAACACCTTACGAATATTCTCGGTGGATATCGCATTGTTCCAAGTATTATCGTAATGAACAGCCAAAGGCCGTAAGCCAAACTGTTTTTTTATTAGATAAATTAGATACGATGAATCGGTCCCGCCGCTGACTCCGACGACACAATCGTATTTTTTGTTTTTCCCTTTTTCCCTAATCTCTTCAATTATCCCGCTTAAAATCTTCTTGCCATCTTCACCTGTTGGATATAACAGATTAAGCTGGTCAAAGATCTTGCAATAATTACATACGCCCTCGCTGTCAAAAGATATTTTTGGGGTTTTTTCATCATATATACACCTTGAACATATTTTCATGATTGACTCTTCCTTTATTTGATCTGACTCTCTATGCCCTCAACGGGACTTTTTAACCTTCAACCTCTACTGCCAGTCCAAAACCATCTTGCCCAAAGTTATTGCCGTTATAAAACATAAATTTTGTCCCGCCGTGATTAATAACATGCTGATGTTGTATGGTTTGTGAATCCCAACCATGTTTAGACAATTCAAGAATTCCCGTTCCTTTTCTTTGCCAAACGATGCCGTCAGATGACTCTGCGTAACCGGACCTGTAGCCGTCTCCCCTGTTATAGGAAAACCACATTCTATACCCGTCGCTTTCTTTTAAAACAAATGGGTGCGCTACATTCCGCTCCCCGTCTTCAAAATCTAAACAAACTATTCCGTTTCTGTCCCAATGGAGACCGTCTTGAGAAGTAGCGTATTTTGTATTGTAAACCGATCTTAGGGTTGCTCTATCCACTTCCCAACGAATTAGTGATCCATACCACATCCGCCATACTCCGTCCTCTTTCAAAACACATGGCAATAAAACTCCGCAAGGGTCATATGCACTTCTCTCAATTATTGGAGCTTCGTTCAACTTACAAAAAGAGCGGCCACCGTCATCACTTATCGCCAAACCTATTGATGAATAGAAAAGAGGTCGTCTATAACTGGCGATCCATCCGAGATAGTACATATACAATTTATTCCTCTGGGCAACCAAACACCCTCCAAACACACCATGCTCATCAAAGGTGCCAACATCCCCTGGCCTTAATATCGGGCTGTCGGAGATCGCAAGTATATTTTGGGGATTATTGATATCAAGTTCAACGAAGGCTACATTTGAATAACCATTCTTATCCCTGCAGGAAAAATACACCCGATAACGGCTTTCAGAAATTCTCAACGTGAAAGGATGAGTCGCGTGTGACTGCATCCACTCAAAATTTTTTTCTGGGCCGAACAACAATCCGACTTTTTTCCATTTCATATTCTTATTTCCTTATTAGCATGGTCCATTCATACAATGGATAATCATGCAACAAAGAGACCTGCTTCGAAAAGTTTTTCTTGCAATAATCAAAAAAAACCAAAGGGTCTCCGTAAAAAAGATGAGGTTTCGTATAATCGACATAAACTGATAGTAAATTAAATGAGAAACCTTTTAAGGAATATTGATTCATATTCGCCAATACATCGAAGATGTACTCTTCCCATTGTTTCTTATCCTCATTGAGCTTAACATTAAAAATACCAGATGCGATCGAATAATCTGCCATTTGAAGAATTCTATCATTAACAACAAATTCAACATTTTGATCTTTAATGTACTCTTTCCCTTTATTGATCATAGGTTCGCTAATATCATATCCAATATATTTCTTTACCTGTACTCGCCGGTATTGCAGATATTTACATAATTCACCATATCCACATCCTAAATCATTTATGGATATCCCTCCATCTTGATCATCTTTCTCAAATATTTCAATTAATTTATCAAACCGCAAATTATGCGCATCAGGGTCTGGCCAACCGACACTCTTTGATTGCACGCCATACTTCTTAAGATTTTCAGAATAAAGTTTTTCTACTTCCGTTAAATCTTGTCTCATAAAAGCACCTCACAAATTGACAGCTGAACTACTTTGGTTCATGGGGCGTGTCCGGTTTGCCGGATACACTTCATTATCCTTTGTGCTTTTCATTATAAGCGCGCCGGCCCCTATTATATTCTCACGTCCTATCGAGATTCCATCTCTCAAGGTTGCATTAACTCCGATAAAACAGCTATTTCCAATATTAACAAATCCTGAAACAACAACATGAGACGTTATGAAGCTGTTATTCCCGATTTTTGAGTGATGCCCGATATGATTTCCACTCCATAATACTGTATTATCTCCTATCTCAACAAACGGCTGAATCGTGTTGTTTTCAAAAATAATAGTATTTTGGCCGATCTTGTTGTTAGGCCACACCTTAACTCCGGAATGAACGTATGTCGCCAATTTGTAACCTTTTTCAAGGGCACGGTTATAAAAATCGGCTCGAACCGCGTTTAATTTTGCAAAGCCTATTGCCACAAACATGGAGTGATCATCCGGAGAATATTTATCTTGGATGTCTTCGAAAGCGACAACGGGCAATCCATATAATTCATTTTTTTCAATTTTCTCCCTTTCTGCAGTAAATGCCATAACTTGATACTCACTGTCCTCTTTAAAATACCAATAGACGACTTCTGCAAATGCTGAAGTGCCGAATATTAAAATTTTTTTCATTACTTTCTCCTATCTCAGTTTACTAAATGGAATCACAAAAAAATTTGGATATAAGTTCAGCAATCTTTCTTTTTTTTGATCTTTGACCAATTCGTTACGGATAGTGGTGTAGTAATAATAATGTTTGTCAAAGCTATCCCATTTTTTTTTGAATTTATAAACCCCGTCCATCGTCAAATGAGTACCGCCCCAGTTCCACAACGTAAAACCTCTCTTTGCTGCATCGATCACGGCTCGATATATAGTCAAAGCCAATGGCTGGAATGTGCGGTACTCGGTGAGAATTGCAGGCGTATAGTATTCAACCGTTTTATTAAAATAGAAAAGTAACAGCCCTGCAACAGGAACTCCGTCAAGATACGCTATGTAAATATTGTAATCTTCCTCCGGGACAAAATATTCTTTTAAGCTTTGAAAGAATTTTTTGCTTTTTGATTGTGCGCCCGCAGCTTTCATATTGTCCGAGTGCACTCGATAAAGAAAATCTTCCTGTTCGTTATCAATTTGGATTTTGAAATTTTTGGCTATAGCTTTTTTTATGTTTCTTCTCGCAGTGGAGTCAATTCTGGAAAAAAAAGAGGTTTCAAAATCGTCGGAGTTTTCGAGAGGAGTTAGTTGGCCGATCCTCTCGTCTTTTTCATCAAATTGATATTCGACATTAAAAGAATTCGTCAAGGGGTTCGATATTATGGTTGCAGAAAGAACCTTTTCATCAGATGCCAAAACCATATAGTGTTTCAGCAATTCATCGGCTGTTTTATCGTCGTCGGCGATAATGCCTCCGTTACTACCGTAATAAGGCA
The DNA here is from genome assembly GCA_963769335.1 of Nitrospirota bacterium. GTDB lineage: Bacteria > Nitrospirota > UBA9217 > UBA9217 > UBA9217 > JAJYKN01. The sequence continues at coordinate 13,384 of CAVYLT010000095.1, read as the reverse complement.
AGGAATTATAAACATAACCCAGTTCCCCGTTCTTTCTCATTAAAGGCAGTACTCCTTTAACCTCTTCTTTATCCATTGCTAACAAATATATTGGCTCACACTCTAAGAGGTGTGAGATAAAATTCCGAAATTTCAAAGACGAATAGAATAACGATGATGAGTGCGTCAGTAGATATTCTTCATACTTTCCTTCCAGGGAATTATTCAATTCAACAATTGTCATATGCAACTCCTAACTTTATCACAAACGAAATCAATGTCTACAGCACTATGGCAGGGTAGTGTGATAGTATTTTTTTCTAAAAAAGCGGAGTTCTTCTGGAAATTATTGTACTTTTTTTTGAAAACTGTTGTTCCACTCAAGCAATATGTGCCTAATGTCGTTTCAATTCCCTCTGTCTTTAGCTTTGCAATCAAGATATCACGATCGACGTGTCTGGGTACTTTGAACACGAGTGACTGAATATTGTGGACCACTCCTTCTCCTCTACGTTGAGCATCGAATCCAACAGATTCTAGTCTCTGAATGTAGGCGTCGCGCATCATGTTACGTGCCCGGACAATAGTATCCAGCTTAGCTAGTTGTTTTATCCCCATTACTGCCTGTAATTCAGGTAGCCGGAAATTGTAACCGTAATCGATAAAATCGAATTTCCCGTTTTCCATAATGGCACCGTGGCTGAGTTTTAGAGCAAGCTTTTTGGCCCAAGTATCGTTGTTTGTTGCAATAGCTCCTCCTTCTCCCGTGGTTAGTAATTTGCGAGGATGGAAACTAAAGCAGGTTATGTCGGCTATATTTCCGCACTTGGTCCCTCTCTCGCTGCTGCCAATTGCACACGCTGCATCTTCGATTAGCGGAATTTTATTTTGCCGGCAAATCGACTGAATCGCGTGAAGGCCACTCGGACTACCAAGAGCATCAACAAAAATCACGGCTTTTGTACGAGATGTTATTTTATTTTCCAATTCTTGTGGGATCATATTGAAGGTTTCAAGACTAACGTCCGCAAAAATAGGAATTGCACCTAAGTCTTCAACTACATTAGCTGTTGCCGGAAAGGAAAAGTCAGACACAATGACCTCATCACCCCGACCAATCTCAAGAAGTTTGAGACACATCCACAGCGCTGTCGTTGCAGACGTGGTGAGAAAAGCGAAGCGAGCACCAGTGTACCTTTTGATCTCATCCACAAAAATATCTACATATTTTCCACGAGTGAACCATCCCGTTTCGAAGATTTCTTGAAATTCTTCTTCAACTTCATTAAATGCTATGTAAGGCTTTATCAGTTTGATCATCGTCCGGCTCCAATATGTTCTTTGTACCAATTAAGAGTTTTCCGCAAACCGACATCAAATGGAGTCAGTTGAAAGTCGATCATGGATTTTATTTTGGCATTGCTGGCATTATGACATTCGACATCGGCTTTCCGTCCGGCCTTCTGTATGATATCGCCCTGATATCCCATGATACTCACAATTTTTCGAATCACATCGCCGATGGCAATCTGGCCGTCTGTTGAGATATTGATACTAGAGCCCGCTTCCATTTTTCCGTATAGTTTGATAATCGCATCAATGGTATCCAAGACATAGATAAAGTCCCGTGTCTGCTTACCGGTCCCATGGATTTCCGGATGCTGGCCGTTCAGTATTTTCGATACCGTAATAGGAATAACCCCTGCCAGGTAACCTTTGTAATTCTGTCTTGGTCCGTAATTGTTGAAGGGCCTGACAATAAAAGCATCAAGATCAAACATCTTCACATAGCTTTCAATAATGAGGTCTGCAGATGCCTTACCAGCGGCATAGGTTGTGAAAGGGTGCATGGGGTGCTTTTCGTCCATGGGTTCGTAAACGGCGGTTCCGTAAACCTCAGATGATGAAAAATGGCAAAGTGTACTGAAAGTTTGCTTCCGCTGTAGTTCGAGCAAGTTCAGAACCACCTTGACATTAGTGTCGCATGCGTTTGACGGATTCACAAAAGAATAATTCAATGCTTTTGTTGCGCAATTGAATACGGCATCGATGTGATGTCTCTCGATGACGTACTCGAGAGAGCTGCGTATCTCCGCGTCATCCTTATAAAAGACGACTCCGTGAACCAGAGCATCTTGCAGGTTCAGCTCAGCGCCTAGAAACATGTTGTCAATAACAACTACCTGGCCTGCACCCTCTCTGATGAGGCGGTCAACAAGATGACTCCCGATAAAACCGGCTCCTCCGGTCACAAGAATGTTTTTCTTTTTGAAGTTCCTCATCGTAATCTCAATAAATGAAATTAAATACTTTATGCTCTTTCTTCAGTTTAACAAAGCGGGCCGGTGCACCGACAGCCATGTGCCACGCCGGCACGTCCCTCGTCACTACTGCGCTTGCAGCCACAAAGGCCCCTTCGCCTACTTCAATCCCCGGAAGCAATGATGCATTTCCACCAATAGTCGCGCCCTTTCGAATAATTGGCGATAAAAGCTTTCCGTTTTTCCGTCGAATAGGGTACATATCGTTCAGAAGAACACAGTTGGGTCCTAAAAAAACGTAATCTTCGATAATAGTACCGGTCGGTATGTAAACACTTGATTGGATGCTAACGAAGTTACCAATTCGAGAATTGTTGTCTACTACTACGTTTGTGCCGAGAAGAACATTGTTTCCAACTGTACACTTTTCACGAATTAATACATTATGACCGGTTCTAACCTCATTTCCTATTACAGTATCCTTATATATTGAGACTCCCGGTCTTAATATGGAATTTGTGCCTATCCTACAACCTACATATTTAAGATCTTCTATGTTGTGCTTGCCATCCCGTATCTTAATAAAAATGTCGCTGGTTGGGTAGCCCAAAACAACATTTTCCATAATCATTGTATCTTTCCCAACATAATTCTTTCCATAATACTTCACTGAATGGTGAATAAATACATTTTTACCTCTAATGATCTGCATCTCGTATCCTTTCGTCGTCCTTAGATTGCGAGGTCCATGCCCTTATGTGTTACGCATTTAGAAATTTTCGATAATATAGTTTTGTTCTTCCGGGGAGAGGAATGGATGCATTGGCAAGCTCATAATCTCTGAAGATATTTTTTCGGTATTGGGATAGGCCTCGGGTTTTTCTTTGAGATACGCAAACGCTTCCTGGCGGTATACCGGGATAGGATAGTGAACGGCTGTAGGAATGCCTGCCTGGCCGAGTTTTTGGATACACTCTTTTCGGTTCTTTACTCGGATCGAGTATTGTGCAAAAACTGAAGTCCTGTCCTCTTTTATAAAAGGGACTATGGCATCTCGTTTTCCCAGGTTTTCCGAGTATCGGGAGGCAATTTTCTGCCTCGCTTCGACTTCCTGAGAATAATATTTCAATTTCACGTTCAGGACAGCGGCCTGAAGAGAATCCAATCTCCCGTTTATACCAATATACTTATGAACATATCTCTCTGATTGCCCATGATTCATGAGGGTTCTCAACTTCATCGCGAGCTCATCGTCGTTGGTGAACAGCGCCCCGCCGTCTCCGTAGCATCCGAGTGGCTTGGCCGGGAAAAAGCTGGTACATCCGACCGAAGACAAGTTGCAAGATTTTTTCCTTTTGTATTCAGCGCCGAAGCTCTGTGCTGCATCCTCGATGACTGGGATGTTTCGAGCACGTGCCAACTTGTTGATTTCATCCATATCCGCAGGTTGACCATAAAGTGACACGGGCATAATGGCTCTGGTCTTCCCGGTAATCTTTCGTTCTATCTGTGCGGGATCAATGTTGTAGGTCTTCTCATCTATGTCAACAAAAACCGGACGAGCGCCGAGAATGGCTACAACTTCGCCAGTAGCAAAAAAGGTAAAGGGAGTCGTGATCACTTCATCTCCGACCCTGATATCATAAGCCATTAGGGCCAGCAAAAGAGCATCCGTTCCACTCGCACATGTGATGACATGTCTTGCCCCGGTATAAGTACGAAGGTTCTGTTCAAGCAATTTCACAGCTTCTCCAAGAATAAATGAAGAAGTAAGAATAACGTCTTGGATACTCGCATCGATTTCCTGTCGATAGGCGTCGTATTGTTTCGTCAGATCTACAAACTTAATTTCCAAAACTGTCTCCTTTCAATGATGCGATAATTTACAGCAAAAAAAACTTATTTATCCTGGATATGATAGGGCAGATCGTCCATATGTTTTATCATGCTCGCCGGATTTCCGGCAACAACTGTGCCGTCGGGGACATCTCTTGTCACGACGCTGCCTGCTCCAATGAATGCTCGGACCCCTATGACAATTCCCGGAAGTACCGTGGCATTTGCGCCAATAATGGCTGCCTGTTTGATGTGCGCTCCGCGCAGTTGGCTCTTCACGTCCGGAGATTTGGGGTACTTCGCATTGGTTAGAACCACATTAGGGCCCAGCCAGCACTCGTCTTCAAGTGTTGAGAATTCCGGGACAAAGACCTGAGTATGAATTCTCACCCCGCGGCCGATTTTGATATGGTGTTCGATGACCGACAATGAGCCGACGCTCACGTCATCACCTATGTCGTTTAATTCCCGGATATTTGCCTTATTACCGGTCTGAAAATGATTCCCGATTTTGTTCCCTGCATAAATTACGGTATGTGATCGGATGACCGCCTCGTCTCCAATGACCGTTACGAGTTCACCTGGCTCGCAGCCTTTTGCCGGTGAGCCAATGATGACGAAATCTTCAACGACGCAATTGCGGCCTAGTTTTACGTTCGGATAGATGATTGCGTTGCTACTAATTCTTGAGGTTACCATGTGCGTTGTGCCACTTTGCAGGAGTTATATGGTACTTATCGCAAGTTTGACATTTTCAATCACGTACTCTACCTGCGCATCGGTCATGTCGCCATGAATGGGGAGACTCAGGATATCGTCTTTCAGGGAGTTTGCTACGGGAAAGTCCTCCGCAGCATGACCCAAATAGCTATAGGCCTTCAGAAAAGGCAGAGGAATTGGATAGTGCACTCCGGTTGATATACCTTTGCTTTTTAAGAATTCAACTACACGCTGTCGTTTTTTTACGCGCACTACATAGAGATGGAAGACATGTCTTCCATCGCGCAATACTGCAGGGGTAGCAACAACTTCTTTCAGGTGCTCCTCATATATATTTGCAATTTGCCTTCTACGTTCTGTCCACCGTTCAAGATGTTTCAATTTTACAATGAGAATTGCTGCCTGCAATCCGTCAAGACGACTATTGATGCCTTCAAACTCGTGATTGTATTTCTCAATCCGTCCATGGTTAGCAAACATACGTATTTTTTTTGCGAGTTCGCCATTGTTTGTCACGATTGCGCCGGCATCGCCATAAGCACCTAGATTTTTACCCGGGAAAAAACTGAAGCACGCACAGTCTCCCCACGTCCCAATCGCTCTTCCCTTGTATTGAGCACCATGCGCCTGAGCAGCATCTTCAATGACGAAAAGGTTGTTCTTTTTTGCAATTTCCAAGATTAGATCCATTTCGGCTGGTTGTCCGTAAAGATGAACAGGAATTATTCCTTTAGTTCTGCTTGTGATAGCCCTCTCAATTTTTTGGATATCGATATTGTACGTATTCTCATCACAATCAACAAAAACGACCCGGCCGCCTGCAGCAGTAATCGCTTCCGAGGTAGCGATGAAAGAATTCGCCACTGTAATAACCTCATCTCCCGATTGAATGCCAAGCGATTTAAGCGCTATAAAAAGAGCATCTGTGCCATTTCCGACACCGATACAGTGTTTGATACCCACATAAGCAGCGAATTCTTTTTGAAAGGATTCGTGGTAGTTCCCACCAATGAAGGCAGAGTCCAGTATAACATTTGCAATTGTCTTATCGATCTCGTCTTTGATAGATAGATATTGCGCTTTTAAGTCAACAAAAGGTATCTTCAATGTGTCCTCGTATGCGTCCTAAATTTCTTTATTGGGGCCGGCAGGTCAACGCCCAAGACGACACTTTTGCGGTGTGAAACGCAGTGAAACTTCTTTCCCTGTCTCAATGGATTCATAAATGGCCATAATTAACTCGAGCGATTTTCTGCCTTCAAGACCGTCTACTAAGGCCTTTTTGTTATTTTGTATACAATCAATGACATCTTTCAGATATTCTACATGTCCGAAGCCATATACATCAGGCGGGTTTTGTTTGTATTTTTGAATGACTTCAGCATCATCGGGCCGCTGGTTCGTAAAATTCCATATTTTCATTTCATTGACAGCAAAACCACCTATTTCCACCGTACCGTATTCACCTAAAATGCTGATAGAGCCTTCAAGGTCTTTCGGGCGAACAGCCGTTGTCGCTTCGATTACCCCAAGTGCTCCATTCTTAAACTTGAGAAGTGCAATGCCCGTATCTTCCGCCTCAATTTTCACTAACTGAGTTGCCGATTTTGCGAAGACCGACTCCACATCGCCCATCATCCATTCGAGCAGATCAACGTGATGACTTGCCTGATTGGTAAAGACGCCTCCATCGTACTTCCATGTACCGCGCCAGGAATCTTGATCGTAATATTTTTGTTCCCTGCACCACCGGACTCGGACGGTGCCCATGACGAGTTTGCCGAATCTCCCCTCTTCTAACGCCGTACGAAGTTTTTGGACGGGATAATTATAACGATTTTGTTTGACTACAAATAGTTTAATTCCCGCTTGGTCGCAAGATCTAATCATATTTTCGGCATCATCGATAGTCAGGGCCATCGGTTTCTCGACAACGATGTGCTTGCCATATTTTGCTAACTCAATAGTGTGTGCAGCGTGGTTTCCACTCGGGGTAAGGACATTGATGACATCGATTTGCTTGCCCGACGTCTCCATCATTCTGCGCATATCCGTATAAAAGGGGACCTCATATTTTTTGCCATATTCTTCTGCCCGCTGTCCATTGACATCGCAGACCGCGATCAATTGTGAGTTCGGTATTTGTTTAGCAAGGATCTCCGCGTGTTTTTTGGCGATTCTGCCGCAACCAACGAGTGCAAAACGTATTTTGTTCATAGAGTTACTTGGCCCCCAAATCGTTTTTTTTTACTCAAATAATTTAGATTACCGAGTTACATTTTTTCCTGCGATTCGTCGACAATGATTTATTACAATTTCTTCTGAAAGTGATATCGCTTGAGTGTTCAGATTCTTGTTTGAGACTTCTTTTTCACAAGGTCTTTTATTCTTCTGATGTGCCCTCTTCCCATGCCTTTTACTTCGCAGCCTAATTCGAGATATTTCTCGATTTTTTTATCATCCAATATGCCGAAGCAGTCTATAATAGCAATTGGCTTTCCTACCGAACGAACGATATCGTCCGGCATCAGATCGAGATAATCTTTGTGTCTCACTGCAAAAACCAATGTATCGATACCGGCAAGAGCTTTTTCCAGATTCTGCTGCACCTGCAAGTCTTTCAGTTTATTTTGATTCCTAAAAAAAACACTCTTACTGTTATTTGGATAGGCCTCTTGATTTTTGAATTCCCACCACTGATCTACGTAAGGATCGTGTACGCGAATTTCGGCCCCCATTTCCGCAAGCCTTCGAACGAGGACCTCGGAGCCGCTGTAACGAGTGTCGCCAACGTCCTCGCGATATGAGGCGCCGAGTATCAATATTTCCGCGCCTGCGATAGGGACATTCATGTTCCGCAAGGCATCGCGCACGAGTTGGGCGCTGTGGAGAGGACGGGTATCATTGATATCGATGGCTTTCGGCGTGATCCGGAAGATATCGTCCTCAAAGCCGTGAATGTGCTTATACGCCCATATCCCCAAGCCGCCGTCCTTTGGCAGACAATACCCGCCGATGCCGGGACCGGGGAACATCAGATTACTGTGAGTAGGCCTCATCTTTACTGCATTGATCACTTTGACAATGTCGACACCGTTTCTTTCAGCAAAAAGACTCCATTCATCCATGAAGGCAAGAATGGTCGCACGGTAACTGTTCTCGACGATTTTTGCTGTTTCCGATTCTATCGGGCGATCAAGAACAGTCAGCGGGAATTTGTCTGTATTGATGACTTCCTTCAGGAATTTGACGACCTTTTCTTTCGCACGGTCATTGACACCGCTGCACACTCTCCAAAAATCCCGAATGGACGATACATAATCTTTGCCCGGCATTACGCGTTCATAACTATGCGCCAACAGAGGTTCAGTAGGTATTCCCCTTTTCGTGAATATTTTTTTCATGATGGGAAAGGCCACCTGCTCCGTAGTTCCGGGAGCGACCGTTGTCTCTGTCAATACCAGGGCATCGGGTTTGATTTTGCCGGCAATTATTTCAAAGGCCTCTTCCAGGGCAGCCATGTCTACATGGCCGTTTCTGACATTCCCGAGCTCATTTTTAGTGTAGTCGCATTGCACGTCGATAACGACGATGTCAGCGAGAGCGAGAACATCGTATGTATAGGTTGCAATGAGAGTCTTCTTATCTTTCACGCACCGCTTAATCAGGGGAGCGACCTCGGGATCTTCCGCCTTGACCGGTGATTCCCCCTGGTTCAACATCGGTATTTTCCAATAACTTCTGACACTGGGACGTTGCATACCGATGACGAATTTCGCGGGCTTGCCTTGTTTGTCGACGCTATCAGCGACAATTGCAGCCATGACAGCGCCGACAAAACCGACGCCCATAACCACGACGATTTCCTGACCGTTTTTTCGCGCGCTTGCGGCAAGTTCGGATATCCTTTTGAATTCCTGTGCGTAATCTTCCTTCTGCGGCAGCGGATATTCATTGCCATCGGGGCTGATCGATAATTGGTTTTGCATTATCACCTCTCTCAAATGTATTAAAAAGATAAAATCCTTAATTTACGTTTTTAATTCAGGAATCAACTCGAAAAATGAAGTGTCCAATTTTAATGTTTTTGCGAAGCTCCGCCCTCTCAGTCACATCGACCGACAAGTCAGTAAAATTTGTAAATTATCGGGCCAGCAACGTATCCGGTTCTTATCCCGGCATACTCCCGAGGTATTAAATCATGAAGTACACTTAAGATATTTCGGTGAACATCTAAATCTTGTCATCGGAAAAGTTCTGCGTTTCCTGCAGCCCGACCGTCGTGCCGTGCTCCTGATGGCCGTTAATATCCGCTTCCAACTCAGCTATTTCCCTCTTGATGCGCTCGTACTCATTCATCTTCCATTTTAAAAAATCCGACGCCTGTGTAGTCTTTTCGTATATTCCCTTTGGAGTAAGGATGTATATATAGTTTCGTTTGTTCTTCGATCCTTTAAAATTCTGTACTTTAATGAACCCCTTATCTATCAAGGCGCTGATTGCGTAGTTCACCTTGCCCAGACTGATGCCGTTCTTTGATGCGAGTTCTCTCTGGGAAATACCCGGATTCTTGGATATATCCCTTAATATCTGCGTATTGTGCAAGGTGGTCTTCATATCTCAGGGAAATAACATTATGAACGACATTTTTTTCTGCAGATCTCTACTATAGACTGTTCAAAATTGAACATGGCGATTTTAACACGTATCGTGATTTAGTGTCAAGGCGAATTTGGGAAAGGCTCGAACAGACGTAAAATGGTCTATATATTTTCAACCTCCGATGCTTGTATAGTGACGGAGGTGCTTTGATTCAGTATGTCCACAGACAGCACCAGCCTATGCTGGCCTGCTTTTTCAACCAGCAGTCCTTCGATTCCTGCCAAAGGTCCTCTCTTAATTCTGATTCTTTGACCTGTTTGCAGATAGGGATAGGGATCGAGATTCACGCCGGCATGGATAAGTTTCATCAAGGACAGGATCTGTTCCTCGGGCACGGGTTCCGGCTCGCCGGTTGCGGAACCAAGAATGCGAACCACGCTTTTTGTTTTCAGGATGGCCAGGCGCTCAGTATGACTGTTATCGGTTTGTACGAAGAGATAACCCGGGAAGAGAGGGAATTCGATAAGCTTATTTCTATCTTTCCATTTACTCAGTTGCTTCAAGGATGGCAGGAAAGTATTAATACCCGCCCCCTTCAATCTCTCGAATACCTGAAATTCATGCCTCGATTTCACATGCACTGCATACCAGTGCGTTAAGTCTTTAGAAACCTGTTCCATGAAATATTTGCGATAAGACCGTCCGGCTTTTACTAATTAAGTATAGGACATCTGAGTTAAAAACTTGTTAATTATAAGAGATTTATCGCGAAAAGTAAAGATTAATAATGATTGTCGACAGGGTATTTTTGGGGTATTTAGCCTGGGGGATGGAGAACAGGGTAGTATGCAGGAGCCGGTTTCAAATCGCGTTTTTTAGCTAAAATGAAGGCTAAGGTTTGGTTTCTCCGATCGCGATAAAGTTAAAAGCCTATTTCCACACCGAGTCCTGCTATAAATTCGTCGAGCTCTGTACCAGGATGTATGTTATACGATAATGAATTCGTACTGTAATTCACGTTTATATAGTGATTATAAATAAGATCAGCGAAAAAAGTAAAATTTTGGATTTGATAAGTCGGTCTCAAGCCGTATTCATATCTTCGTTCCGGCGGGTATGTGACATCCTGTGACAAATCATGCCGCTCGAAATCGTAATAGACTTTAAGCGATCCTGGTTTGTGACGCATGGTAATTTCGAAGTAATAGTCCTCGGAATCATTGCCCATTTCGTGGCCTGTTATCATTCCGTAGTTGGTATTGAGACTAGTGTACCAGCCGCCTTGCCGCCTGTTAGACCCCAATTCCTTATACAAGTCGTAAAAGAGAGGGTAGCTCGCATAATTCTGGGCATATTCAAACCTGAAATCAACGTCTCCGGTTGTTAAATAAACTCCACTCAACCAGGCGATATTGAGAAAATCAAACTGAAAGGGCCATCTTATTTTCTTCCAGAGAGGTTCCCTGCGCATATTGGCGGTATCTTCACGCTGCCAGATTGCATAGGAATCATTTCCCGCGTATTCGGCATAAATCCTCCCGTTCACAAAAGGAGAGATTTTGCCCAAAAAAGGCATGTCAAGCGCGATATCGAGACTTACTTTCTGATCATTGTCGAAAGGGTTTGTCGACTCATGACCGGAATTCTCGCTATTCGAAAAAATTATTTTAGGGTATTCTGTAAGAGCGTAATGCTTACTCGGGGGAATATACACTGCCTGATTGGCCCCCAATTCGAGCAACGGCACCGGTCTCCAACTGAGCCTTTGTCCCAAAATACTGAAATTGTCGGCAAACCCTCTGAAAATATCGTACTTGAACTCCCCGATCCTGGAAAAGATCCAGGGAAGCCTGAAAGGCTCGTCTGTTCTCAACCGGAAAAGATTAAAACCTTCAGCGTTATTGGAGAGAAGGAAGGAACCGTGGTAACCAGGCCCCATCCATACCGTGTCTTTGCCGGCTTCAAAGGACCAAATGCCAAATTTGAGCAAGCCGTAGCCTTTTTTCAGCCTAAACCTTCCGTCCTCGTTCAACTCTGATTTGTAATAAACATAAAATCTGTTGGCGTATTGCGCGTTTCCCTCAATGGTTGTAAAAAAGTTATTCTGTTTATCAAGACATCTCCCTTCGGAATTTTCAATACAGTAAGGCCTGTCGGCATGGTCCGAATAATAAAAATTCTCAATAGTCAATTTGCTGACCGGCTTGATAAAGAAAGGAGATGTCTCTTGAACTTTGGAAAAGTCGGGGGTCTTATCTTTGAGATCTTCCGCATAATCGGCGTAGGCCGTGTTAATAAGCAACAGTAGGGAAGAAATTATTACCGCTGGCAGAATTGCAGGGAAACGACCGGCAATTCTAACTGAAAATTTGCACTTCATAGAAGAAAAGCTCCTTTTTGCACCCGAAGTTTGCCGTTTAACAAAATCTAAATGCTCTTTTTCTTCCCGATCCTGGGCTCCGTGCCGGCAATGAGCCGTTTGATGTTTTCCCGATGCCGGAAGTAGATCATGCCGAAGATAAACAGTGAAAGGACTTGATACGGTTTTGAGACTGGTGATGAAACCAAAAACGTCAAGGCAGGATAGCACGCGAAGGCAACAAGCGCGGAGAGCGATGAATAGCGCCAGAGGATGGCTGAGAAGAGCCATGCGAGAAGAGAGACAAGACCTATCCACGGAGATACGGCAAGGACCACGCCGAAACTCGTGGCCACCCCTTTCCCGCCCTTGAATTTGAGGTACACGGGAAAGTTGTGCCCCAGGATTGCGGCGGCCCCGGCAAGTACGGTCGTCATCTCCGCATTGAACAGGTGCCGAACGATGAAAACAGGAAGGTAGCCCTTGAGCGCGTCGGCCAGCAGGGTCAGGATTGCCGCCGTTTTCCCGGCAGCGCGCAGCACATTGGTGGCGCCGATGTTCCCGCTTCCGATGGTCCGCACATCGACGTTTGAGAAAATTCTGGAAAAGATAAGGCCGAATGGAATGGCCCCGATCAGATAGGATGCGAGGATGGAAAATAAAATGCTCGGTTCAAAGCTCATATTTTGAGTTCACAATTCAAAGACATGATAAATTTTGATTGTCAGAAAGCAGAATAGTGCGTCGTAAATTTATTTACCTATGCAATCAACTGAAATCACCCCACCTAACCTCCCCTTAGCAAGGGGAGGGACTCTTTACTGCCCCTCCTTACCAAGGAGGGGTTGGGGAGGTGGTTCGAACCTAAAGCTCGTGAAGGACTGCAGGCCCCTCTTTTTAAGAAGAGCGACTGTTTAGAACTGTTGGACGCACTACGCTAGCTTAATTCGCGCTGATACCAGGCTAATGCTTCATCTAACCCGAGTGCTATAGTATGAGTCGGCGCATATCCGAGCAAACGCTGAGCCTTGCTTATGTCCGCCTGAGAATGCTTAACATCTCCGGGACGAAATTCCCGATAAACCGGTTTAAAATCCTGTAAGTGCCTATAGGACTTTCCAAGCCTCGAACGTAGCATTTCGTACAGTTCGTTGAGGCTGGTGCGGGCATTCACGGCAGTATTGTACACTTGGTTAACGGTATGCGGGTCGTCGCATGTCGCCGCAAGGAGATTTATCTGTATAACATTATCGATATAGCAAAAGTCACGGCTTGTTTCTCCCGTGCCGTTGATAAAGACAGGTTCATTCTTTATCATACTGGAAATCCATTTCGGGATTACCGCTGCATAAGCCCCGTCGGGGTCCTGACGTTGACCGAATACGTTGAAATATCTGAGCCCGATTGTTTGCAGGCCGTAGCAGCGGGCAAAAACATCTGCATAGAGTTCGTTCACATACTTGGTTACAGCATAGGGTGACAAGGGTTTGCCGATCTTATCTTCAACCTTCGGGAGACCCGGATGGTCACCATAGGTGGAGCTGCTCGCTGCGTAGACTATCCGTTTTACAGAGTTGTCGCGAGCTGAAACAAAAATATTTAAAGTCCCACTTATATTATTTTCGTT